>DASZDZ010000063.1:0-141725 GCA_035941355.1 Pseudaminobacter sp.
GCAGCACGGCAGGGTGCCGGAGGCGACCTGCCGCGCACCGAATTTGTCGCCGGTGACTTCTTTGAGAGCGTCCCCAGTGGTGACGTCTACCTCATCAAGAAGGTCGTTCACGATTGGGATGATGGGCGTGCTGCAGCGATCCTGCGAAATTGCCGTAAGGCTATGCTGCCGAACGGGAGGGTGCTCGTGGCCGAGACGCTCGTGCCGCCGGGTGACGAACCGGACCTGATTAAAGAAATCGACGTGGTGATGCTCGCCGTCACCGGCGGCCTGGAGAGGATGGAGGCACAATATGCCAGCCTGTTCGACGCCGCCGGGCTACGGCTTGAACAAGTGATTCAGACCCAAGGACCCATTTCCATCCTTGAGGCGTCTCCAGCCTAAGACTGGATTGCCGTCGGGCATCCCTTTGGGAAAGGCGAAGTTGACCTACAGTCCGGACGTTCCAACTTCCTTTCGGGAAAGGACCGTGTTTGGGTCGATACCAGTCGGAACGCGAAGGGCGGCTCTGGAGATGCGCCGGCAAGGTCGGCAATTGGCGCAACCTGCCTGTTCGAGAACCGGAAGCTGCCGTTCCTCGCTATTCTTGGAATGACCGGACCCGTCGCTGCTGCCGATCAAATTCCTCAGGGCCAAGGCAACATCGAGGCCAACGTTTGAGCGGGCAGGTGCCTAAGATTTCCTGGAGAAACTTCCGTCAAGGCATTGCTAGATGCAAGCGAACGGGCGCTGCTACGGCGTAGTGAACACGATCGTGTTCATGCGCTCCCGACTCGCGTGGCGAGCCTGGCGCCGCGTGAATTCCAGGTTTTCGACCTGATCGTTCGCGAGAAGCGCAACAAGCAAATCGCCTACGCTCTCAGCACGTCCGAGAGAACAGTCAAAGCACACAGGCACAGTGTCATGGGAAAGCTTGGGGTAGGTTCGTTGGCCGAGGCTGTGTCGGTTGCGGAGGGATTAGGACTTCTTGATTCAGGTGCACAATCAATGCGTCGGCAAAAGAGCGGCGCTTCCCCTTAGGACAGTATCCGGGGTGCCATGTTGGCCCTACGATCGAGGATTGGACTGGTCATGTTTCAGCACTGGACTGAGAAAGGCCCTACGTTGGAACACTTACCGCGCACGGTGGCTGTCATTGAAGACGATCCCAGCATGAGGAGGAGCGTTGAGCGCCTACTGAGCGCATATGGTTTTCCGGCGGAGGGATATTCGTCGGCCGAAACTTTTCTGGGCCGCGATGCCGCGATCCAGATCAGTTGCATTGTGCTCGATATCCATCTTGGCGGCATGTCGGGCATCGAGTTATGCTACCGACTGAAAGACTCTGGTTCCACGCTCCCGGTCATTTTCATCACTGCAGTGGATGATGACGCGCTCGAATTGGAGGCGATTCAAGCAGGTTGCGTCGGCTATCTGCACAAGCCGTTTCCGGCCTCATTGTTAATTGGCGCTGTCAACAAGGCGCTGGCTGATTCCTCAACCGTTGGCGGCTGACGGTCGTCCTCGCTAGCCGCTAACCAGCAACGCAGTCTCGGCGCTTCCGAAAGATGTTTTCCCCTAAGGACAATACGGCCGTCAGCCTTTCCTCGATCAGACTTATCACTGGAACCAGTTCGGCGACGATTTTGTCGAAGGCCATGGCTTAAGGGTCCTGCCGCGAGTTTCGTCTCGATAGAACGCGGAGCATTTTTTCTCACTAGGGAATCTAAAACTCGGGTACGACTGGAAAAGCGGTACAACCAACGGAGGAACGTCAGATGAGTGACAAGCAACCGAATCCCAGCCGACAACCAAACCGGCGCGACATCTTGATGACGGGCGGTTCGCTGCTCGCCGCTTCGGCTGTAGCTACCGGGATCAGCACCAGTGCAATGGCTCAAGCAGGCAAAAAGCCGAATATCCTCGTCATCTTCGGCGATGACGTCGGCTACTGGAACATCAGCGCCTACAACCGCGGCATGATGGGCTACCGCACACCGAACATAGACCGGATTGCCAAAGAGGGCGCAATCTTCACAGATCACTACGCCCAGCAATCCTGCACCGCCGGACGCGCCGCATTCATAACGGGCCAGTCCTGCTTCCGCACCGGACTCCTGAAGGTCGGCCTGCCCGGGGCCAAGGAAGGACTGTCCGAGAAAGATCCGACGCTTGCCGAACTCCTGAAGCCGCAGGGATATGTGACAGGCCAATTTGGCAAGAACCATCTCGGCGATCGAAACGAGCACCTGCCAACCGTTCACGGCTTCGATGAGTTCTTCGGTAATCTCTATCACCTCAATGCCGAGGATGAGCCGGAGCATCCCGACTACCCGAAGAACCCCGCGTTCAAGGCCCAGTTCGGTCCACGCGGCGTGATGAAATGCAAGGCCAGCGCAACCGACGATCCTACTGAGGATCCGCGTTTCGGGAGGGTCGGCAAACAGGAGATCGAGGATACCGGTCCGCTTACGAAGAAGCGTATGGAAACCGTCGACGAAGAGTTTCTCGGCAGTGCACTCGACTTCATCGACCGCTCGAACGCCGACGGGAAGCCGTTCTTCTGCTGGTTCAATTCGACTCGGACCCACATCTACACGTTTCTCAAGGAGGCCTCGAAGGGCAAAACCGGCTTGGGCATCTATGCGGACGCCATGGTGGAGATGGATGGCATGGTCGGTCAGCTTCTGACAAAGCTTGACGACCTCGGCATCGCCGACAACACCATCGTCCTTTGGACGACCGACAACGGCGCGGAGGTTTTCTCGTGGCCGGACGGCGGCACCACGCCCTTCAAAGGCGAGAAGAACACGAATTGGGAGGGCGGTTACCGGGTACCGTGCATGATGCGCTGGCCGGGCGTCATCAAGCGCGGGACCGAAATCAATCACATAACGTCACATGAGGACTTCGTGCCGACGCTCGTCGCCGCCGCAGGCGAACCAAACGTGACAGAAAAACTGCTGACCGGGTATGAGGCCGCCGGCAAGAGCTTCAAGGTGCATCTGGATGGCTACGACCAACGCGACGTGTTGGCCGGCGAAGGCGAAGGCAAGCGCCACGAATACTTCTACTGGACCGATGACGGCAACCTCGCCGGCTTGCGTTACGAACGCTGGAAGATGGTCTTCCTCGAGCAGCGCGAGGAGGGGCTTGCCGTGTGGGAGAACCCGCTGATTCCACTGCGGTTCCCGAAGCTCTTCGACATCAAGGGCGACCCATTCGAACGGGCGCAGACGGACGCCGGCGAATACGCCAGATGGCGTGTCGAGCACGCCTTTGCACTTGTGCCCGCGCAGGCTTATGTAGCGAAGCACCTGCAAACCTATGTCGACTTTCCACCGCGGCAGAAGCCAGGCAGCTTCTCGCTCGACCAGGTCCTGGCGAAACTGCAGGAAGGCGGCAGGAACTGACGCCGCGCTGAACGTCACCTAAATCATCGCGGTCGCGTCGCTTAATTGGCGCGGCCGCGCCTAAACAAACGGCGGCAGGCCATGGCAGCAATCGACGAATCATCAAAGACCTTTGTCCAAAGGGCAAAGCACGAGCTGCGTGAGTATGCTCTGCTGTCCACCTACCTGTTCGTCTGCTTTGGCGCGCTCATCCTGTACAAGGCAGCGATCCTCGGCGCGGAAGGCATCGATTATCTGCCATCGGGCATGGCGGCCATCAAGGCTCTGGTCCTGGCCAAGTTCATAATGCTCGGACACATGATCCGTTTGGGCGACCGACGCGCAGGTGCCAGGATCGTCCACGTGATCGCCTATAAGGCCTTGCTCTACCTGATCCTGCTTCTGGTTCTCTCGGTCGTCGAGGAGGTCGTCGTCGGGCTGATTCACGGCCGAACGGTAGCCGCTTCGCTCGCCGAGTTCGGGGGCGCCAAGCTGCCGCAGACGTTCGCGACAAGTCTGATCATGCTGCTGATACTGATTCCCTACATGGCATCCAGAGAACTGAACGTCGCACTCGGTGAAGGAAGGATTTGGACGCTGCTGTTCGAAAATTGGGCCGGGCCTCGGTCCGACCGGTCGTCCAAAATTGCAGGAGAGGCAGGCACCACAACCGCAAACGATGACGTCTCGCGATGACAAGTCCAATAATAGTATGATTTCGCTTCAGAGGAGGCACCAAGCCATGACCTATCTCGCCCCAGCCGCCAGCCGCTACCTGTTGCCCATCCTCCTTTTGTTCGCTGTCGCGCCCTCTGCCCACGGCGCGGACCGGCTCCCCTCCTGGAACGATGGGAAATCCAAACAGGCGATCGTCGCCTTCGTCGAGCGCGTGGCAAAGGATGGCTCTGCGGACTTCGTGCCGTTGGCCGAGCGAATTGCCGTCTTCGACAATGACGGCACGCTGTGGTCCGAGCAGCCGATGTATTTCCAGTTCCTGTTCGCACTCGACCGCGTGAAGGTGCTGGCTCCGCAGCATCCCGAATGGAAATCGCAGGAACCCTTTGCGTCATTGCTGAAGGGCGACCTCAAGGGAGCGCTCGCGGGCGGCGAACCAGCCATCATGCAGATTGTCATGGCCACGCATTCCGGCATGACTACCGAAGAATTCGACCAAATCGTCCGCGACTGGGTCGCCAGCGCCAAACATCCGAAGACCGGGAGGCTCTACACCGAGATGGTCTACCAGCCGATGCTTGAGTTGCTGACTTATCTGCGAGCCAATGACTTCAAGACTTTCATCGTCTCCGGCGGCGGCATCGACTTCATGCGCGTGTTCACCGAGGAGGTCTATGGCGTACCCCCCGAGCAGGTCGTGGGCAGCAGCGGCAAAACCAGCTTCGAGATGCGCGACGGGACCCCGCTGCTCATGCGGCTGCCGGAAGTCAACTTCATCGATGACAAGGCTGGAAAGCCCGTCGGCATCCACCAGCATATCGGCCGCCGGCCCATAGCGGCGTTCGGAAACTCCGATGGCGACCTTCAGATGCTGCAATGGACCTGCGGCGCGCCCGGCCCGCGATTTTGTCTCTACGTCCATCACACCGACGCGGATCGGGAATGGGCCTACGACAGGGCTTCTTCCATCGGTCGCCTGGACAAAGGACTCGACGAGGCAATCTCGAAGGGCTGGACGGTGGTGGACATGAAGGCCGATTGGACGAAGGTGTTTGCCGCACCCTGACGGTTTCCATAGGCGCTGTATCGGAAGAAAAACGACGAAAGCCATGACTGTCCAAGCCCAACTGACTGAAGCTCGATCAGCGACCCGCGACGGGATGGTGTGGATTCCCGGCGGGACTTTCCTCATGGGGTCGGACAAACATTATCCGGAAGAGGCGCCGGCCCACAGGGTAGCGGTGGGCGGCTTCTGGATGAACGTCTGCACTGTCACCAACCGCGA
This sequence comes from Pseudaminobacter sp., assembly GCA_035941355.1. Taxonomy (GTDB): domain Bacteria; phylum Pseudomonadota; class Alphaproteobacteria; order Rhizobiales; family Rhizobiaceae; genus Allomesorhizobium. The sequence continues at coordinate 5,332 of DASZDZ010000063.1, forward strand.
ATTCGCCCGCTTCGTCGATGCGACCGGCTATGTCACGGCGGCTGAGCGGCCTGTAAACCCGGATGATTATCCAGGTGCCCAGCCCGACATGCTGGCGCCTTCATCGGTGGTGTTCAGCAAGGCCAAACAGCGTGTCGATCTCAAGGATCACTACAACTGGTGGATCTACGTGCGCGGCGCCAACTGGCGGCATCCACGCGGGCCTGCGAGTTCGGTCAAGAAGCTGGCCGATCATCCTGTCGTTCACGTGGCCTTCGAGGATGCCGAAGCCTACGCCAAATGGGCCGGCAAGGAATTGCCGACGGAGGCCGAGTGGGAGTTTGCGGCGCGGGGCGGGCTCGAAGCTGCCGAGTTCGTCTGGGGCGATGAGATGACGCCCGGTGGCCGGCAAATGGCCAACACCTGGCAAGGCGAATTCCCGTGGCAGAATCTTTGCGAGGATGGCTACGAAGGGACGTCACCGGTCGCCTCGTTCCCTGCCAACGGCTACGGCCTTCACGATATCGCCGGGAATGTCTGGGAGTGGACGACCGACTGGTACCAGGAGCACGGAAAGATCGACAGCCCGTGCTGCACGATCGACAACCCCCGAGGCGCCAAACGCGAGGACAGCCTTGATCCGCGCCAGCCCCAGATCGGTATCCCGCGCAAGGTCATGAAGGGCGGCTCTCACCTCTGCGCGCCCAACTATTGCCGCCGCTACCGCCCGGCCGCACGGATGGCGCAGCCGGTCGACACCTCGACCAGCCATCTTGGTTTCCGCTGCATAGTACGAAAAATCGGCGCTTAGTCTTTGCGGTAGTCGAAGGGTGCGATCAACAGTGACGGCTTTGGGTAAATTCGCGACCTCGGTCACAATAGATCGAACGTCTGCATTCTTCGTTACGCAGCCAGAAGCCGCCGGTCAGCTGTCGGCCCCAAGTCCGCCGGTGCGGCCGCCGACCGCGCTGGACCTCGTAGTTGCCGCCAGTTCGCGACCTTCATGCTGCATGCAGGGAGGTCGTAATTCGGATCCTTCGCGGACTACTGGCCGGAGAAATTGAAGGCAGTTTGTCTTTCATTCTGGTCCTTCGATCGCCCGGGTCAATCCTTGACACAGGTTCACTGCGGTTCACTTCTCGAAACAGGCGCGGAGCAGACGCTCACCTGCTTCGATGGGTATCGCCTCAGCGCTCGCCCGGAAATGGCAGCTGAAGGACTTGGCCGAGCGACTGGCGGGCATGACGGAATCAGACGCCTGACCGAGAGCATGCCTAGTCCGTTGCAGGCGCTTCGAACTGCTGTTGGTCCCCCAGGTGCTAAAAATGCCCGCCGTCGAGGAACAAAAATGCACTGGCTGGGCGTTGATGGCCACATTGGGAGTGAACCCATGGGACCGCGCGCCAAGGAACAGAAGAACCTTTCCCGACTCGAACGGGCCGCGCAAAAGACTGCTGATCCAAAAGCTATGGATCAACAGGCGGAAAAGCCCGAGGAAAAATTCCGCTTCAGCCTCCGCAAGGAAGACGTCTGGTGGACGGTTGGTTTCGCTGCCGCTGCCTTGCTGGGCACGCGGTTGATCGAGGAGTTCGTAGCCCTCGAACGCGACATAGGGGCGTTGACCGCTACAGGCCGACCTCCTTCACATCAGCCGCCCGCTAGGCTCGCTGGACGGTGCCGCGAATAGCCACTGGCCGTGGCGGCATGGGAGTTCGAGTTCCTGCAGTTCCATGATACGCACCCCGACATTGCTGCTGGGCCGGCAGCCGGAACTGTAGCCGATCGGATCGATGGACAAGGACTTGAATAGGCATCCGGCAACGACGATCGCGTCAATCTTGATTCTCTGGTTCGCCGGACCATACGGGATCGTACGAGGGATATGGGTTGGCGAACCATATGCTAACATATTGATTTTCCGTATAAACGTTGACCCTCCGGGCCCACCAAATCATTCTTGACTGCCGCATTGCCCAACCGTCGCCGTATCTCATAGTGATGAAGCACATCTTGTGCAGCCAATGGTGTGACAGCTTCCGACCCGCCTTCCAGATGCTCGCGGGAGCCCCGCCACGTGCTCGGCTCGCGCATCGGCGCGATCGCTCTCAGATAACCAACAACAAGCGATTCATCGCGCAGCCGTCGGCTTGTACAGGCGCCCGAGCAGGATGGGCGTCAGATACATCGGGATCTGGTAGCAGCCGATGAAGAGGAGCAGAGGGTCGGTCACGGCGGCGGGAAGCGCGGTCAGGAACAGCGCGATGTTGCGGTTTCCGGCGACGATCGCCAGCGGCGCGACGCTGCCGCCAGGCGCAAGGCGACGCAGCACGATCGCCATCGCAATCTGAAGCCCGAAATTGCCGGCGAATGCGACCGCGAGCGCGAGCAGCAATGCGTCAGGCTGATACCGGATCGCTGGGCCGACAGCCGACATCAGCCCGATCACCACGATGGCCATGGCAATCGCCGACAGACCGTCGATAGCTCCCATAATTTCCGGCGAAGGATTCTTGAGCACGAAACCACGGATCAGGAATGCCGCGCCCGCCGCACCGCCGATGATGAGGAGAAGCCGAGCTGCTGCGCCGACAACTTCGCCCGCCGCGCCAAGACCGGGCGCCAACCAGAATACCGGGATCACCGTTGCCGGCAGCATGGCGGTGCCGATCACCAACTGGCGCAGTGCCGGTGCCGGATCGTTTCCGGTCAGGATGGTGAGATTCGGGCTTCCCGAAATCGGCGGCGCTGCCATCATAAGCACCAGCCCGGTCGCGAGCGCGCTACTCCATCCAGTGAGCGCGAAGGCAAGGATCGCGGCAACCGGAAAGCCGATCTGGCAGGCGAGCGCGAAGCCGAGCGAGGTGCGCATGTCGGTGAGGGCTCCGAACGCCTGGCGCGGTCCGACGCGCAGCGCGGAAATGAACAGCAGCCCCGCGACCAGTTCGCCGATCCAGGGCTTCATCGCAAGCGCCAGATGAGGGAGCGCGATGCCCAAGGCAAGGCCGAGGACGAGGATCGAACGCCCATAACGCGCCACCGCGGCGAGGGGGCGCAGCAGAGGGCTCACGCCAAACCCCGGGTAATCGGCATTGGCGCCGCACTACCGGTGACGACGAACTGCGCCGCCACGGCGATCGCGATCAGGCGCGGTACCAGTCCGGGACTATGCGGCCGATCCACTGCGGATGCGCTCTCAACCTGCCGCGCGCATATTGGCCGGCAGCCATGTCGCCAGTTCCGGAAAGGCGATGAGAATAAACACCATCAGCACCATGATGAGGAACATCGGGAAGGCGGCGCGCGCGATATAGCCCATGTCGTGTCCGGTCATGCCCTGCAGCACGAAGAGGTTGAAGCCGATAGGGGGTGTGATCTGCGCCATCTCGACCACCAGTACGACGAAGATGCCGAACCAGATGATGTCGATGCCGGCCTGGCGGATCATCGGCTCGACGATGGCGATGGTGAGCACGACGATGGAGATGCCGTCCAGGAAACAGCCGAGCACGATGTAGAAAACCATCAGCACCATGAGCAGCTCGAAGCGCGACAGCTCCATCGCGGCGATCACCTGGGCCAGTCCGCGCGGCAGGCCGGTGAACCCCATGGCGAGCGACAGGAAGGCGGCGCCCGCGAGAATGAAGGCGATCATCGCCGAGGTGCGGGCGGCGCCCATCAGCGTCTCGAAGAAGGCCTGGCGGGTCAGGGAGCCCTGCCACAGAGCAAGGATCAGCGAGCCGATGACGCCGATGGCCGCGGCTTCGGTCGCTGTGGCGACGCCGGCATACATCGAGCCGATGACGAGCAGGATCAGCGTGAAGACGGGGATGAGGAAACGCGACTGCCTGACCTTTTCCCTGAAGGCCATATGCGGCTCCGGCGCCGGATTGTAGCTCTTCGACAGCTGTGAGACGGCTACCACATAGCACATGAACAGCGCTGACAGGATTAGGCCGGGGATGATGCCGGCCATGAACAGCTTGGTGATCGACTCGTTGATGCTGACGCCATAGACGATCAGCGTGAGCGAGGGCGGGATCAAAAGTCCGAGCGTGGCGGCGCCTGCCAGCGTGCCTATCACCATGCGCTCGGGATATCGGCGCTTGCGCAGCTCGGGGATGGTCATCTTGCCGACCGTGGTCAGCGTCGCCGCGGAGGATCCCGAGACCGCGGCGAAGACTGTGCAGCCTGCGATGTTGGTGTGCATCAGCCCGCCGGGAAGCCGCGCCATCCAAGGCGCCAGGCCCTTGAACATGTCTTCGGACAGGCGCGTACGGTAAAGGATCTCGCCCATCCAGATGAACATCGGGAGCGCTGTGAGCGACCATGACGAGGCGGAGCGCCACATCACCGTCATCATGGCGTCGCCGGTCGGGCGCGACGTGAATATCTCCATGCCGAAATATGCGACGCCGAGCAAGGCGAGCCCGATCCAGACGCCCGAGCCGAGCAGCACGAACAGGACGAAGAGGAAGAGGCCGATGGCGTAGAACTGTTCCATCACTCCGCCCTGCTCTGCTCGGCAAGATCGAGGCGGATGTTGTCGCGGCCGGTGGTGATCAGCGTCACCAGATTGTCGAGGAAGCAGATCGCGAGAATGACGGCGCCGACCGCCATGGGCGCCTGGGCGATCCACAGCGGCGTGGCGTCTTGGCCCTGGCTGACATCGTGCAGCTTCCACGACCAGTAGACCGCCCGGACTGCAAACCAGGCGAGATAAGTCGAGGCGGCGCAGGCGATGACCAGGCACCAGAGCTCGCCCCAGAAGCGCCGCTCGCCGAGCACGCTCAAAAGCAGGTTGACCCGGATGTGAGCGGCGCGGTTGAGCGTGTGGGCGAAGGCCAGGAACGAAGCGGCTGCCATGAGATAGCCGGCGTATTCGCTGGAGCCGGGAAATGCGATCCCGGACCAGCGCGCCAGGACCTGCAGGGTGATAACGACGAGGATTGCCAGAAGGCAGAGCGCTGACAATGCGCCGGCTCCGTCATATAGTGCATCAAGGCTACGGCGGATTGCGCGCGTGGCAACAGGCATTTCGTGCCTTCCTTCGACCGGTTGGGGAGCGGCCCCGGGGAGACCCGGGCCGTGAATGCCGCCGACTACTGGGCGCGATAGGCGTCGATGATCGCCTTGCCGTCCTCACCGGCGGCCTTGATCCATTCCTCGGTCATAATTGCGCCGAAGCCGGCGAGATCGCTCTTCAACTGATCGCTGGGCGCACTGACGGTCATGCCGTTGTCGGCGAGCGTCTTCAGATAGCCCGCCGTCAGATCCTCGGATTTCTTGGCGCCGGTCGATGCCGCTTCCGCGCCGCAATCCATAACGACTTTCTTCGTCGCCTCATCGAGTGCAGTGAACGCGTCCTTGTTGGCGAAGACGACATTGCGCGGCAGCCAGGCCTGGACGTCGTAGAAATGCGTCAAGCTCTCCCATGCCTTCGAATCGACACCGGTCGAGCCCGACGAGATGAAGCTCTCGACGACGCCCGTCGCCAGCGCCTGGCTGAGTTCGGCCGCCTCGATCTGCACCGGCGCCATGCCGGCGAGTTCGGCGATGCGTGCGGTCGCCGCGTTGTAGGCTCGGAACTTGATGCCCTTCATGTCGGCGGCAGAGTTCACCTCTTTCTTGAAATAGAAACCCTGCGGCGGCCATGGCACGGCGTATATATAAACGAGGTTCTGGCTATCGAGCGCCGCAGCCAGTTTCTCCTTTGCCGCGTCCCAGAGCTTTTCTGAATCGGCGAAGGACGTTGCGAGGAAGGGAATGGAATCGACGCCGAACAGCGGCTTCTCGTTCGCATGGGAAGAAATCAGGCGTTCACCGATCGGCGCCTGGCCGGTCTGGACAGCGCGCTTGATGTCATTGCCTGCGAACAGCGAACCGTTCGGATGGCTGACGATCTCCAGCGCGCCGCCGGTACCGTCGGCTACGCATTTGCCGAACGCGACGGCATTCTCGGAATGGAAGTTGGTCGCGGGATAGGCCATCGGCATGTCCCATTTTTCCGCGAGGGCGGCGGTAGCCGCGATCGTGCTCATCATGGTGGTGGCGAGAAATGTCGAAAAGCGCTTCATCTGGTCAGGCTCCCATTATGCGATGCTTGATGTGAAATTCCCCGGAACGTATTTTTGTGATCCTATTGGAACCGAGAAGGGGCGTATGGGGCAAGGTCTAAATTCGGCTTTCGCCCCGAAACGAGTTGCGCCAAGATGCGACCTGTTTTCGGACCGCCCGTCAACCCGACATGGTGATGGCCAAAACCTAGCCAGGCACCCTTGACGCCCGGCACTTCGCCGATCAGGGGGATCGAATCCGCCGGCGCAGGGCGGTGGCCCATCCATTCGGTCTTGTCCGTCCATCGTAGGCCCGGCAGAGCGGCGCGGACGTTGCGCATCAGCAGTTCGAAGGGCGCGCGCGAGGGCGATGCGTCGAGGCCGCCGAATTCGACGATCCCGGCAAGCCGAAGCCGGCCGTCCATTGGCGTCATGACGAATCTGCCGGAGGCGATCATGCATGGAGCGCGTGGCATGACGCTCGGCTCCCAAAGCTCGACATGATAGCCGCGCTCGCTTTCGAGCGGCACGTCGATCCCGAGCTTGCGGCAGAGCGGCTTCGACCACACACCTGTAGCCAACACGACGGCAGAGCAAGGAAGCATTTCACCGCCGATGCGGACGCCAACGACGCGGCCATCTTCGCGGACGAAGTCGGTCGCCTCACCGCGAAGGATTCGACCACCCTGAGCCACGACATGGGCGGCCAGATCCTTAACATAGCGGCCGGGGTCGGTGATTGTCCCATGACCAGCAAGGCACGCGGCAAAACCGAGATGCGGCGCCAAGGCGGGCTGGTAGCTGCGCAGGGCCGCACCCTCCAGTTCGTCCCAGACGAAGCCGTGGTCTTTTCGGATTCCCCAGCCGAAGGCATCGCCGTCAAAATGCGCGCGATCATTGTAGACAAAGACGTAGTCGGACGGCGTCAGCCATCTTTCGGCACCGGTGCCGGCCGAAAGCGCCTGGTGGTCGGCCAAGCTGTCGCCGATGATCGGTGCGAGAGCGGCGGCGATGCGCCGGGCGTGCTCGGGCGTACAATGGGCGAGGTAGCGGCGTAGCCACGGCGCAAGGCGCGGCAGATAGGACCATTTGAGGAACAGCGGCTCGTGAGGATCGAACAGCATGCGCGGCGCCTTGCGCAGCAGGCCGGGAACCGTGACCGGCACGATCGAGCAGGAGGCGAGCACGCCGCCATTGCCGTAGCTGGTGCCTTCGCCCGGTTCGCCGCGGTCGACGAGGATGACGTCGTGGCCGTCGCGCTGCAGCCAGATAGCCGTCGACACGCCGACGATGCCTGCGCCGATCACCACGACCGGCGGCTTTTTATGATCGGCGGCCATCGACATCAGGCGACCCATTCCGAAACGGGGGCGGCGGCCTCGTCGAGCGGCTGCATGACGATGTCGACCAAAGTCGGTCCGCCGGCTTCGAGCGCTCGCTTCAGGACAATTTCAAGTTCGCCTGGATCTTCGACGCACCAGCTCTTCAGTCCATAAGCGGCCGCGACCGCTGCATGGTCTGTGCGGGTGAAGTCGACGTTGTGGAAGCGTGCGCCGAAGCCCGAGCGCTGCCCGGCCTTGATCCAGCCGAAGGCGCCGTTCGACAATGTGATGAAGGTTATCGGCATGTTGTAGCGGATGACGGTTTCCAGTTCGCCGACGCTCATGGCGAAGGAGCCGTCGCCCATCACCGCCACCGTCTTGACGCCCGGCCGACCGACGTGGGCGCCGATCGCCGCGCCCATGGCGAAACCCAATGCGCCGTGAGCGCGATTGGTGATGAAATGCCGCCCGGCAGTCGGCCAACGGTAATGCGCCGAAAAATAGGGGCAGGGCGTGCCGGGATCGGCACAGATGATGGCGTCCGCACCCAGCAGCTTGTGCAGGACGGCGATGACGCGCTCCGGCCTGATCGGCCGTTCCGAGGAGGCCGCGAGCGGCTCGAACCCGGCGTGCTTGGCCGCCCAGGCGGCCTTCGCCCGTGCCGCGCCGTCATGGCCGCCCTTGCTGCTGCGCCCTGCAATCTCCGCGACGATCATCTCCAGCGCCAGGCGCGCGTCGCCGGCGACCGCGACCTCGGTCGGATAATTGGCGCCCAGCACTGCCGGGTCGCAATCGATATGGATGATCCGTGCGCCTGCCGTCGGATGTCTCCAGCGTTCGGTGGTTACCGACCCGGCGCGGCAGCCGATGAAGAGGATGAGATCCGCGTTCTCGACGACCGCTCTGGTCGATGCGACGCCGCCATTGGAGCCCACGACGCCGACTGCGCGCGGGTCCGTTTCGGCGATCGCTCCCTGTCCGGAGACGGTTGTCGCGATCGGCAGGTCGAGCAGTATCGAAAGCTCGAGCAGCGGGCCCATCGCGTCCGAAATCACCACGCCGCCGCCGCAGATTGCAACTGCCCTTCTTGCAGAAAGGAGTGCTTCGGCCGCGGCTCTTACGGCTCCGGCATCCGGCGCTGTCGGCAATGCCGGAAAGACCTGGTGGCGCGCATCGGCCCAAATCTCGTCAGGAGTGACTGGGTTTTTCTGCGTGTCGAACGGCAGCGCCAGATGCACGGCGCCGGGCCGTCCTGTGGTCATCTCGCGAAACGCGCGGCGCACCATTGCCGGCAAGCGCTGCGCATCATCCAGCGATGCGTTCCATTTGGTCACGGGCTTGAACAGCGCGACCTGGTCGAGTTCCGTCAGCGGATAGCGGCCGCGCGAACCGGTCGACACATCGCTGTTGATGGCGAGCACAGGGATCGAACTCTCGTTCGCCTCGACGACACCGGGCAGGATGTAGGTGGCGCCGCCGCCCGACGGTCCCTCGCAGATGCCCGGCCGGCCGGTGACGCGGGCATAGGCGTCGGCCATGTAGGCTGCATGGCGCTCGTCGCGGGTCAGTAGGTGCGTGATGCCGTGGTCGAGGCGGAAAAGCGCATCGTAGAGCGGCAGCGTGGTATCGCCGCAAAGCCCGAAGATGTGCTTCACACCATGGGCTTCCAGCATCCTGACCATCGCTTCCGCGCCGGATAGCGTATTGGCCTGAATTTCGGCGTTCATCGGCTGCACCATGATGAGAAAGGCTGCTTCCTAATTCGGGCCGTAAATTGTATACAGGGCTGAATACTGATTGCCTCCATTTGGTGAGTCAAGTGGCGTTGCGCGGAGAGCCGGCCGATGAATGAGGGAATGGTTGATTCCCTGCATGCCGAGATACGGGCCATGACGATCGATTTCCGCCTGCGTCCGGGCGCGCGGATCAACGAGGTCGCGCTGTCGCGCCAGCTCAACGCCAGCCGTACGCCGCTGCGCGAGGCGCTTAACCGTCTCGCCGCCGAAGGCTTTCTGTCGTTCGAGAGCGGCCGCGGCTTCTTCTGCCGGACCTATTCAGTGACCGAGGTGCAAAACCTCTACCAACTACGTCAGGCGATCGAACGCTTCGCTGGTGAACTTGCTGTCGAGCTTGCTAGCGACGAAGAGCTTGCCGAGCTCGGCGCGTTTCTCGATCGGACGTCGAGCGAAGCCGGCACGTCGCTGGAAGATCTTCTCGCTTGCGACGAATATTTTCACGAGGCAATCGCCTCGTTCACCCGCAACGGCGAACTCATTCGCACGCTCAAGAACATCAATGCCCGCATCCGGTTCTTCCGCTGGGTCGACATGGAGAGCCGCCGCTCGCGTACCCAAGGAGAGCACCGTGCAATACTCGCGGCGATCGCTTCGCGGGACCAGGTCGCGGCCTCCCGTCTCGTCGACCGGCACATTTCGAAGCGGCGCGAGGAGATTGCCGAGGCACTCAAGGAGTGCCATGCGCGGCTCTTCCTGGAGCAGGAGTTCGTTCCCCCTGCCTTCAAGACGATGGATGGGCTATGCGCGTGACTGGCGGTAAATCAATCTACGGCGCGTCGGTCGGCATATTGATGCTCGACGCACGCTTTCCCCGCATTCCGGGCGATATGGGCAACGCGACGACCTGGCCGTTTCCGGTACATTACAAGATCGTACGAAGCGCCACGCCCGACCGTGTGGTGCTCAAGGGGGCCGAAGGCCTGCTCGATGTCTTTATCGCTGCGGCGCGTGAACTTGTCGCCGATGGGGTCGATGGCGTCACCACCAATTGCGGATTCCTGTCGCTGTTCCAGGAGGAATTGGCCTTGGCCGTCGGGGTTCCGGTGGCAACCTCGTCGTTGATGCAGGTGGATCTGGTCAACCGGCTCCTGCCAAAAGGAAAGCGCGCCGGCATATTGACGATTTCCGCCTCGACACTAACGCCACTCCATCTCGAAAAGGCCGGAGTGCCGCTGGGAACTCCGGTCGGCAGCACGGAGGGCGGGCGCGAATTCACCCGCGCCATCCTGGGCGATGAACTCGAATTGGATATCGATGCCGCCAGGCAAGACAATGTCGATGCGGCGCTCGCCCTTCTTCGCGACAATCCCGATCTCGGAGCTTTCGTGCTCGAATGCACCAACATGGTTCCCTATGCGGCCGATATACGAGCCGCGACATCGCTACCCGTCTTCACAATCGAGAACTTCATAACCTGGTTTCACGGCGCGCTGCAGCCTCGGCGATATGATGGCAGAGCCGACAAATGGTGATCTGCGACGGTTCGACCCGATTTTGGGCGAGATGCCTGCCGGCAGAATAAACCGGCTCAGCTACCAGCAGCGTGCCCTTCCCGAAAGATGGGTGAAGGCAGTTCGCAATTCAGAGGGAAATCGATAGGCCCCCGTCAACGGCCAGTACATGTCCGTTGACGTAGGCGGCAGCGTCGGAGGCGAGAAACACAACGGCTCCGCCGAGTTCCTCAGGCTGGGCCCAGCGGCCCGCAGGGGTTCGTTCCTCGACCCATTTGGTGAAGGCCTTGTCGTTCATCAGCGCGGTGTTGAGTTCGGTAGCGAAATAGCCGGGGGCGATCGCGTTGATGGTGATGCCGTGACGGCCCATCTCGGCTGCAGTGGAGCGTGTCAGTCCATGCAGACCCGCCTTTGCCGCCACATAGGCGTGAATGGTGGGACGGCCAAGGATCGCTGCAACCGATCCAGTGTTTATGATGCGCCCGAATTTGTTTGGCAGCATCAGGCGCACCGCGTCGCGCATCATGCGGAAGCAGGCCGAAAGATTGACGGCAATCACCCGGTCGAAATCCTCGTCCTCCCATTCGACCAGCGGCCTCCGATGCTGGATGCCGGCGTTGTTGATGAGAATATCGAGGCGGCCGTGGCGTTCGACTATACCCTCGAGCGCTGCCCTTGAGACCGCCGCGTCGGTAACATCGAACGGCAGTGCTTCGGCGCCGATCCTTTCCGCCGCCGCGGAGAGGGCGTCCTTGTCGCGGGCATTGACGATCACCGTCGCGCCGTTTTCCGCAAGTGCCTTGGCCATTGCGAAGCCGAGGCCACGCGAAGCACCCGTCACCAACGCGATGCGGCCCTTGAGCGAGAACAATTCCGACATTGAAGCCCCTTGTCAAAGGGCGGGAGTTTCCTCCCGCCCGTGTTCGCATGCTTAAAGCGCTATTTGGCGATGCAGGTATCTGCCGTCTCCGGAGTGCAGATGTCGAGGCCGGTGTAGGTCGGGTCGGTCGGCGGAGCCTTGCCGTCCTTCATGTCCTTCAGTGCCAGCATCGTCTTGTAGCCCATTTCGAACGGCCGCTGGCCGACTTGGCCGAGGGACAAACCTTCCTTCATCTGGTCGATCTGCACGGGAAGCGTGTCGGCGACGACAAGGGCCAAGGCCTTCGAGGCGATCTTGTCCTTGTACGGACCGACCGCGGCGCGGTTGGCATCGGGGATGAACTGCGGGAACCCACCGGTCGGGATGAACGCGTCGAGGTCCGGGTTCTTCGCCATTGTGTCTTCGAACTGCTGCACCGAGCGCGGGAAGTCATCGTCGGTGTAGAGCGGGCAGCCCTCGATTTCGGTCCAGCCGTTCTGGCCGGTCAGGCGGTCGCCAGGCGAGGCGGCGGATTTGGCGCCCGAAAGCGTATCGCGAATGCCCTGCATGCGCTCATTATGATTGGCCGCCGCTGCGCCGCCCGACTGGATGCAGACCGTGCCGCCTTCGGGTTTGATCTGCATGGCGAGCTTGGCAAGGTTCGTGCCGATCTCATAATTATGGGTGCCGATATAGGCGACGCGAAGATCCTTGTTTTCCGGCAGGAGGTCGGAGTCCCAGGTGAGGACCGGGATGCCGGCGTCCTTTGCGGCCTGCAGCGCAACCGCCATCGCCGCGGCGTTCGATGGCGACACGGCGATGCCGTCCACCTTCTTGGCCACGAGATCCTGCACGATCTGCACCTGCTCGTCGCCGCCGCCATGCTCGCCGGGGCCGATATACATGCACTCCAGGGCGCCATTCGATTCGGATTCGGCCTTCTTGCAGCCGTCGCGAGCTTGATCGAAGAAAGGATTGTTCATGTTCTTCGGCACCAGGGCGAAAGTGTATTTCTCCTGGGCTTCGGAAACGGCGGGCACCATTGCGCCAAGCGCCACGGCCACCGTCAGCAGATACTTTTTCATGTGATGTTCTCCTCCTAGGTGTGATGTCCCGCAGGCCTCCCGCCGGCGAGCTTCTAGCGGTTTCTTTTGGGCATCAAGGCTGCCAGCGAGGCGGCAAGGATCGATCTGCCGCCGGTTTGCATGCCCAAAAGAACCGCAAGAACGATGAACGCGCCCACGAAGGCGCCCTGCCAATTTGAATCGATGCCGGCCATCAGCAGCGCATTCCTGATCACCTCGAGAAACGCCGAACCGATGATCGCACCGAAGGCCGTGCCGGCGCCGCCCATAAGGCTGGCGCCGCCAATGACTGTTGCGGCGATCACGCGCAGCTCGTAGCCCTGGCCCATGGCATTGATGGCCGAGCCATTGTAGCCGAGCAGCAGAAGCGAGGCGAGCGAGGCTGTGAAAGCCGAGAAGACATAGGCCTGGAATTTGATCCAGTTGACTGGAACGCCGGTGAGCCGTGCCGCTTCCTCATTGCCGCCGATGGCGAAGAGATGCCGGGCCCAGGCAGTGAAATTGAACACGAAGCCGACAATCAGGGCCAGGATCACCATGGTCCAGAACTGCGATGACAGTTCCGGTATCCAGTGCGGCGCCCAGTCCTCGGGCCCATGCCGGGGCCATTTCGCCTGGCCGATCGCCTTCACGATGGGAGCATCGGGCCCGAACTGGTAGAGCATCTGGTTCGCGGAGAATACCACCGCCAGCGAGCGGGCCAGGGACAACATGCCGAGGGTGACCACGAAGGACGGCATTCCGACATAAGCGACAAAGAATCCATTGACCGCGCCACAGGCCAGACCGGAGAAAAGTCCCATGGCAAAGGCGATGTACCAAGGATAGTGCCAGGTGAGGAACAGGCCGGCGACGATGGCGACGAGGCCCATGATCGAGCCTACCGACAGATCGATGCCACCGGTGATGATCACCAACGTCATGCCGAGCGCCATGATGCCGAAAGGTGCGAAGTTGCGCGTGACATTGGCGACATTTTCGGAGGTGCCGAAGCTCGGCTCCATGGCTGTCATCAAAATGACCAGAGCGATGAGCGCGATCGTCACCCAGAAAGACTGGCTTGAAATCACGCGCTGGAGAGGCGTCTGTTCCTTGGTCGAGACGAAGTCCGACATGGCCGGCGTGCCAGCTTGCTCGACCGACTCCCGAACGCTATTCGCCACGGATGGCCCCCGTTATCAATCCGGTGATTTCCTCGGGTGATGTCTTGCTGGCTTCCTTGTCGGCAACCTTCGAACCTCGCCTGAGCACGATGATACGATCTGAGACGGCGAAAACGTCAGGCATGCGGTGGCTGATCAACATGACGCCAACCCCTTGCGCCTTGAGGCGCCGGATCAATTCGAGCACTTCTGCCACCTGGCGCACGGAGATGGCGGCTGTCGGCTCGTCCATCAACACCAGCTTGGCGTTTGAAAGCCGGGTCCGCGCGATCGCCACCGCCTGGCGCTGCCCACCCGACATCTTCTTGACGAGGTCGCGCGGCCGGGTTTCCGATTTAAGTTCCTTGAACAGCGCTGCCGAGCGGTCGATCATTGCCTGCTTGTCGAGCACCCTGATCGGCCAGAAACCCTTCTTGATCTCGCGGCCGAGAAAGACATTCTGCGCGGCGGTCAGGTTATCGGCAAGCGCCAAGTCTTGATAAACGACCTCGATCCCCTCGGCGCGGGCTTGGGCGGGCTGGTGGAAGTGGCAAACTTGACCGTCCACGACAATTTCGCCGTCGCTCGGCGGGAAATTCCCGGCTACCGTCTTGACCATGGTCGACTTGCCGGCGCCGTTGTCTCCCATCAGACCCACGACTTCGCCCCGCTCCACCTGGAAGCTGACGTCGGTCAGAGCCCGGATGGCACCGAAATTCTTGGAAACGTGGCGAACCTCAAGCACTGGCATCGCGGTCCTCCCCGGGACAACATTTACCAATCTTGTCCCGGTCTCATGCAAGGCAGCTAATCAGCGAAACGTGTTTAAGACAATCATTATTGATCGGGGAAGCTATCCGCGCGCTCGACTCCAGTGCGTGGCTCTTACACAGGCACCCCGAGATACGTCCCGACGGACGCCCGTTCGACGAGCGCGCATTCCATCTTGTATTTGCGCCATTTGCGCGCCGCGCTCAGCGTTTCCCCGTTGTCAAGGAGCTGACTGACCGCCCAGCGCGCCATGGCGTCGTGGGGAAGGTCCACCGTGGTCAGCGGCGGATCGAGATAGCTCGATATCTCCTCGTCGTCGAAGCCGACCACCGAAATGTCTCGAGGGATGCGCTGGCCCCGTTCCCGGATTGCCTCGTAGGCGCCGATCGCCATGCGGTCGTTGAAGCAGAAGATCGCGGTGGGAGGATTTCGCATGGCGAGCAGTTCGCGCGTGGTGGTGCGGCCGCTTGGCACCGTCCAGCCGCCCGGGCGCAGGAGATCGGGATCGAATGGAACATCCCAGGTGGCGAGTGCCTGGCGATAGCCATGAATGCGATCGCCGCTTGCCTCGATCCAGGATTCCCCGCCGATATGGGCGATCCGACGGTGTCCCGCGCGCAAGAGCGCTTCCGTCGCCATTTGGCCACCCGCGACATCCCCCGGAACGACGGAGGGATAGGAGCCGTCTTTGTCGTAGCAGTTGAGCAGGACGGTCGGGATCGTCCGCAGCCGCTCCGGCGGCTCGGCCAGCCTAGTGAGCAGGCTCGTATAGAGGATGCCGACGAGCCGCCGGCCGGCAAGGACATCAAGGGCGGCCTCCTCGAGACTCCGGTCGCCGCGCGTCGAGAAGGTGGCTACTACGCAATCGGCGTCGGCCGCCTCGTCGCGCGCGCCCTCAAGGAACGGGGCGGCAAACGGCGTGGAGGTCAGCTCGTCTATAAGCAGCCCGATGACCGGCACGTTATGGTCGCCGGGAGGATGTAGCGGATGCTTGCGGTAGCCGATCTCCTCGGCCACGGCCAGCACGCGCTTTCTCGTGTCCCAGGCAATCCTGGCGTTCGACACGTTGTTGAGCACAAAAGAAACGGTCGCCTGCGACACGCCCGCGCGCTTGGCGACGTCGATCATCGTGGGGCGTTTTCCGGTGGGGTTCACCTGTCTGCTCGCTCGTGGCTTTGCCCGGCTTAGCGAATGACGGCCTCGGCCACAATTGCCCAGCGCGGCGGGCGCTCTGGTTGCCTTCTCCGAATGCCGGCTTGACGGTGCTAATACTATAAGCAATAAACTTTAGCAACGCGGCTGAAAAGCGGCATCGCCTCATCAGGGAGGAGGAGCGATGGCAACCGTGGTTCTGACGGATCTCACCAAGCGCTATGGCGCCTTCCAGGCGCTGCATGGCGCCTCGCTTCGCATCGAGGACGGTGAGTTCATCGTTTTTGTCGGGCCGTCGGGCTGCGGCAAGTCCACGCTTCTGCGCATGATCGCGGGGCTGGAATCCATCACCAGCGGCGAAATCCGGATCGACGGCGAGCGCGTCAACGAAACGCTGGCGCGTCACCGCGGCGTTTCGATGGTGTTTCAGAACTACGCGCTCTATCCACACATGACTGCGGCCGAGAACATGGGCTTCGGCCTCAGCAATATCGGCACGCCGAAGGCGGAGATCGAAACCAGGGTGGGGGAGGCGGCCCGTATCCTGCGGATCGAACCGCTGCTCAAACGCAAACCCCACGAACTGTCCGGCGGGCAGCGCCAGCGCGTCGCCATTGGGCGCGCCATCGTGCGCAAGCCCAAAGTATTCCTCTTCGACGAGCCGCTGTCCAATCTCGATGCCGCCTTGCGCGTGCAGATGCGTGCGGAACTGGCGCGCCTTCATCAGAGCATCGGGGCAACGATGATTTATGTCACCCACGACCAGGTGGAGGCCATGACGATGGCAGACCGGATCGTCATCATGCGCGAGGGCCATATCGAACAGGTCGGCGCGCCTCTCGACCTATATCGAAACCCGCGAAACCTGTTCGTTGCCGGGTTCCTCGGCAGCCCGAAAATGAATTTCCTCGATGGCCGCGTGAAGGAGGTGAGTGCCGGCCGCGCGATGGTCGATATCGGAGCCGCAACTCCCCTTGCCGTGCCGGTTGGCCGCGCGATCGAGCCCGGGCCCGTAACCGTCGGCATCCGCCCCGAACATCTGAGGCTTGCGCCGAACGGCTCGGGCGAACTCGCCGGCCGGGTCGATGTCGTGGAGCAGCTCGGCAACTCCACGCTCCTCTACATCGATCTTGGCGGCCAGACTCAAGTGGTGGCCGAGGAAGGCGGCGAGTGTCCGGCCCGGCTCGGCGAAACGGTTAGGCTCGCCGTCGCGCCGGCGGCCGCCCACCTGTTCGACGCACGTGGCGAGGCCGTTGCACGGAGCGTCTCATGACCATTACCACAACGGCCACGCCAACCCTCGCCGAACACCCTTCCGTCGTCACCGGCCGCAGCAGTGCCTGGACGGCCTATCTCTTCCTGGCGCCGTTCCTGCTCGTATACCTGATCTTTCTCGTCTATCCGCTCTTCAAAGGCTTCTGGATCAGCTTGCACGATTGGGAACTCGTCGGCGGCTACCGCGAATATATCGGCTTCCTGAACTACGAAGATCTTTGGTACGACCCGCTCTTCTGGCGCACGGTCCGCAACACGCTCACCTTCGTGGCTCTCACGGTCCCGGCCATGACCGTGCTGGCGCTGGCGCTCGCCCTGGGCGTAAATCGTCACACCAGGACTCATGGGGTCCTGCGCGGCATCTTCTTTGCATCCAGCGTCTTCTCAGTCAGCGTCGTCACGCTGGTCTGGCAGATGGTGCTCAATGGCGACCGGGGGCTCATCGCGCATTTCCTGCGCTCGCTCGGCATGGCGCCGGTCGATTTCCTGGGGCACTCGTTCTGGGCCATGCCGTCGCTCGTGGTGACGACGCTCTGGTGGGCAGTGGGCCTCCCCATGGCGCTGTTCCTGGCCGGGCTGCAGCAGATTCCCGGAGAACTTTACGAGGCGGCCGAGCTCGACAATGCGTCGCGCTGGACGGTGCTCACAAAAATTACGCTGCCCGCAATCCGCCGCACGGTGATGCTCGTGGTGGTGCTCCAGATCGTTCTTCAGTTCCAGGTCTTCGGCCAGGCGCTGCTGATGACCCAGGGCGGCCCCGGCGACCGCACGCGCACCCTCGTCCAGTACATCTATCACACGGCTTTCCGCGACTGGCAGGTCGGCTACGCCTCCGCAATGGCGTTGCTGCTCTTCGCGCTGATGTTCTTAGCCTCGATGCTGCAGCTCTATATCGGGCGGCGGGAGGATTGACCCGATGAGCCTCGGCGCCAAAATGCAGGGACAAAGCCGCTGGTTCGATCGGGTCATCCTGCTTGTGCTCATCGGCTTCGCGGTCCTATGGCTCGTGCCGGTGATCTGGATCGTCGTGATGTCACTGAAGCCTAACGACGTCTTGATGCGCTCGACGGCGGGCTTCCTGCCGATCCCCTTCACTCTGGAAAACTACGCGAACCTGCTGCGCGTCTCGACCGTGCCCAGCTGGCTCGTCAACAGCCTGATCGTCGCCACGGCGATGACGGTACTCACGCTCGTCGTTTCCTCGCTCGCAGGCTATGCTTTCGCCCGGCTCGATTTTCCGGGCAAGCGGATCGTCTTCGTGCTGGTGCTGGCCGGGCTCATGGTGCCGGAGCAGGCGGTGTTCATCCCGCTGCACACAATGTTCGCGGATTGGGGCATGCACAACAGCCATGCGGCGCTCACCATGCCGCGCGTGGCGGTGCCGATCGGCGTCTTCCTCATGACGCAATTCTTCAAGGCCGTGCCGCGCGAATTGGAAGAGGCCGCCGAGCTCGACAATGCGAGCCGCCTGACGGTCTTCTGGAAGATCATGCTGCCGCTGTCGCTGCCGGCGCTGACGACGCTTGGCCTCTTCACGTTCCTGCACGCCTGGAACGATTTCCTGTGGCCGCTCGTCTCAGCCACGGAGACTAATATGTACACTGTGACGGTCGGACTTGGTTCGATCCAGGGCAATTTCGCTCAGTCCGAAGGGCTCGGTTCGATCATGGCTTCTGCCGTATTCGCCAGCGTGCCGGTCGTCCTGATCTACCTGATCTTCCAGCAGTACATCGTTCGCGGCGTGGCGATGGGCTCGACGCGATGAGTTCGAACGCGGCCGACGAAAGCCGCACCAGAAAAGCCCGGCGGAAGCCGGACAACACAGGAGGAGATACCCATGCGAAATACCCTTGCCGCCCTCTTGGCGGGCACAGTGCTGGCGCTTGGCCATGCCGCCCCGGCCCAAAGCGTAGAGATAACGCTGCTGCGCTTCTTCGGCGACTGCGCCGGCGAATACTCGAACGTGACCGACCTTGATAAGGCCGTGGGTGAATGCGGCATCATCCAGGTGCTCACCAACAAGTTCAATGCGGAGAACGGTCTCGGCGCCACGGTGCGCACGCAGACCGTTGAGTGGGGCACTTACTACGATCAGCTTTCCGCGACCTATTCGACCGGCAGCATTCCCGATGTCGCGGTGATGCACCGCAGCGTGCTGCCCAATTTCACGACGCGCAAACTCGTCGAGCCGCTTGCGGAAGGATTTGCCGAAGCCGGCGTGGACACCAATGATTTTGCGCCGGCCGCGCGCGAGGCGGTCACCGTCGGCGACGCCATCTACGGGCTGCCGTTCGACCTGCACGCTTTGCTCTTCCACGTCAACATGGACCTGATGGAGCAGGCGGGCCTCGTCCAAAACGGCGAGCCGGTGCTGCCGAAAAATCCGGAAGAGCTCCTGCAGCAGGCCAAGCAGATGAAGGAGAAAACCGGCAAGAACTATTTCGCCATGGAATCGGGCGCCGCGGAATTCATGCCCGTGCGCCTCTTCAACAGCTGGGTCTGGCAGCAGGGGCAGGATGTGATCGCCGCCGACGGCTCGGCCGCGAGCCTCGATACCGACGCCGGTCGGGCCGCGGCCAATCTTCTGGCCAGCCTGTACAGCGAAGGGCACATCAACTCCGCCCTCGACTATGCTGCCGCCGAGCAGGCATTCCTGGCCGGAGAGGCCGCCATCCTGATCAACGGCACTTGGGTAGTGGATTCCTACTCCTCCCAAGCAGAGAGCGGCCAGGGCGGGTTGAAGAACTACCGCGTCGCCAATGTGCCTAACCTGTTCGGCCAGGACGCGGTTTGGGCCGATAGCCACATGTGGGTGATGCCGGTCGACCAGAGCCGCCCGGACGAGGAGCGCAAGGCAGCATTGGCATTCCTCGCCTTCCTCAACGAGCACAATTACGACTGGTCACGCACGGGCCATCTCGCCGTTCGTACCTCGGTACTGGAATCGGAACAGTTCAAGGCGCTGCCGCAACGCTCGAACTATGCCAAAACATCCCAGATCGCCCGGGCGCTGCCCGCCATTCCCGGACAACGGACCATTCAGGACATCATGGTGAGCGAACTGAGCGCCATATGGCTTGCCGGCCGGTCGGTCGACGAGGTGCTGCCCAGCATGCAGCAGCGCGTGGAACAGGCGCTGCGCCGTGCCCAGCGCTGACGCGTAGTTCGCGTGCTTCGCAGCATGGTCCTTCTCCGGAGTTACACAGCGCCGTCCAGCCGGCGCTTCGGGACCATGCACCAACCCGCCGGGAACCAAACTTTCCCTAACCGGCGGGCTTTTTTCAAAAATCCAAAACTGTAGCGATGCCGATGCCCGACAAAACCCACGCCCTGCGCTCCAGCCTCTCACTCGACGGACCCTGGGAATTCCGCTGGGGTGAAAAGGGAAAGCCCCGCACCGCGACCGTGCCGGGACCATGTCAGGCCGAGTTCGACGATCTGCGCTGGGCCGCAGGCACTGGCATCTACGCCCGCTCGGTGGACCTGCCGGCTAAGTGGCGAGAGCGTCAGGTGGCGCTTTGCTTCGGCGCCGTCAGCGACCTTGCGGTGGTCCACTGGAACGGCGAGGAAATCGGCCGGCATGAGGGCGGCTATCTCCCGTTCAAAATCGTCATTCCCGGTCGTCTCCTGCGCGAGACGAACCGGACCGAGGTGCATGCCACGTTGCCCAAGGCAGACGACAGCCTCCACCCGGGCTACTCCTTCGCGGAAATTCCGCACGGCAAGCAGAGCTGGTACGGGCCCCTCGGCGGAATCTGGCAATCGGTGCGGCTGGAAGTTCGCGACCCGCGCCACATCCGGCGCATCAAGCTGGTGCCGGACCTTGCGAGCGGTCGGGTCGAAGCGGTGATTGCGCTGGCAGGCCCTTCGGATGACGCGACCCTGCGGCTGCGGATCCTCGACCAACGTGGCAGTATCCTTGCGGAACAGGAAGTGCCTGCATCGGAGACGGCGAAACACGTTCTGACGGTATCCTCGTTCTCGCCATGGTCCCCGGATAGTCCGGTCCTTTACGAGTGCCGGGCGGAGCTGGCCATAAACGGCACCGTCATCGATCGCGTCACCGACAAATTCGGTTTCCGCCGCTTCGAGGCCCGCGACGGCCGGTTCTATCTGAACGGCGAGCCCTTTTACCTACGCGGAGCCCTCGACCAGGATTATTACCCGCAAGGAATCTGCACGCCGCCTTCGGTGGAGTTCCTCGAAGACCAATTGCGCAAGGCCAAGGAGCTCGGCCTCAATTGCCTGCGCTGCCACATCAAGGTTCCCGATCCCCGCTACTACGAGGTCGCCGATCGGCTTGGCATACTGGTCTGGACGGAAATCCCGAACTTTGCACAGTTCACGGAGCGTTCCGCAGAGCGCCTGGTGAACACGATGAAGGGCATTCTCGAGCGCGACTTCAACCATCCCTCCATCGTCTGCTGGACCATCATCAACGAGGATTGGGGAACGCGGCTCACCGAAAATCCCGATCATCGCGAATGGCTCAAGAAGACCTTCGACTGGCTGAAGGGAGCCGACCCGACGCGGCTGGTCGTCGACAATTCCGCGTGCATTCCCAATTACCACCTGAAAACCGACATTGACGATTTCCACTACTACCGCTCGGTGCCGGAGCGCCGGGCCGAGTGGGACCGGCTGACGGAAGAGTTCGCCGGCCGTCCCGACTGGTCCTTCAGCCCGCATGGCGATGCGGAGCGCACCGGGCGCGAGCCTCTGGTCGTTTCCGAATTCGGCGTCTGGGGCCTGCCCAATCCAGCCGACCTTCGCAACGCTGAAGGCGCCGACCCGTGGTGGTTCGAGACGGGCCAGAACTGGGGCGATGGTGTTGCCTATCCGCACGGTGTCGAGCACCGCTTTTCCGCATGCGGGCTCGATCAGGTCTTTGCCTCCTTCGACGACTTCATCCGCGCGGCGCAGTGGTACCAGTTCGAAAACCTGAAATACCAGATCGAGTCGATCCGTACTCATGCCTCGATCGTGGGCTATGTCGTCACGGAGTTCACCGACGTCCATTGGGAGTCGAACGGTCTGCTCGACATGGAGCGCAACCACCGCGTCTTTCATGAGCGGTTCGGCGAGATCAACGCGGACACGGTGATCGTGCCCATGCTCGAGCGCCGTGCTCATTGGGCGGGGAACACCCTGCGCTTTTCTCCCCGCATTGCTTCGGGTGGCCGCGCCGTTCCGGATGGCGCCCGGCTCGAATGGTCGCTTGCCGGTTTCGATCGCAAGGGCAGCGTCGCTGTGGGTCAGGTCGCGCCGCTTTTGACAGCCGATGTTCAGGAAATCGCCTTGCCCCTGCCTGCCGTGGATGCAGCGCAGATGATCCGTCTCGACATGCGATTGCTAAACGGCGGCGAGGAACTGTCGCGCAACAGCGTGGACCTCGCGCTCTATCCGGAGCTCAGTAATGATCGCCTCCCGAGCGTCGGGACACAAGATCGCCACTTGGCCGATTATTTTGCCGCGCTCGGCTTTCAGGTGACCGTGCCCGAGACAGCGGATGTCGTCGTGGTCCGCGCCCTGTCCAGGAATGATATGGAGGCGATGCGCCGCGGCGCGCGCTATCTCGTTCTCGCCGATGGCAGCGTGGAAACCGACGGCACATTGCGATCCGATCCGCCGCCGCGCGAGCAGCCCTTCATGCCTGTCGTCGACGATATTCCAGGCATTCCCGCGGGCTCGCACCACCGGGAGCCTGCGATTGCGCTGCACAAGCGGGAGGGCACGATCTGGCGCGGTGATTGGATAGCGAGCTTCTCCTGGATCCGCCGGCACTGCGCTTTTGCGCGGCTGCCGGGTGGGCCGCTGCTCGATCTCTCCTTCGACCGTGTCGTGCCGCATCATGTGATGACCGGCTTTCGTCGCTGGGAGTATGACGCGCGCATTCACGCCGGTCTCGTGGTGGGCTGGATCCACAAGCCGGCCGCCACCATAGTCGAACATCCCTTCGGCGCAGGCGGGCTGGTGGCAACCACCTTCCGGCTGACGCAAGACCAGCCGGGCGAGGATCCCGTGGCCGCCACGTTGCTCCTGGCCCTGCTCGATACGGCTGCCGGCTTCTCCGAGCATCGATAGAGACGCCGGAGCAGTGGCGACGCCTTCGTAGCGGTACGCCACGCGGTCGGCTAGTTCTTCATTTCGGCTCGCAGCGCTCGGCTAGGCGGGATTGCCGAAAAACTCGTGCTTCGCGGTCTCCCCGACCAGCCGGAGCTTGCCCAGATTGCGAAGCAGCCGTCTCGGCCGCTTCATCGCCTCCCAACTCAGGAAATACTTGACCAGGAGGCTCGGCGCCTTGCTGTGCGACCCTTTGTGCGCGACGCGGTATACCGCGCCGCGAAACGGCAGCGGCGCCAGCGGCGTGCCGCGCCCGGCGAGGATGTCGGCGATGCGGACATGACTGCCCAGCATCGACTTGATCCAGTCGAGCGAGGCATTCTCGAATTGTTCCGGCATGCCATAGAGGTCCGACCGGATGATCAGCGACGTTCCGCAGAGATGGTTGAACTCGTCGTACCCGAGCAGGAGCCTGCCGCCGTCGTCCCAGATATAGCCTCGGTCGATGGTCCATCCGTTCGCGTCCGGATTTTCCGCCACATGCTTGACGATGCGGGCGCTTACGAAATCGTCGTCGTCGACGATCATGAAGAAGCGGCTGTCGCGCGTACTGAGCATGCCCATCAGCACGCGGCGCCCCTTGTCCAAGCGGAACGCGTCGTAGATCTCGTCGAGGCTGGCCGTGCCGAGCTCGTGCATGTCGTTCGGGGGAAAGTCGACGCGCACGACGCCGAAGCGTTCCGGCAGGTCGGGCAGATCGGCGCCCTCATTCGCCACGATGATCCCACGCCAATCGCCGTTGGTCTGGTTCGAGATCGAGGCAATGGTCTGGACGAGGTTCGCCTTGAGCAGGCCCCAGTCGCGGGCATTGTCCTGGTGGCGGACGGGAATGATGAAGGTGACGAGGCTCATCGGATTTTGCCTCCTCCGGCCTGGCCGCGCGTCCAGGCGATTCCGTCGTCGAGCGACGCCGCCTTGTAGGACAGGCCGCTTCCGCCCGAGAACGCGGTCATGAACCGCCCTACCTTGCCGTAGCTGTTGTCCAGCACGGCATGCGGCCGCCCGAGCAACAGCGCGCAGATGTGGACGTGCAGGCGATCGGTGACGATCGCGCGCCCGCGCGAGATCTGGCGGATGCCGCGCCGCAGCCTGGCCTTGGCCGCCGCATCCAGCTTGGCGTCCTTGATCCGCTCGGGATCGAGCGAAGCGCCCTTCGCGGCGCCGAGCGCCTTGGCGATACGGACGGAGGTGCGCGACTCGGTGATCCAGTCTTCCACGGGAATATCGGGATAGGCGGAAAAATCATAACTCGACGCCTTTTCCCGGTCCGTGCGCAGCATGGCCAGAACCGGGAATCGCGCGACCGACAACGGCCGGATCGGACCGATGCAGAACGCCATGTCCGGACAGAGCCGCACCTGGCAATCGAAATGCGTCTGCGCGAACTCCCTCGATTCCTCATCGCGCACGAGCAGTACGAAATTTTTGTGGCGCGCGATTGCCCGCGCCATCCGGTCGGCGCCCTCTTGCGACTTGTAGTGAATGGATTGCGGAAGCTGCACCACGAGACGGCCCGGCCAACGCTCCAATATGCTCTCGCGAAGCTCCTGATGGCCCGGCCAGATGTCGCCGAACGTTCCTCCTCCGGTGATGAGGATCGGCCCGGACGGCATCGCCTCGTCGAGCTTGTCGTGCGAGTGGTTCTGCAGCGCCGAAATGTATGACGGCGTTTTGTTGAATCGCGATGAAAGATAGGCCATCTGGCCGAGCCAGATCGCGGAATCGCCGACATTTTTGTAATCCGGGAAGTCGACCATCGCCACCGGCTCGTCGGCGGAGATACAGTCCTTCAGGCAATCGTGAATCATGTCCTGCAATTTGGCGATCAGGACCAGATTTGAGTCTGCGGTCATCCGTTATATTCTCCGTCCGAGTGGCAAGGGTATGCGGCGGGAATGCCGATCTTCAGGCGGGGCGAACTTTCGACAGGATTTTGCCGAGGATCTGGAGGACCTCGGTCTCGGGGCCGGCCGGTCGCTTCATCGATATCCAGAGAAGCAGGCTCGACCCGCAGTACAAAAGTCCGCCCAGCGAAACGAGGCCCGCAAGATGCAGCGCGAGCATGGCGTGGTCTGCCGTGTGAGGCAGGAAGCGCTGGGCGAGCGACACGCCTGCCGCCATCACCGCGACGCTTGTGAGCGAGCGC
Source organism: Pseudaminobacter sp. (assembly GCA_035941355.1). Classification (GTDB taxonomy): domain Bacteria; phylum Pseudomonadota; class Alphaproteobacteria; order Rhizobiales; family Rhizobiaceae; genus Allomesorhizobium. The sequence goes on from DASZDZ010000063.1 coordinate 30,486, forward strand.
ATATTCGCAAAGAATTGCTTCAGCACCGTGACGCCGATAAGGCGGCGCACAAGGATCATATTGACGAGCGCGCCAAGCAGTCCGGTAAACACGCGGCCGATAATGACCCCCGGAAGGCCGGCAAGCATCAGGCCCGCAATTATGACCGGAACCCGGACGAACAGCATCTGTGTGTCGCGGATGAACAACAACCGCGTCTCGCCCTTGGCCATGCCGAGCGGCTGCACAAGCGAACCCAGCGTCTGGAGCGCGTAGACTGAGGCGAGCGCCTGGATGATGAAGATCACCGGCAGCCATTTCTCCCCCAGCGCCAGCCTGACCAGCGGATCGGCTATCACCGCGACCCCGATGCCGGCGGGAAGCGCAACCGCGGCTACCAGCGCCTGCGCGCGCTGATAGGCGGCGGCGAGGCGCGGGGGATCGTCGCGTATGCTGGAGAAGCCGGGGTAGATCGTCTGGGTGAGCGGCATGGTCGCTTCGCGGGTCGGCATCATGGCCAGATTGCTGCCGACCGAATAGTAGCCGAGCGCCGGCGCGCCGAGCATCTTGCCGACCAGCAGATAATCGAAACGCCAGTTGAGCGTGTTGACGATCTGGCCGGCCGTCAGCCACGCGGAAAATGAAAAGAATTCCCGCATGTGCTGGAAAGTGATTCTCGGCCGGAACGGCAGCACGAGATAGGAGACGATGACGTTTGTAGCCTGGCTAACCAGCGTTCCGATCACCAGCGCCCAGTAGCTTTGGTAGATCATCGCGATCGCCACCGCGGCGACGAAACCGGTGAATTTCTGCGAGACGGCGAGGACGAATTCCTGCCAGAAGATCAGGTCGCGCTGGAACATGATCCGTCGCGGATTGGTCAAGCCGCCCAACAGTATGCTGAAGCCCAGTGCCAGCATGACGCCGTACAGTCTCGGCTCTTCAAACAGCACCGACGCCGGATAAGCACAGGCCGCAAACAAGGCGCAGAGAAGCAATCCGCGCGCGGCGTTGAGTGTCCAGGCGGCGCTGAAATGCGATCTGTCGGGCGCGTGATGACGGATAAGCGCCTCGGAGAGCGAGATCTGGGTGACCGTGTCCACGATCAAAAGCATCGTCGTGGCCAGCGCGACAAGGCCGAAATCGGAGGGCGCCAGGTACCACGCCAGCACGAACGTGCTCAACGTCGCCAGCACGTTCACGATCGCCCGGGACAGGCTCAGCCACATGCTTCCCTTGATCAGCCGTCCGGTGATGCTGGTCATACTACGGAATTTGCCATGATGGTTCGGGCCACGTGCACCCACAGACGAGACCGCCGGAAGAACGGCTTCCTCAAATCGACGTTCGTGAAATCGATGTCCGCCAGTGCCAAACCGTACTCCAATCGGAACTGATCGCGGCGGGCAATCCGCACGTCCTCGCACTCAGCTGATGGTGCTTGCCGATCATACCGCTGACCGAAGCCGCCGCAATTTAATTGCGGCTATGCTGCACTGCAATAGGGGTGTGATCACGGTTGATTTCAGGTTTTTTCGTCAGCGCCAACGAAAGCGTCCCGATACGCGAAGCCGCAGGCCGGAACTGATCGCGATACGCGGCATTCCAGCTATTATGGGCATGAGGAACGGGAGGTGTTTTCCCATGAACCTACGTACTTTCCGCCGCGACACCATCACTAGGCCGGTCTTCAAATGGGCCTCCCGCGTCGTGCCGCCGATCTCCGGGACCGAGCGGGATGCGATCGATGCAGGCACGGTTTGGTGGGACGGCGAGCTTTTCACCGGCAATCCCGACTGGAACAAGCTTCTCGCCATGCCGCCCGCCAGGCTGTCCGCCGAGGAGCAGGCCTTCATGGACGGACCGGTGCGCGAACTCTGCGCCATGGTCGACGACTGGAAGATCAACTGGGAGGACCGCGACCTGCCCCGCAAGGTCTGGGACTTCCTGCGCGAGAAGAAATTCTTCGGCATGATCATCCCGAAGAAATATGGCGGCCTCGGCTTCTCCAACGCCGCGCATTCGGAAGTCGTCCGCACCGTCTCCTCCTGCAGCGTGGTGGCCGGCGTGACGGTGATGGTGCCGAACTCGCTGGGTCCCGGTGAATTGCTGATGCATTTCGGCACCGACCAGCAGCGGGATTACTGGTTGCCCAGGCTCGCCGACGGACGCGAGATCCCCTGTTTTGCTCTCACCTCGCCGGATGCCGGCTCGGATGCGGCGGCGATGACCGACACCGGCATCGTCGAATATGGCGAGTGGGAGGGCGAGAAGGTCTTGGGTGTCAGGCTCAACTTCCACAAGCGCTACATCACGCTCGGCCCGATCGCCACCGTGACGGGCCTCGCGTTCAAGATGTACGATCCGAAAAACCATCTGGGGCGTGGGGAAGAACTCGGTATCACGGTTGCGCTGCTGCCGACGTCGACGCCGGGCGTGACTTACGGCGAAAGGCATATTCCGCAATTCACCCATTTCCAGAACGGTCCGCTTTACGGGAAGGACGTGTTTGTGCCGCTCGACCGGATTCTGGGCAGCGAGAAGCAGATCGGCGAAGGCTGGAAGATGCTGATGACCGCGCTTGCCGCCGGCCGCGGCATTTCGCTGCCCTCGCAGTCGGCGGCCGCCGCCGCCCTATGCGCGCGCGCCACCGGGGCCTACGCGCGGGTCAGGACCCAGTTCGATGTGCCGATCGGCATGTTCGAGGGCATCCGTAAGCCGCTCGCCGAGCTTGCCGCCAATATCTACCTGATCGACGCAGCAAGGCGGCTCACCATCGCCGCGCTCGACGAGGGGCACAGGCCATCGGTGATCTCGGCCATCATGAAATTCCACGCCACCGAACGCATGCGCGAATCCATCGAGAAGGCGATGGACATTCACGGCGGCAAATCGATCATCGACGGCCCGAAGAATTATCTCGGCAGCCAATATAGGTCGGCGCCGATCGGCATCACGGTCGAGGGCGCCAATATCCTCACGCGCAACCTGATGATCTTCGGGCAGGGCGCGGTCCGCTCGCATCCCTACATGCTGGAGGAAATGCTGGCTCTGGCCGACGACGACGAGAAGAAGGGCCTGGACGCATTCGATCAGGTATTTTGGCGCCATGCCGGTCATGCATTCGCCACCGCTGGGCGGGCCTTGGTGCGCGGCTGGTCGGGCGGGCGCATCGGGCCGGCGCCGGACGGGGCGGCGATGCCCGGCTACTGGAAACAGCTCTCGCGGCATGCAGCGGCTTTTGCGCTGCTCTCAGATTTCGCGCTGCTGACGCTGGGCGGCGCGCTCAAGCGCAAGGAGATGATCTCGGCCCGACTGGGCGACATCCTGTCGGAACTCTACCTGCTCGGCGCGGTTTTGAAGCGCTTCGAGACGGAGGGGCGGCATGAGGAAGACCGGCCGATCGTCGACTATGTGATGCGCCAGGGCCAGAGCCGCATCGCGGCCGCCTTTGCTGGCGTGCTCGACAATCTGCCGGCGCGCTGGGCGGCTTTCCTTGTCAGGCTGCTCGCCTTTCCCGTGGGCATTCCTGCGCCGATGCCGTCCGACAAACTGACGAACGAGGTGGCTGAAACGCTGATGAGGGATACGCCTCAGCGCGACCGGCTGACGCCGGATGTCTATCTCGGCGAGCGGCACAAAGAGCACCCGCTGAAGGATCTCGAGCAGGCTTTCAGGCTCGTCACCGCCGCCGCACACATCGAAAAGAAGATGCGCGAGGAGCATGTGCGGGACCCGAAGGACGCCCGCGACAAAGGTGTCATCAGCGCGGCGGAGTTCGAGCAGCTTGCCGACGCCAAGGCGGCGGTGGACCGCGTGGTGGCCGTCGACGCGTTTCCCATGGAAGAGGTATCGCCGATCGCCGCGCAGCATCGACGGAAAAAGGCGGCGCGCGAGAAGCGCTCCGCGCGCTCTGAGGCGGCGGAATAGAGGCGGCATCGAGACCGCTTCGATTCCTCAATACGGTCGGGACAAGCTATTCGCCGTGCCTGAGCGCCCAAAGAAGCAGTTTTGCATAGAGCCGTTCGCGCAGGCTTGCGGGAGCTGCGAGTTGCATCCTCCCAAGCGCTGCGCGCTCCTCCTCAGCGGGCGGGCCTTCGGTCAAGGAGGCAAGGACCGCACGCGCAAGCGATAGTCCGGACGCAGTTGAGTGCTTCAGATGCCGCAAGGCCGGAATCAAGCGCTGTTCCTCCTCGGTAAACTCCGAGCCAAATGGAAAACTGGCGCACCAGCCTTCCTTGCGCAGCGGAGCAAGCGCTTCGGCTATTCGCTCCGGCGTATTGCGGCGGAAGTCCTGCGAAATGGTGTAGTCCTTCTCGATCTTGCCGGCGGATTTCGCTGCGCCGAGCAGTTCTTCCTGAAAGGCCGAGTCGGCGATTGCGAGCATGGCGGCGATGCAATTGCGATCGGATTTGCCGCGCAGATCGGCAACGCCGTATTCGGTCACGACGAAGTCGCGCAGGTGCCGCGGCAGCGTCGTGTGACCATAGGACCAGACGAGGCGCGATTCACGGCGCCCGTGCGCCCAGCGTGCCGCGTTGAGCGTGATGATGGAGCGCGCGCCTTCGAGCGCGAAAGCCTGGGCGACGAAATTATACTGCCCGCCGACGCCGGAGACGACGCGGCCGTCGGCAAGTGCGTCCGACACCGTTGCCCGCAAAAGCGTGACCATCATCGCATTGTTGACGAAACGCGCATGCACCCGATCGGCGCGCTTTCTTTCCTCCTGGCCGTAAAGCTCGTTGACGAAGGAAATGCCGCGCATCTGGAAGAGCGCAAGCTCTTCCTCAGGCAGGCTGCGGAGAGAATCGTAAAACCTATTGCTGCCAACGAAGAAGCCGGAATGGAGGATCGCCCTGTCGGAGGCGCGGCGCTTCAGTATGCCTTCACGGTAAAGGTCCATGAAACCGTCGACAAACATCTCGCTGGCGGCGTAGAGGCCAGTCTCAAAGCCTCCGGTCTCCCGTGTCTCGGCCTGGCTATCAGGCGAGAGGCGATGCAGTGCGTCGGCAAAAAGCTCGGGCCGCCGCTGCCGCAGGATCAGGCCGGCCGTCAGCGCGTCGCCCAGCGAGCCGATGCCGATCTGCAGCGTTCCGCCGTCCTTCACCAGACTTGCCGCATGGATGCCGATGGCGTGGTCGGTCGCCGATACCGGCTCCCTCGGCACGACGAAGAGCGGCCGGTCGCGATCAGGTCCATCGAGGATAATATCGAATTCGCGGGCCGGCAGCACCGCCTCGCCGGTCATGAACGGCAATTGCGAGCTCACTTCACCCACCAGCAGGGCCGGCTCGCCCCGGGCCTTCAGTACCGGCAAAATGTCGAGCGTGATGTCGGAATTACAGGACAGGCTGTACTCGGCGTTGGCGCCGTCGCCGCGCTTTGCCACAAGCTGTGCGACCACGTTGATGCCGCGGTCGAGCACATAGCGGCCGGCATGGGTGTAGTTGGCCGAAACGTAGCTCTGCTGAGCGGTCTCGATCGACAGCCAGCGCCCGGCGACGAAGAAGAACTCGCTGACGCGGACATTTTCCGGCAGCGAGCCGTCGCGCAGCGCCTTGGCGTAGGCGAGACCTGGATAGCCCGAATATAGCCGCTCGTTCAGCGGCTCGATGAAGCGGCGTTCCATGTCGCTCGACCAGGAAGGCTTCTCCAGCGTCAGTGCCGTGAAGATTTCGAGGTCGATCGTTCTGTCGTCGGCCGCCCGCTCGAACAGCGCATTGGCGACGAGATTGGCCTTGCCGAGCCCAAGCGGAAGCGCAAGTACGATGCGCCCGCCAAGGCGCTCGATAATGCGTTTGGCGACGCTTTCGGCCTGTTGGTGCTGGTCCGGCTTGCCCGTCACGTTTCTCGGCCCAAAACCTCCCAGCCCTTGTCGGGGGCAAAACGGGGTCCGTGCTTCTGTTCGAGCCGTTTCAGCGCCTCCAGAATGTCCGCCACACCGCGGCTGCGCGCATGGTGCATCGGCCCACCGCGGAACGGCGCGAAACCGGTCGCGAAGATCATCGCGCCGTCGAGCGCGTCTTCGTCCTCGACGATGCCTTCGCGCAGGCAGCGCACGCAGGTGTTGAGCATGGGCAGAACGAGACGGTCCGACATTTCCGGGCCGGGCGCCGGCGTGTCGGACGCTTTTTTCGGCTTTCCCTTGTCGTCATAGGCGTAGAGGCCTTTGCCCGCCTTTCGGCCGGTCTCGCCGCTTTCGACCTTCTTTTCGAGCCACGCCGGAATGTCGGGAATGGGGTCATCGAGCTTGTCCTTGAGCATCCGGACAACCTCCAGGTCGATATCCAGCCCGACGCGGTCGGCGAGTTCGATCGGCCCCATGGGCATGCCGAAATCCTCCGCCGCGCGGTCGATCGTCTCCTTGGGCGTTCCCTCGTCTAGCATGACGAAGGCTTCGCTCAAATACGGCGTCAAGGCGCGGTTGACGAGGAAGCCGGGCGCGCTTTTCACGGCGGCGGGCAGCCGCTCGATCGCACCGCAGAAGGCGTGCGCCCTGTCGAGTGTCGTTGGGCTTGCCCCGTCGTGCGCGACGACCTCGACAAGCTCCATCTTCGCGACCGGATTGAAGAAATGCAGGCCGATCAGCCGATCCGGAAAAGCCAGGCCCTCGCGCAGCACCTCAAGCGGAATGCTCGACGTGTTGGTGGCGAGAATCGCGTCCTTCTTCATTTTCGGCGCGATCGCGTCAAACACCTTGCGCTTGACGTCCGCCTTCTCCGCAACCGCCTCGATGACGAGATCCGCTTTGGCAACGCCCGAGCCGTCGAAATCGGGGATCAGGCGGTCGAGCGCGTCGCGCCGCTCGATGCCCGAATGAAGGCTCTTGCCGTAGAACTCGGCGGCGCGGCCAATCGCCTTGGCGATGGCGTTGCGGTCTAGGTCGGTGAGCGTGACGCGCAGTCCGTGTGAGGCGCACCAGGCCGCGATATCGCCGCCCATCGTGCCCGCGCCGATGACGTGGACATGCCGGATGCCGCTTTCGCCCTTGGCAGAACCCTTCAACTTCTCGCGCAGGAAGAAGACACGGATGAGATTCTGCGCGGTCTCGCTGGCGAGCAATTCCGAAAACGAGGTGATCTCGGCTCTCTTCATTGCCTTGGTGTCGCCGCCGTGCTCCTCCCAGAGACCGATGAGGCGGTAGGGCGCCGGATAGTGCTTCTTGGGCGCGTGTTTCTCCGCCTCGGTCCGCATCTGACGGGCGGCGAGCTGGCGCGCCGGCGAGAGGCCGAATACACCCGATTTCCAGTTGCCGCGATCCGTCTTCATCTTGCCGGCTACCGTCGCCCGCACGGCGTTTTCGACATGACGCTCCTCGACAACCGCGTCGACGAGACCGAGCGCCTTGGCCTTCTTCGCGTGCACGGTCTTTCCCGTCAGCATCATCGTCATCGCCTCGACGGGATCGATCAGCGCCGTCAGCCGGAACGTCCCGCCGAGCCCCGGATGCAGGCCAAGCCTGATCTCGGGAAAGCCCAGCTTGGCATCGCCGACGGCGATGCGGTATTTGCAGGCCAGTGCGATTTCGAGCCCACCGCCGAGGCAATGTCCGTGGATGACCACCACCGTCGGGATGCTGAGCGCCGCTAGCCGGTCGACGATCTCGTGCGCCCGCTTCATGCGCGTCTCGACCTCGCTCGCCTCGGTCACGCCTTTGAAGTCGCGGATGTCGGCGCCTGCAATGAAGCCGCTCTTCTTGGCCGAGCGGATGACGAGGCCCTTGGCGCCCATGCCCTCGATATCGCCAAGCGCCGTGTCGAGTTCGGCCATCACTGCCTCCGATAGCGTGTTCGCGCTTTCGTTGGCCCTGTCGAGCACAAGCCAGGCGATATCGTCCGATCCCTTGCTTAGCCGCGAATGCGTGAAAGCCTTCGGAGCGTCCTGAGGTCCCAGTTCCATGTTGCGGGGAGCGAGCGTTTCCCAGACGGAGGCTCTCGTGACCGGCATCATGCAACCTCCAGAAGCATCGCGCCGCCTTGCCCGCCACCGATGCACTCGGTGGCTATGCCGTGCTTGACCCCGAGCCGGCGCATGGCGTTGACGAGGTGAAGCACGAGGCGGTTTCCGCTTGTGCCGACGGGATGGCCGAGGCTGATCGCCCCTCCGTCGACATTGAGTCGGCCGCGGTCGATGCGCCCGAAGACTCCGTCAAGGCCGAGCACATCGCGGCAATATTCCTCATCCTCCCATGCGGCGAGACAGGCGAGCACCTGCGCGGCGAAGGCTTCGTTGAGTTCCCAAAGATCGATGTCCTCGCGGGAGAGATCTCGGCGTTTCATGATCTCAGTCGAACACAATGTCGGGGCAAGCCCCATGATCGAGGGATCGAGCGCCGACCATTCGCTGTCGACAATGCGGGCGAGGGGTGTGAGCTTGTGCTTTTTCACCGCTTCTTCCGACGCCAGGACGGTCCAACACGCCCCGTCGGTGATCTGGGAGGAATTGCCTGCGGTGACATTGCCGTAAGGCTTTTCGAAAACCGGGCTCAATTTCGCGAGCTTGTCCATCGAAGTGTCCGGCCGCACCCCGTCATCATGGTCGTAGAGCGTGCCGTCGCGAGCGACCGCCGGGATGACTTCGTCCTCGAGAAAACCGTTGTTCTGCGCCCGCGCCAGGCGCTGGTGGCTTTCCAGGGCATAGGCGTCGGCGGCTTCGCGCGTGACGCCGAAGAGGTGGCCGATCACTTCCGCAGTTTGGCCCATATTGAGTTCGGTAATCGGATCGGTGAGCCCGCGTTCGAGCCCGATCACGGGCTTTGCCATCTCCGGCCGCAAGCCCGTGAGAGCGGAGGCTTTTTCCCAGGCGGTCTTGGCCGTTGCGAAGCTGCCGAACCATTCGACCGCTTGCTGGCGAAGCACCAAAGGCGCGTGGGACAGCGCTTCCGCGCCACCCGCGAGGATGATATCGGCCTTTCGGGCTTCGATCATCCGGAAAGCCGTATCGATCGACTGCATGCCCGAGCCGCAATTGATCTGGACGGTGAAGGCCGTCATCGCCGCGCCCATGCCGAGCCTGAGCGCCGCCACGCGCGCCGGGTTCATCTCGTCGGCGATGACATTGACGCAGCCGAGGATCACGGTGTCGAATTCGTCCGGAGAAAAGGGCTGGCGCGTAAGCAGCGGCCGGCCGCATTGGATCGCCAGATCGACTGGCGTGAACGGCCCCGGCTTGTTGCGAGCCCGGAGGAAAGGCGTGCGGGCGCCGTCGACCAGATAGACGGGACGGCCGGAATTCGTCTCGGTCCGGCTGGCTTGTCTCGATCCGGCGGCGGTTGTTTTCCTGGCCGCGGTCGCCTTCGCCGCACGAGCCGGGCTCTTCGCCTTCGCTCCGGACTTCGGCGCCTGGACCATCGCGTCGCTCCCATGATTATCGGCGGGATTTCGAGCCGAATTTTCTCTCTTTGAAATGAAAGATCATGCCCCTTCCACAATGCCTCGAACCCAACGGTCAAAGCTCCGGATCGGTTCCGCTTCAGGGGCTGAGGTTTATGCATGGAAGGTATCCTTTGTTCAGGTCGAGGAGCGCCTGGTAGCGTCCAGCCTCACCGCATCGATATTGCCCACTCATTATGAAAAATCGATTTGCAAATGCATTCACACCCCCGTAGCATTCGTTTTCATGAGCACGATTTCCAAGGTTGCAGCACGAGCGGGAGTGTCGCGGACGACGGTTTCGCACGTCATCAATCATGCCGACCGCGTTTCGAGGCCGCTGCGCGAGCGGGTGCAGGCGGCGATCGATGAACTTGGCTATGCGCCGAACCCGCAGGCGCAAAGCCTGCGCACCGGCCGCACCAACATCATCGCCATGCTTATCCCGGACATCCGCAATCCGTTCTATCCGGAACTGGTGAAAACCGCGCAGTCGGAACTGGAGAAGGTCGGCCTCGACATGCTGATCTTCAACACCGACGTGCCTGGAGGCCACTCGCAGGATCATGGCCGCGAATATATGCGCCAGATCGGGCGCAAGCGCGTCGATGGCCTGATCGTCGGCGACTTCGCCCTGCACGGCATGCATGACCATCTGGTCGGCCTCGACCTGCCGACCGTCTTCATCGGCCATCTGCCCAATCATGCGGTCGACAGCGTGAAGCTGGATGACCATGGCGGCGGCTATCTGATGGGCGAGTACCTGGCGAAGAAGGGCCATCGCCGCGTCGCGCACGTAACCGGTCCGTCCTTCTTCAAGGAGGCGATGGCGCGCGCCGGCGGTTTCGAGCAGGGACTGGCCGACCATGGCGCGCCGCCTGTTCCCGAACTGCGCTACGAAGGCAGCTATCTGGCGCCGTCAGGAAAGGAAGCGGCGCAATGGCTGCTTGCTGCCCATGGCGACAATTTGCCTTCGGTAGTGTTCTTCGCAAATTACCTGATGGCGTCCGGCGCACTCGCCGAATTCTACGACCGTGGTCTGCGCGTGCCGCAGGATATAGCGGTCGCCGTGTTCGGCGATCAGCCGCAGCTTGAATATGTCCGCCCCAGGCTGACGCGCGTCGGCAACACGCCTTCGGAACTGGCCGGCAGGGCTACGCGGATGTTGCTTGAGCGGCTGAGCGGCACGTATCAGGGCGAGCCGCGCACCGAACTGGTGCCGTGCATCCTGCATCCATTCGACACCGCATGACGAATCCGGCTGCCTGCGCCGGACCGGAGATGCTTCGCAGGTGAATCGACAAGAAATCAAACCACGTCAGGGAGGAAACCATGACCGATCATCGCAAGACCGCAAGAACGCCACTGTTGACCGGCGTCAACCGCCGCCGCCTGATCCAGGGCGGCGCCACCTTTGCCGCCGCCGGGCTGACAGGCTTTCCGTTCATCAACAAGATGGCGGTCAGGGCCCAGGACGCCCCGCTCAAATTCTGGCAGTTCTATGCGCCGGGCGGCCAGGTCGCCACCCAGGTCGCCTGGTTCGAGAAGACCGTGGCGGACTGGAACGACAGCCACGACCAGAAGGTCGAGCTCGAATACATCCCCAACACCGAATACATCAACGGTCCCAAGCTCGCGACTTCGTTCGCCTCGGGCGAGGGTCCGGACATCTTCATCATCTCGCCCGGCGATTTCCTGCGCTATTACAATGGCGGTGTGCTGCAGGATCTGACGCCGCACATAGACGAAGCGGCCCGAGCCGATTTTCCTGAAAGCGTCATCGCCAACCGCATGGTCGACGGCAAGATCTACGGCATCCCCATGGAGGTGGAGCCGATGGCCATGTACTATTCGGTCAAGGCTTTCGAGGAAGCCAAGCTCAACGAAAACGACGTTCCCAAGACCTGGGAAGAACTGCTGGAAGTGGCCAAGAAGCTTACGACGCCCGAGCGGTTCGGCGTGATGTTCGAAACCAATCCGGGCTACTACCAGAACTTCACCTGGTATCCTTTCCTGTGGCAGGGCGGCGGAGAATTCCAGAACGCCGAGGGCAAGAGCGCTTTCGATTCGCCCGCGACCGTCCAGGCGCTAAAGTTCTGGCAGGACGCGATCAATCTTGGCGTCGCGCCGCGGCAGGTGCTGGGCAACGGCGCCAACGATGCGACGGCCAATCTCGGGTCCGGCTACACCGCCATGCAGAATGTGGGCATCTGGGCCATCTCGCAGATGACCAACAACGCCAAGGACGTACCCTTCGGCGTGTTTAAACTGCCGACCCCGCCGAACGGCAAATATGTGACCGTCGGCGGTGGCTGGGCGTTCGTGGCCAACGCCAAGGGCAAGAACCCCGACGTGGCGGCCGAGTTCTGCGCCTGGGCGCTGGCCTCGATGGACAAGGGCTCGATCGAGCGGGTGGCGAACTGGTGCACGGTCGCCAAGTCGGACATGCCGCCCCGCCAGAGCGCGCTGGAAGCAGGCGCCGAGGCCTTCAACAAGGGCGTGATGGGAACGTTCTCGAAGGAGATCCATCCCGGCACGCGCGCCGAGCCGCGGGTTCCGCCGGAGGTTTACAAGATCATCTCCGACGCGATCCAGCAGACGCAGTTGGGCGGCGCCGATCCGCAGCAGACCGCGACCGCGGCGAGCCAGCAGCTCGACGCGTTTCTGGCCTCCTACAACGGCGCGCCGATCCTCTAACCGATCCTCCCGCGGGTGGTTGCGTCCTCCGGGATGCGGCCACCTTGCCGTCACGCCGGACCAAAGGATCATGACCAACCACGTTCTGGGAAGGAAAGCCGGCAAACGCCGGACGCTTTCGGCCAAGCACCGCGAATGGCTGGCGGGCTATCTGTTCGTCCTGCCCGATGCGCTCGGACTCCTGGTCTTCCTCGGCCTGCCGATGTTCCTGTCGCTGATCCTCGGCCTGTTCGAGGTCGACGGATTCGGCGGCTATAAATTCGTCGGCCTCGGCAACTACGCGCGCATGATGAAGGATCCGCTGTTCTGGTCAGCCGCCCGCGTCACCGCGCTCTATGCGATCATGCTGGTGCCGCTGCTCTATGCCAGCGGGCTCGGCCTGGCGCTTCTGGTGCAGAAGACCAACCGCTTCAACGCGGTAATGCGCTCTATGTTCTTCGCGCCGCACATCGTCAGCCTGGTGGTGGTGGCGCTGGTCTGGCAATTGATGGTGGTCGACAAGATCGGCGTGATCAGCCGGCTCACGTCTATGATCGGCCTTGGCGGCGTGTCTTTCCTCGGCGACCCGAATTTCGCGCTGATCACCGTGGTGGCGGTCAGCGTCTGGTTCCTGATGGGCTACTATATGCTCATCTTCCTGGGCGGCCTCCAGGACATTCCTGCCGAGTATTACGAGGCCGCCGAAATCGACGGAGCCGGGCCGGTCGCCCGGTTCTGGTACATCACACTTCCCCTGCTCAAGCCGACGAGCTTCTTCGTGCTCATGGTTTCCATGGTGGCCGCGGTCGCCGGCGCGCAGGCCTTCGACATCGTCTACGTCATGACCAAGGGCGGGCCGGCCAACGCCACCTCGGTCCTTATCGTCTACATCTACCAGCAGGCTTTCGGGTTCGGCGCCTTCGGCTATGCGGCCGCGATGGCGTCCATCCTGGTGATCGCGCTGATGGTGTTCACGGCGGCGCTCTTCCTCATCACGCGCGGGGGACGCTTCCATCATGAATAGGCATCGTCCCACGCGCTATTTCGCACGCTCGCAGGTCACGCTGGTGCGCGCGGTTTGGATGGCCGTCGCCGCCATTCTCGCCGCGATGACCGTGTTTCCGCTTTTCTGGATGGTGTCGATCGCCTTCAAGACATCCGCCGAGGCTTTTTCGCCGAACCTCGTCCCGGCCGCGCCCACATGGGAGAATTTCAGCTACGTGCTCACCGGCGTGCCGTTCCTGCGCTACATGTTCAATTCGTTCTTCGTCTCGGCGACCGTCACGGTCGTGGCGCTGTTCTTCCACTCGATGGCGGGCTACGCGCTGGCGCGCATGCGCTTTCCCGGCCGCGAGATGATCTTCCTGGCGATCTTTTCGACCCTGCTCGTGTCGCTGCCGGTTATCATCGTGCCGCTGTTCATCATCGTGAAGGCGATGGGCATGCTCAATTCTTATGTCGGACTGATCGTGCCCGCGATCTTCAACGCCTTCGGCATCTTCCTGCTGCGCCAATACTACCTCTCGCTGCCGCGCGAGATCGAGGAGGCGGCTGTGATCGACGGCGCGGGATACTGGCGCATCTACTGGAGCGTTATCCTGCCGCTCAGCCGGCCGATCCTGTCGGCGCTGACGATCCTCTTCTTCCTGGCCAACTGGAACGCCTTCCTCTGGCCGCTGACCATCGTATCCGACCCGGATCTCTGGGTGGTGCAGGTGGGTATCGCCAACTTCAAGGGCCAGTATTCGGCGTCGTGGAACTACATTATGGCCGCATCCGCCATCGTCGCGGTGCCGATGCTCGTCCTGTTCGTGATCTTCCAGCGCCAGATCATGGATTCAATCAAGACCAGCGGGCTGAAGTGACCGCGAAAATTGCAGGAGAAACTCATGAACAATGCGGGCCTTTCGCCGCTCCGCGGCCTCGCCAAACTGCGCGATGCCAGGACGCGACGGTTTTCGAGCTATGACCGTACCGGCGGCAATGACGACCGGATGCATATCGAGCCCGGCAAGACGGTCGTCATCGCCGAGCACGAGGGCGCCGGCATCGTCACCCACATCTGGGCGACGCTTGCCTGCAAGAGCGAGAACTTCCTGCGCAAGATCGTGCTGCGCGCCTGGTGGGACGGCGAGGAGCATCCGAGCATCGAGACGCCGATTGGCGATTTCTTCGGCATGGGCCATGCCCGGACCCGCAATTTTTCGAGCCTTCCGGTCCAGGCCAGTCCCGAAGACGGCAAGGCGTTCAACTGCTATTTTCCGATGCCCTTCTCAAGCCGCATGAAGTTCGCCATCACCAATGAGGCCGAGGACGACCTGCTCTTCTACTACTACGTCGATCTCGAACTGCACGACGAACTGGAGGAAGGTCTCGGCCGCTTCCACGCGCAGTATCGCCAGGACCGGCCCGAAGGCATCGACGAGACCGGACTTGCCAACGAGCAGGTGCTGTTCGGCGGCGAGAATGGCGACGGCAAAAGCAACTACACCATCCTCGAAGCGGAAGGCCGCGGCCACTATGTCGGCGTGCTCTATTCCGTCTATTCGCGCCGCCGCTCAGGCGTCTGGGACTGGTATGGCGAAGGCGACGACATGATCTTCGTCGACGGCGAACCGGGCCTCGTCGTTCCCGACACCGTGCGCAAGCCCGATCCGCGCATTGGCCCGAAGGCGGAGCTGGTTCCCGATCGCGCCGAGAGCCGCCCCGACGCCAACGATGCCTGGCCGCCGACGCTGCACGGCACCGGCACCGAGGACTATTTCAATACCGCCTGGTGCCCGACGCAGGACTACAGCGCCCCTTATCACGGCATCATCGCGGCAGGTGGGCCGAACTGGACCGAGCCGGTAACGCTCTATCGCTGGCACATCGAGGATCCGGTGATCTTCCATAAGCAGATCCGTGTGACCATCGAGCATGGCCACGCCAATCGCCGTTCCGACGATATCTCCTCGGTGGCGTTCTGGTATCAGGCCGAACCGCACAAGCCGTTCGAAAAACTTGCCGATGTGAAGGACCGCATTCCGACCTTCCGCACGCCCTATCAGAATTGGGACGCTGCCTTCGATGAGAAGAGGCGCTGATCATGGCCTCGGTTTCGATCCGCGATGTCGTCAAGTCCTATGCGGCGCTGGAGGTGCTGCATGGCGTTTCGGTTGACATCGATGACGGCGAGTTTCTCGTCCTTGTCGGGCCGTCGGGCTGTGGAAAGTCGACGCTTCTGAGGATGATCGCCGGGCTGGAAGAGATTTCGGCCGGCACCGTCAGCATCGGCGACACGGTCGTGAACGATGTGGCGCCGAAGGACCGCAACATCGCCATGGTCTTCCAGAATTACGCGCTCTATCCACATATGACGGTGGCCGAGAACATGTCGTTCTCGTTGCGCCTGGCCAAGGTCGCCAAGCCCGACATCCGCGCCAAGGTCGAGCGGGCTGCCGCCGTCCTCGGCCTGGAAAAGCTGCTCGACCGCTATCCCGGTCAGCTTTCCGGCGGTCAGCGCCAGCGCGCCGCCATGGGCCGGGCGATCGTGCGCGATCCGGAAGTGTTCCTGTTCGACGAACCGCTTTCCAATCTCGACGCCAAGCTGCGCGTGCAGATGCGCACCGAGATCAAGGCGCTGCACCAACGGCTCGGAACAACGACAATCTACGTCACCCACGACCAAGTCGAGGCGATGACCATGGCAGACCGGATCGTCGTCATGCGCGACGGGATCGTCGAGCAGGTCGGCGCGCCGCTGGAGCTCTACGACTTTCCGGACAATCTCTTCGTCGCAAGCTTCATCGGCTCACCCGCGATGAACTTCATCGAAGGGCGGATCGAACAGACGGGGGCCGGACAGGTTTTCCGCTCCGCGCGCGGTGCCGCTTTGCCGCTGGATCCGTCCCAGAAATTTCCCGACGGGCTGGAAAGCGTCTACGGCGTCCGCCCGGAGCATCTTTCGATCGCGCATGGCGACGCCGGCGTCTCGGCCGACATCGGTGTCGTCGAGCCGACCGGCTCGGAGACGCAGGTGACGATGGATGTCGAGGGGGATGTTCTGGTCGGCGTCTTTCGGGAGCGGATCGGCTCGGCGAGCGGTCCCGTTCTGCGCATCATGCCCGATACCGGAAAGGTTCATCTTTTCGACAAGGGCACAGGACAGCGTGTAGCCGGCGCGGGCCGGCGTTAAGTTCTACCTCGCGCCTTCATTCGCCGCCGCCCTGGCTATTTTGCGATAGGCCGGTTTGGGCAAAATGCCTGTCGAAGGCCGGACTGCTTTTCTTGGTTCGGCCGCGCGTGTAGCGTGGAGCGAGCAATTCGGGGACAGCCCATGGATGTGGCAAAAGCTCCTATGGCTACAGAACCCGTCATGTCGCCAAATCTCGATCTCAAATGGTCGCTGACGCTGCGGGTTGTGGCCGTCGCCCTGGCCTGCTTTCTTGTTTCGGCGGCGTTGGCCGTGTTGGGGACCTATCGCGACATTGGGAAAGCCAATGAGAGCGTGGCGAACGATGTCGTCAAGCAGTTGCAAAACCAGCTATTCCGTATCGAGTCGGACAGTGCCTTGTCGGCGCAGTTCCCCGATTGGACCCCGATTGTCCAGCGCGTCCAAAATGCGGGGCAATGCATACAATTTGCTGATCCCGACGGGAGCATAAGTCGTTCAAGCTGCGTAGGCATCGATCCAGGCAATGGCGTCCCGCAGACCTGGTTCTCCTCCCTTGGCAAATCGCTTCTCGTCGCTCGTACCGATATTGCGCGCCCCGTTTCCTATGGCGGGAAAACCTATGGAACCGTGATCGTCACGACAGAGGGGGCCGCCGTGCTGGCTGCGGTCTGGAACGATGTCGCCGGGCTGCTGGGTCTTACCGCGCTGGTCGTGGGTGCGATCTGTCTGCTGCAATATGTGGCGATCAGCCGGGCGCTCCGGCCGACGAAGGAAATTCTGGTCGGGCTCGACAGGTTGGCGCACGGCGACCTGTCATATCGACTGCCGAAGTTCCGCCTTATCGAACTTCAGCGCATAAGCGAGGTCTTCAACACACTCGCGGCAGGTCTGGAGCGGACAACGCGTGAACGGACCGCACTGGCCGCTCGGCTTGTCGACGGCCAGGAACAGGAACGGCGTCATCTGGCGCGGGAGCTTCACGACGAGCTTGCCCAAAACCTGAGCGCTATCAGCGCAAGGGCTGCCTCGATCAAAGCGACGGCGGAGACCGAGTGCCCTGGCCTTTTGTCCGAGGCGAACAGTCTTTCCCAGACGTCGATGGCCATGATGAAAACTCTGCGTTCCACCCTGCAGGCCCTTCGTCCGCCGGAGATCGACGATTTCGGGCTCGCGGCAAGTCTTGCGTCGCTTGCGAAGGCACAGGAACGGCGGGCGGACGGGAAACTGCAGATCCTCCTCGACGTCGAGAGCGATCTTCGGGGCTTGCCTCCGACGGCGGCCTCGCACGTTTATCGCATTGTCCAGGAGGGACTTACCAACATCGGCAAGCATGCGAATGCGAGCCGGGCGCGAGTCGCTTTGGAAATCCGTCCGAAGGTGCCGGAACGGGCCGCGTCTCAACGACGATGGCTGGCGCTGACGATCGAGGATAATGGATGCGGAGCGGTCGAGCGTCGCGAGGGCGCGGAAAGTAACGGATTTGGATTGGTCGGGATGCGCGAGCGCGTGATGGCGCTCGGCGGACAATTGGACGTCATCGACCTGGGCGGCCGGGGTTTCAAGCTCCACGCCATGATTCCATTCGACGGACCAGCAGGGCTTTTGCCATGAGCAGGAAAACAGTCCGCGTCCTCCTTGTCGACGACCATGCCGTCGTTCGCGAAGGCTATCGTACGCTGCTTTCAAAGCATGAAGGATTGGTGGTCGCTGGTGAGGCATGCGACGCAGCGTCGGCCTACCAATGCTACAAGGACACGCATCCAGATGTCGTCATCATGGATATTTCGATGCCGGGACGTGGCGGCATCGATGCGATCGAGCATATCCGCCGGTTCGACGCCCATGCACGGGTTCTCGTATTCACGATGCACGGCGGGGCCGTGTACGCGCTGCAGGCCTTCCGTGCCGGCGCCAGGGGCTACGTGACCAAAAGCAGTCCTCCCGACCTTCTGATACAGGCTGTGCGAGACGTCGCCCAAGGCCGGATGGCTATCTGTCCGGAGATCAGCGAAGTGCTCGCACTTGATCGGGTGCACGGAGAAAAGTCCGGGCTGGAGGAGCTTTCACCGCGCGAGTTCGAGATTTTTCGCATGATCCTCGATGCGAGATCAACGGATGAGATCGCGTCCGCGCTCAATATCAGCCGCAAGACGGTGGCGAATTATCACTACGGCATCAAGTCGAAGCTTGGGGTGGCTTCCGACATCGAGCTTTTCTATTTCGGTCTGCGGCAGGGGCTGGTCGGGGCCGTTTCGCCGACAGCGGACGTCGGAAACTAGATCCACGCCCGTATTCGGCTGATCAACGCCCCTTACGAAGGCAATTTGCCCAGGATTCCACGGGCAACCGTCCATTTTCGCGGCCCCATCAAAGGTTCAGACTTAGGCTTGGTCTTCTTGCCCGACTAACGATCTGGAACCGGAGAGATCAATGCTTGAGCTTGGCCGCTGGACTCAAAAGTCAATTCACCGGTTCGGCATCGCCGCTGCCATCGTGTGTTTCTGGACAAATTACGCAACCGCCGACGATGTGCCGGTCACCTCAAAAGCTCCTGTCAAAATCGCAGTATTCGAATTCGAGCTCGAAGACTTCAGCGCAGCGGCCGAGCATGGGACAAGCCCGATCGTGACCTCATACCTGGCTCAGTCCACGGAAGAGGCGAAACAGCAACTCCTTCAATCAGGGCGCTACAGTGTGATCGACACCGCCGGCGCCGACTTGGAGTCCGCGAAGGGGCAGGGCCTGCGCAATTGCGGAGGGTGCGAAGCCGCCATTGCGATGACCCTTGGGGCAGATCAGGCCCTGATTGGTGTCGTAACCAAAATAAGCATGGCCGAATACATTGTGCGGATTCAAGTCAGAGATGCCCAAAAAGGCGAGATTATCTCCGGGTTCACGACTGACCTGCGCATGGGCACGAGCGACTCGTGGCCACGCGGAGTCCGTTCGCTGATGAAGAACCGCATGCTGGCGTCGCAGTGACCAACGGGCCAACCAGCACCTTCCTAACAGCAGGTTACTGGGCGGCCGCCGGAATCCCAAGACTGTTATTTCGAAGAAAAAGCGTCGCTCTCGCCTGGAACGAAGTCCATTGGCCAAAGCCGGCGCGAAGGACCTTGCGGGTACGATTCGGCATAGAGGGGCATTGAGGCCAGCAGAGTTTCGGCCAGCGAAATGCCCAGATCGCGCAAGTTGAGACTGAAAGACGTAAGGGACGGCGACAGAAAGCGAGCATGTGGACTGTGACGC
Source organism: Pseudaminobacter sp. (assembly GCA_035941355.1). GTDB lineage: Bacteria > Pseudomonadota > Alphaproteobacteria > Rhizobiales > Rhizobiaceae > Allomesorhizobium. The sequence goes on from DASZDZ010000063.1 coordinate 49,917, forward strand.
CCGATGACGGCAATGTCCCGTCCGGGTTTCACTCCGGCTTCCTCCAGCCCACGATAGAGACCAATGGCGATCGTCTCATTGACGAGCACGACGGCAGTCGGACGTTCCTCGCAGGCGAGGATCGCGCGAGCGATCTGGTAGCCGCCAGCCTCGCTGGGCATCGAACGGAAGACTAGGTCCTCGTCGAACGCGAGCCCGTGGTTTGCCAGCGCCTCCCGGCAGCGATCGACGAAAACATAGCCAAGATTCGTGTCGTCATGGGGACGAGTTACTGCGATCCGCCGATGCCCCTTGGCCACGAGGCGGTCGATCGAAGCTTGGGCCATACCCTCGAAATCGAGATCGATCCAAGGCTGGCCGACATCGGTCAGGCTGCGGCCGAGGGAAATGAACGGGATCTTGCGCTTCGCCAGGAAGTCGAAGCGATGGTCGATCCGCCTGGTCGAGGACAGGATAAGGCCATCGGCGAAGCCGCGTGCGACTATGCGCCTGAGATAGTCGTAGGGATCTTCTTGCGACGAGCAGAGCAGGGCGACCAGATCAAGCTTGTGGCGCGCAAAAACCGTCTGCACGCCGTCGAAAACACTCATGAAGAACGTATCACCATGCCCGGTGATCTCGCTGCCCGTCTGCATCATGAAGCCGATCACGCCGGTTGCCCCCTTGCGCAGGGCGCGTCCCGACTGGTTGGGGACATATCCGAGCTCCTCGGCCGCCTCCAGAACCCGCTTGCGTGTCTCGGCATTGACGTCCGGCTTGCCGTTCAGAGCCCGCGACACGGTCCCGATCGACACATTCAGATGTTTGGCAAGCAGGTGGATGCCCTTCATTTCTTTACGTCTTTCTCCCGTTGTCCGATTCCAGCGATTCACCCATTGACACAGTAATCGGCGTCAAACTACTATCGTAAACGTTTACGGAAGCCAAATCGGCTGTTCGTAATCGTTTCCGGCAGCGATCCGATCGATGCCGTCAGGGAGGAGCATCGTGCCGATGAAGGCTGTGGTTTGTGGCTGCGGAGCTATGGCCAAGGGCTGGCTGAGAGCGCTTGCCGAAACTCCGGCCCTGAAGGGCGCTGTCGAGATCGTCGGGTTGGTCGACCTCGATCTTTCGACCGCCGAGGCGCTTGCCCAAGAATTTTCCCTAGCAGATGCAGTCACCGGAAGCGATCTGAACGCGGTGCTTGAAGCGACGCGGCCCGATCTCGTTTTCGACATCGTCGTGCCATCAGCGCGGCACCATGTCGTCAGTACCGCGCTTGCCTACGGTTGCCATGTGCTCAGCGAGAAGCCGATGGCGGCCTCGCTGGAGGAAGCAGAAGACCTGATAGCCCTTGCGCGCCGGGCAGGGCGCATTCATGCGATCGTGCAGAACAGGCGCTTCATCTCCGGCGTGCGTCGCATGCGCCGGGTCGTCGAGACCGGCGCTCTTGGCGAGCTCACCGGCATCCACTGCGATTTCTTCATCGGGCCGCACTTTGGCGGCTTCCGTGAGCAGATGGACAACGTGCTGCTGCTGGATATGGCGATCCACACATTCGATGCGGCGCGTTTCGTTTCCGGAAAGGCGCCGCTGGCGGTTTACTGTCACGAAAGCAATCCGCCCGGTTCCTGGTACCGCCATGGCGCGGCGGCCAACGCGATTTTCGAGTTTTCCGACAATGTCGTGTTCACCTATCGCGGCTCCTGGTGCGCGGAGGGTGCGCGCACCAGTTGGGAAAGCGCGTGGCGTGTCATCGGCACAAAGGGGACCTTGCTCTGGGACGGCGCCGGCAAGCTCGACGCGCATGTCGTTTCCGGCGAGACGGATTTCCTGCGCGGCGTGAGCGAGATCGAAGTGCCGGAGCCTTCAAACGATGCGGACACCCACGGCCACGCCAGCGTCATTCAAGGTTTTCTGAATGCAGTCAGCACCGGCGTCGCCCCGGAAACGGACGGCAGCGACAACATCAAGAGCCTTGCCATGGTTTTCGGCGCGATCGAAAGCGCCCGCCGGCGCGAGCGCGTGACTATTGCGGCCTGAGGAGAACTAATGACCGACCTGGCAAAATCGATCCGCATCGGCACCATGGTAAGCGCCAACAAGGGCGATGCGGCCAAACGCATTCGCGAGATCGCCGACCTGGGTTTCGAAAGCTTCGAGCCATTCTTCTGGCAAACGACCAACGGCCAGGATCTCGCCGATCTCGGCAAGCGCTGCGCGGATGCGATCGGCGATCGCGACATCACCATCTCCACGCTGGGCATGTTCGGCAATCCGCTCGAGGAAACCGAGATCGACCTTCAGACGCTGCAGGGCTGGAAGGATTGCATCGACAACGCCCATCATTTCGGGGCGAACTGCGTAGCCGGCTTCACAGGGCGCATCCGCAACAAGCCGCTGACGGACAGTCTTCCCCGCTACAAGGAAGTCTGGAGCGAACTCGCCAGGCGCGCCGCCGACAAGGGCGTGAAGATAGCCTTCGAGAATTGCGCTATGGACGGCAATTGGGCGAGCGGCGACTGGAACATCGCGCACAATCCGGATGCCTGGGAGATGATCTTCAACGAGACCCCTGATGACAATATCGGCCTCGAATGGGAGCCGTGCCACCAGATGGTCTATCTCATCGAGCCGCTGCCCCAGATCCGCAAATGGGCGGACAAGATATTCCACGTCCATGGCAAAGACGCCACCGTCCGGTGGGACGTGATCCGGGAGCACGGAATTTTCGGCAAGGAAAAATTCGTCTTCATGCGCACGCCGGGTTTCGGCGACAGCAACTGGACCGATATCATTTCTGAGCTTCGCCTGGCGGGCTGGAGCGGATCCATCGACATCGAGGGCTGGCACGATCCCGTCTACCGCGACGGGCTCGAAATGACGGGCCAGGTCTTTGCGCTCAATCATCTCAAGAATGCCAGGGGAGGCGCATTCGTCGCCGACCCGGGATGACGTGCATGGTGACCGGCATGGAGGAAGTTGCCGGTCATGAAGACAACAGAAACGGAGGAGAAGATGAGTTTCCGCAAATATGCGATTATCGGCGCGCTGGCTCTCGCAACCAGCCCATTTTTTGGCCTGAACGCGCAGGCCGAGGACGTCACCTTGACGCTCTGGTCCCTCGACCGGGACATCCAGCCCGCTCCCAACCTGATCAAGGAATTCAACGCCCAGAACAACGGCATCAAGATCGAACACCGCCAGATCCAGTTCGATGACGTCGTTACCGAGGCAATGCGGGCCTTTGCCTCCGGCCAGGCCCCCGACATCATTGCCGTCGACAACCCCGAACATGCATTGTTCTCGTCGCGCGGCGCATTCCTCGACCTTACCGACATGATCGCCAAATCGTCTGTCGTGAAGCCGGAGAACTATTTTCCCGGGCCGCTTGCCTCGACCATGTGGGATGGCAAGAATTTCGGCATTCCCAAGGCGACCAATACGATCGCGCTCTACTACAACAAGGACATGTTCAAGGCGAAGGGGCTCGATCCCGCCAAGCCGCCGCAGACTTGGGACGAACTCGTCGAGGCGGCGCGCAAGCTGAGCGATCCGGCCGCGAACGTCTACGGTCTTGCCTTCTCCGCCAAGGGCAATGAGGAGGGCACATTCCAGTTTCTGCCCTGGGCCCAGATGGGCGGCGGCAGCTATGACAATATCAATGCCGAAGGCTCTGTGAAGGCGCTGGAGATCTGGAAGACGATCATCGACGAGAAGCTGGCCTCGCCCGATACGCTGACGCGCGGCCAGTGGGATTCCACCGGTACCTTCAATTCCGGCAACGCCGCCATGGTCATCTCGGGCCCGTGGGAACTCGACCGGATGGTGCAGGAAGCAAAATTTGACTGGGGTGTGGCGCTGCTGCCGGTCCCCCATCCAGGCGCGGAACGTTCGTCGGCCATGGGCGACTTCAATTGGGCGATCTTCGCCACCACCAAGCATCCCGAGGAGGCGTTCAAGGCGCTGGAGTACTTCGTCTCGCAGGACGACAAGTTGTTCCAGAATTTTGGCCAATTGCCTGCGCGATCGGACATCTCGATCCCGAAGACCGGCCAGCCCTTGAAGGACGCGGCCCTCGAGGTATTCCAGGAGCAGATGAAGTACGCCAAGCCGCGCGGCCCGCACCCGGCATGGCCGAAGATTTCCAAGGCCATTCAGGACGCCATCCAGGCGGCGCTTACGGGTCAGATGAGCCCCAAGGACGCTCTCGACCAGGCCGCCGAGAAGATCAAGGGCGTCCTGGGATAGTTGCAGGTGTCGCGCTGGAAGGCCGCCGAGGCGGCCACCACAGTTCCTCCCGGCAGGGCCGTTTCCTCGACTTCTAGCAGGAGGCGGCCCTCGTCGGAGAGTGGCGGAGGATGGATGAAAAGCCTCTTTTCGAGCATGCGGGACGGCCTGGGTTTCGACATTGCCCTGGTCGCCTTCGCGCTTGGTTTCCTGCTCCTGATGTCCGGCTTGCCGCTCGTCTACAATGTGGTGATGAGCTTTCAGGAGGTTGACATGTTCAGCCTCGGCACGTTCTCGCGCCCTTTCGTGGGTCTGAGAAACTACATTGATCTCTTTGCCCAGCCTGAAACCTATCCCATCCTTCTCAACACGCTGATTTTCGTCGTCGGCTCTATCGCCGGCCAATTTCTGATCGGATTCGGGCTGGCGCTCTTTTTCTGGGTCAATTTCCCGGGCGCCTCATGGCTGCGCGGTCTGTTCCTTGTTTCCTGGGTCATGCCGGGTCTGGTCGCCGGTGCCATTTGGAACTGGATACTGTCCGGCGATTTTGGCGTCCTGAACTTCATCCTTCGCGAAACCGGGCTGATCGACGCGAACATCTTCTGGCGCTCGGACCCGGACTATTCCCTCTATGCGGTGATCATAGCGAACATCTGGCTTGGCACTTCTTTCAACATGATCCTGCTTTCAGTCGGGCTTTCGGGCATTCCGGGCGACCTCTACGAAGCCGCCGAACTGGATGGCGCCAACGCCTGGCAGCGCTTCTGGACCATAACGCTGCCGATGATGCGCTCGACGATCGGCGCAATCATCGCGCTTGGGCTCATTTTTACCTTGCAGCAGTTCGACCTTTTCGCCGCGATAACCTCCGGCGGGCCGAACAACGCGTCGAACGTAACGCAGTATTGGGCGTGGGAGCTGTCGTTCCGCCAGTACGACTTCGGCAAGGGGGCGACGGTTTCGGTCGTCATGATCGTCTTCGTCATGCTTGCGGCAGTGGTTTACGTCCGCTCCACGCGTCATGAGGTGCGCGGATGAACGGGGCCACACGTGTCCGTCTGATGCTCGCGATCGCCGTCGTCATGGCGGCGATCTACCTGTTCCCGCTCTACTGGATGTACATCACGGCATTGAAGAGCGGCTCGGAAGTGTTCGCGACACCGCCGAGCTTCTGGCCGGCCGCCCCGCAATGGAGCACGTACGCCTTTGTCTGGGAGAGCCGGAACATGGGGCGGTATCTGTGGAACTCGCTGGTCATCGCAGTCGGCTCGGTCGCGCTGATTTCCGTCCTGGGCGTCGGCTGCGCCTATGTGCTGGCCCGCTACCGCAATGCGTGGGTGGATGTCGGGCTTTTCCTGATCCTCATGCTGCAGGTTCTGCCCGCGTCCTTGATGATCACGCCGATCTTTGTCGGGTTTTCGCAGCTCGGAATGCTGGAATATCCGCGCCTGGCGGTGATCATAGCGATTGCGGCAAAGAGCATGCCCTTCTTCGTCGTGCTCGTGCGCGCCACCTTCATGAGTGTTCCGCAGGAACTCGAGGAGGCCGCGCTTGTCGACGGCAATTCCCGGATCGGGGCTTTCTTCAGCATCGTTCTTCCGCTTGCGCGAAACGGCATCCTCGTCAGCGCCCTTCTCATCTTCATGCAGGCCTTCGGCGAATTCGTTTATTCGAAATCGATTATTCAGGCCGTCGAGCTTCAGCCGGCAAGCGTCGGGCTGAACTCTTTCATGGGACCGAACACCAACGAGTGGAACAACATCATGGCCTACGCCACGATGTATGTGACGCCTATCCTGGCCATCTTCGTCCTTCTGCAGCGACGCATCGTGTCCGGTCTCACCTCTGGAGCCCTCAAATGACAATTCAGATCGAACTGCGCGGCGTCAACAAACATTACGGCTCGTTCCATGCGCTGAAGGATATCGATCTCTCGATAGGCGAAGGCACTTTTGTCGCGCTCGTGGGCCCGTCGGGTTGTGGCAAGTCGACCCTGCTCCGGTCGCTGGCCGGACTTGAGAAGATTTCGGCCGGCGACCTGAAAATCGCAGGCCAACTGATGAACGGCGTGCCGCCCCGCAAGCGGGACGTCGCGATGGTCTTCCAGTCCTACGCGCTCTATCCGCACATGACGGTGGAAGAGAACCTCACCTACAGCCTCCGTATCCGGGGTGTCGCCAAGGCGCAGGCCAAAAAAGCCGCCGCGGAAGTGGCGGCGACCACCGGCCTGTCCCATCTGTTGGGGCGTTATCCAAGGGAGCTTTCCGGTGGCCAGCGCCAGCGCGTCGCAATGAGCCGCGCCATCATTCGCCATCCGAAAGCCTTTCTCTTCGACGAGCCGCTCTCCAACCTCGACGCGGCCCTGCGGGTTCACATGCGCAAGGAAATTCGAGCGCTCCACGATCGCCTGCATGCCACTTCCGTCTACGTCACGCACGATCAGATCGAGGCGATGACGATGGCCGATCACGTCGTGGTCATGCGCGACGGCATAATCGAGCAACAGGGCAAGCCGCTCGACCTTTACGACATGCCGGTCAACAAATTCGTCGCCGGGTTCATCGGATCGCCGGCCATGAACTTCATTCCGGCCACGGTCGGTGATGACGCCAAGACCCTGACATTGGATCTCGGTGCAGTCACAGGAACACTGGCCGTTGACCGATCGCTGCAACCCGGCCGTAAGGTAACGGTGGGCATTCGCCCCGAACACATCGGCATCGCCGGACCAGGGCAGGGCAGCTTCGATGTTCCTGTTGCTGTCGTTGAATCCACCGGCTTCACGGCCTTCATCACCACCGCAACGACACCGGAACTCATCGTGGTGGAAACAGGGCGCAGTACGATCCTTCCCGGTGACATGGTAGGAGTGCGGATATCGTCAGATCAATTGCATCTCTTTGATGATGTGACAGGCGTCAGAGTTGTGTGAAACGAAACTGACGGTGGGGTCGCTACCGACCTTATGAATCAGCGCCCCGCTGGCTTCGGCCGGCGGGGCGCTTCTGCATTTGCCTGGATCTGCTACGACTGGCCCAGTCTAAGCCGGCTTTCATGCCGATCCATACTGAACTGGCGCCAAGGCGGGTGATCCTTTCGGGAACGGCCTGAAGGTCAGGGCGATCAGGAACGCGCCGATACCGATGCCCCAGGAGCCGATATAGAGCCACGCATAGCTGTCGAAGTTGTCGTAGATCAGCCCTCCGGTCAGCGGGCCGGTCGCCATGCCCAGGCTGCCGGCCATGGCCGTGCCGCCGATGACGGTGCCCATCATCCGCAACGGGAAGTTTTCGCGCGCGATCACGGCATATAGGGGCATCACGCCGGCATAGATGAAGCCGACCAGCGCCGCCACGGCGTAGAATGGGCCGAGTTGGCTCACAAAGACGTAGCCCAGAACGCCGAAGGCCTGCAGGAACAGCCCCCAGACCAGGGTGCGTTTGGCGCCGAACCGGTCGCCGAACAGTCCGAAAGCGATGCGGCCGCCCATGCCCGCCAGCCCTTCCACGCTATAGATCGAGACCGCCGCGACCATCGGAATGCCGCAGGTTATCGCGTAGCTCACCGTGTGGAAGATCGGGCCCGAATGCGTGGCGCAACAGAAGAAGTTGGTTATGAGCAGGATGATGAACTGGGGCGATCTTATCGCCTGCCCGACGGACATATCGGATTGCGGCTCTCCCTCCGGAGAAGCGAGGGCGTTTTGGCCTTCGAGAGCCGGCGGGCGGCGCACCAGAAGCGAGACAGGTATCATCACTGCCGCGACAATGCCGGCGATGATCAGGAGTGACGTCCTCCAGTCGTAGACGGTGACCAGCCATGCCGCCAGGGGAGCCATTGTCATAGGCGCCATTCCCATGCCGGCTGAGACGAGGGACACGGCGAGGCTGCGGTGCGTGTCGAACCAGCCTGTCACGCAGGCCATCATCGGCGCGAAGATCGCCGCGGTGGCACCGCCGACAGCCAGGCCGAAGACCAGTTGAAACTCGATGAGCGACGTCGCCCGGCTCGCCAGAGCCAGCGCCGCCGCCAGGACGATCGATCCGGTCAACACCACGGCGCGCGGCCCCCAGCGGTCCGATAGGCTGCCCCAGACCATGCTCCCCAATGCCATCGCGAGGAAGCCGATGGTCATCGCGCTGGACACGCCGGTAACGGACCAGCCGGTGTCCCGCGAAATGGGCAAGAGAAAAACAGGCAGTGAAAACATCGCGCCTATCGCGACGCACCCCAGAAGGCCGCCTGCGGCGACAATCACCCAACGGTAGGAAAGACTCATTCCGCTTGCTCCTCATGGCTCAGAGACGATCGTTCGGCGTCGGTTTCCTGCACTTCCGCGCGGTCCTGCCCTATAGACGTTCGGGACGCGTCGAATTCTACAACGGCGCCTGAATTTTTTTGCGTGCCGGCAGCTTCATTCGCGACCGGCGTGCACCGCTTCGCCGGCTGGCGGCCAGCTTCAGCCAGGGCGCCAAATGGAAGGCGCTCATCAGCAAATACATCAGGACCATTCCGCTCAGCGGTGTCGCGACCTGCGCGGAGCAGATATCCGGCGCGCCCCCTTCAAAAACGTCCGTGAGCAGCGCCATGATTGCGAAAGTCGGCGCGGCCGCGAGGGATAGCCAACCGGCGGCGTCGAAAGCGGCCACGTTGCGGCTTGCGTCAGACGCGCCCGCGGTTTCACGCCGAGCAGCAATCATTGTGATGGACCTCCTGGCGAAGTTCGAGCCGCGCTGCGGACCACCCTTCACGTGTTCCGTTCATGTGTGTCGTCATTGTCCTTCATCTCCTGCGTCGTCCGTACGGTTTTCAATCCGGCGCGCTGGTTGACGGTCGTGAGATAGATTAGGACCGGATATCGAATGGCGAGAGTTACAAGTGTGACGGGATTCCGATGGACTCGCTGATCACAGCTGCGGCGCGCGCACTCGCGGCCGGTGATCTGCTCGGCGCATTGAAGCGGGTCGCCCTGCGTGACGACGCACCCGCGCTCGCGCTGCGAGGCATCGTGATGGCGCAGCTCGGCGATCTCGTTCGGGCGAAGGCTCTTCTCAAGAGTGCTGCGCGCGCGTTCGGTCCGAGAGAGGCGGTCGCCCGCGCGCGGTGTGTCGTCGCCGAGGCGGAGATCGCGCTTGTCTCGCGTGACCTAACCTGGCCTGCGAAGGCGCTCGATGCCGCGCGCGCGGCGCTTGAAGCGCACGGCGACCGCGTCAATGCCGCACATGCACGCAATCTCGAGGTCCGGCGCCTGCTCTTGATCGGCCGCCTCGACGAGGCCGAGCGCACGCTCGCAGGGCTCGATCCCACACTGCTGCTGCCACCGGCGTCCAAGGCCGCGCACGAGCTGGTGAAAGCGGGAATCGCCATTCGGCGCCTGCAGACAAAGGCGGCGCGCGCAGCGCTCACTCTGGCCGAGCACGCCGCGCGCCAGGCGGACATACCCGCGCTGACGGCGGAGGTCGAAAGCGCGTCACTCGTGATGACCACGACCGCGGCGCGGCTGATCGCGCGTGGCGAGGTACGCCCCCTCCTGCTCGAGGAGGTCGAAGCGCTGCTGGCGTCAGGGACGCTCGTTGTAGACGCATGCCGCAATGTCGTGCGGGACGAAAGGCTGGTGGTCTCGCTGGCGACGCGCCCGGTATTATTCGCGCTTCTCCGCTCTCTGGCCGAAGCCTGGCCCGCAGACGTGCCGAGGAGCACGCTCCTCGCACAAGCTTTCAGGGCCAAGCACGTCGATGAATCGCATCGCGCACGGCTACGGGTCGAGATGGGGCGTCTTCGCGCGGAGCTTCGGACGCTGGCAGACGTGACGGCTACGAAGCGAGGCTTTGCTCTGGCGCCGCGCCATGCACGCGAGATCGTCGTGCTGGCGCCGCCTGTCGAAGAGCAGCATGCGGCGGTGCTCGCCTTCCTTGCCGATGGCGAGTCGTGGTCGAGTTCGGCCCTGGGTATTGCGCTTGGAGCCAGCCCGCGCACCGTGCAGCGGGCGCTTGAGCAGCTTGCGGCGGCAGGCAAGGTGCAGTCGTTCGGTCGCGGGCCGGCGCGTCGTTGGATGACACCGTCCGTGCCGGGATTCCCGACGACCTTGTTACTCCCCGGTCCGCTGCCGGGTGACTAGACTGCTTCTCGGACGCAAAAGGCTCAAAGGTGAAAACATGAAACGATCTGCAGCCGAAATCCTCCGTGAATATGGACCCTTTCCGGGCGTCGACCAGGTGCACGGAGTTACGTTCGATGGTCGGCACGTCTGGTTTGCGTCCGGAGACAGGCTGAACGCATTCGATCCGGCGAGCGGGAAGACTGTACGCTCGATCGACGTCGCCGCGCATGCAGGAACTGCCTTCGACGGCGAGCACCTGTTCCAGATCGCCGAGGATCGCATCCACAAGATCGATCCGAAGACCGGCCGTGTGCTCGCCACGATCCCGGCGCCCGGCGGCGGCGACGACTCCGGGCTCGCCTGGGCCGAGGGGACGCTGTGGGTTGGGCAGGCTCGGGGCCGGAAGATCCATCAGGTCGATCCCGAGACCGGCGCTATCCTTCGCACGATCGAGTCCAACCGCGTCGTCACCGGAGTCACGTGGATTGACGGCGAACTCTGGCACGGTACCTGGGAAGGGGACGAGAGCGATTTGAGGCGGATAGATCCCGAAACGGGAAAGGTCCTGGAAACGCTCGATATGCCATCTGGAACAGGCGTCTCGGGGCTCGAATCCGATGGCGGCGATCAGTTCTTCTGCGGAGGCGGAAACAGCGGAAAGGTGCGAGCAGTCCGCCGGCCCAGGCGAGGCTGACGTTCATTTCCGCGTCCCGGCATAGACGGCGTGGGGACCTCGGCAGGCTGTGCTTTGTCTTCGCCCGCTTCTCTCCGGTTTCCATTCACTACCACAGCACGCGAACCGTTTGACCTCAACGAGTATGGGCCAGTCGCGAAAATCATCTGTTCCATTGCGGAACGATCAGCGTCTTTTCCGGTTATCATCACGGCGTCCAGGGACGCCGCTACCAGCACTAGACCCGCGAAAACGCCGAACCCGTTCGGAGCGCACTCATGTCAGAGGTGCTATCAAGAAATACCGGTGAAGTGCGGATCGACCCCGAGGGCCAGAAGCGGCTCGTGATCGTTGAGGGAGCGGGACATCTGTTCGAGGAGCCGGGCACGCTCGACGAGGTCGTCCGCCACGCCACACGGTGGTTCCTGGACCACTTGCATCCGTCTGCTGAAAGGAGCTGAACGATGTTCGAGGAACGGCAAGCTTTCCTTGATCGCCGGGAGGCCGGCCGCCAACTCGGCGAGGAGCTGGCGAAAGCCGATTGGCGAGATCCGGTAGTGCTGGCGCTGCCGCGCGGCGGCGTCCCAGTGGGATTCGAGGTGGCAAGGGCGCTCCACGCGCCCCTGGACGTTCTCCTCGTCCGCAAGATCGGCGCTCCGGGGGATCCGGAATTCGCAATAGGCGCGGTGGTCGACGGCAAGGATCCGCAGTTGGTCGTGAACGAGGAAGCAGCGCTGATTCTCGGTCCTTCGTCGGACTATCTCGAAGCCGAAAAGAACCGCCAGCTCGTTGAAATCGAGCGGCGGCGCGAACGCTATCTCGGAAGCAGGTCACCCGCACCGACCGAGGGACGAACCGTGATCCTCGTCGACGACGGCATCGCGACCGGCAGCACGGTGAAGGTCGCATTGAAGGCGTTGCGGCGCAGCGCTGCGGGTCGCGTCGTTCTCGCGGTTCCGGTTGCGCCTCGAAGCACCGTCGAAGCCCTTCGGGAAGAGGCCGACGAGGTCATCTGTCTCAGCATGCCGGAACCTTTCCATGCAGTCGGCCTGCACTATGTCGATTTCGAGCAGACCTCGGACGAGGAGGTTATCCATCTGCTCAAGGCGGCCGCGGTCATGCCTGCGGAATATTGATCGGCAGTGCCCGCCTGAAAGGAACAGAACATGCCACTCACCCTCAGCAGCCCTGCCTTCTCCGACGGCGGCGTTATTCCTGAAAGATATACCCGAGACGGCAAGAACGTTTCGCCGCCCTTGAAGTGGTCCGGGGTTCCGGACGGCGCCAAGAGCCTGGTGCTTGTCGTGGATGACCCGGACGCCCCGCGCGGAACCTTCGGCCACTGGGCGGTTTTCAACATCGCCCCGGACCTTGACGGTCTGCCCGAGGCCGAGGGCGGCAAGCCCGGCCCGGAAGCGCTGAGGCAGGCCAAGAACGATTTCGGCAACGCGTATTACGACGGTCCCGAGCCGCCCAGGGGGCACGGCGTGCATCATTATCATTTTCGCCTTGCCGCGCTCGATGTGCCCAGCATCGATGTGCCTGGACAGGTTGGCGTCGAGCGGATTTGGGAAGAGGCACACAAGCATGCCCTGGAAGAAACCGAGCTTATCGGAACCTACCAGCGAAACTGAGCGGGCAAGCCACGCTGGCTCGCGCTGGCGCTCATGCCGGCCGGCTTAAGCAGCCCAGATTTCAATTGGAACCAGTGGCCTGCCATCCAGTTAGGAAGTTCAGAACTCCCTCGCCGGCGCCGCATTCCATCGATTCTCGCCCGGTGCGAACCGAAAGGATCACCACCATGCAAATCAGCACTTTCAAGGACATGTATCTTGCCGAACTCCAAGAGCTTGCGAGCGCCGAAGGTCTACTCGCCGAATCGCTGCTGCAGATGGCGGAAGTAGCGTCGCATCCGGCGCTGAAGGATGCGCTGATCCATCATCGCGAGGAAACGGCGGTCCAGAAGGAACGTCTCGTCTCGCTTCTGCAGAAGCACGGTGCCGAGCCCAGGGCGCACACCGATCAGGCGATGCAGGCGCTCATCCACGAAACCGAAAAAATGCTTGGCATGCTGCAGGGAAACGACCTCCGCGATGCCGGCCTCATCGCGTCCGCCCAGAGGCTGGAGCACTACGAGATCGCGGCATACGGCACCGCCGCGGCGCTGGCAGGCCAGTTGGACCTGCGCGATGACCAGCGGATGCTGCACAGGAGCCTTGAAGAAGAGAAACGCGCTGATCTTCTTCTGACTCAGCTGGCTAAAAGCGAGGTAAATCCGGACGCTGTGGCGGCATAAGCGGGCTGCGGCTGAACTCCGGTCGATACATCGGAACCTGCTAACCCAGTTCGCTCACGCGACATGGCGTTCGCCGGTTCGGCGAGAGCCAAAGAGGGAGGAGCGCTGAAACCATGCGAGCCTTGCGAGTAATTGCTGCGATCGTAGTGGTGGCAGGTCTGGTGCTCTTTGGATTGGTTGCATTCGCCTGGCGTTCGGAAATTCCAGCAGAAGAAGTCGCGGAAGCTGCCCAGTTCGATCCGGCGCTGATAGAAAAGGGCGTGCAACTGGCGGCGGTGGGCAATTGCATCGCCTGCCACACCGTCCCGGGAAGCAAGGCTTTTGCCGGCGGGCTGGCCGTTCCGACGCCATTCGGCACCATCTACTCGACCAACATAACGCCCGATCCGGAAACCGGGATTGGCCGCTGGAGCGAGGTGGCGTTTCAGCGCGCCATGCGAGAAGGCGTCGACCGCGAAGGTAACCACCTCTACCCCGCTTTCCCGTATGACCACTTCACCCGTGTTACCGATGAGGACAACAGGGCACTTTACGCCTACCTGATGACAAGGGAGCCAGTCAGCGCTGTCGCGCCGCCGAACGAATTGCAGTTTCCACTGAACTTTCGCCCTCTGCTCGTCGGGTGGAAATTTCTCTACCTCGACGAAGGTCCGCTCGCGGCGAACGCGGAGCAAAGTGAAGAGTGGAACCGGGGCGCGTATCTGGCGGAAGGGCTCGGGCACTGCGGCGCGTGCCACACGCCGCGCAACGATCTCGGCGCCGAAGACAAGGACCGGCATTTCGCCGGAGGCGAAGCGGAAGGCTGGCAGGCCTATGCCATCGACGCGTCTTCACCGGCGCCGATCCCCTGGGACCGGGAAAGCCTGGCGTTCTACCTCAGAAACGGCTGGCACGAACTGCATGGGGTCTCTCGCGGTCCTATGGCGGAAGTGACGGGCAATCTCGGATTGCTGCCCGACAGCGACATCAAAGCGATTGCCACCTATGTAAGCTCCGTCATGGGCGAACCGACGCCGGAGCGCCACCAGCGCGCCGACGAATTGCGCGAGGAGATTGAGGGTAGGTCGCGGGGCCTCGTCGCGGCGGCCGACAGCCAGGACAGTCCGACCGCCGGCGACGCAGCGGCTGAACCAGGCGCTGCGATCTACGCCGCCGCCTGCGCGTCCTGCCATGAGGGCAGCCGTCCGCAACCGTTCGGCGGACTGGACTTCTCCCTTTCCACCGCGGTGAATGCGCCAAATCCGCAAAACATCGTGAATGTCACGCTGTTCGGGCTTCCGCCGGCCGACGGCGAGGCAAGTTCGGTGATGCCGGGCTTTGCCGGCGTGCTCGGCGATGAGCAGGTGGCGGAACTGCTTGCCTATATGCGCGAACGTTTCTCCGACGAACCGGCCTGGACAGGCCTTGCCGAACAGGTGCGCCGGACGCGAACGGGCGAGTACAAGGTCTCGGTCAAGCCGGCCGACGGAATTGAAAGAGCGCCGATCAATGTGGGCGCGGAGGAATGACTATGGCGATTTCACTCAACGTCAATGGCGCCACACACCGGATCGATGCGGACCCGGCAACGCCGCTTCTCTATGTGCTGCGCAACGATCTCGCGCTGAACGGCGCCAAGTTCGGCTGCGGTCTCGGGCAGTGCGGCTCCTGCATGGTGATGGTCGAAGGCGAGGCGGTGCTTTCCTGCGTTACGCCCATCATGCTGCTGGAAGGCCGCGAGATCACGACGGTCGAAGGCCTCGGCACGATCGAAGAGCCGGGCCCGGTCCAGGCGGCGTTCATCGAGATGCAGGCGGCGCAATGCGGCTATTGCATTCCCGGCATGATGATGAGCGCGCAGGCGCTGCTGCAGAAAAATCCAGCGCCGAGCGATGAGGATATCCGCAACGCGCTCAGCACCAACCTCTGCCGTTGCGGCACGCATATGCGCATTCTCGCTGCGATACGCCGGGCCGGCGAGGTGATGCAGTCGGCCGGCATGACGGGCACGAGCAGGAGGACGGGATGACCGATATCCTGGAAAAAGGCGGGATCACCCGCCGCGGCGTCCTCGCTGGCGCCGGCGCGCTTGTGGTCAGCTTCTCGCTGTTGTCGCGGTCGCTGGCGCAGGAGGCCGCACAGCCTCCGGCGCCGGAACCGCCTAAACTGCCGGGGAGCCTCGACGAAAACCGCTTCCTCGATGCGTGGATACGCATAGACGCCGATGGCGCCATCACTGTCTTCACGGGCAAGGCGGAGCTTGGACAAGGCATCCGGACGGCGCTGCTTCAGGTTGCGGCCGAAGAACTGGACGTCGGGCCCGGCGATATCGAATTTGTCACGGCCGATACCGGCCGGACGCCGGACGAAGGCTTCACCGCGGGCAGCCAGTCCATGCAGAACAGTGGGACTGCGATCCGCCATGCGGCGGCGCAGGTGCGCGAGATCCTGTTTACCGAAGCTGCCCGCCGTTTCGCAGTCGCGCCCGGCGAACTCAGGGCTGAAGGCAAGGCGATCGTCGCATCGGACGGCCGCTCGGTCGGCTACGGCGAACTCGTATCGGCGCAGATGCTGCATATCGAGGCGCGGCCGCAATCCAGTTTCAAGCAGCCCGGAACGTTCCGCGTGATGGGAAAGCCGCTGCCGCGCGTGGACATTCCCGCCAAGGTGACCGGCGGCGTCGCCTACGTCCACGACCTGCGGCCGGAAGGCATGCTGCACGCCCGGGTCGTGCGCCCTCCGAGCCCGGGCGCGCGCCTTACGAGCCTTGATGCGAACGGCGTCGAGGCAATGCCGGGCGTCGTTTCGGTCATCCGCGACGGCAGCTTCCTGGGGGTCGTGTCGGACGGAGAGTGGCAGGCAGTCGCCGCGATGCGGGCGCTTGCGGCCGCGGCCCGGTGGGAGGAGACCGCGACGCTGCCCGACCAGACCGATCTGCCGGCGGTCCTGCAAGGCCTCGAACGGGAGGTCGGCGTGGTGTCCGAAAGCGGTTCGCCTGCCATAGGCGAGGGCAAGACGTTCGAGGCGACCTTCACCCGGCCCTATCAAATCCATGGATCGATCGGACCGTCCTGCGCCGTGGCGCAGATGGAGGGAGAGAGGCTGACCGTCTGGTCGCATACCCAGGGCGTTTATCCCGATCGCGAGGCGATCGCCGAGATGCTCGGCATGCCGTTGGAGCAGGTTCGCGTCATCCACATGGAAGGCTCCGGCTGCTATGGCCACAACGGCGCGGACGATGCCGCCGCAGACGCCGCGTTGATCGCGCAAAAGCTGCCGGGCCGGCCAGTCCGCGTTCAATGGATGCGCGAGCAGGAACATGCTTGGGAGCCTTACGGCCCGGCAATGCTGATCAAGGTGCGTGCGTCGCTCGGCGGCGACGGACGCATCTCCGGCTGGAACTACGACCTCTGGAGCAACACCCACTCCACACGGCCGGGTGGCGCTGGGGCGCTGCTTGCGGCCCGCCATAAGGAGCAGTCGTTCACGCCGGAGACGCCGGAACTCAACATCAGCCCCTCCGGCAATGGCGACCGCAACGCCAATCCGCCCTATGTCCTCCCGAATAAGCGCGTGCTCTGGCATTTCCTGCCCGACATGCCGCTGCGCGTCTCGGCGCTACGGGCGCTGGGCGCGTATGCCAATGTCTTTGCCGTTGAAAGCACCATGGACGAACTGGCGCTTGCCGCCGACGCCGACCCGGTCGAGTTCCGGCTGCGTCACCTCGATGACCCGCGTGCCCGCGCGGTGGTTGAACTGGCGGCGGAGCGCTTCGGATGGGCGAACGCTGCTTTGCCGCGCGGTCATGGACGGGGGGTCGGCTTTGCCCGCTACAAAACCCTTGCCGCCTACCTGGCGGTTGCTCTCGAAGTGGAAATCGAGAGGGAAACCGGCCGCGTTCGCGTCGTCCGCGCCGTTTCGGCGATCGACAGCGGCGAGGTGGTCAATCCCGACGGCATCCGCAACCAGACCGAGGGCGGAATCCTGCAGTCGATCAGCTGGACGCTCTACGAAGCGGTAACCTTCGACGATACGCGGATCACCAGCGTCGACTGGTCGAGCTATCCCATTCTTCGCTTCGCGAGCGTGCCGGACAGCGTCGAGGTTCATATCATCAACCGGCCGGGCGAGCCGTTTCTGGGAACCGGCGAAGCGGCACAGGGCCCTGCGGCGGCGGCAATCGGCAACGCGATCCGGAATGCGACGGGCCGGCGTCTGCATGACCTGCCGTTCACCCGTCAGCGCGTGAGAAACGCCATCGGCGCCTGACGGCAACCGCCAGACAGGGGCAGATCGCTACAAACCTGTCCGCCGATCAGACCATCCTGCACGATGACCTGCCCGCCGCGGCCCGGATGGCGGACGTACTTCCAATACCAGCATCGATAATTTGAATTCGCCAGCCGCGGCGTTGCGAAGCTACTGGTTCCGCGGCGTTAAGAACCTTGGAGGAGGGCGCGGAACGATGGAAACGCGGGAAGCGCTTGGCCGGACCGACGCCAAAGACAAGCGCCAGCCGGGCAAGAGGCGGAAAAACGTCCTGCTGATCGTCGCCGACCAGTGGCGCGGCGACTGCCTGCGCGCCGCCGGCAACCGCATGGTCCGCACCCCGAACATCGACCGGCTGTGCGCCGAAGGCGTTACCTTCCTTCGCCACTACAGCCAGACCATCCCGTGCGGTCCGTCGCGAGTCAGTTTGCTGACCGGCCTCTACCAGATGAACCATCGCGCCGTTCAGAACACCGTGCCGCTCGACGACCGCCACCGCAATCTTTCCGACATGCTGCGCGACGCCGGCTACGATCCGGTCATGGTCGGCTATACGACGACGACGCCCGACCCGCGCTCGACCGAACACACCGACCCGCGCTTTTCCTCGCTCGGCGACATGATGCGGGGCTGGCGCGGCATCGCGCAGTTCGACCCCGAAATGGCGGAGTATTTCGCCTGGGTGCGGTCGAAAGGCTTCAAGCTGCCGGACAATCCGCGCGACATCTGGCAGCCGTCGACAGGCCCGATCGAGCGGGGCGCGACGGCGGCGCCGAATGGCATTCCTGCCGAACTGTCCGACACGTCCTACTTCACCGAGCGGGCGCTGTCGCATCTCGAAGGCCGCGGCGAGAGGCCGTGGTTCATGCATCTCGGCTACTGGCGTCCGCATCCGCCCTATGGCGCGCCGGCTCCCTACCATGAACGATACGATCCCGCCGACATGCCGGCGCCGCGCCGGGCAAGGACGCCGGAGGAGGAGGCGCGCCAGCATCCGCTGCTCGACTTTTATATCCGCACGACGCCGAAGGCGATGTTCTTCCAGGGAGCGTCGGGGCTCACTGCCGATCTCACCGCGGCGGAAGTGCGCCAGACGCGCGCCACCTATTACGGTCTGATGGAGGAGGTGGACGACAATATCGGCCGCGTTCTCGATTGGCTCGACAGTACCGGCCAGCGCGACGATACACTCATCATCTTCACCAGCGACCACGCTGAACAAATGGGCGACCACTACCTGTTTGGAAAAGTCGGCTATTTCGACGAATCCTACCATATCCCGATGGTGGTCTGCGATCCGAGCCCGGACGCTGCCGGTTCGCGCGGCCGCGTCGTCAGCGCGTTCACCGAGGCGATCGACTGCGTGCCGACCATCGTCGACTGGCTGCAGGCAAAACCCGAGCGGTCGCTCGACGGCCGTTCACTGCTGCCCTGGTGCCGCGGCGAGACACCGGCTGATTGGCGGTCGCATGTGCGCTACGAATACGATTTCCGGGACGTCTACTATTCGAAGCCGGAAGCCGACCTCGGCCTTCACATGGACCAGTGCTCGCTGGCCGTCATACAAGACGAGGACTTCAAATACGTCCACTTCGCCGCGTTGCCGCCGCTCTTCTTCGACATGCGCCGCGACCCTTTCCAGTTCGAGAATCTCGCGAATGACGCTGCCTATGCATCCCGCATCCGCGATTATGCGCAGGCGATGCTGTCCTGGCGGCTCAATTTCGCCGAGCGCACGCTCACCGGATACCGCGCCAGCCCGGAAGGGCTGATCGTTCGACAATAAGAACATCTTGGGAGGAACGAATGAAAATACGATTGCTCACGGCGCTGGTCGCCGCATTGATGGCGGCCATTTCCGCCGCAGGTCTTGCCACCGGGGCTTCGGCTGAAGATCGGCCGTCGCTGGTCGTCGCGGTCCAGGGCAACCCGCCCAGCTTCGAGCCGCTCACTACCGAAAGCCTGGTCGCCTACCGGGTCATCTACAACGTCTTCGATAACCTGATTGATGTCGACTACACCGATAATTACAAGCTCCAGCCCGGCCTCGCGACCGAATGGAAGCGCATCGACGGAAAGACGCTCGAGCTGAAGCTCAGGCCCGGCGTCAAGTTTCATGACGGCGGCGAACTGACGGCCGACGACGTCGTGTTCAGCTTCGGACCGGAACGGCTTCTCGGCGAAAACGCGCCGGGCTGGCCGGCGGCCCGCTCCTTCTGGGTCAATCTCGAACGTGTCGAGAAAGTCGACGACCTGACGGTTCGTTTCGTCATGAAGGAGGACGACATCCTGCTCGAGCAGCGCATCGCTGGCTGGACCGGACAGATCGTCAGCGAGAAGGCCTTCCGCGCCGCCGGAAGCTGGGAGGAGTGGTCGAAAAAGCCGATCGGCACCGGACCCTACAAGGCGGTCGAAAACAAGCCCGGCGAATACATGCTGGTCGAGGCGCATGACGAGTATTGGGGTGGCAAACCGACAGCAAAATCGGTCAAATTCGCCATCGTTCCCGAAATAGCCGCCCGCATGGCCGGTCTCGCCACCAACGAGTACCAGATCATCACCGACCTTGGGCCGGATCAGCTCGACGAGGTGACGTCCGATCCCAACCTCGACGTGGTCGGCCAGCCGGTGAACAACCACCGCCTTCTGACCTACGACCAGGATCACGCGGTGCTCAAGAACCCGTCGATGCGGCGCGCGCTCAATTTGGCGATCGACCGCCAGGCGATCGTCGACAGCCTCTGGAAGGGCCGCACCAATGTGCCGGCCAGCCTTCAGTGGGAATCATTCGGCGACATGTATCTCGCGGATTTCCCGAAATACGCATACGCGCCCGAGGAAGCCGCGCGCCTGGCCAAGGAGGCAGGCTACAATGGCGAGCCGATCGCCTACCGGGTGCTCAACAATTACTACGCGAACGAGTTGCCTACCGCTCAGGTGCTGGTGGAGATGTGGAAGGCGGCAGGTCTGAACGTCGTCCTGGAGGTCAAGGAAAACTGGCAGCAGGTGCTGATGGACGACGCGGGCCGCGCCATCCGCAACTGGTCCAACTCCGCGATCTATCCTGACCCGGCGAGCTCGCTGTCGCGGCAGCATGGCCCGAGCGGTGTGCAGGCGGCATACAAGGAGTGGGTCAACGACGAGTTCGAGAAGCTCGCGGTGACGCTGCGCAACTCGACCGACCCGGCCGAGCGCAAGGCGACGTTCAAGAGGATGCTGGAAATCTGGGAGGTCGACGACCCGAACGGAACGGTGCTGCATCAGAACGCGATGTTCTATGCCAAGCGCAAGGACGTGAAATGGGACGCCTATCCGCATCCCTACATGGACTTCCGCCCGCGCAACCTGTCGTTCCAGTAGGCCGGGTGGATGGAACCGATTTTGCGCATCGCCAATCTGGCCGTCGGATTCGGCTCGCCTGTCGCGCCGCTCTGGGCGGTGCGCGGCATTGATCTGGAGGTGTGCAAGGGCGAGATACTGGGGCTCGTCGGGGAATCGGGGTCCGGCAAGAGTGTCACCTTCCTCGCCGCGCTCGGCCTGCTCGGCGGCCGCGCTTCGAGGAAGGGATCCGTCCGGTTTGAAGGTCTCGACCTGCTCGAACTTGGCGACCGCGAGTTGACCGCGCTTCGCGGCCGCCGTATCGCGATGATCTTCCAGGATCCGATGTCGTCGCTGAACCCGGTGCAAACCGTAGGCAAGCAACTCGTTGAGGCGATCACGCTCCACCGCGGACTTGCAGGGCAGGCGGCGCGCGGAGAGGCGCGTCGCCTCCTCGAAAGGGTCGGCCTGTCCGACCCCGACGAGCGGATGCGCAATTATCCCCATCAACTGTCCGGCGGAATGAACCAGCGCGTGATGATCGCGATGGCGATCGCCGGCAAGCCGGACCTCATCATCGCCGACGAGCCGACCACCGCGCTCGACGTGACGATCCAGGCGCAGATCCTCGATCTTCTGGTCGAACTTGTCCGCGAGGAGGGGGCGAGCATGGTCCTGATAACCCACGATCTCGGCGTCGTTGCCGAGACATGCGACCGGGTCGCGGTAATGTATGCCGGCCGCGTCGTCGAGGTTGGTCCTGTCGAGCGGATTTTCGCGCGGGCGGAGCACCCCTACACGCGGGGTTTGCTCCACTGCATCCCGACGCTCGAAAGCGACGTCCCGTTGCGCCCTATCGAAGGCAGCGTCCCGGATGCGGCCGAGATCGGAGGTGGCTGCGCCTTTGCAACGCGCTGCGACATGGTGCACGACCATTGCCGGTCGACATCGCCGTCCTTTTTGGAGATCGGCGCAGGTCACGGCGCCGCCTGTTTCAGGGTTTCGGCGTGAACGCGCTGGTCGAGGCACATTGCGTCACGCGTCATTATCCGATCGGTAAACGGTGGCCGTGGCGGTCGCCTCAAATCCTGAGAGCTGTCGACGGCGTTTCGATCGAGATCCGCCGCAGTGAAACGCTCGGCATCGTCGGCGAATCCGGCAGCGGCAAGTCGACGCTGGCGCAGATCGTGCTCGGCCTTGCGCCGCCGACCAGCGGTCAGGTGCTGTTCGAAGGCCGGCCGGTCAGCGGCGTCGACACCCGGACATGGCGAGCACTGCGGCGCGAGATGCAGCTCGTCTTCCAGGACCCGCTCGGCGCGCTCAATCCGCGGCGGACCGTCGGTCGCCAGATCGAGGAACCGCTCGTCATCCATGGGGTTGGCAATCCTCAGGAGCGCAGTGCGATAGTGCAGCGCATTCTCGACGCCGTGCATCTGAAGAAGAGCCTGGCAGGGCGTTATCCGCATGAACTGAGCGGCGGGCAGCGGCAGCGCGTGGTGCTCGCCCGCGCCCTGATCCTCGAACCGAAGCTGATCGTCTGCGACGAGCCGGTTTCGGCGCTCGACGTCTCGGTGCAGGCCCAGATCGTCAATCTGCTGGCGGATCTGAAGACGCGGCTCGGCCTGACCATGCTTTTCATCAGCCACGATCTGCGCATCGTCCGCTACGTCTCCGACCGCATCGCGGTGATGTATCTCGGCCGGATCGTCGAAACGGGCGATCGCCGCAGCATTTTTTCGTCGCCGCAGCATCCCTATTCGCAGGCACTGATCTCGGCGGTGCCCGAACTGCGTACGTCAGCCGGCCCGCGGCCTCGCATCAGGCTTCAGGGCGAGCCGCCCAGCCCGATTTTCCTGCCTGCCGGGTGCCGTTTCCGCTCGCGTTGCGGTCGCGCCACGTCGATATGCGCGGAAGTCGAGCCGGAGTTGGCTCCGGCTGGCCCGACAATGGTCGCCTGCCATCATCCAGGACCTGCGATCGGAGCGGCGGCATGACCCGGCTGATCCTGCAGAAACTCGGACGCGCGCTCCTCACGCTGTGGCTGGTGGTGACGCTGACCTTCGTCATCCTGCGCGTCACGGGTGACCCGGCGCTGGCGATCCTGCCGACGGATTCTCCGCCTGAAGTGATCGACCATTTTCGCACCGCCTGGGGCCTCGACCGGCCGATCTGGGAGCAATACCTGCTCTATTTCCGCAACATCGCCGACGGAAACCTCGGAATATCCTTCATCGACAATCGCGACGCGGTGACGGTTGTCTTCGAAAAAGTCCCGAAGACGCTGCTGCTGGGCATTCCGAGCCTTGCCTTGATGCTTGCGATAGGCATCCCGGCGGGTATCGCCGCTGCGCTGCGCCGCGACGGACCGCTCGACCGCGCAATCATGACCGCGGCCATCTTCGCGCACAGCATTCCCAGTTTCGTCCTAGGCATTCTTCTTATTGGCGTTTTCGCGGTCAGGCTCGGGCTCGTGCCGACCAGCGGTAGCGAGACATGGACGCATATAGTCCTGCCGATGGTGACGCTCGGCGCATCCGGCGCGGCGGTTATTGCCCGCTTCGTTCGATCCTCGATGCTCGAGAATCTGGGCCAGCCCTATATCCGGACCGCCGTTGCGAAAGGCGTTCCATGGCCCAGGGTGGTGCGCGGCCACGCGCTCCCGAATGCGGCGATACCAACCGTTACCGTGGTCGGCTTCCTTGTCGCGGACTGGTGGCCGGTTCGGTGATCGTGGAAACGGTGTTCGCCTGGCCAGGCGTCGGGCGGCTGCTCGTCACGTCAGTCGCCAACCGGGATCTTGCCGTGGTCCAGACGATCCTTCTCCTGGTTGCGGCAACGATGGTGACGGCAAACTGTGTGATCGACCTTCTCTATGGCTGGCTAGATCCGCGACTGCGCGATACATCGAGGACGGCTGGAGGCCAGGCATGACCGATGCTTCCGCAAAGAAGGCGCTTGCCGATCTCAGGTCGCGGGAAAGCCGATGGCGAGCGATCCCCTTTGGTATCCGCCCCTGCGTCTTCTGGCTGACGCTGATGGCTATCGTGGCCCTCGGCGCCGATCTTCTCGCGCCGTATGAAATCACCAAGCTCGATCTCGTATCCCGTCTCAGTCCGCCGGCCTTCCTCGGCGGGTCAGTGGATCACCTGCTGGGTACCGACGAACTCGGCCGCGATATATTTAGCCGATTGACGACGGCGATCCGCATCAGCCTGCTCGTGGCGATCCTCGCGACGATTGTCGGCGCGGTGGTTGGCACAACGCTCGGCATGATCGCGGCGCATTTCCGCGGGATCGTCGACGACGCCATCATGGTGCTGGTCGATGCCCAGGCCTCGATGCCGTTCCTCATCATTGCCCTGGCGGTGCTCGCCTTTTTCGGCAACAGCCTGTTCCTCTTCATCCTGGTGATCGGGTTCTACGGCTGGGAGCGGTACGCCCGCATAGTCAGGGGCCTCGCCCTTACCGCCATGCAGCAAGGCTACGCTAACGCGGTCCGGCAGCTCGGCGCATCGGGATGGCGCATCAACGTCATCCATATCCTGCCGAACGTCGCGAGCGCGCTGGTCGTCAACGTTACCCTGTGCTTTCCCGATATCATCCTGCTCGAAACGGGCTTGAGCTTCCTCGGCCTCGGCATCCAGCCGCCGATGGCGTCGCTCGGCAACATGGTGGGGGTGGGACGAGACTATCTCGGCAGCGCCTGGTGGATTGCCGCATTTCCCGGCGTCGTCATCGTTCTTACGACGCTCAGCATAAGCCTGCTCGGCGATTGGCTGCGCGACCGGTTCGACCCCACTCTCCGGTAAATCGCTGTGCCCGACATGCTACGGCGCCTGGTTGCGGCCGCGCCGGCAGCGCGGCGCGTGCTTTTGCATCTCGTCGACCCGCTCAACATAGGGTTCATCGATATCTCTATTCCCACAATGAATTTGCGAGCCGCGTGCCTGAAGGTCCGCCAGGCACTTCGCCCGATAGAGGCGTTCATGAAGCTGGTAAGGGGTCTATAGCTTCTGGAGCCGGACTGGCTCAATGACCATCGCGCTTATGGAGTCCTGCATGCGCGTTCAACGCTTTGCGCTGTCGCTGTCGATCTCCGCCCTGGTCAGGAACATCGTGGTTGTCGGCCCAAGGTTTTTCTTCAGCCAGTCCGCCATTGCCACTTCTTCCCGAAGATTTTCTTCGCAAGCCCGCGCGATATCGGTTTCACCCGCAGCTTCGGCCGTGTTCGAAAGTGTAGCTCGCCAACGAACCTTTCATCACCTCGTCGCCTGCGAACACGCCGCTGACCGACTGCGCGAAAGCCATCAGCTTGGCGCCGGTGTCCTTCATCGCGGAGGTGCCTTCACCGGCGCGGTCCAGACAGGTCTTGAGCCGGGATGCCTGAACCTTCGTTTCCTCCAGATGTTGTTGAATCCGCTGCCTCAACTCAGGATAGTTCTCCAGCCGGGTCAACTGTCCAGCCAGCATCGTCTCCGCTTGTTCTTCCATGGCATGCGCATCCCGCAGCCATTGCATCAGCCATTCGCGTGCCTCGGGCATCACGCTCTCCTGCTGGTTCATACTTCCGAACTCCGGGCATAGTTGAATGTTCCGCTGATGGGGCAACGGTAACCGCGAACGGGGCGGAACCATGCAGCCATAATCCCGTTCCCCGGCAAGGATGCTGCCGCAGGAGCGGATTGCGGATGACATGGTCCTTCAATCTCGGAACGATCGCCGGCACGGCGGTGCGCGTGCATGTGACTTTCGCGCTCCTGCTCGTATGGATATGGCTCATGCACTATCGCATAGGCGGTGCTCCGGCAGCCTGGGAGGGGGTTGCATTCATCCTCGCAATCTTCGCCTGCGTCGTGCTGCACGAGTTCGGCCATATCGCCGCGGGACGCTACTTCGGCATCAAGACGCCGGAGATCACGCTTCTGCCTATCGGCGGGGTCGCCCGGCTGGAGCGAATGCCCGAAGAACCCAGCCAGGAGTTCGTAATCGCTGTCGCTGGTCCGCTGGTCAATGTGGTCATCGCCGCGCTCATCTTCGTCGCACTTGGCGGATCGGCCGGGGTCGAACAGATGGCGCAGGTGGAAGATCCGCGTGGCGGATTTTTGGTCAGGCTCGCCGGAGTCAACGTCTTCCTCGTCCTGTTCAATATGATTCCGGCTTTCCCGATGGATGGCGGCCGGGTCTTGCGCGCCGCTCTCGCCTCTCGCATGTCATGGGCGCGAGCGACCCAGATCGCCGCGTCGATCGGCCAGGGCCTAGCCTTCGTCTTCGGCTTTGTCGGGCTCTTCTACAATCCGTTCCTGATCTTCATCGGTATCTTCGTCTATCTCGCCGCGGCGGCGGAAGCACAGGACGCCCAAATCCGCGACGTTGCCGCCAGCGTGCTGGTCGGAGACGTGATGGTCACCGACTTCGCCAGGCTGGAGGGCACTGCGAATATGGACCAGGCGATCGAGGCGCTGCTGGCGACGACACAGCGCGAATTTCCGGTCGTCGATTCCGCCGGCCGTCTCGAAGGGCTGCTGACCCGCGACGACATGATCCGCACGCTGAAGGAGGCCGGGCCAGGGGCGCCGGTCGCCAGCGCGATGCGGACCGACATACCCAGCATCCATTCACGCCGATCTCTCAGCGAGGGCTTGAGGATGATGCAGCAGAAGAGTGTACCGGCAATCGCCGTCACCGACAGTGCGGGCCGCCTTATCGGTCTCATGACCTACGAAACCATCGGAGAGATGATGATGGTGCGGGCCGCTGTGCCGGAGGGTTTTCGTTTCGGCCGGCTGCGTCAGAGCAAACCGCGCTCCTCTCAAGTCTAAGCAGCGCATCCATCTCCTTGCGAGATAACTGCCTCCCGAGGGATTATCAGGTTCCGGCAATCAATCCGGTCCAAGGAAACCCAGCGTTTAGGCGTATGAAAGCATCCCAAGCGACGAATAGTGCTCATTCAAGCGGTTGAGGATTTCCAGATCCTCCTCGCTGATATTGAAATCAAAAACGTCGATATTCTCTTCCAGGTGCTGCCGTCGATTGGCCTTGGGCAGGGGGACCGTGCCGCGCTGCAGGTTCCATCGGATCAGCGCCTGCGCCGGCGATTTGCCGTATTTCGCGGCAATCCCGATAAGCGTCTCGTTCCGCAGCCGCCTCGTGCGGGTGAGCGGGCTGTATGCCTGTATGACGATCTGCTTTTCAGTCGCATAGCGCAGCATGTCGTCACTGTAGCCGAACGGGCTCCACTCGATCTGGTTGACCGCCGGGACTTCGCCCGTCGCGTCTATCAGCGTCTCAATGAGTTCGACGGAGTAGTTGCTGACGCCGATGTCCTTCGCAAGGCCGTCTTCCTTTGCACGGATCAGACCTCGCCACAGAGCTTCTCCCGCCCCGGTTCGCGGCGGGCGGTGTATAAGCATAAGATCGGCATAGTCCAGTTGTAGTTCGTCGAGGTTTTTGCGCGTCGCCTGATAGGAATCGCCCGTTTCCTCCACTTTCGTGACCAGGAAAAACTCCGCACGCTCGATACCGCTCCGGTTGATGCCGTCGCCAATTCCGGGCTGGGTCCCATAATCTCCGGACGTATCGATCATGCGATATCCCAGCTCGAGAGCAGCAGCGACAGTTCCCGCCGTGTCGTTTGCCAATTGCCACGTGCCAAGGCCCAAAACCGGCATCTTGTTGCCGGTGTGTAGCTTTATCTCACTCTTCGGGTTCATATCTGTGCCCTTGTTTTGGGCGGCAACACACGGGTTTCGATCCATGAGGCCGCGCCGTGCTCGTGGCCACGGCATGTGGGGCCATTTGGCGGAACCATCTGCGCGCAGGTTGGTTCCGTGAACGAGGAATGGATAGGCCGGTCGAACGTCACAGGTGTGGGCTTGCAAGCCGTGCATCAGCCAGTTCGAACCAAACGACCGCGCGGGCACTGGTGCGGTTTCGGCCCTTTAATCAGGGAGATGTACAATGAAAGTAGCGGAACTGATGACCCCCAAGGTCCATCTCGCCAGCCCGGGCGAATCGCTGCGCAAGGTCGCGAAGCGAATGGCAGCCGACGGTGTCGGATTCCTGCCGGTTGGAGAAAACGATAGGCTGGTCGGAACGATCACCGACCGCGACATCGTCGTGCGCGCCGTCGCCGAGGGCAAGGACGGAAACGCAACCGTGGCTGATGTGATGACCCGCGACGTCAAATATTGCTTCGAAGATGAAGAAATAGAAGACGTCGTTCAAAACATGGGAAATATCCAGGTAAGACGGTTGCCTGTCGTCAATCGCGACAAGCGCCTCGTCGGAGTGATCTCGCTGGCGGATGCGGTGCTGAAGGACGATCCGGCGACAGTCGGCGTTGCTCTTACCGGAGTGGTCGTACCCGGCGGCACTCACGCGACATAACCGCGGTTCTCCTTGGCCGAACTCACTGTCCGTCCAGATGAAGCGGGTTAATCAACGTGACCTATCTTGTGCAGCCAAGGCTGGTGAATGAGCCGTTCTCCGATCCAAGCCTCGTCCTGGACTTCCGCTTTGGACACCGCGCGCTGTTGTTTGACATAGGCGATCTGACGCCGCTCCCCCCGCGCGAGATCGCGCGCGTCACCCATGTGTTCGTGTCGCACATGCACATGGACCATTTCGCTGGTTTTGACCGCTTGCTTCGCTTCAAGCTTCACCAGGCAGACACGGTCCACTTCATCGGTCCCCCTGGATTGGGAGACGCAGTGGACGCAAAACTCAGGGCCTACACCTGGAACCTGCTTGACGAGGAGTCCGCCAATTTCGCAATTGCCGCTTTCGAGTGGTCGCGGGAAGGGTTCGGGCAATGCGGCGCCTTTCGCGCCCGGGACGCGTTTTGGCGGCGCGAAACCGACCCGCCGCGCTACGGCAGCCCGGACCTGCTGCATGACGAAGAGGAATTTTGCGTCGAGGGTGCGATGCTGGACCATGGCATACCCAGCCTCGCTTTTGCATTCCAGGAAAAACTGCGTGTCAATGTCCACAAGGCGGCTCTGGATGGCCTAGGCCTGCCGGTCGGGCCCTGGCTCAAGGAAGCGAAACGCGCGATGCGGCGTGGCGACGCCGTCGAGACCTCGATCGCGATTTCGGAACAGCAATCGATGACCCTGGGCCAACTGCTGGATGGCGGCGCGTTGAGGACCGGGCGCGGCCAACGCATCGTCTACGCGACCGACCTGGCGTTCCACGCATCCAATTTCGCACAAGTGGTTCGCCTCGCCCGCGAAGCTGGTCGTCTGTTCATCGAGGCTGCATTTCTCAACGAAGATCGCGCTATCGCTGCATCGAAACGCCATCTGACCGCCGCCCAAGCAGGCGCAATCGCCCGCGCGGCAGGCGTCAAACAGGCAATCCCGATGCATTTCTCGTCGCGATATGTAGGGCGAGAAAGCGTGTTGCGGAGCGAGTTTGAAGCCAGTCTTGCTGGCCTCGACGATCGACCGCAAGTGCTCTCCGCTTGAGCTCAGCGGGTCAGCACATCGTCAGCACCCGCGTCCCGGAACGCCTGCTCCGCTGTTGCGATTTCTTCGCGTCTAACGTCGGCCGATACTTGAATTTTGCCCTCAAGGGCGGCGCTGAAACTTGAACCTTCAGCTTCATCCAGTGACGCATCGCCTCCGGACGGAACAGAGCCTGCGGTATTTTTGGCCCCGGCTGCCTGTACGAAAATGTCGGCGCGGTCGATTCCGTGCTCTTGAACAAGATGCTCGATCGCCCGGTCGGCCGCTTCCCGGGTTGAGAAGGTTCCGCATACGGTTCTTACGCTGTCGTCAGCCATCGCATGATCTCCTTCGTTGGGAGTCAAAGGGACTGAGCCTCAGATGGTTCCGTTGGGTAAATACGCTCGGTCTCGATGCAGGCGAGTCGCTCGAGCTGAACGCAATCGGTGACGGTGGCGAGTTCGGTCAGGATTCGGCCACCGCGACGAAGAGAACCTGCCCTTGCCTGTTGACACGGAACAGGACGGGTTTCTTCTGCTGCCGGGACTTCGCCCACTCTTCCTCGACGTCGGACGGCTGCATCACGTTCCGGTTGTTGGCCGACACGATCACGTCGCCGGGCTGGAGACCGCTTTCGGCGGCGAGACTGTTCGGCGCGACTTCCTGCACCAACACCCCGGAAGTGCTGGGCTGGAGACCAAGCTGCGGACGCGCCTCCTCCGGAATGGGGCTGAGCGCGATGCCAAGGTTATCGCTCGTTTCAGGGGTTTTTGGAACGGCGCCGGTATGCACCTCCTCATCGTCGCGCTGACCGACCGTCAAGGCTACTTCCTGCGTGGCGCCGCCGCGGTTCATCGTGAGCGTCGTATTCGTTCCGGGCTTCTGGCTGGTGACGGCAAGCGTGAGGTCGTGGGCGTTCTGGATATCCTTGCCGTTGAAGCGGGTGATTACATCGCCCGATTGTATGCCCGCCTTTTCAGCCGGCCCGCCCGGCTCGACGGAGGCGACCAGCGCGCCTTCGCTGCCCGGTGTTCCGAGCGCCTCGGCAATGGCCGGCGTAATCTCCTGGAGACGCACCCCGATGAAGCCGCGTTCGATCCGGCCCGTCCGGATCAACTGCTCGACAACGGTCCGGGCCGTGCGGGACGGCACCGCAAAACCGATGCCTATGCTGCCGCCCGAGGGCGAGACGATGGCTGTGTTGACCCCGATCACTTCGCCCCGCACATTGAACAGCGGACCGCCGGAATTGCCCTGATTGACCGAGGCGTCCGTCTGGAGGAAGTCGTCGTAGGGGCCGGCCTGAATGTCGCGCGAACGGGCCGAGAGCACGCCGACCGTGACGGTTCCGCCAAGCCCGAACGGGCTGCCGATCGCGATGGTCCACGCGCCGTGCTGCACGGCGTCCGAATCGCCCCATACGGTTGCCGCCATATTGGGCCGTGGTTCGATCTTCAGCACCGCGATATCGGTCGCCGGATCGCGTCCGATGACTTCCGCGGGCGCAGTTTCCTTGTCGGAAAAGACGACATGAATTTCGCTCGCCTCCGCAACGACATGGTTGTTCGTAACGATGTAGCCTTGGGGACTGACGACGAAACCGGACCCGAGGGTCTCGCGCACCTGCGGCTGGACCGGCCCCGGGCCACCGCCGTCGAAAGGACCGAAGAAGTCGCCGAAGGGCAGAGAATTCGCCGTCGTTTGTTCCTCGATGAACTGCCGGCTCGCGATCGCGACCACGGCCGGTATTTTCTCACGGACGATCCCGGTGAAGTCGCCGGGAATCTCCTGGGCTGTGACCGGCCCTGCGGCGCCTGCCGAGAACACCAGAGTTCCGGCAACAAGGGCAGCATGCAATTGTTTGTTCAGACCCCGAAGCATGATTGGTTCTCCTGTTCCAGTGACCCTTCGAACAGCCCGTCCAAGGATTCCTGACGCTGCCTTGCCGCCGGTTCGAAGTTTGCTGGTGCGGCCAGACGTGGCGTGCAGGTCGGAAGCAAAACTTCGATGTACGGCAATTGTTTCCGTTGGTGAAAGATAACGCTACTCTCTTTCGCCAGGAGACGCCGCTGGCGCGGCCCCCAGCGCCTTCGCCCAAACGAGAGCGGCTCGCCTGCGAATTCCTTCTATCGCCGAGGGTGGACTTTGGCAGATGCGTTCAGCATAATACGACTGATCAGGTCGAGTAGGATATGCGCGTGATCCGATAGCCTTCGCTGATGTCGCGAGCCTTATGGTGCGCAGACTCGTTGACCTGGCTAGCGGGTAGAAAATTGAGCAACTCCTTCAGATTGCCCTCGGCGCCAAGGCGGCCAAAGAAACAATGATCTCTCAGAAAGCAAAATATGCCCTGCGCGCCCTGATCGCCCTGGCCCAGTCCCACGCGCCCGACGACGTGCAGCTGATTTCGGAAATCGCCGAACAGCAACGCATCCCGAAAAAGTTCCTGGAGCAGATCCTCCTCGACCTCAAACACCATGGAATCGTCATCAGCCGGCGGGGAAAGGCAGGAGGATACATGCTCCTCAAGAGCCCCGACATGATTACCTTCGGCGAGATTCTGCGAATTATCGATGGCCCGACCGCGCCGTTGCCTTGTCTGAGCCGGATGGCCTACAGGCGTTGCGAGGACTGCCGCGAAGAGAAAAGTTGCGAGGTGCGCCGCGTCTTTGCACGCGTCGCCGACGCGACCCGCGCCGTCCTGGACGGCACCACCATAGCGGACTGCATCAGCGGCGGCGCGCACGAGGAAACTCGCGCCCTGACGGCTTAGGAGAACAGCTTTTCAGATTGCGGCTTGAATTTGGATGGTTTCTGCGCCCTAATACACGACTATATCGATAGAGTTAACTGCTTACTATGGAGGTAGCCATGTTGCTCAATCGAAGGTCTCTGCTTTTCGCTGCCACCCTGGCGGCTTCAGTCCAGTTCGGCGGGCTCGGTTTCGCCTTTGCCGACACCACGCTTCTCAACGTTTCCTACGATCCGACGCGCGAACTCTATCGCGAGTTCAACGCAGCCTTCGCGGCGCATTGGAAGGCCGAAACTGGCGAGACGGTGACGATCCAGACCTCGCACGGCGGCTCCGGCAAGCAGGCGCGCGCCGTCATCGACGGGCTCGACGCCGATGTCGTGACGCTGGCGCTCGAAGGCGATATCGACGCCATCGCCAAGAACTCGGGCAAGATCCCGGCCGACTGGCGTTCGCGCCTGCCCAACAATTCATCGCCTTACACCTCGACGATCGTCTTTCTGGTCCGCAAGGGCAACCCGAAAGGCATTGCCGACTGGGGCGACCTTGTGAAGGAGGGTGTTCAGATCGTGACGCCGAACCCGAAGACATCCGGCGGCGCACGCTGGAACTATCTGGCAGCTTGGGCCTGGGCGCACAAGGAATTCGGCGGCGATGAGGAGAAGATCAAGGCCTACATCGCCGAGCTCTACAAGCGCGCTCCGGTGCTCGACACCGGCGCCCGCGGCTCGCTGACGACATTCGCGCAGCGCCAGATCGGCGATGTGCTGCTCGCCTGGGAAAACGAGGCGTTCCTGGCCGGCGCGGAGTTCGGCGAGGAAGCGTTCGACATCGTGGTCCCGCCTTCTTCGATCCTCGCCGAGCCGCCGGTTACGGTCGTCTGCGGCAATGTCGACGCCAAGGGCACGCGCAAAATCGCGGAAGCCTATCTGGAGTATCTCTACTCGGACGAAGGCCAGGCGCTGGCGGCAAAGCACTTCTACCGCCCTTCGAAACCTGAAGTCGTGCCGGCGGAAGCGCTACAGAGGTTGCCCAAGATCGACCTCGTTTCGATCGACGACCCGATCTTCGGCGGCTGGGCAAAGGCGCAGCCATACCACTTCGGCGATGGCGGCGTGTTCGACCAGATCCACAAGCCGACCAACTGAGGGCTGAGACATGACTACCGTCGCCGCGGCGGACGGTTGGCATTTCAGGAGGCCGAGCGTTATCCCGGGTTTCGGGCTGACGCTCGGCTTCACGATCGCCTACCTGACGCTCATCATCCTCATTCCGCTCTCGGGCGTCGCATGGCGCACGACCGAGCTCGGCTGGGCGGAGTTCTGGGCCATCGCGACGGATGAAAGGACGGTCAACTCGCTGCAGATGTCGTTCGGCGCCTCGCTGATCGCCGCGATCGTCAATGTCGTCTTTGGCACCATCGTCGCCTGGGTGCTGGTGCGCTACCGCTTTCCCGGCCGGCGCATCGTCGACGCCGCGGTGGATCTTCCCTTCGCCTTGCCGACCGCCGTAGCCGGCATTTCGCTGGCCGCCATCTATGCGCCGAACGGCTGGCTTGGCCAGTTGCTGGAGCCGCTTGGCATCAAGGCGGCTTTCACCCCGCTCGGCATCGTCATCGCGCTGATCTTCATCGGCCTGCCCTTCGTGGTTCGGACCGTCCAGCCGGTCATGGCGGAAATCGACCGGGAGGTCGAGGAAGCGGCGGCGACGCTTGGCGCCAACCGGTTTCAGACGATCCGGCGCGTTATCTTGCCCGGTTTGACGCCAGCCGTGCTGACCGGCTTCGCGCTCGCCTTCGCGCGCGCCGTAGGCGAGTACGGCTCGGTCATCTTCATTGCGGGCAACATTCCCTATGTGTCGGAAATAGCGCCGCTGCTGATCGTGATCCGCCTGGAGGAGTTCAACTATGCCGGCGCGACCGCGATCGCCGCGATCATGCTGATCATTTCCTTCGCAATGCTCTTCGTCGTCAACCTCATCCAGGCCTGGAGCCGCAGGAGATATGGTTATGGCGCTTGACATGACGACTGACATGGCGCGCGCACTACTCGCATCGAACCCTGCGCATGTGCCTGTGCAGGGCTATCGTCGTGCCACGACGGAAAGTCCGCTGGCAAAGGGCGTGCTGATAGCGCTGGCGCTCGGCTTCCTTGCCCTTTTTCTCGTCCTGCCGCTGATCGCAGTCTTCATCGAGGCGTTCCGCAAGGGCGCGGGCGAATTCCTGTTCGCGTTGAACGAGCCGGACACGCTGGCCGCGATCCGGCTGACACTGACCGTTGCCGCCATCGCCGTACCGCTGAACCTCGTCTTTGGCGTTGCGGCCGCCTGGGCGATTGCCAAGTTCGAGTTCAAGGGCAAGGCGTTCCTGACGACGCTGATCGACCTGCCGTTCTCGGTTTCCCCGGTCATTTCGGGTCTCGTCTACGTGCTGCTGTTCGGCGCCGGCAGCGTTTTAGGCCCCTGGCTGAAGTCATACGGGATCGAGGTTCTGTTCGCAGTCCCAGGAATCGTGCTCGCCACGATTTTCGTGACCTTCCCCTTTGTCGCGCGCGAACTGATCCCGCTGATGCAGGACCAGGGAACGGGCGACGAGGAAGCCGCGCTGTCGCTCGGCGCCTCCGGCTGGCAGACCTTCTGGTACGTCACGCTGCCCAATATCAAATGGGGTCTGCTCTATGGCGTTCTCTTATGCAACGCGCGCGCCATGGGCGAGTTCGGCGCCGTGTCGGTCGTGTCGGGTCATATCCGCGGCTTGACTAACACGATGCCGTTGCATGTCGAGATCCTCTACAACGAGTACAATTTCGTCGCGGCCTTCGCCGTTTCGACGCTGCTCGCCGGTCTCGCACTGGTGACGCTCGTTCTGAAATCCTTCCTCGAATACCGCTATGGCGACGAGATCGCCGCCGCGAACAACCATTAGGAGCGCCCACATGGACGTCTCGATCAAATCAGTCCGCAAGGAATTCGACGGCTATCCCGCCCTCCACGACGTATCGCTCGACATTCGTTCCGGCGAGCTGATCGCGTTGCTTGGCCCCTCAGGGTCCGGCAAGACGACGCTGCTGCGCCTGATTGCCGGACTGGAGCGGCCGACCGAAGGCGCTGTCTTCTTCGGCGACGAGGACTCCTCGCATCGATCGGTGCAGGAGCGCAATGTCGGCTTCGTCTTCCAGCATTACGCGCTGTTCCGGCACATGACGGTCGCTGACAATATCGGCTTTGGGCTCAAGGTGCGGCCGGGCTCGACACGTCCTGCCAGGGAAGAAATCCGGCGTCGTACCTCGGAGCTGCTCGACCTCGTCCAGCTCTCGGGGCTTGAGAGCCGCTATCCGAGCCAGCTCTCCGGCGGGCAGCGCCAGCGCGTGGCGCTTGCCCGGGCGCTGGCCATAGAACCGCGTATCCTCCTCCTTGATGAACCCTTCGGCGCGCTCGATGCGCAGGTACGGCGCGAACTCCGGCGGTGGCTTCGCGAGATACACGACACAACCGGGCACACGACGGTTTTCGTCACTCACGACCAGGAAGAGGCGCTCGAACTCGCCGACCGCGTCGTCGTCATGAGCCAAGGCCTCATCGAGCAGGTCGGAACCGCCGATGACGTTTACGACCGGCCGAACTCGCCCTTCGTCTATGGCTTCATAGGCGATTCCAGCGCTCTTCCTGTCCGGGTCGAGAACGGCCAGCTCTGGCTGCAGGACCGCACCATCGGAATCGAGGCCGAGGACGTTCCAAACGGGGCGGCTACTCTCTACTTCCGGCCGCACGACATCGAACTGCTGGACGGCTGCGGCGGCTGCATCGCCGGAACCGTCGTCGCCAGCCGCCGCGTCGCCGGCACGCGCCGCGTCGAACTTGCAGTTGGCGGGGCCCGGGAGCGCGTGGAGATCGAACTGCCGGTAGAGCATCCAGCCGGAATGAAGGGCCGCATCGCATTCCGACCCAAGCGATGGAAGCTTTTTTCCGCGGCCGACCGAAACGATCTCGCCCAGCAACAGGTTTATGAGCCACGTCTTCGCGACATCGAGGAAACGGAGTTGATGCTCGCGACCGGCCTTTGACGGGCTGCTAGTCCTGCCGGATTGGGAACGCCGCGGCTACGCTGATCGTTCTCGACGTGTTATCCCTTGTCGTCTTCGCGGCGCCCTTGGCCTCGCTGAATTCTCGAATCGGAGACGCAAGCGACGATGAATTTCGAGCAGGCCGCGATTCTTCTGTTGCTCGCCGGCATGCTCGTCGTCTTCGCCTTCGACCGCATCCGCATGGAGGTGGTGGCGCTTGCCGGCCTTGCGATCGGGCTGGCGCTCGGGTTGGTGGCCCCCGCAGATGCGTTTTCAGGCTTCTCGAACCCTGCTTTCGTAACCGTCGTGGAGATCCTGCTGATCGTGCAGGTGCTCGGACGATCAGGGATCCTCGACCCGCTTGCCCGCCGCATCCCGGAAGTCGCGCGCACCGAGACCGGAATCCTTGCGATCCTCTGTGCCCTGACCGCAGGGATTTCCGTATTCATGAACAATATCGGCGCGCTGGCGCTCATGATCCCGGTTGTCACGAGCGTCTGCCGCGTCAGCGGGCTCGACCAGCGGCGCATTATGATGCCCGTGAGCTTCGCTGCGTTGCTCGGTGGCCTCTGTTCGATAATCGGCACCCCGGCGAACCTGATCGTAAGCAATCAGCTCGCCGCCGCTACCGGTGAGGGGTTCGCGTTCTTCGATTATGCCTGGGTCGGCGTTCCGGCTGCGATCGCAGGGCTGCTCGCGCTTCTCGTCTGGCCGCGACGCGTTCTCGGCTTCGCGCCAGCCGGGCCGAAGCGGTTGCCGCCGCAATCTTTCCGCACGGTGGTCAGCGAAGTCGAAATCGGAGCGGATTCGCCGCTTGTCGGCACGACCGTGGACCAGATTGACGCATCGGTCCACGCCATACGCCGGGCGGGAGCGGGTCTTTTCTTCCAGAGGCCGGATACGCGATTGGAGGCAGGCGACGTCCTGCTCGTGAAAATGGACTTGCCGCGTCTTGAAACCTGGCTGGCGGAGGGGCGCGTCCGCCTGTCGGAAGTCCGCCGTGAACCTGCCGGTTCCGAACGCGTCGAGGCCGTGATCATGCCGGAGAGCACTCTGGTGGGTTCACGTATTGGCGCTCTCGAAGGTCTAAGATCGCGAGAGATCAGGGTGATCGCCGTCGCGATGCAGACGCCGCGCATCGAGGGATCGCTTGCGGACCTGCAACTCTCCATCGGCGACGTGCTCTACCTGGCCGGCGACAGGCAGGCGATCGCCGATGCCGTTGACGAGGCGGAAATCCTGCCGCTCTGGCCGAAACCCGAAGAAGCGGCCTCGGAACGACGTTGGAGGCCGACGGTTGTCTTTGCGGCAGGCGTGGCGATCGCTGCCTTCAACATCGTTCCGCCGGAACTGGCCTTCGGTCTGGTGACGCTCATTCTTGCAGGCGCTGGCGATCTCAACCTGCGGAAAGGATTGGCGGAACTCGACTGGCCGATCCTCATCATGCTGGCAGCGATGATCCCGCTCGGTTTCGCAGTCGAGACGACCGGCGCCGCCTTGGTCATGGCGGACGGGCTGATGTCTGTGGTTCCGCCGGAAAATCCGATGGCGATCTCTGCGGCGATGCTGGCGCTCGCCGTTGCCATCACCCCGTTCGTCAACAATGCGTCCACGGCGATCGTGCTTGGGCCTATCGCCATCGGCGTCGCCTCTGCCGTGGGCATGCCGCCGGAGCCGCTCCTGATCGCCGTCGCGCTTGGCGCCTCGGTCGACTTTCTCACGCCCATAGGCCACCACAACAATACAATCGTGATGGGCATCGCGGGCTACCGCTTCATCGATTTCCCGAAGATCGGATGGCCGGTGACAATCGCCGTGTCGCTCATCGCACTTGTGGCCATATTCGCATTCTGGATCTGAGATCGATTCCCCAGCGCCAGCGCCAGCGCTTCTATGCTTCAGTCGCCGCGCGCATCCCCCATGCCCGGTAGAACAGGAGCAGTGCGTAGAGGATCATCAGCGTCGTCACGATGCGGACAAGGACAACCGCGCTGGAAAGAGGGATGAACAGCAGGGCCAGGCCGAACACGATGTAGAGGCCGCCGCCGATCATGGCGGGCCATAGCCGGGAGCCGCCCTCATGTTCGATGAAGCCGAAAAGGAATTCCATTATTCCGACCAAGACGGCGAGCAATCCGACGAGGGTGGCCAGGAAGCCCATGCTGAAGATGGCGAGCAGCACCGGGCTGAACAGCACGATTACGCCGGACGCGATCGAGAGACCGTTGCGCACAAGCCCAAACCAGAACGTATTGGTTTTCGGACCGGAGAATTTCATCGCAGCCAGGCCGAGCGCGCCATCGATCAGCAGCAAGCCGCCGCCCGCCAAAACCAGGAACTTGACCGCTTGGGAGGGATAGATGAACGCAAGCAGCGCCGCCACCGCCATCAACAGCCCGCGCAGCGCAGTGAGTACTGCGTCAATACGATCGGATTCACCCAGCGCCATGATGCCCTCCCACTCCTGAGTTCAGCCGCGCGGCAATCGCCAAGGCCAAGCGAACGCGACCTTCAAACCTTTTGAACGGAAATCACGTTTCCGGACGTGTCGACGACGCAGTTGGCCCGGGTGCCGCCGGATTCCAGAACGACCTGGAATGTCTGGGCGTCGAGCTGGGAGGAACTGACGGGCAGGACGGCGGCGCTGTCGACGCCCAACGGCGTGGCCGCGGCGGACGCACAGGTAAGCTGAAGATCGGCCGGAGCTGTCTGGCCGGTATTGCGCACCGTGTCCGGTGCAGGTCCGCTCGACTGGCAGCCGACGACCAGCATTGTCGCCAGAAGCGCCGCAAGCATCGCCGCGCGATTGCGGTTCGGGGCAGACGGAGAGGACGAACCGGAAGCGGAGGCACTGGACATTGGCGGTCAAACTCCTTTGTAGAGCGAAGCACCCTGCATCAAGACGATAACCTTTGCGCCTACGGCAACCCGG
Source organism: Pseudaminobacter sp. (assembly GCA_035941355.1). Lineage (GTDB taxonomy): Bacteria > Pseudomonadota > Alphaproteobacteria > Rhizobiales > Rhizobiaceae > Allomesorhizobium. The sequence goes on from DASZDZ010000063.1 coordinate 88,950, forward strand.
GAGTGAAGGTCGGTGACGTCGTCGTTGTTCATCCGGATACACCCTGACGAAACGTCGAGCCCGATCGTCCACGGCTCCGGCGTGCCATGGATGCGGTAGATCGTGTCCTGATCGCCCTGGTAGAGATAAAGCGCCCGTGCTCCGAGAGGATTATCCGGCCCGCCTGGCTGGCCGCCGGCCCATTTCCGGGCGTTCGGATCGCGCGCGACCATTTCGGCAGGCGGCGTCCATGTCGGCCATTCGGCGGTGCGGCCGACCTTCACGATGCCCGCCCAGCCGAAACCGTCGCGACCGACGCCGATCCCGTAGCGGATGGCCGTAAAGCCGGGCTGAACAAGATAGAGGAAATGCTGGTTGCCATCGATGATGATAGTGCCCGGCTTCTCCGCGGTCCTGAATTTCACGATCTGGCGGCGAAATGCTTCAGGCACCTGTTGGTGCGCCGCGTAGTAAGATCGCGCTTTCTTGCGGTCATACTCGACCCATTTGCGCGTTTTCGGATCAAATATCTGTGTCCCGGCGGCATAGGCGAGCGTAGCGAAGACGGCAACGCCGAGCGCAAGGCAGGCTGCCATCTTCATGCCGAAGGCACGGCCGCGGGATTGGGAGAGAAATGCCATGGCGCCGCCTCGCTCTATTTCGACCAGGCTTCCAGCCGGTCCGCATGCTTCGCGATCCATTGCTGGGCATACGCCGCAGGGTCTTGCCTTTCCACTTCGAGCGCGTAGCTCATCTCCGTGATCTCCTCCGGTGTGAAGTCGATGTTGGAGAGAAACGACGCGACCTTCGGCAGGCGCTCGCTTGTTTTCGTCGCGAACGCGATCTGGAAATGCGAAGGCGCCCACGCCACGGGAGCGGAGGATTTGGAGAGCCAATTCGCCGGGTCTTCGGCGGGTAGAACGATATTCCACTTGGCCTGGTCGTGTTCCGGCTCCGTCAACTCTACGATTTCGTGCAGATTGAAAACATGATGCGGGCTGTAGCAGTAAAACACCATCGGCGTGTTCGTCGCAGCGGCTGCATCGACCGCCGCCATGCCGACATCCTCCGGCATTTCGAGCAATTTCACCGTCTCGGCGTAACCATAGCTTCGCGCCCGGATTCTCTCGATGGGGGTCGACGACCACGTCTCCGCGCCGATCCAGACTTCGCCCTGCCCGTCGCCGTCGGTATCGAGCACGGACGTCTTCATCGGATCCTTCAGATCCGCGACATCCTTGATGCCAAACTTTTCGGTGGTTTCGCGGGTCGCGCAGAGCCCTTGCGTGGCCGTCACCTTCTTCGGGCTTAGCTGAACCGATTTTCTCTCGTCGACATACTTCTTGACGACCGAATCGAGATTAGGTTGCCAAACTTCCGGATGGACATCGACGTCGCCTGAATCCAGTCCGGCGAATATGATGAGCGTCCCCATTTCCCGGACTTCGACATCCAGGCCCAGCTTTTTCTCGATGCCATACTTGATGATGTTGGCGGAAGCCTGCCCGGACGGCCAGTTGGGCATGCCGACCACGAGGTCGGCTGCAAAGCCCGTACCGCAAAATGTCATGAGGGAAACAAGAGCAACGCCGCTTCGCCGCAGCAAGCGTTTTCCAACCACTGCAAACCCTCCAACCGTCGCCCCCGACGCGGACAATCGCGATGCCCATAGCTATTCAGCCACAACCAACGCGTTAGGGCCAGTAGTTTTTTAGCGTTCGCGCTGTTCGGAAGCGATGATGGTACCGTCTTCGCCCGCGTCCCCCAGGGGCGATCATTGCCGCAGCGGCCGGCTTTGCGCACCAAGCCATGCGCCTCCCATCCGCGGACTTTGATCTCGGCCTCGTCAAAGGCGGCCAAGTCGGGCAGATCGACATTTTCGACCGCTTCGCCGCGCTTTGTGGGGCTGGCGGCGCGACTTGAACCTGGACGCCGCTGCTTGACGGCGGCAGTGATTGCGGTCTCAAATCGCGGTCGAGGGCAGGGCGGGCAGCAGCTTGTCCAGGGTGATCGGGAACTCCCGCACGCGAATGCCGGTCGCATTGTAGACGGCGTTAGCGACCGCAGCGCCGGCGCCGCAGACACCGAGTTCACCGAGGCCCTTGCTTCCGAACGGATTGGCCTTGTCGTCGTGCTCCTCGAGAAACACCACCTCCATGCCGGGAACGTCGCCATTGACCGGGACGTGGTACTCGGCAAGGTCGTGGTTGACGAAATGGCCGTGGCGCGAGTCTAGTACCGTCTCCTCCATCAGGGCCGCGCCGATGCCCCAGGTCATGCCGCCGATGATCTGCGAGCGCGCGGTCTTGGCGTTGAGGATGCGCCCGGCGCCGATCACGGACAGCATGCGGCGCATGCGGATTTCGCCGGTATCGCAATCGACCGCGACCTCGGCGAAATGCGCGCCATAGGCATGCTGGGAATAGTCCGTGTAGGCGGCGCTTTCGCGAGCCGCCGCGACGGAGCCTTCCGCCTCCAGCCCCTCCGGGACGATCCGGCGGACGAGATCGGCCAAGCGCTCCGAACGGTCGCCGATCGTTATCGCTCCGCCGGCAAAGTTGGCATCGGTCGCGTTCGCGCCATGAAAAGGCGAGCCCTCGCTCGATCGCGCCGCCGCCATGATCTTTTCCTTGAGCGCATTGCACGCATTGTGAAGCGCGGAGCCCGCGCTCGCCGCGCCCCAGGAGCCGCCCGAACCGGCGGTCTTCGGGAAATTGCTGTCGCCGAGTTCTATCCTGACCGCCGAGAGCGGCACGCCAAGGTTTTCCGCCGCGATCTGGGTCAGGATCGTGTAGGTGCCGGTGCCGATATCGGTCATGTCGAGCCGGGCGGTCACCTGGCCGTCCGCGTCGATCGAGACCTGGGCAGTCGACGCGCCGATATAGTTTGGCCGGATTGCCGCGGCCATGCCATAGCCGATCAGCTTGCGCCCTTCGCGGACCTGTCCCGGGACAGGGTTCCGGCTCTCCCAGCCGAAACGTCGCGCGCCCTCTTGCATGCAGGCGACGAGATTGCGCGTCGAGAACGGAACGCCGCGTTCGGGGTCCTCGGTCGGCTCGTTGCGGATGCGGAGCTCGATCGGGTCAAGGTCGAGGCGCTCGGCGAGTTCATCCATGGCGCATTCGAAGGCGAGCATGCCCGGCGCCTCGCCGGGCGAGCGCATCCACTCGCCGCGATTGAGATCGACGCCGACGAGGCGATGGCGAGTCAGCCGGTTCGGCGCCGCGTAGAGCGAGCGGGCGAAGACCGCCGTCTGCTCGCAATACTCCTCGAAGCTCGAGGTCGCGGACCAGACTTCATATCCCATCGCGGTAAGCCGCCCGTCAGGGTTCGCGCCAAGACGCACCTGCTGGATCATCTCGGCGCGATGGCCGGCATTGGCGAACATCTGCTGTCTGGTGAGCGCGATCTTGACCGGCCGCCGCAGAACCCGTGCGGCCAGCGCGGCCAGCACCGTGTCGGCGTGGATGATCAGCTTGGAGCCGAAGCCGCCGCCGAGGAAGGGGCTGACGACGCGCACCCGCTCCGGCGGGATGCCGAGCGTGCTGGCGAGACCTGCCCGAAAATTGGCCAGGGTCTGGGCGGAGGTGTGGATCGTAACGCCGTCGCCGGACCAGACGGCAAGCGTCGCATGCGGCTCCATCGGGTTGTGGTGCTCGTAGGGCGTCCGGTACGTCGCGTCGATCTTGACCGCCGCGGCCGGGAAAGCGGCCTCGAAATCGCCGACGGCGCTGTCCGTCTCGAAGCCGGCATTGGTCCGCTTGGGCGCGTAGGCGTCGGCGAGATGCGCCCTGAGGTCGAAGACGCCCGGTTCCTCCTTGTACCGGACCTTGATGAGCCCGGCGGCGGCGCGTGCGGCCTCGAACGTTTCTGCCACCACCAGCGCAACCGGCTCGTCATAGTAGCGCACCCGGTCGGTCGCCAGCATGGGCCGGGCGCGGGTGAAGACCTCGGGCACGGTCGGCGTGATCGCCGGACCGAAGTCCGGCTGCGGCGGCGCATTCCGGTGCGTCATGACGTGGAGGACGCCCGGCGCCTGTTCTGCTTCGGCCGTGTCGATCGCGGCGATGCGGCCCTTGGCGATGGCTGCGCCGAGGATGTAGCCATAGGCTGCGCCGTCCATCGCGTGCTCGTAGGCGTAAGTCGCGCGGCCCATGACTTTGAGCGGCCCGTCGATGCGGTCGATCGGCCGGCCGATGATGCCGGTGTTGGTCATTGTCTCTGCCATAGATCACCTCACGCGCGTTCGATCGCTGCGGCGAGCGTCTGCCGCACCGTTCGCTTGGCCAGCGGGATCTTGAAATCATTGCCTCCATACCCCTGCGCGCCTACGAGCGCCGCTTCCGCGGCGTCGGTATAGGCGCGGTCGGAGGCCACAGCACCAGCCAGCGCGCGCTCCGCTTCCGCCGCGCGCCACGGCTTGGCGGCGACGCCGCCCATCGCGATCCGGGCGCTCCGGATGCCGTCGCCGCTCGCCTCGACGATCGCCGCCACCGATACGAGCGCGAAGGCGTAGGAGGCGCGGTCGCGCACTTTTCTATAGATCTGCCGGCCGGGCGGCGCCGGCGGCAAGGTGACTGCGGTGATCATCTCGCCATGGCCGAGTTCCGTTTCGACATTCGGCGTCGTGCCGGGCAGCCTGTGTAGGTCGCCGACCGGGATCGCGCGGGTTTCGCCGTCGGGCGAGATGGTCTCGACGCTGGCGTCGAGCGCTGCCATCGCGACCGCCATATCGGAGGGATGGACCGCGATGCAGGCCTCGCTCGCGCCGAGGATGGCGTGCATACGGCTGAAGCCTTCGAGCGCGGAGCAGCCCGAGCCGGGCTCGCGCTTGTTGCAAGGCATGTTGCGGTCATAGAAATAATAGCAGCGCGTGCGCTGCAGCAGATTGCCGCCGGTCGAGGCCTTGTTGCGGATCTGGCCGGAGGCGCCGGCAAGCAGCGCCTGCGACAGTACCGGATAGCGCGATCGCACCCGCGGATCGGCGGCGAGATCGCTGTTGCGGACCTGGGCGCCGATGCGCAGCCCGCCCTCCGGCGTGTCCTCGATGCGGTCGAGCGGCAGCCGGCTGACATCGACGAGATGCGCCGGCCGCTCGATGTCGAGCTTCATGAGGTCGAGGAGATTGGTCCCGCCGCTGATGAATTTTGCTTCCGGCCGGGCAGCCACTGCTGCGGCCGCTTCTCTTGCATCTCCGGCGCGCTCATAGGTGAAGGCTCGCATGGCTCAGGCTTCTCCGGCCGCGTCGCGGATCGCAGCGACGATGTTGGGATAGGCGGCGCAGCGGCAGATGTTGCCGCTCATGCGCTCGCGGATTTCGGCATCGGTAAGTGCGGCGCTCGCCGCTACGTCCGTGCCCGCATGGCTCGGCCAGCCGGCCCTGATCTCGCTCAGCATGCCCACAGCCGAGCAGATCTGGCCCGGCGTGCAGTAGCCGCACTGAAAACCGTCGCGGGCGACGAAGGCTGCCTGCATCGGGTGCAGTTCGTCGCCCTCCGCGAACCCTTCGATCGTGGTGATCTCGTCGCCTTCGTGCATGGCGGCGAGCGTCAGGCACGCATTGATCCGGCGTCCGTTGACCAGCACCGTGCAGGCGCCGCACTGGCCGTGGTCGCATCCCTTCTTCGAACCGGTGAGACCGAGATGGTTGCGCAGCGCATCGAGCAGCGTGGTGCGCGGATCGAGTTCGACCGAGAACTCGTCTTTGTTGATCGTCAGGTTCATCGGCATCGTCGGCACGGGGGCTGCAGCAGCCGCTGCCGCCATGATGGCGTCCTGCTGGGCGCGGACCGGCACGCCGGCTGCCAGAAGCAAGCCGGTCGCGGCCCCGCCTTCCAGCACGGTGCGGCGCGTCGGCCAATTCCTGTTGTCCGTTTCGGCCATGATATCTCCCAATCCGGTGACAAGAGTCCGCGCAGCGATCCCGGCGAACATGCCGGCAGCCGCTGTGTTGTCGGCACGCCTGAGGTGGTGGCGTGCGCGGCGGGTTTCTTTCAGGAAACTGGGCGCAATATCAGGATTCCGGGGAAAAATGCGTCCGATAGACCCGTGGGGTCATGCGCCTGAGCCGCCGGAATGTGGCGGTGAAATGGCTCTGGCTCGAGAAGCCGCAGCGGAAAGCAATGGCGCTTAATAAAATGTCGGTTTCACGCAGCAGCATTTCCGCTCGCCGGATGCGTTCTTCGATCACATAGGCATAAGGCGCGAGGCCGGTTGTCGTCTTGAAACGGCGTGCAAAAGTGTCCACCGCCATGCCGGCGACAGCTGCCAGTTCGGTCAGCGAGATGTCGGAGGCCAGGTGAGCGTCGATGTAGTCGCCGAGCCGGGCAAGCATCCCGCGGCTAAGACAACCGTGACGCGCAGCCGGGATTTGCACCCTGTTCAGGGCAGCCACCCGTAGGCTGACAAGCGCCGCCAGATGCTCGACATAAGCGGTGTCCGGCTTGTGGCCGAGCGCCATCTCATCGCGAAGCGAACTCAAAAGGGCGGCGATGACGCTGTCGCTCTTGTTCACCAGGATTGGCATATCCCTCAGGCGTTCGCATTCCGGAAGCCCGAGGTCGGGATCGATCCACAGAGCGGAATATGACAGGTCCACGTCGCGATAATAGCCGAGCCGCTCGGCGCCGGCGGGGACAAAGGTGAGATTTCCCGGCCGATCTCGCCCGTCGTAGAGAGATTTTCCCTCGGATCGGATGGAGGTCTCGGACGTACCGCCGTCTTCGGTCAGCACGATCAGGTGATGAGGCGCCGTCCAGCGCAGTTCGGCTTCCCGGCACGCCCAGCGGCGATTGTCGAAAATGATCGAGGAGCCGATCCATGAAGCTGTCTGGATGGCCTCCGACCTATCTTCGCGCGCCCTGATCCGTCCGTCACCAAGCAATGGTCTGAATGACATCGTTGCATCCCGTCGGTTGTGTCTCGGAATTGCGCCTAGCCCGCCGCGGCGCGTGAAAACTGGTGACATGGCAGCGTATTTGGGGCGACCGCCGGGCATGATAACCGCGAGCCCATTCACAGTCCCGTGACTGCTGCTCGGTCTAAGTTGCTCCGCTCCCGGGGCGGCTCTTGGCGCTCGCCGATTTCGGGGCTTGTGCGCGGGCAAGGTCGGACAGATAGCGCGCCATCAGCGGCGAATCGCCGAACCGGCGGTAGTCGGCTTCGGCCGCGAGCGAAAAGCTGCCGTCAGCCTCGACCAGCCGCGCCATCGTCTCGCGCGCCTCGCTCAATTTCTCCTGACGGACCTGCACTGCGGCACGGATGCGAAGGCAATTCGGGTCCCGCGGTGCACGAAGAAGGCACTCGGCGAGGAGCTCGTCGGCTTCGTCCGTCCGGTCGGCTGCATAGAGCGCCTGGCCGTGGACATAGGCGTAGTATTCCGGCGCTATCGGGTGCAAGCGCCGGGCGCGTTCGGCATTTTCGACAGCTTCGGCGTAGGCGCCAAAACGGACCTGCGCCTTGGCCAATGCCATCAAGCTGTCTGGATCTCCTGGGTTGAGCTCGACCGCACGCTGACCCGCCCGCATGCTTCCCGAATAATCTCCGCTCGCCGACAGGCCAAAGCTCAGCACCTGGTATCCGAGCGGCAGATCCGGTTCGAGGCGGATCGCCTGTCGCGCCTCGTCTAGGCCGATCTCGAGGTCGCGCGCCGTCGCCTGGCCGGTAAGGCCGTCGACCCGGTCGACGACGTGAGTCATGCCGAGATAAGCGTGGGCGGCGGCGTAATCGGGATCGAGCTCGATGGCGCGCCGGTAAAGTGCGCGCGCAGCGAGCAACGCGGGCCCGTCGGATGCCCCGTGCTTATACTGATCGCGCGCCTGAAGAACGAGGTCATAGGCTTGCAGGTTCTCGGTGGGGCGATCCGCCGCCGCCTCCGATTCCGATTGACGCACATAAGAGACAAGCGAGGCGACGATCTCGGCGGTGAGATCGGTTTGCACGGCGAATACATCTTCGACCTGGCGATCATAGCTCCGCGACCACAGATGGGTCCCGGTATTCGCATCGATAAGCTGAGCCACCACGCGCAGCTGATCGCCGGAGCGGCGCGCACTCCCTTCGACGACGTAGCCCGCGCCAAGGATAGCGCCGACCTCCCGAATGTCCGCGGACCTCTCCCGCGCAGCGAAGGTGGAGTTCCGGGCAATCACCAGGAGCTCCCGATTGCGCGCCAGTTCGGTGATGATGTCTTCGGTCAGGCCGTCGGTGAAGTAGGCCTGAGCCGGATCGCCGCTCAGGTTGTCGAACGGCAGCACGGCAACAGCCGGTCGCATGTCGGCGCCCGCAGTTTCCACTGCCGTCTGTTCGCGCCCCTGAAACCGCTCGGCGATCGCCTGCTTCCAGTCTACGTCCAGCGTCAATGCCCCGGCCGCGGCAACTGCCGCCATTACGCCGGCCGCCGCGGTCGCCGCCCATCGAGGCGCGCGCCATGCAGGCCGCTTCCCGTCGGCAACCGGCGAAGAATGCTGCGATCGCAATGCGTAGACCTCGACCGTCTCGGGGATATTCTTGACCTGACGCCGGCCGATGCTCTCGAAGCGTTCGCTCCGGTTCTTGTCGGCGCTGCGGACGACCGCCGCGCTCACATAGATGCTGCCGGGTTCCGCCATGGCCTCGAGCCGGGCGGCTATGTTCACGCCATCGCCGAAGACATCTCCGTCCTCTTCGATCACGTCGCCCATGTTGAGACCGATGCGCAACTGGAGCGAGCGCGTGGCGAATCCGTTCTGGATTTCCAGCGCGGCGTCCAGCGCTTCGTTCACGCTGGGAAAGGTGGCAAGGAAGCCATCGCCGGTGTTCTTGAAGACGCGGCCGCCATGCCGGTCCACTGACGGCCGGACGATTTCATCCAGGGCCGCGCGCAATTGGTTGTAGGTGGCCGACTCGTCCTCGGCCATCATGCGGCTGTAGCCGACGACATCGCCAGCCATAATTGCTGCCAGCCTGCGCTCCATGATATCAACCTCGAATTGCTAGCAATAACAGAAAATAGGCTGTGGCGGCCTCGCTAGCCAATCACATTCCCGTTCGCTCCGCCCCGGAGTCGAGGTTCGCGAGGCGGACTGACGGATACGCCGAACGCAGCAAAAGCCATATGATGACTTGAAGGCTTTTCGGTCCACATGAATAAGTTTCATATGATGACCTCGCTTTTGTCTTGCGGCGAGAGTATGAAACATCATGACCCGGCAAAGTTTGGAGGATCCATGCAGCAGGTCGAACATCGAACGTCCCGCAGGTCGTTCGTCTCTCAGGTTGCAGATGCGTTGCGCGGACAGATCGAAGCCGGCTTCTATGCCCCCGGCGACAAATTGCCGACAGAGCCAGCGCTGATCGACCGGTTCGGCTTCAGCCGTACGGTAATCCGGGAAGCAATTGCAGCCCTTCGCGCCGACGGGCTGGTGGAATCGCGGCAAGGCGCCGGTGTCTTCGTTCTCGGCCCCAAACCGACCGATGAGGGGCTGAAGCTCTTCACCGACGAAACAGACAAGATTTCCGACATCATCGAGGAACTCGAGCTGCGTATTGGCATCGAAGTCGAGGCAGCCGGCCTTGCTGCGGCGCGCAGTTCGCCGGCGCAGGAGGCCGAAATCGAGGCCCAAGTCGAAAGGTTCGCCGATCTGATGGCGCAGGGACAACCCACCGACGAGGCGGACTTCCAGTTTCACATGGCGATTGCCACCGCGACGAACAACGCCAGGTTCAAGGCATTCCTCGAACATGTCGGTCGCCGGATGATCCCGCGGGTGAAGTTCAAGACCATGATGGGCGGCGTCGATCCCCTGCCCAATCGCGACCATCCGATTCTGGAAGAGCACAGAGAAATCGCGGACGCGATTCTCGCCCGCGACCCTGAGAAGGCGCGGGAAGCGATGCGCCGCCACCTGGTGACGGGGATCAAGCGCTATCGCGCATTGACCGTCCGGCGCCCGGCGAGGGAAGACAAGAACGACGGTTGACTCGTCGAAACACTCATCATATGACTTTGAGCGACATCATATTAATTTGCGGGATGAGTTCCTTTGTCGCCAGATGAAATCAAGTTGCGCGTCGCCTCCGGGCTGCTGTCGTTTCCGGTCACACATTTCAACGAGGATCTCAGCCTCAATCTCGAAAGCTACCGCGCGCATGTGGAATGGCTCTCCGGCTTCGGCGCGGCTGCCCTGTTCGCGGCGGGCGGCACGGGCGAATTCTTCTCCCTCTCGCCGGAAGAGGTCGCCGATGTCACCCGCGCGGCCAAGGATGTCTCGGGAAATGTGCCGATCATCGCCGGCTGCGGCTACGGCATGTCGCTCGCCAGGGAAACTGCCCGCCGCGCCGAGGCTGCGGGAGCCGACGGGCTTTTGCTTCTGCCCCATTATCTGATGGAGGCGCCCCAGGAGGGCATATTCCGGCATGTGAAAGCCGTGTGCGAATCCACCGGCCTCGGCGTCATCATCTACAACCGCGCGAACTCGGTAGCCAATGCCGACACGGTTGCCCGCCTTGCCGACGCTTGCCCGAACCTCATCGGCTTCAAGGACGGCACGGGCAAGGTCGATCTCGTCCGCCACGTCACCGCGAAGCTTGGCGATCGGCTCTGCTACATTGGCGGCATGCCGACGCATGAGCTCTTTGCCGAAGGCTTCAACGGCGTTGGCGTGACGACCTATTCCTCCGCCGTCTTCAACTTCGTGCCGGACCTAGCGCTGCGCTTCTACAAGGCCATGCGGGCAAGCGATCGCGCGACAATGGAAGAAATCCTGCACGGCTTCTTCTTCCCCTTCGCGGCTTTGCGCGATCGGGAACAGGGCTATCCGGTCTCGATCATCAAGGCAGGCGTCGAACTCATCGGGCGGACGCCCGGCCCAGTCCGTCCGCCGCTGACGGACCTGAAGCCGCAGGAAAAAGACATGCTGCGCGGCCTGATCGAAAGGGTCGCCGCCTAGAGCGATCGGCGAAAATTGGCGGACGAACGGGAAGAGGACGTCGTCGGCCTGGCGCGACAGCCGAAACGGAAGATCAAAGGGAGGTAAGACATGAACAGGACAAGCATTCATACGATTGCAGCCGCCATATTGATGACGGCCGCCGCGCCATCGGCCCTGGCGCAAGCTGCGCAGGAGATCCGTATCGTTCTGCCGGAGCAGCCGGCCAATCTGGAGCCCTGCGGCACCATCATCACGAATGTCGGACAGATTCTCAGCCAGAACGTCGTGGAGCCGCTGACGGTTATTGATCCGGTTACCGGACAGCCTCAGCCGAAATTGGCAACGGAATGGACCAGCGTGGACCCGACGACCTGGCGGATTAAGCTGCGCGAAGGCGTGAAGTTCCAGGATGGATCGGAACTCAACGCCGAGGCGGTCGCATTCTCCATCGACAGGATGATCGGCGGCAAGATCACCTGCAGCAACATAGCGAAATTCGGCGATGCCAAACTGACGGTGACGCCGGTCGACAACCTGACCGTCGAAATCGAGTCGGACAGGCCCGAACCCATCATGCCGACGCTGTTGAGCGTGGTCATGATCGTCTCCCCGAAGACGCCAGTCGATCAGGCCGTCAACGATCCGGTCGGGACCGGCCCGTTCAAGCTGTCGGCCTTCTCGCCGCAGACCGTCATTTTGGACGCGTTCGACGGCTATTGGGGCAAGAAGCCGGAGATCACCAAGGCAACCTATGTCTGGCGGCCCGAATCCTCGATTCGAGCGGCCATGGTGGAGACTGGAGAGGCCGACCTGACGCCGTCGATCGCCATTCAGGACGCCAGCAATCCTGAGACGGACTTTGCCTACTTGAACTCCGAAACCACCGCGATCCGCATCGACACGGCCCAGCCGCCGCTCGATGATTTGCGCATCCGCCAGGCGCTCAACCTTGCGATCGACTGGGAAGGCCTTGCCCAGTTGTTCGGCGACGATGTCAAGCGCGCCTCGCAGATGGTTGTCGCCGGCATCAACGGCCATGACGATGCGCTCGAGCCTTGGCCCTACAATCCGGAAGAGGCGAAGAAGCTCATCGAAGAGGCGCGTGCGGCAGGCGTTCCGGTCGATACCGAAATCAAGCTCATCGGACGCAACGGCATCTATCCGAACGGCGCGGAAGCCATGGAGGCCATGATGACGATGTGGCAGGACGCCGGCCTGAACGTGAAGCTTACCATGCTCGATGTCGCCGACTGGCTGCGCTATCTGCAGAAGCCCTTCCCCGCCGAGCGCGGCCCTAATCTCCTGCAGATGATGCACGACAACAACAAGGGCGACGCGGCCTTCACCATTCCGATCTTCTATCGTTCGAGCGGCAGCTACTCGACCTTGGCCGATCCCGCGTTCGACAAGGAGATTGACGAGGCCCTTGCCGCCACCGGCGAAGCCCGCACGAGCGGCTTCAAGGCGATCTTCGCCAGGGCCCGCAAGGAAGTGGTAGGGGACATCCCGATGTTCCACATGATCGGTTATACCCGCGTCGGCGCCAGGCTGGAGTGGAAGCCCGATATCACCACCAACAGCGAAATACCGCTGGCCAATATCGCCATCAAAGACTGAGCGATGCGGCGGGGACGCAGGGTCCGATGATGATCCTGCGTCCCCGGCCTGCTACTTCTGTCGATACCGCCGAAGGGCATCCGAATGATTGCCTATCTTGGACGCCGCGCATCCCACAGCATTCTGTCGGTCATAGGCCTGCTGACGCTGGTCTTCTTCCTGACGCGGCTCACCGGCGATCCGTCGGCCCTCTACCTGCCTCTGGATTCGACCGCGGAAGCGCGGGCCGATTTCGCCCGGCTGAACGGCCTCGACCAGCCGATCTACTGGCAATTCCTCGAATATCTGCGCGATCTGCTGCAGCTGGATTTCGGTCAGTCGCTGCGCCAGAACCGCTCCGCGATCGAGGTCGCGCTCGAGGCGTTTCCCGAGACCCTGAAGCTTGCCGTCGTCGCAATCACGCTGTCGACCGCCTCGGCGATCCTCGTGGGCTCCCTTGCGGCCGCGCGGCCGGGCAGCGTGTTCGACCGTATCGCCAGCCTCGTCTCTCTGGCCGGCGCGAGTGCGCCGGATTTCTGGGTCGCCATCGTCGGCATCCTTGTCTTCGCCGTGGGGCTGGAACTTCTGCCGACATCCGGCACCGGAGGTTGGGCCCATTGGATCATGCCCACCTTCGTGCTGATGCTCCGGCCCTTCGGCCTCCTGGTGCAGGTCGTGCGCGGCACCATGCTGTCGGCGCTCGCCTCTCCATACATCAAGACCGCGAGAGCCAAGGGTCTCAGCCGGCAGAAGATCATCTTCGGGCATGCGCTTCGCAACTCGCTGCTGCCCGTGGTGACGGTCGCCGGCGATCTGGCGACGAGCCTCATCAACGGCGCAGTCGTCGTCGAGTCGATATTCGGCTGGCCCGGCATCGGGAAGCTGATGATCGATTCGATCATCCAGCGCGATTTCGCCGTCGTCCAGTCGACGATTCTGGTGACGGCGACCGCCATCTTCATCCTGAACATCGCGATCGACCTGCTCTACGCGGTTCTCGATCCGCGGATCCGGTACTGAACCATGACGATCATCACCCCAGATACCAAACCGGCGGCCGTTCCAGGCAGCAGCCGTGTGCTTCTCGCCTATTTGAAACGCGACAAGCTTGCGCTGGCCGCCGCTATTTTCCTGGCGATCGTCGTGCTCGCCGCTATCCTCGGCCCATGGCTGGTGGGCGACGTCGCTTCGCGGTTGGGACTGCGCCAGCGCAATCTCGCCCCCTTCTCGTTGGAGAGCGGCTGGATCTATGTCCTCGGTGCCGATACCCTTGGCCGGCCCATCCTGGCCAGGCTGATTGTCGGCGCGCAGAATACGCTGGGCATTGCGGCGGCGGCGGTATTCGCGTCCATGCTGGTTGGTGGAACACTCGGCCTGATCGCAGGCTATTCGGAGCGCTGGTACAGCCACCTCATTCTGCGCCTGGCCGATATCGTCATGAGCTTTCCGTCGCTGCTCCTGGCGCTGATCGTACTTTATACGCTGGGTCCGAGCATCACCAATCTCGTGATCGTTCTCGCCGTCACCCGCATGCCGATCTACCTCCGAACGGCGCGCGCCGAGGTGCTGGAGCTGCGCGAGCGCATGTTCGTGAGCGCGGCGCGGGCCATGGGCGCGACGCCGGCCCGGATCATCATCCGGCATATCGCACCCCTCGTCCTGCCGACACTGGTGACGATTTCCGCCATTGATTTCGCGACCGTCATCCTGTCGGAATCGGCGCTGAGTTTCCTTGGTCTCGGCATTCAGCCGCCGGACTTTACCTGGGGCGCGATGGTGGCGAACGGCCGCGGCTATCTCGCCACCGCCTGGTGGATCGCATTCTGGCCGGGCCTTGCGATCATGCTGACGACGCTGTCGCTCAACATCCTCTCGAATTGGGCGCGCACCGTCGCCGATCCGCAGCAACGCTGGCGCCTGCAAAAATTGCGGAAAGCCGCCCGATGAGCAACGCGAGCAATCCCATTCTCAAGGTCGCGGGCCTGACCGTCGATTTCCTGTCGGACGTGGAGCCGGTGCGCGCCGTTGACGACGTTTCTTTCCACGTCAGCCGTGGCGAGACCCTTGTCATCCTTGGCGAAAGCGGCTCGGGAAAGAGCGTCAGCACGAGCACGGTGATGGACCTCATCGATTGCCCGCCGGGCGATATCGTGGCCGGCTCGTGCTTCTTCGATGGCGTCGAGCTCTCCGGCCTCGATGCTGAAACGCGCAGAAGCATCAACGGCCGCAGGATTGCGATGATCTTTCAGGATCCGCTCGCCTATCTGAACCCCGTCTACACGGTGGGCCGCCAGATCGGGGAGGTCTATGAAAGCCACGGCGCGGGAAGCGGCAAGGAAGCCCGCGCCAAGGCGATAGAACTGCTTCGGCGCGTAGGCATCCCGGAGCCCGAAAACCGCGTCGATTTCTATCCGCATCAGTTCTCTGGCGGACAGCGCCAACGCGTGATGATCGCGATGGCGATCGCGCTGAAGCCGGACATCCTGATCGCCGACGAGCCGACGACCGCCCTGGATGTCAGCGTGCAAGCGCAGATCCTCGATCTGCTGCGCGATCTCCAGCGCGAAACCGGCATGGCGCTGATCATGATCACCCATGACCTTGAAGTCGCCGCGTCCATGGCGGACCGGATCATCGTCATGAATGGCGGCAAGGTCGTGGAGACGGGCATCGCCGAGGAAGTCTTCAGCAATCCGCAGCACGCCTATACGCGCCGGCTCATCTCGGCGCTGCCGCACGGCGATGCAGCCGAGACGCCGAACAGGCGTTCAACGAAGATCGCCGGCGAAACCCTGCTCAAGGTGGAGCATCTCACGAAGGACTACGTGCTTGCGTCCGGGGCCTTTGCCGGCAAACGCACATTCAAGGCGGTGGACGACGTCAGCTTCGAGGTCAGGAGAGGCGAAACGCTCGGCATCGTCGGCGAGTCCGGTTCCGGCAAGTCGAGCGTCGCGCGCATGCTGCTAGGGCTCAACGAGCCAAGCTCGGGCAGGGCTGTCTTCGCTGGCGAAAATATCTTCGAAATGAACGCGAAGCGCCTCATGGCGTTTCGGCGCAAGGTGCAGATGGTGTTCCAGGATCCCTACGGGTCCATGAACCCGCGTATGCGCGTCTACTCCATCATCTCCGAGCCTTGGGTGATCCACCGCGATATTGTGCCGAAGAACAAATGGAAGGAACGCGTGGCCGAGCTCCTGGAACTGGTAGGGCTGCTGCCGGAGCATGCCGACCGCTACCCGCACCAGTTTTCCGGCGGCCAGCGGCAGCGCATCGCCATTGCGCGCGCGCTTGCGAGTGAGCCGGAACTGATCATCTGCGACGAGGCGGTTTCGGCGCTCGACGTCTCCATTCAGGCGCAGGTGATCGATCTTCTCGCCGACCTCAGGACCCGGCTCGGTCTCTCCTATGTCTTCATCACACATGATCTGCCGATCGTCCGCCATTTCGCGGACCGCATCATGGTCATGAAAAATGGGAAGATCGTCGAGCAAGGCCAAACCTCGGCGCTGTTCGCAGCGCCCCGCCACGAATACACGCAAAGCCTGTTGCAAGCCGTGCCGAAGCCCAAATGGCTTTAAGCAAGCTCGATAGTCCTCAGCCGGGCTGTAGGCTTGCGGTGACTTCTCCATTGCTGGGAGAGAGCTAATCCATTGCTGGGAAAGAGCTAAACCTCGGGGATGTTCTCTTTCAATATCAGGTGCAGCCGCGGAGGGTGTCCTTCGTACGGCAGGTCACGCACGGCGTGTTCGAGCAGGTTGAGCGCTTCGCGCGCCTCGACGCGGGGGTTCTGGTCGATGACGCCATCCATGGTCCCGTCGAGCAGTAGCTGCTTGGTGCCTTCCGTCAGTTCGTGGCCAAGGAACACGACCGAGCGTTCGAGGTTTCGCTCTTTGAGGGCGCGCGCGACGCCCTGATTGCCCGCTCCGATATTGTATATGCCGGCAAGGTCGTGCCGGTCGAGCAGGGCGGCGGCTTCCGCATAGGCGCGTTCGCGGTCGTCCCGCATCTCGCGCAGTTCGACGATTTCCAGGTTCGGGAACTCTTCGGCCAGAACGTGCCGAAAGCCCATCTCGCGCTCCTGGTGGCCGCGATAGGACAGCGATCCGGCGAACATCGCGACCTTTCGGGACTGGCCGGCGCCCAGCAGGCGCCCGAGCACGTAGCCGGCCAGCCTACCGGCCTGGCGGTTGTCGATGCCGACATAGGCGACCCTCGGCACGTGGAGAATGTCCGTCGCCAGTGTCACGACCTTGATGTCCTTGGCGGACAGCGCCCGGATCGCCTCGCGGACGGTCGGGTGATCGAGCGCGATGAGGCCGACGCCGTCGGTCTTGCCATGCAGGTCGTGCAGCGTGCGGGCGAGGGTGTCGGGATTGAAGCCCTCGATCGAACTGACGCGGACGTCGAGTTCCGGCCGCGCCGCGCCTTGCCCGCTCAACTGGTCGTGCAGCATGCGAATGAAGGTATTCGTGCCGACAGGCAGGACGAAATCGAGCCGGATCGTATGGCCGGAATTGCGTCCAGCCCAGCTCGGGGCGGTCGCGAGGTAGCCGAGCTTCTTCGCCGTATCGAAGACGATCTCGCGCGTGCGGTCGCGAACGCCGGGGCGGTTGTTGAGCACGCGGTCGACTGTCGCGGCGGAAACGCCGGCTTCACGTGCAATGTCCAAGAGGGTCGAACGCATGCTGCAGAGCTTTCAAGCAAGGTGGATCGGGTGTCCACCATGGGCAGAGGCCGAGTGATTCTGATGGAAAAAGATGTACCTGCGAAAGGTTGGGCGGCAAGCGTCGCAACGGTGTTTAGGGAGCCGGTGGCCATGCCGCAAGCCGACGGGAACGGGCGGAAACACCTCAAATAACATCATGGTGGGAACGCATCAGTATTTGTGCGCTGCGGCAGGAGCTTGAATTTGCACGGCTATCTTCTCGATGTATGCGGGATGACGATTTTTGATTTGAAATGATGTTGACAGCCTCATGGTCTAACGTCAATATTCCTCATACGGGGTCCTTAAAGTGGTTCCGGAGGGAGGGAAATCAATGTCGAACCTTGTGCGCATCTCGCGGCGCGGTCTGCTTGCGTCCGGAGGAAAAGCCGCCTTGCTTATCGGTGCGGTCGGTATCGCACCAAAGTTTATTCGTCCGGGCCGCGCCTACGCGGCTGATGCGCTCGCCGCGGGCATGATCGGCGGCCCGACCGGCTTCGAGGGCGCCGAACGGTATCAGTACGGTCCCGAGACGCCCGAGGGGCGCGCTGTCGAGGCCGCCAAGGCGATGAAAGCCGGCGGCGTCGACAAGATCGTGCTTGGCCTTTCGGACGGTTCCATCGGCCAGTTGACCCAGCCCTTCCCGGCCGGCGCCCCTTCGATCAAGGATCTTTGGGAGAAGGAAACCGGCATCACGCTGGAAATCGTCGGTGTTCCGAACGGCCAGGAATTCACCAAGACGATGCAGGACATCTCCACCAAGGGTGGAGCGTACGACATCTATGCGGTCGAGTGGAACCGGCTGGGCGACCTCGCCGAAACCGGCGGCATCATCAAGCTCGACGACTTCGTCGCCAAGCACAGGCCCGAATGGGACGATCCGCAGACCGGCTACGTCAACGGCGCCAGCGGTGTGTCGCTGCTCAACCAGTACCGCGGCTCCACCTATGGCGTGTCGCTCGACGGCGACTTTCAGACTTGGGTCTATCGCACCGACCTCTTCAATGACGAGACCGAGAAGAAGGCTTTCGCCGACAAGCATGGCTATGCGCTGGCCGCGCCCAAGACATGGAAGCAGCTCGACGAGATCTCGCTGTTCTTCCACCGCCCGGACAAGAATTTGCTCGGCTCGACCGACATCCGCAACCAGGGCTGGGGCTATACCAATTGGTACCAGCGCTATGTTTCGATGGGTTCGCCGAACCAGTTCCTGTTCGACGATACCGGCGCGCCGCTGATCAACTCCGAGGCGGGCATCGCTGCGACCCGCGAATATATCGATTCGCTGGCCTACAAGTCCCCGGACGCGATTTCGTGGGGCTGGCCCGAGCAATACGGCAATTTCGCCAAGGGCGGCGCGGCCATGACCTGCGCCTTCTCCAACCTGCCAAAATTCCTCGACAATCCGGCGAACAAGGATTCGGCCGTCACCGGCAAGATCGGCTCGATGCTACCGCCCGGCCGCGAGGTCGACGGCAAGATGGTGAGCCGCTCGGTGCTATGGCTCAACCTCTCGGCGTCGGTGTCCTCGCAGGCAAAGAACCCGGAGGCATGCTACCTCTTCCTGCAGTGGCTGGGCTCGGCGCGGATCTATGCGTGGATGACCGCCAATCCCGGCGGCTATTTCGACCCGTTCCGCCTGTCGGACTTCTCCGATCCGCTCGTGCGCCAGACCTATCACGCCTACCACATGGACGTGGTGCGCGAGACGGTGGCCCGCACGGTGCCGACCATCAACTATCCCGGCGCCACGGCCTTCCACAATGCGCTCGACGAAAATCTCGTCGCCGCGCTCACCAAGGCAAAGACGGCCGAGCAGGCGATGGCCGACACGGAAACCGAGTGGCTCCGGATCGCGCGTCGCACCGGCGAGGACAAGCTGCTCGAGGCAATAAAGACCAACAAGGCGGCGTGGCCGACGATTCTCGATCCGGTAAGTTGATCCTCCCAAGCAAGCCGGAAGGGAGGGACGCCAGCAGTCCCTCCCGCCTTTACAGACAGTGGTACCAGCGTTCGACATGAAGCGTTCAATTCCATTCGAGATATTCCGGTACGCCGTCATCCTGTTGGCGCTCGCGGTGACGCTCATTCCGATCCTGTGGATGGTCTCGATGGCCTTCAAGCCGATCGGCGAGTGGTCGGCGACGGGAGCGGAGCTCACCTGGTGGCCGGACGCGCCGACGCTCTCCAACTTCCGCTTCATCTTCGGCGAGTCCGATTCCAGCCTGATCGTCGCGCTCGACAGGACCGCCCTGAAGCCGATCCTGTCGTCGCTGCTGTCCGCCACCCTCGGGACGCTGATTGCGATGACGGCCGGCACGGCCGCCGCCTACGGCCTCTCCCGCTTCGGTTCCGGCCAGAACCTGCCGCTGGCGCTCACGCAATTGCGGCTCTTCCCGCCCATGGCGGTCATGATCCCCGTCATGATCATGTGGGCCTTCCTCAATCTCACCGACACCTGGTGGGGCCTGGCTCTCGTCTATGGCATAGTCACGCTGCCCTTCGCCTTCTGGCTGATGAAGACCTTCTTCGACGACATGCCGCGCGAACTCGAGGAAGCGGGCCTGGTTGAGGGGTGCTCGCGCTGGCGCGTGTTCACGAAGATCACGCTGCCGATGATGCGCGCGCCGCTGGCCAGCGCCGCCCTTTTCGTCTTCATCCTGAACTGGTCGGACTATCTGATCGCGCTGCTGCTGACCACGCGCGAATGGGTCACCGTGCCCGTTTACATGGCGTCGCTCTCGTCCTCCATGACCGGCCAGCTCTACGGCGCGAAGGCGGCGCTCGGCCTGATCGCAGCGGTTCCACCCGTCGTCATGGGCATCGCCATCCAGCGCCATCTCGTGCGCGGCCTGACCTTTGGGGCGCTGAAGCAATGAACGTCGCCACCGCCTCGGAGGACGCCATGGCGATGCTCGCCGCTGAAGGTCGCGCGGTCGCGCGCGACGAGGCCGCGCGTCTCGGCTTCCGGCTGGCGCTGCCGGCGCAGATTCTGGTGCTCTTCATCGCCGTCTTCCCGCTCCTGATGCAGCTCTACATCAGCCTCACCGACTGGTCACCGCTTTCCGGCCTCGGTTGGTGGAACGCTTGGGAGCTTTGGAACAGCTTCGCCAACTATACCGATCTCGCGGCCGACAAACGCTTTTGGAGCGCTCTGTGGCGCACCTTCGTCGTGATGATCGTCTGCGTCCCGGTCGAATTCCTGCTCGGGCTGGGTCTGGCGATGCTGTTTGCCGACGATTTTCCCGGCAAGCGGCTGTTCTATTCGATCCTGCTTATGCCGATGATGGTCGTGCCTGCCGTGGCCGGCTACATGTTCTTCATGCTGTTCCAGTCGGGCGGGCCGATGAACGACATCCTGTCGGCGCTGACCGGCAGCCGCGTCGCGATCGCCTGGCTCTCGGACCCGACGCTGGCGCTCGCCGCCGTGATGATGGCCGACATCTGGCAGTGGACGCCACTGATGTTCCTCATACTGCTCGCCGGGCTTGTGGGCGTTCCGGAAGACCAGATGAAGGCCGCGACCCTGCTCGGCGCCAATGCCTGGCAGCGCTTCACCACGATCGTCCTGCCCAAGATGAAGACGATCATCATCATCGCGCTCGCCATCAGGGTGATCGAGAACTTCAAGATATTCGACACGCTCTACATCATGACCGGCGGCGGGCCGGGCGTCGCGACCGAGACGATCTCCGTCTATATCTACAAGCTCACCACGCAGGACCTGATCTGGGGATATGTCGCGGCGATCGCGCTCGCCATCTTGCTGGTGCTCTCCATCGCCACCGTCTTTGCCATGAAGCGCATGGCCGCGGCGCGGGAGGCGCGGGCATGAGCACGATCCGCCTCGAAAACCTGGTCAAGAAATTCGGCGATTTCACCGCGCTGAAGACGATGGACCTCGAAATCGCCGACGGCGAGTTCATGGCGCTGCTCGGCCCTTCGGGCTGCGGCAAGTCTACGACCATGAACATGATCGCCGGAATGGAGGAGCCGACGTCCGGGCGCATCCTGTTCGGCGACCGCAACATGTCCGGCGTGCCGATGGGGCGGCGAGGGGTCGGGTTCGTGTTCCAGAACTACGCGATTTTCACGCACATGACCGTGCGGCAGAACCTGTCCTACGGGCCGCGCATGCATGGCGCGCCGAAGGCCGAGACCGACCGCCGCGTCGGCGCCATCGCGGAGCTTCTGCAATTGACCGCCTTGCTCGACCGCCGGGCGGATCGGCTGTCGGTCAACATCCTGCAGCGCGTCGCGATCGGCCGCTCCGCCATCATGGAGCCGGTGATCTTCCTGCTGGACGAGCCGCTCTCGAATGTCGATGCCGCCTTCCGCGCCGTGATGCGCACGGAGCTGAAGCACCTGCAGCGCCAGTTCAGGCAGACCATGGTCTATGTCACCCACGACCAGCTCGAGGCGATGACGATGGCCGATCGGATCGCGGTGATGGACCACGGCGTGCTCCAGCAGGTCGGCACGCCGCTCGACGTGTACAACAACCCGGCCAACGTTTTCGTGGCACGGTTCATCGGCGCTCCCGGCATGAACCTGCTGCCAGGACGGCCGGCGGAGAGCGATCGCGGGCTGGTGATCGATCTCGGCCCGCTTGGCGCGACTGCTCCGCTTCCGGAGCGGCTGGCGAACGCGCTGCGCGGCCATTCGGGCGAGATCCTCTTTGGATTCCGGCCCGAGCAGGCGACGCTTGCGGGAGAAGGCCGCGGGATCGCAGCACAGGTCACGGCGGTCGAACGCATCGGCGCACGCACGATCGTCCATCTCGGCGAGGGCGCTTCGGCCATCAAGGTGGTTCTCAACAACGACCAGCAAGCCGCCCTCGGCGCTTCGGCGATCGTGACGCCCAACATGGACGCGGTACGGATCTTCAATCGCGCAACCGGCCAGGCAATCGGAGGCTCAGGCAATGGCTGAGATCGCCTTCCGGAATGTCGGCAAGCGCTACGGCGGCACGGTCGCGCTGTCGAACGCGTCCTTCACGATCCGCGACAACGAGTTCTTCTGCTTCTTCGGCCCGCCGCTGTCCGGCAAGTCGACGATCCTGCGGCTGATCCTTGGCCTGGAAATGCCGGATCACGGCGAGATCCTGATCGGCGGCAAGCCGGTCAACGCGGTTTCACCGGCGGAGCGAAACGTGGCGATGGTGTTCCAGAACCTAGCGCTGTTTCCGCACATGAGCGCGCGCGACAATATCCGCTTCCCGCTCGCCGAGCGTAAGATCCCGCAGGCCGAGATCGAGCGGAAGCTCGCCGATGTCGCCGCCAAGCTCCACATCGGCCACATCCTCCACAAGCAGCCCGCCCAGCTTTCCGGCGGCGAACGCCAGCGCGTGGCCATCGCCCGGGCGCTGGTGCGCGATCCCGTCGCCTATCTCATGGACGATCCGATCTCGGCGCTCGACGCGCGCCTGCGCGAGGAAACGCGCGTCGAGCTCAAGCGCATCCAGCGCGAACTTGGCAAGACGCTGATCTATGTGACCCACGACCAGGAGGAGGCGATGTCGGTGGCCGACCGCATGGCGATCCTCGAAGCAGGCGTGATCCGGCAGGTCGGCGCGCCGCTCGAGATATACGACCATCCGGCCAGCACCTATGTGGCGCGCCTGCTTGGCTCGCCGATGATGAACATCCTGCCCTCGACGGCCAGCGGCAACGACATTCGCGTGGCGGACGGAGCGATCGCCGTCGAAGGCCTGGCCGGCGCCGCCGAAATCGCCGAAGTCGGCGTGCGGCCGGAGGATATCAGGGTGTCGGCGTGGGCGCAGGGCCAGTCCGGAACGCCGTCGCGGGTCTATGAGGTAGAGCCGCTCGGCGGCTACACGGTGGTCACGGTCGATGCCGGGCCGTCGCGGGTGAGGGCGCTGATGCGCGGCCAGCCCGACATCAGGCCCGAAGCGATGGTCGCGTTGAGCTGTGACGCGGCCGCCGTCCATCTCTTTTCGCGGAACGGGACCGCGCTTTCGAGATGAGCAGCGCCGCCGCACAAGGAATGACAGGGAGGGATCTAATGGCTGAAACCGCCGAGTTCGAGCCGGACGTGAAAGTCCGCACCAGGGAATACAGGATCGGCTGCATCGGAGCCGGCATGATCATGGCGGAATGTCATCTGGCGGCCTACAAGGAAGCCGGCTTCCCGGTCGTCGCGATCGCCTCCCGGACCAAGGCCAATGCGCGCAAGGTCGCCGAACGCTGGGGCATAGCGACCGTCCACGACACGCCCGAAAAACTGATCGAGGACAGCCAGATCGAGATAATCGACCTGGCCTTTCCGCCCGACCAGCAGCCGGCGCTCATCCGCCATGCGTTGAAGCAGCCGCACGTCGAGGCGATCCTCGCCCAGAAGCCGCTGGCCCTGTCGCTTGCCGAGGCGATCAAGCTCCGCGACGAGGCCAAGGCCGCCGGCAAGATCCTCTCGGTCAACCAGAACATGCGCTACGACCAGTCGATGCGCGTGCTGAAACAGATCATCGAGCAGGGCGCGCTCGGCGAGATCGTGTTTGCGCAGATCGACATGCATGCGATCCCGCACTGGCAGACCTTCCTCGAGGATTACGACCGGCTCACGCTCGCCAATATGAGCGTCCATCATCTCGACGCGCTGCGCTTCCTTTTCGGCGACCCCGAGGAGATCACCACGCTGACGCGCAAGGATCCGCGCACCCGGTTCGACCATTCGGACGGCATCACCATTTCCACGATGAAGTTCCCGTCGGGCGTTATGGCCGTGTCGCTGGAGGATGTCTGGTCCGGGCCGCGCCAGGACGGATACAAGGACGACCAGAACATCACCTGGCGCGTCGAGGGCACCGAGGGCGTCGCGCGCGGCACGATCGGCTGGCCGACCGGCGTGGCATCGACCCTGACCTACGCTTCCGCGCGGACGACCGGCGGCGAGTGGGTGACGCCGAACTGGAACACGATGTGGTTCCCGCACGCTTTCATCGGCGTGATGGAGCAACTGCAGCATGCGGTCGCCACGGACACGCCGCCGGCACTTTCCGTCGCCGACAACGTCAAGACCATGGCGCTCGTCGAGGCCGGCTACCGGTCCATCGCCGAGGGCCGCACGGTCAGACTTTCAGAAATCGCGATCAACTGAAGCCACATTCGGGAGGAGTTTCACATCATGATGCAAGCCGGTATTTTCACGGGATATTTTCCCTACAGCCTGGAGGAGACCGCCAGGAAGATTCGCGCGCTGAACTTCAATACCGTCCAGCTCGACCTGCACTTCAAGGACGTCGATCTTTCGGCCGGGCAGATCACCAAGGAGAAGGCGAAGCAGGTCCGCGACGTGTTCCGCGACCACAACCTGCCGATCTGCTGCGTCTCCGGCTACACGAACATCATCCATCCGGACAAAGGCGAGCGCGACAGGCGCGTCGGCTACCTCAAGGAGATCATCAGGAACGCCCGTCTCTTCGGCTCGCCCTACGTGATCTCCGAGACCGGCACCTACAACACCGAGTCCGACTGGGTTCACCACCCGAAGAACAAGACCGAGGAAGGTTTTGAGGAGTGCCGCAAGGTCGTCGCCGATCTGGCCCAGACCGCCTATGACCATGGCGCGGTGTTCCTGCTCGAAACCTATGTCAACAACGTCGTCGGCTCGGTCGAGGAGACGGTAAAAATGTTCGCGCAGGTCGATCACCCGGGCCTTGGCCTGCTGATGGACCCGACCAACTATTTCGAGACCCACAATATCGACAGGATGGACCAGATACTGAACCAGGTCTTCGATACGCTGACCGACAAAATCAGGATCGCGCATGCCAAGGACGTGAAGCGTTCTGGCGACGACAAGACCGAGAAGCATGCCGACATCGGCGACGCCGACGCGCTGGAGAGCCACACGTTCCGCGGCGTCGGCGAGATCGAGCTGCCGGCTCCCGGTCTCGGTTCGCTGAATTACGATCTCTATTTGCAGCGGCTCGCGCAAAAGCACCCGAACATCCCGGTGATCATCGAACACTTGTCGGAAGACGACGTGCCGCGCGCAAAGAAATTCCTCGACGGCAAGTTCCGCCAGAACGGCCTCTGAAACCAAGTGAAAGGGAGGAATGACGTGATGTTGAAATCGACAGTGAAATTCGCGGCTGCTGCGCTTCTGGCCTGCGCCGCCTTTGCAACGCCGGGCAACGCGCAGGAAGAGAAGAAGACGTTCTACCTGCTGTCGCATGGCGGGCCGTCTGACGCCTTCTGGCTCGACTGGAATGCGGGCGCGACCAAGGCCTGCGAACAGTTGAACGTCACCTGCAACATTTCCTTCTCGGGCGGCGACATGGCGGCCCAGAAGGAGGCGTTCAACTCGGCCATCGCCGCCAAGCCTGACGGCATCGGCACCACCTCGGCGCAGCCGGGTCTCTGGAACGCCGAGGTCAAGGCGGCCAAGGATGCGGGCATTCCGGTCGTCTTCTTCAACACCGACGACACGGCGACCGGCCGTCAGGCCTATGTTGGCGCGGATCTCCGCCAGGCCGGTGTGATCTGGGCGAAGTACCTGGTCGACAACAAGCTGGTGAAGCAAGGCGACACGGTGTTCCTGCCCGTCGAGGTGCCGGGTGCCAGTTACCAGCAGCTCGAGACGGAGGGCATCGCCAGCATCTTCGATCCGCTCGGCGTCAAGTACGACGTGGTCGACGCGGGGACCGACCCGGCCGGCATCATCGCCAAGATGAGTGACTACATGCTCGCCAACAATCCGCCGGCGATCATCGCGCTCGGCGACTCGGTTGCCGCGGCCGTCCGCAAGGTGTTCGACAATGGCGGGATCCAGGCCGGCTCGATCCCCGTGGTCGGCTGGGGCAATTCCAAGGATGTCGCGGAAGCGGTGCGCGATGGCTACTTCAATGCCGCGGCGTGGCAGTTCCCCTCCGCGCAAGGCTTCATGCCTGTAGCGCTGCTCAACCTTGCCGCCTCCGGCGAGCCGATCGGCTACGACATCCAGACGTTCAGCCTCTACGACAAGTCGAGCTACGAGCCGATACTCAAGCTCTATGGCGAGTGAGCCTGACAGCGGCTCCAACAGAGGACAAACATGGATACGGTCATGGCGGCGGTAACGGAAAGAATGGAAGGGCGGGGAGACAGGTGGCGTCGCCTGATGGCGACGCCGCAGGTCGCCTCGCTGATCATCCTCGCCATCGTGCTGGCGGGATTTTCGATTGCCAATCCCAACTTCCTGTCGCCGCTCAATATTTCCAACATGATGGCGTTCCTGCCGGAGTTGGGAATCATGGCGCTCGCCATGACGCTCCTGCTCACGGCCGGCGAGTTCGACCTCTCCGTCGGCGCCGTCTTCGCGCTCGGTCCGGTGCTTGTCATGCTGCTTGCGCAGACAGCCGGCGTGGACATCGGCCTTGCCCTGCTCGTCGGCCTTGTGGTCTGCATCGCCATCGGCGCGATCAACGGCATCATCGTCACCAAGATCGGCATCTCGTCCTTCCTGGTGACGCTGTCGATGCTTCTGATCGTGCGCGGGGTGGCGCTCTACATCACGCAGGGTTTCCCCCTCAAATCGTGGAACGAGCCTGGCTTCTTCGTCACGCTTCTCGCGGGCAGCTTCGATTTCGGCCCGTTCCGGCTCTACACGTCGCTGTTCTGGTTCATCGGGCTGACGCTCGTCTGCGCCTACGTCCTGAACTGGTCCAAGGTCGGCAACTGGATCAGCGCCATCGGCTCGAACCGCAGCGCGGCGGTGGCGCGCGGCGTGCCGGCCGATGCCGTCAAGATCTGGCTGTTCATCACGGCCTCGGTGCTCTCGGGTCTCGCCGGCATGATCAGCGCCTTCCGGATTTCCGCCGCATCGCCTGTTGCCGGCACGGGCTACGAGCTCGAAGTGATCGCCATGGTGGTGGTCGGCGGCACCGCGCTTACCGGGGGGCGCGGCACCATTCTGGGCACGGTCGTCGGCGCCTTCATGCTGCGCGCGATCCGCAACGGGATCGTGCTGATCGGCGTGCCGGGCCTCGCCTTCAACATCTTCGTCGGCGCGATCATCCTCGTGATGCTGATCCTGCACGCGATGATCCAGAGACGGAGTGTGCGGCGATGACGGCTGAAGTCCTGCGCCTGGAGCGCGTGCGCAAATCGTTCGGCAGCGTCAATGCTCTGCGAAGCGCGTCGCTGACCCTTCGCGAAGGCGAAGTCGTCGCGCTTTTGGGTGACAACGGCGCCGGCAAGTCGACGCTGATCAAGGCGATTTCGGGCGTGCATCCGGTCGATGGCGGCGACATCTATGTCCGGGGAGAAAAAGCGTCGATCCGCTCGGCGCGCGATGCGATCGACCTCGGCATCGAGACGATCCACCAGGATACGTCGCTCGCGCCCGACCTTTCGATCGCGCGCAACCTGTTCCTCGGCCGCGAGCCGGTGAAACTGCCTTTCCTGGGCGTCTTCGCGCCGCTCGATTTCCCGGAGCTGCGGCGCGCCGCATCGGCGCTGTTGCGGCGGGTCGGCATCTCCAAGAAGCTCGACGCCGATGCGCCGGTCGACACGCTCTCTGGCGGCGAACGGCAGTCGATCGCGATTTCGCGGGCGATGCAATTCGCCGCCAAGGTGATCATCCTCGACGAGCCGACCAACAATCTCGGCGTCGAGGAGACCCACGGCGTGCTGCGGTTCGTCAAGGAGGTGCGCGACGCCGGCCATACGGTGCTCTTCATCACGCACAACATCCATCACGTTTTCCAGGTGGCGGATCGCATCGTCGTCATGCGGCGCGGCGAAATCGTCGCGGAACGCGCCGTCGAGGACACCGACCTCTTGACGGTCGAGAGCCTCATCATGGGCGTCGACGTGTCGACACTCGTCAAGGAAGCGAAGGCGCACTGATGGTTCAGCTCTACGGCCAGACGCTGACGCGCAGGCAGGTTTCGGAACGATCCGGAATGCTCTCGCAATTTGCCGGCGTGCGCCTGATGACGCTCGGCGACGGGGTCGAGCGCGGCATCCGCATGCTTGAGTTCCGGACCGGCAGCGGACTTCGGTTCACCGCTCTCGTCGACCGGGCGCTCGACATCGCCGACTGCGACTACAAGGGCCAGGCGATCGGCTGGCATTCGCCGAGCGGGTTCCGCCATCCGGCGCTGCACGAGTATGAAGGCGAGGGCGGCTTCTCCTGGGCACGGTCGTTTTCCGGTCTGCTCCTGACTTGCGGCCTGGACCACATCCTTGGCCCCGAGGAGGTGCCCGCCGACAATTATAATTATCCCGGCAGGAAGAGCGTGCGGCATTCGCTTCACGGGCGGATCAGCACGATTCCGGCGCGGCTCACCGGCTATGGCGAGCGCTGGGACGGGGACCGATGCGTGCTTTGGGCCGAAGGTGTCGTGCAGCAGTCGGCGGTCTTCGGCGAGGACCTGCATCTCCATCGCCGGATCGAGGCGGATGTCGGCGGCAACGAGATCCGCGTATCCGACCGCGTCGTCAACCACGGCTTCGCGCGCACGCCGCACATGTATTTCTATCATGTGAATGTGAGCCACCCGCTGGTCGACGAAGGCTCGCGCTATCTGGCGCCGGTCAGGGATGTGGTCTGGGCAGCTCATGCCGGCGAAGCCTATCGCGCGCAGGGCGTGGGCTACCGGACGCTGCCCGTTCCGCGCATGAATTTTCGCGAGCAGGTCTGGCAGCACGAGCTTGCCGCCGACGCCGACGGCCTGGTTCCGGTCGCAGTGGCCAACGACCGGATCGGCCTCGGCTTCGAGATCGTGACCCAGAAAAATCAGCTTCCCTGCATGTACCAGTGGCAGAATTTCCAGGCCGGCCAATATGCCATGGGGATCGAACCGTCGACGCATCATGCGCTCGGCAACACCGCCGCGCGCGAGCGCGGCGAGATGATCTGGCTCGAACACGACCAGTCCCGGTCCTACGAGGCGACATTCAGGGTCCTCGACGGGCAGGCCGAGATCGACGAGGCCGAGCGCCGGATCGCGTCGATCGCCAAACAGCCGGAGGAGGATTTTCCGGCGCCGT
This sequence comes from Pseudaminobacter sp., assembly GCA_035941355.1. Lineage (GTDB taxonomy): Bacteria > Pseudomonadota > Alphaproteobacteria > Rhizobiales > Rhizobiaceae > Allomesorhizobium. The sequence goes on from DASZDZ010000063.1 coordinate 118,136, forward strand.
CGGGCAGGTTCCCCAAGCTTGCCGAAGGACCGCGGTCATGAAGCGAGAAGAGACCGGCAGGAGAGCGGGCATTCGGGAGAGATGCGGGAGGAGGATCGGCAAGGACAGGCCAGAAGGCGGATATTGGAGAAGACGATGACTATCGTGGAAGAGAGAAAGCGCGATTACAGCCTCGTTGGCGAAAGCACGCGCAGAGCGATCGAAACAGGTCTTGCCTCGGCCGAGTGGTATCACACCGAGGTGTCGCGCAAGGTGATGAAAGAACTGATGCAGCGTTCGGACGGGCCCGCCATCCGCGACACGATCGTCTGGCTTGGCGTCCTTCTCATCTCGGCGGCTGGCGCGATCGCCTTCTGGGGCACGTGGTGGTGCGTGCCGTTTTTCCTCGTCTACGGCGTCTTCTACGCCTCGGCGAGCGACTCGCGCTGGCATGAATGCGGCCACGGCACGGCGTTCCGCACGCGCTGGATGAACGATGTCGTCTATCAGATCGCCTCGTTCATGCTGATGCGCAATCCGGTGACCTGGCGCTGGAGCCACGCGCGGCACCACACCGATACGATCATCGTCGGCCGCGACGCCGAGATCGCCGTCATGCGGCCGCCGGACCTCCTGAAGGCGGCGCTGATGTTCACGGGCCTCCTGGATTTCCGCTATGCGCTGCCGACGCTCTTCCGCAACGCGTTAGGCAATCTTTCGGCTGAGGAGAAGAGCTACATTCCGGAAATGGAGTGGCCAAAGGCAATCGTCGCCGCCCGCTGGCACGTGGCGATCTACGTCGCGACGGTGGCGCTTGCCATCGCCATTCGGTCGTGGCTGCCGCTGATGCTGATCGGCCTGCCGCGCCTCTACGGCACCTGGCACATGGTCATGACCGGCCTGCTTCAGCATATCGGCCTGGCCGACAATGTCGTCGACCACCGGCTGAACACGCGCACCGTCTATATGAACCCGATCAGCCGGTTCATCTACTGGAACATGAACTACCATGTGGAGCACCACATGTTCCCCATGGTCCCCTATCATGCGCTGCCCCGGCTGCACGAACTGGTCAAGCACGACCTGCCCGAGGCAAATCCCTCGATATGGGACGCCTATCGTGAGGTCTGGCCGGTGCTTCTCAAGCAACTGAAATACGAGGATTTTTTCCTCAAGCGAGACCTGCCGCCGACGGCGCGGCCTTATCGCGGCGAATTCCATGACCTGACGGTATCGGCCGCCGCCGAATAGACCTGCACCAATCCCGACGCCCGGCCGTGAGGCGTCTCCCGAGACCAATGGAATGAGAAAATGCCTGAATGGATCGTGGCGTGTGCCGTGGATGACGTGGATGAGGAAGACGTGATCCGCTTCGACCATGACGGCCGGACGTTTGCCATCTACCGCTCGCCCGATGACGAGTTCTTTGCGACACATGGCCTTTGCACGCACGAGAAGGTGCATCTGGCGGACGGGCTGGTGATGGACGACATCATCGAATGCCCGAAACACAATGGCCGCTTCAACTACAAGACCGGGGCCGCCAGGGGCGCGCCGGTCTGCGTCAATCTCCAGACCTATCCGGTGAAGGTGGAAGCCGGAAAGGTCATGATCGAGATCGGCGGCCGCGATGGCTGACGCGGGCATGGTCATCGTCGGCGCCGGTGAAGCCGGCACGCGGGCCGCCTTCGCGCTGCGCGAGGAGGGCTATAAAGGACCTGTCAACCTGATCGGCGCCGAGCGCCATTTACCCTACGAACGCCCGCCTCTGTCCAAGGAGGCCATGGCTCTAGCCGGCGGAGGCATGAAAGCCATCGCGGATGCCGAGCGCTTCGAGCAGGCGGGCATACGGCTCATTCTCTCCGCCGCGGCAATCTCCATCGATCGCGCCGCCCGTAAGGTGAAGCTGGAAAGCGGTGCTTCCCTTGCCTACGACAGGCTGCTGCTGGCGACGGGCGCTCGTCCCCGCAGGCTGGCGATTGCGGAAAATTCCCGCCGATGCGTCTATCTTCGGACCCACGATGATGCTGAGGCCATCCGCTCGCATTTGCGGCCCGGCGCTCGCATCGCGGTGATCGGCGGAGGCTTCATCGGCCTGGAGCTCGCTGCGGCGGCGCGGATGCGAGGCTGCGCGGTCACGGTGATCGAGGCCGAAAAGCGTCTCCTCACGCGCGCCGTGCCGGCTGAGATCGCGGCGGTCCTGCATGAGGCCCACGCGAAAAGCGGCGTCGACATTCGCTGCGGCGCGGCGATCACTGCCATCGGCGGCCATGGCGACGGCTTCTCCATCGCACTGGCTGACGGCACCTCGATTGACGCCGACGCCTGCATTATCGGCATCGGCGCGATCCCCAACACCGAGTTCGCCGAACGTGCAGGGCTGGCGGTCGAGAACGGCGTCCGCGTCGACGCGCGCATGGCGACGTCCGATCCGCACATCTTCGCCGCGGGCGACTGCTGTTCCTTTCCGCTTGGCGTCTATGCCGGCAGGCGGGTCCGTCTCGAAGCCTGGCGCAACGCCCAGGACCAGGGAAATCTGGCCGCCCGCAACATGCTGGGCAGGCAGGAAGATTTCGCGGCAATTCCGTGGTTCTGGTCGGATCAGTTCGATCTATCGATCCAGATCGCAGGGCTCGTCGACGAGGGAGTCGAAACCGTCCGCCGGGAGATCGGAGAGGGCGCGTTCATCCTGTTCCACCTCGCAGCCGACGGCAGGCTCGTCGCAGCAAGCGGCATCGGACAGGGGAATGCTGTCGCCCGCGACATACGGCTGGCCGAGATGCTCATCGCCAAAAAGGCGAGGCCGCCGCGCGACAAGCTGGCGGCCGCCGAGACCAAGCTGAAGACACTGCTCGCCGCGTAAAGGGGAACGAATATGAGCCGTACCAGACCGACCATCGCCGACCTGCGCGCAATGAAAGGCAAGCGCCAGCTCACCATGCTGCGCGTCATGACGCTTGAAGAAGCCGAGGCCGCCGAGCGGGCCGGAATCGATATCGTCTCGATCCCGCCCGACCTCCTGCTCGATCCCCGGTACCGCGACGCCGCTCCAAGCCTCTTCTCGATGCCTGGAGAGAATTTCTACGAAATCGGCACAGCCGACGATTTCCTGCGCTGGGCGTTCAAAATGTACAAGGCGAGCGCCGACGCCGTCTATTGCAGCGCGAGCTACGCGACGATCAAGCGGATGGCGGACGAAGCGATCCCGGTGATCGGCCATGTCGGCCTGATACCGTCGCGCCGGACCTGGACCGGCGGCTGGAAGGCGGTCGGTAAAACAGCCGAAAGCGCAGTAGAGATATTCGAGGCGGTCCGGCAGCTCGAAGCCGCCGGCGCCATCGGCGCCGAGATCGAGGTGGTGCCGGTGGAAGTTGCGGAGGCCATTTCGAAGCGCACATCGCTTATCATGCTTTCCATGGGGGCGGGCACGGGCTGCGACGCGCAGTATCTCTTCGCCGAGGACGTGCTCGGCCAGAACCGCGGACATATGCCGCGTCACTCCAAAGTCTACCGCAACTTCGCAGCCGAGTTCGACAGGCTACAGGCGGAGCGCGTCGTGGCGTTCCAGGAATTCGTGGCCGATGTCGAGAGCAAAGCCTTTCCGGAAGCCAGCCACGTCGTCCACATGGACCCCACCCAGTTGCGCGTCTTCATGGATAAGATCGACAAGCGCTAAGCCCCCCGGCACCGTCAAGCCATTGGCCAGACATCAAACTAAGTGACGCCGCCAATCCTTATTTCCATATTGTTCGAAGTTATCTTGACTGCCCGTACTGGCCCGTGTATTCCTATTTCCATGAAACTCGAAAAAGCAGCCACCCAGCTCGAAGCACTGGGCAATCCGACGCGGCTCCAGCTCTACCGCATTCTGGTCCGGGCGGGCGACGAGGGCCTCCCCGTCGGCCGTATCCAGGAGAAGCTCGACATCGCGGCGTCCACACTCTCGCACCACCTCAAGCGGCTCGTGGACACCGGCCTCGTCACGCAGGAGCGGCAGGCGACCACGCTGATCTGCCGCGCCCATTATCCCGGCATGCAGGCCTTGATCGGCTATCTCGCCGACGAGTGCTGCGCAGACGGCACGTGCCCTCCGGTGGTGAGGGAAGCGATCGTATGACGCCCTTTTTTTGGCCCAATAGTTCGAAAATGCTAGAAGGATCGAATCTATGAACATGATGGTTTCTGCCGATCTTCCCGTCGCCGTCATCGGAGCCGGTCCTGTCGGCCTTGCCGCGGCCGCGCATCTGGTCGAACGCGGCATCCGCCCGCTCATCTTCGAACGCGGTACGAGTGTTGGCGCAGCACTCCTCGAATGGAGCCATGTCCGGGTCTTTTCGCCGTGGACCTACAACGTCGACGCGGCTGCGCGTACGCTGCTCGAGCGTTCGGGATGGACAGCGCCCGACGGCGACGGCTTGCCTACGGGCGGCGAGATCGTGCGGGACTACCTTGCGCCGCTGGCTGCCCTTCCGCAGATTGCGCCGAACCTGAAGCTCGGAACTTCCGTCACCGCCGTGACGCGGATGGGACACGACAAGATTTCGAACCGGAACCGCCAGGAATCGCCATTCGTCGTCCGGTACGAAGACGCAGTCGGCGAACACCGTGTCCTGGTGCGGGCCGTGATCGACGCTTCGGGAACATGGTCGCGGCCCAATCCGATCGGCGTCGACGGTTTGGCCGTCCCCGGCGAACGCGCGGCGGCAGGGCGCATTGCCTACGGCATTCCCGACGTCACGGGCGCCCTGAGGAGCGACTACGCCGGCAAGCGCGTGCTCGTCATCGGCGGCGGGCATTCGGCGATCAACGTGGCGTTGGCGCTGATGGAACTGCAAGGCGAGGCGCCGGACACCGAGATATACTGGGCGCTTCGCAGGAACGGCGTGGAAAAGCTCCTCGGCGGCGGGTTGAACGACCAATTGCCCGAACGTGGCGCGCTTGGCCTAGCCGCTAAGCAGGCGATAGATCGCGGTCGGCTGAACATGCTCGCGCCGTTCGCCGTCGACCGCATCGAGACGGCGGGGGACGACCTTGCGGTCGAAGCCACGCTGGCAGGCGAGCCGTTCAGCCTTTCGGTCGACCGTATCGTCGTCGCGACGGGCTTCCGACCGGACCTGTCATTCCTCGGTGAACTTCGCGTCGCTCTCGACCCTGTCGTGGAAGCGCCGCCGGCGCTGGCTCCCCTGATCGACCCGAACATCCATTCATGCGGCACGGTCCCGCCGCACGGTATCGAGGAACTCGCGCACCCGGAACCCGGTTTCGTGATCGTCGGGTCCAAGACCTACGGCCGCGCGCCTACATTCCTGATGGCGACGGGATACGAGCAGGTTCGCTCGGTCGTCGCCGAGATTGCCGGGGATCATCGGGCAGCCCGCGAAGTGCGGCTTGCCTTGCCCGAAACCGGAGTGTGCAGCGCGGAGCGCATCACCGGGGCTTCCGGTTGCTGCGGCGGACCCGCGCCCGCCGAGGTTGACGCCTGCTGCGCCAAGGACGCAGATGCCAAGGCAAAGGGCGCGGCGGGTTGCGGTTGTGGAACCGCGGACAAGATTGAAGCGAAAGAACCGATGGCGGAAGGCTCCTATGCTTGAGCGGCCTGTTCCCGCAAGTGCGATCTGGGCGCTCGGGCTGACCCAGATCATCGGCTACGGCACGCTCTACTACAGCTTCTCGATCCTTGCGCCGGCGATGGCCAGGGAATTCGGACTCTCGGAAGGCTGGATATTCGCCGCACTGTCCGCCTCGCTTTTTGCCGGCAGCCTCTTCGCGCCCATAGCCGGACGCTGGGCTGACCGGTTCGGGGCGGGACGCATCATGACGACAGGCTCTGTTGCCGCAGCGCTCGCGCTGGCGCTATGCGCTATCGCCCCGGGACGCACGACGTTCGTCCTCGCGCTACTGGCGATGGAGCTTTCCTCCAGTTTCGTCCTCTACAGCGCCGCCTTCGTGGCGATCGTGCAAATCGGCGCGCCGCGCCCCCAGCGCAGCATCACGCACCTGACGCTCATCGCTGGGTTTGCCTCGACCTTGTTCTGGCCGCTTACCTCGGCTCTGCACGATTATCTGACGTGGCGCGAGGTCTATCTCGTGTTCGCGGCGCTCAATCTGGGACTTTGTCTTCCGATCCATGCTTGGCTTATGTGGCTGTCACGCCGGAACGAGGCAAAACCGCGCCGGGCCGACGAATTCTCCCCGGCGGTCGAGGCGGTCGCGAAACTTGACCCGCTGCATCGGCAAGCGGTGTTTCTGCTGATGCTGGCGGGCTTCGCGATCGAGGGCTTCGTTCTCTCGGCGATCCTGATCCACATGGTGCCGTTGACCGCGGCGCTTGGGCTTGGAGCGACAGGCCTCGTCGTCTCGGCCTCGTTCGGTCCCGCGCAGGTCGCCAGCCGCCTGATCAACATGCTCTTCGGAGGGCGGCTCTCGCAGACGTACCTCGCTGTGGTCGCTGCGTCGCTGCTCATGGCCGGGCTGTGCATGCTTCTGGTGACCACGCCATGGGCGCCCGGCGCCTTCCTGTTCGTAATTCTGTTCGGCCTGGGTTCCGGCCTGACCAGCATAGTCGGCGGCACCTTGCCGCTTGAGCTGTTCGGGCGAAATGGCTACGGCGCCCGCCTCGGATGGGTCAGCGCCGCCCGTCAGTTCACATCGGCCTTCGCGCCGTTCGTATTCGCGTTGATGATGGCACGGGTCTCCGTGACTGGCGCCCTTTGGGTCCTCGCCGCGACGAGCGCGAGCGGCGTTGTCGCCTTCCTCGCAATTGTGCTGGTTAGACGTCATGACAGTCGCGTAAGCCACATCGGCAAGGAGAGGAAAACCATTGCGTTTGCGCAGGAACCTGCGGCGGTGAAATACGCGCCGAGCCCTGAATGAGAAACCTGGATTGTTTGGCCGGCAGGGTCATCGCGACCGTTTGGCTGGCAGGGTCATTCGCGTCGATCAGATTCGGCTAGTGCCGGGCAGGGCGCTGCGATAGAGACTGACCCTGGCCAGCAACGGCCAAACGCCGACTATCGAACTGCCGAAAGGAAAGAAATGCCGGTAACGAGCGAAACCCGGGGCGTCTACACAATAGCGCCGACGCCGTTCGAGCCCGACGGCCGCATCGACTGGAATTCCGTCGATCGTATGGTCGATTTCTACGAGGAATGCGGCGTCGACGGCATGACCATCCTCGGCATCATGGGCGAGGCTCCGAAGCTCGACGCCTCCGAGGCGCTGGAATTCGTCGAACGCGTCGTCAGGCGCACCAGGGTTCCGGTCATCGTCGGAGTGTCCGCACCGGGTTTTGCGGCCATGCGCAGCCTTGCGCGCTCGTCGATGGAGGCCGGCGCGTCAGCCGTGATGATCGCGCCGCCGCCGTCACTGCGGACCGACGACCAGATCGTCGCCTATTTCCGCCAGGCCTCGGAGGCGGTGGGCGACGACGTTCCCTTCGTGCTCCAGGACTATCCCCTGACGCTGACCGTCGTGATGACGCCTTCGGTCATCCGCCGCATCGTTACCGACAATCCGGCTTGCGTGATGCTGAAGCACGAGGACTGGCCCGGATTGGAGAAGATTTTGACGCTGCGGGCCTACCAGAAGGACGGATCGCTGCGGCCGCTCTCCATCCTCACCGGCAATGGCGGGCTTTTCCTCGACTTCGAGATGGAGCGCGGCGCCGACGGCGCCATGACTGGCTATCCTTTCCCCGACATGCTGGTCGATGTCGTGCGGCTGTCGGCTGCGGGCAAGCGCGACGAAGCGCATGATTTGTTCGACGCCCATCTACCATATATCCGCTACGAACAGCAGCAGGGGGTGGGGCTCGCCGCGCGGAAATACGTGATGATGAAGCGCGGCGCGATCGCCAGCGACGCGCAACGCAAGCCCGGCAGCGCCTTGACGGAAAAGGCTCGCGCGGAGATCGACTACCTGCTTGCCCGCATCGCGAGAAAAGATGCGCGCGCGGCAATTCCGGACGCGCCGTCTGCTTGATCGACCACGAGTAAGGCTGCGGCCCGTCGGGGTCTGGATGCTAGCTAACTCCGAAACTACTGCACGCCGATGAACTGGCGCAGCTCCGGCGTCTTCGGCGCGGTGAAGACGTCCTGCGGCGCGCCGATCTCGTGAACGCGGCCCTGGTGCATGAAGACGACGCGCGAGCAGACGTCGCGGGCAAAGCGCATCTCGTGGGTGACCATCAGCAGCGTCATGCCGTCGGCAGCGAGTTCCTTGACCACGGCCAGCACCTCGGCGACGAGTTCGGGATCGAGCGCCGAGGTGATTTCGTCGCACAGGAGCGCGATCGGCTGCATGGCGAGCGCGCGCGCGATTGCCACGCGCTGCTGCTGGCCGCCGGAGAGCTGTTCGGGAAAGGCGTCGAACTTGTGGGCGAGCCCGACGCGCTCGAGCATCTTCCTCGCAATGGCCTCGGCTTCGGGCTTCGGCGTCTTCTTCACAACCATCTGCGAAAGTATGACATTGCCGCCGGCGGTCAGATGCGGGAACAGATTGAACTGCTGGAAGATCATGCCGACCTTGAGCCGCAGCGCCTTCAGATGGACCTCGTCGGGCAGGAGCTGCGCGCCGGCGACGACGATCGAGCCGTCGTCGATGGTCTCCAGCCCGTTGATGCAGCGCAGCAAGGTCGACTTGCCGGAGCCCGACTTGCCGATGATGGCGATAACCTCGCCCGGCTGAACGTCGATCGAGATTCCCTTCAGCACCTCGTTGTCGCCGAAACGCTTCTTCACCTCAGTGATTGCGATGAGCGACATTGAGCTTCCTTTCCAGCATCTGACTCGACTTCGATAAAGGCCAGCACAGCGCGAAATAGATCAGCGCGACGAAGCCGTAGACTATGAATGGCTGGAAGGTGGCGTTGGTGACGACGGTGCCGGCCTTGGAGAGCTCGACGAAGCCGATGATGGAGGTTAGCGCGGTGCCCTTCACGACCTGGACTGAGAAGCCGACGGTCGGCGGTACGGCAACCTTGAGCGCCTGCGGCAGGATCACCCAGCGCATCTGCTGGATGTAGCCCATGCCGAGCGATGACGACGCCTCCCACTGACCCTTGGCAATCGATTCCACGCAGCCGCGCCAGATTTCGGCGAGAAAGGCCGCGGTCCAGAGCACCAGCGCCACGCCGGCGGCGAGCCAGGCAGGGACGTCGATGCCGAACAGTCCGAGGCCGAAGAAGGCGAGGAAAAGCTGCATCAAAAGCGGCGTGCCCTGGAACAACTCGATATAGCCCTTGGCGAACAGGCGGGCGATACGGCTGGCGCCGATCCTGAGGAACAGGAGCAGCGCCCCGACGATGCCGCCGCCGACGAAGGAGACCAGCGACAGCGCGATCGTCCAGCGGGTGGCCAGAAGCAGGTTGCGCAATATGTCCCAGAGCGTGAACTCGACCATTAGGCCCTCTTCTTCGGGAACAGCGCCCAGCCGAGGCCGGACAGCGCCTGGCGCAGCAGGATGGCAAGGGCGAGATAGATCAGCGTCGAGACGAAATAGGTCTCGAAGGCACGGAAATTGCGCGATTGGATGAAGTTGGCGGCGAACGTCAAATCCTCCGCCGCAATCTGCGACACGACCGCCGAGCCCAGCATGACGATGACGATCTGCGAGGAGAGCGCCGGCCAGATGCGTTGCAGCGCCGGGATCAGCACCACATGCCAAAACGTCTCGAACGGCGTCATGGCAAGGCTGGCGCCGGCCTCGAACTGGCCGCGCGGGGTGGCCTGAATGCCGGCGCGGACGATCTCACAGCTATAGGCGCCGAGATTGACGACCATGGCAAGGTTGGCGGCGGTCAGCTCCGACATCTGGACGCCGAGCGAGGGCAGGCCGAAGAAGATGAAGAAGAGCTGGATCAGGAAGGGTGTGTTGCGGATAAGCTCGACATAGCCCGCCACGACCGGTTTCAGCCAGACGGGACCGAGCGCCCTGACCCAGGCGCAGGCGGTGCCGAGCGCGACGCCCAGCACCGCGCCGATAAGGATGAGCTGCAGCGTGATGCCGATGCCCTTCAGGAGCACCGGCATGTAGGGCAGAAGCCAGCCGAAATCGAACTGGTAGGTCACCGCGCGATTCCTGCCGCCTGTCCTTACATTTCGGCCGGAAGGTCAAGCTTCAGCCATGCCTGCGAGATGGCGTTGAGGCTGCCGTCGGCCTTGGCGGCGGCGATGATCTCGTTGACCTTGGCCAGCAGCGCCGGCTCGTTCTTGTTCATGCCGATGTAGCAGGGCGAGTTCTTGATGAGGAACTTCATCTCCGGGCGCTTGGGCGGGTTCTTCTCGAGGATTGCGGCGGCGACGACATTGCCCGTCGCGACGACCTCGACCTGGCCCGACAGGAAGGCGGAGATGGTGCCGTTATTGTCCTCGTAGCGCTTGATGTCGGCATCGGCGGGCGCGATCTTGGTCAGTTCCAGGTCCTCGATTGCGCCACGGGTGACGCCGACCGTCTTGCCGCTGAGATCCGCGGCCTTCGCGACCGCGACGTCGGCGGGCGCAAACACACCGTTGAAGAAGGGCGCATAGGCGTTGGAGAAATCGATCACCGCCTCGCGCTCGGCGTTCTTGCCGAGGCTGGAGATGACGAGATCGACCTTGTTGGTCTGGAGGTAGGGAATGCGGTTGGCGCTGGTGACCGGCACGATCTCGACCTTGGCGCCAAGCTTGTCGCCGATCAGATTGGCCATATCGATGTCATAGCCGCGCGGCGCCATGTCGGTGCCGACGCTGCCGAAGGGCGGAAAATCCTGCGGTACGGCGATGCGGACAGTGCCGCGCGCGGCAATGTCGGCCAGGGCGTCGGCGCGTGCGACGGTGGCGTCGGGCAGGGTTAGCCCGACGACGGCCGCGCCCAGGATTGCGATGAAGATTCTGCGGTTCATGATAATTTCCCTTTGCTGGTCCGCGTAGGGAAGCAACAGGCATGCCAAAGGCGCGCAGCCGGGATTCGTGGGCGGAACCGACTCATGCGCGCCTGCCTTTTTCATCGAGATCGAGCGTTTGCCTAAATAACGTGCAGTGCCGTGCCGGACAGAACCGCTCGGCCGGCTGGACAGTCACAGGCTTTCAGCAGTTCCGCCGATCCACCCGCTACTCGCGACCGGCAGCTTAATTCTTGTCGACCGGCTTCGACCGCATGCGTGAAACCGTTTCGCGCTCGGCGCGCTTGCAGCGCATCGGCGGCAGGCCGCGATCGATCAGGTCCATGTCTTCCAGCACCATGTCGCCCATACGCTTGAAGGCGATGTCCAGCGCGCCGGCCCGGTGGGCGGAGCGGAGAAAGCCGGGCAGCGCGCGCACGGGATGATCCTGCGCCAGCGGCTCGTCCGGAAAGACATCGCTGGCCGCGACGATGTGGCCATTCCTCACGCTTTCCATCAACGCGTCGAAGTCCACTACGCCCGCCCGGCTCAGCAGAATGAAGGCCGCGCCCTTGCGCATTTTCGCGAACGACGCCGCGCCCAGGAACCCCTCGTTTTCGCTGGTGACCGAGGCTACGACGAAAACAAAGTCGCTTGTCGAAAGCACCTCGTCGAGCGAGGCGGGCTGGACGCCGTGCTCGACCAGCACCGAGGGCGGCAACCAGGGATCGAAGGCTTTCGTTCGTGTACGAAAGCCGGACAGAAGACGGTTCAACGCCTTGCCCAAATCGCCGAAGCCGACAATGCCCACATCCGCGCCGGACAACAGCCGTGCGGTTCGGTTGCCGTCGCCGCCCCACAATTCCTTGCCCTGCCGGAAGGCTAGGTCGGCATCGACTATGCCGCGGGCAAGATTGAGGGCCATGGCGAGGCCAAGCTCCGCCACCGGCTCGGCGAATACCGCACCGGTGGTCACCACATGGATGCCGCGCTGGAATAGCGTCTCATAAGGCATATTGTCGATCAGATTGCTCTCGACGTTGAACACGCAGCGCAAAGCCTTCATCCGCTCGAGCGTTTCCGGCGCGATGGGCGGCTGGCCGACGATGTACCGGGCCTCGGCCAGCATATCGGCCGGGAGAGCCGCGACGCCCTCGGGCGTCGTCTCCATGATGCGGTACCTCGATCGGAAGGTCGCCAGTGCGTCGGCGGTGAAAATGAGGTCGAGCGTGCGTGGCTCGGGCGCGCTGATGACCAGCGGTTGCGTTCTATGCGACATCTTCTGCTCCCGATGGGCCTTGTCGGGCCGTGTATCAAATATTTGGGGAGGTTATGGCAGTGTGCCGGTCGCGCGGCAACGTCATGCCGGTATCGAAACCGGCCCCGCCGCAATGGGCGCGCAGGAGTTTCGAACGACCAGCCTGCCATGCAGCGTCAGCAGTCGCGGCGCTGCGGGCGCGGTTCCGTTCAGTCGCTCCAGCAGCAATCGTGCCGCCTGCTCGCCGATCGCTTCGACCGGCTGCGCCACGGTGGTCAGCCGCGGGCTGAACACATCGGCCCACGGAAAGTCGTCCATCGATGCGACCGAAATGTCGGCCGGACATTCAAGACCCATGTCGCGGATGGCGCGCATCGCGCCGATCACCATCAAATTATTGGCCGAAAACAGCGCCGTCGGCCGTTCCGGCGCGGTCAGCAGTTCCATGGCCGCCCGATAGCCGTCGGCTTCGCGGAAATTGCCCTCGCGCACCAGTCCCGGCTCATAGGCAATGCCAGCCGCGGCAAGCGCGTTCCGGTATCCGACGAGGCGGTCGCGGCCGGTCGATTTGCCCGACGAGCCTGAAAGATACCCGATACGGCGATGGCCGAGCCCGAGCAGATAGTTCGTCGCATCGGACACCGCCTGCGCATTGTCCAGCACGACGGCGTCGATGTCGAGTTCATCGCAGGTGCGGTCGAGCAGCACCACCGGTTTGCGGGTCGACTTGACGAGGCGCTTCATGATCTCGTCCTCGCCGGCCGGCGCAATGATCAGGCCGTCGACCATTCGGTCGAGCATCAGCTTGATCTGCTCGTCCTGCATGGCGGTATCTTCTTCGTTGCTGCACAGCATGACCGCATAGCCGGCCCTGTTCAGCACCTTCTGGATCGACGCGACGACATCGGTGAAGAACGGGTTGCGGATATCCGCGACCATCAGCCCGACCGTGCGCGTCGCACCGGTCTTCAGGCTGCGGGCGATCGCATTGCGCTCGTAGCCGATCTCGCTGATCGCCGCTTCGATGCGCCGCGTCAGCTCGGCGCTGACGTTGGAGGTGCCATTGATGAAGGCCGAAACGGTGGCGATGGAAACGCCGGCGGACCGCGCCACATCGATCATCGTCGGTGCGCCCGATCTGCCTTCCTGTCGCCTGTTTTCGCTCATTTTTCGAAACGTTTTGCCGACCCGTTCATGACAGGACTAAGAAGAATATAGCCGAAACGCAAGCTTTTCTATCTGGATCATAAAAAGCTGCAGGTGACTTTCGCCGTCCGCGTTGACAATACCGAAACGTTTAGATTAGCGTTGGAGCCTCGTTGGCAACGTGGATGGGAGGCCATTGTTGTTATGATGGATCTCATTGGCGCGTCCGGAACCGGCAGTGGTCGCCCGCAAGGCCGCCCGCTGCTCGTCGCTACCGGCATCAGCAAGCATTTCGGCGGCATCGCGGCTCTGACCGACGTCCATTTCGATCTGCGGCCGGGAGAAATCCACGCCCTCATGGGCGAGAACGGCGCCGGCAAGTCGACGCTGATGAAGATCCTCTCCGGCGTTTATTCCGACTATGCAGGGCGCGTCGAGCTCGACGGCAGGACGGTCGAATTTGCCAGCGTCCGGCAGGCGGAGGCGGAAGGCATCGCCATCATCCACCAGGAGCTTAACCTGGTTCCCGAGCTCACCGTTTCCGACAACATCTTCCTCGGCCGCGAAAAGCGCATCGCCGGACTGATCGTCGACAGGAAGGCCGGACGCGCCGCGGCGCGCGAACTCCTGAAGCGGCTCGGCATCGATCTCGACCCGGATGCGCGGGTGGGCAGGCTGCGCGTGGGCGAGCAGCAACTCGTCGAGATCGCCAAGGCGCTGTCGCTCTCGGCGCGTATCCTGATCATGGACGAACCGACTTCGGCGCTATCTCCGGCGGAGTGCGAGCGGCTTTTTAGGATAGTCAGGCAGCTCGCGCGCGACGGCGTGGCGATCGTCTACATCTCGCATCGCCTCGACGAGGTGATGCATCTCGCCGATCGCGTCACCGTATTTCGGGACGGCCGGCACGTGCTGACGAAGGACATCGGCGAACTCGATCAGGACAAGATCATCTCGGCCATGGTCGGCCGCGCCTTGCTGGCCGCGCACCATGCCGAGGGCGGCACGCGCGGCGAGGTCGTGCTGTCGGTCCGCGATCTCACCTTGCACAAGCCGCATCGCAGCGGCTGGCGCCAGGTTCTGCATCCGGTGAGCTTCGATCTTCACGTCGGTGAGGTGCTCGGCATAGGCGGCCTGCTCGGCTCGGGCCGAACCGAGATACTCGAAGCGCTTTTCGGCTCGTCGGTCGGGCAGGCGGACGGCCAGATAATCTTGCGCGGCGAGACCGTCAGCATCCGTTCGCCGCGGGATGCGCGGCGGCTCGGCCTCGCACTCGTCACCGAGGATCGCAAGACGCAGGGGCTGCACCTGCAAGCCTCGATCACCGACAATGTAGCGCTGCCGCTGGTCGGGCGGCTTGCGCGGTTCGGCGTCCGGTCTTTCGCCAGGGAAACTGCGCTTGCGCGCGACGCCGTCAAATCCCTCGGCATTCGCTGCGGCAGCGTGGAACAGGCCGCCGGAACGCTTTCGGGCGGCAACCAGCAGAAGGTGGTGATCGGCAAATGGCTCGGCACGCGGCCGCGCGTGCTGCTGCTCGACGAGCCGACCCGCGGCATTGATGTCGGCGCCAAACGCGAGATCTACGACCTGATCTTCCGGCTTGCCCGCGACGAAGGCTTGGCGATCATCGTCGTCAGTTCCGAACTGCCGGAGCTGCTCCTGCTGTCCGACCGGATTCTCGTGATGTCGGAAGGCCGCCAGCGGGGAATCGTCGAACGCGCCGGCGCGACCGAGGAGCGGATCATGCAGCTTGCCGCGCCGTACGGCGGAAAGGCGGCCGCATGAGCGTCCTGCACCTCATCTCGCGCACCAAGCTTTACTGGGGGCTGATCGCGATCTTCCTGCTCGGGGTGCTCTCTTCGCCGGTCAGTTCCAAGGGCAACAACATTTTCCTGTCCTACGGCAATCTCCTCGACGTGCTGCGCCAGGTTTCGATCACCGGACTGATCGCAACCGGCATGACGGCCGTGATCATCACCGGCGGCATCGATCTCTCGGTCGGCTCGCTGATGGCGATCGCCTCGGTCGTGTGTGCGATGCTGCTGACGGTGGAGGGCGGCACTCCCGCCGCGGCGATGGGCCTGCCCATGGCCGGCATAGTGGCGCTCGTCATCGGCTTTGCGGTCGTGCGGTTTGTCTTCGCCAACATCCAGAAGGCGCAGGCCGGGGGTGCTGCCGGCCGCGAGCAGGCGCTCGACAGGACGCGCGGCCTGCTCATCCCGCTTGCAGCCGGGGCAGCACTTGCGGCGCTGCTGCTCTGGTATCTCATGCCGCAAGTCTCGACCAAGTTCGGTGTGCTCGGCGTGCTGATCGTCGCGCCCTGCGTCGGGCTATGTTTCGGCGCCATCAACGGCTTCCTCATCGTCGGCGGGCGGCTGCAGCCCTTCATCGTGACGCTTGCAATGATGGTGACGGCGCTCGGCATCGCGCGGCTGACGGCCGGGCAAAACAATGCGGTGCTGCCGGTCTACACCGGCTCGAACGCCGTTGCGGAATTCGACAATCTCCGCTCGCTGGTGTTCGGCGTCATCCCGATGCCGGGCATCTTCTTCATTGCCGCAATCGCGATCTACGCCGCGGTGCTGCGCTTCACGCCGTTCGGCCGCTATGTCTATGCGATCGGCGGCAACGAGGAGGCGGCGCGGCTTTCCGGCATCGATTCCGGCAAGGTGAAGATCGCGACCTATGCGGTGTCGGGCCTGCTCGCCGGCGTCGCGGCCGTGCTCTACGTGGCGCAATACCGGCAGGGCAAGCCCGACGCCGGCGCGGGTCTCGAGCTCGACGCCATCGCGGCTGTCGTCATCGGCGGCACCAGCCTGATGGGCGGCCGCGGCTCCATGGCGGGCACCTTTTGCGGCGTTCTCATCTTCGGGCTGCTGTCGAACATCCTGCAGCTCCACAACATCAATTCGAACCTTCAGCTCGTGCTGAAAGGCCTGATCATCGTCGGCACCGTGCTGGTCCAGGAACGCAACGCTGCCGACCTCCTGAGCTTTCTGCGCCTGCCAGCTTTCCGGCCCGCGCAAAAGGACGCGTCCGCCGAACGGCGGCCGCAGCAAGAAGCAACAGTTCATAACCGTGGAGGAAACGTCGAATGAAACGCCGTGATTTCGTGGGGCTCACAGTCCTCACCCTTGCATTCGCCTCGAGCACCGTCCTGCTGGGCGGCAGCGCCGTGGCCCAGGAGAAGAAATGGACCATCGGGTTCAGCCAGGCCACGACCATCGAGCCGTGGCGCGCGCAGTTCAACAAGGACATCATCGCCGAGGCTACGAAGCATCCCGAGGTCGAACTCATCATCACCGATGGCGAGGACAAGACCGAGAAGCAGGTTGCCGATGTCGAGAACCTGATCCGCCAGGAAGTCGATGCGCTGCTGGTCTCGCCGAAGGAATCGGCTGGCCTCACCGGCGTCGTCCAGCAGGCGATCGACGCGAAGATTCCGGTCTTCGTGCTCGACCGTAACGTCGAGACTGACCAGTACACGCAGTTTGTCGGCGGCGACAACAAGCTGATCGGCCGCGCGGCCGGCGAATATGCAGTCGAGCTGCTCGGCGGCCCCGGCAAGGCGCAGGGCAACATCGTCGAGATCTGGGGCGGCATGGGCACCCAGCCGGCGCATGATCGCCATGACGGCTTCCATGAATTCACCGACAAGGAGCCGGGCATCAAGAACCTGCTCGACCAGCAGTCGGGCGACTGGAAGCAGGACCAGGCCTACGACATCATGGCGACCGCGCTGCGCAGCAACGAGAAGATCGACGTCGTCTACGGCCACAACGACCCGATGGCCTACGGCGCCTATCTCGCCGCCAAGGACGCCAACCGCGAGAAGGAGATCAAGTTCATCGGCATCGACGCACTGCCTGGCGAAGGCGTGACCTGGGTGAAGAATGGCGAACTGACCGCAACCTTCCTCTACGCCACGCCGGGCGCGGAAGGCCTGCGCCAGGCCATCAAGCACCTCAATGGCGAGAAGGTGGAAAAGACGATCACCTTGCCGACCGAAAAAGTGACCGCCGAGAACGCCGAGGCGATCCTCAAAGAAAAAGGCATGTAATCCCCGATTGCCGGGCGGCGATTTCCGCCGCCCGGCTTCGGCCAAGATCGACACTCCGTTGCGGCCGACGCATGATGCGCCTCCAGGACGAAACCGGAGATGCGGCATGCGGGTAATGGTCACCGGGGCGACGGGCTTCATCGGCTCGGCGGTCTGCGCCAGGCTTTGCGCCGAGGGCCATGCGGTCGTCGCCGTCGTCCGTAGCGAGAACGCTCTCGCCATCGCGGCGGCGGACCGCACCGTCGCCGTCGATCTTTCAATCGCGACGCGGGCGGAGGACTGGCGGCCGCATCTTTCGGGCGTAGACGCCGTGGTGAACTGCGCGGGCGTGCTGCAGGACAGTCCGCGCGAATCCACGACGGGGGTCCATGTCGAAGGGGTCGGCGCGCTGTTTGCCGCCTGCGAAGCGGCCGGAATTCGCCGCGTCATCCATTTTTCGGCGATCGGCGTAGACAGGGGCGCCGTTTCGGATTTTTCGCGAACCAAGCTCGCCGGAGACGAGGCGCTGATGGCGCGCGACCTCGACTGGGTCATCCTGCGCCCGTCCGTGGTGCTCGGCCGCGGCGTTTTCGGCGCAAGCGCGCTCTTCCGCGGCCTTGCGGCGCTGCCGTGGCTGCCCGTCATGCCAGGCGCCGGATCTCTCCAGGTTGTGCAACTCGACGATGTGCTGCGGACGGTTTCCTTCTTCCTCGATCCCGCCGCCCCGGCGCGCTGCACGCTCGAACTGGCCGGTCCGGAGCGGCTGGTGATGGAGGACGTGGTCGCCCGCTATCGCGCATGGATGGGTTGGCGGCCCGCGCGAACAGTTGCGCTTCCCGAATGGGCAGCCACGATCCTTTACGGCCTGGGGGACTTCGCCGGCTCGCTCGGCTGGCGGCCGGCGATGAGGGCGACCGTCCGAAAGGAGATCGCGCGCGGGGCGGTGGGCGATCCGCGGCCATGGACGGCGATGACCGGCATAGAACCACGGCCGCTCGCGGCGGCATTGCGGGCCGAGCCGGGGTCCGTGCAGGAACGCTGGTTTGCGAAGCTCTTCTTCCTGAAGCCCGTCATATTCACTGTATTTTCTATTTTCTGGCTGGTTACCGGCATCGTGTCGCTCACGACGGGATACGAGGCCGGCGTGGAGCTCATGCGGCCCGCTGGCGCGGGAGCGCTGGCCGCGCCGGCGGTCGTGGCCGGCGCGTTGGCGGACATCCTCATCGGCCTTGCCATCGCCTGGCGTCCGACGGCCAGGCACGGCCTCTACGGCGCGCTGGCGCTTTCCCTGTTCTATCTGGCTGCGGCCACCGTTCTATCGCCCGGACTGTGGGGCGAACCGCTGGGCGCGCTGGTCAAGATCTGGCCGATCCTGGCGCTGAACCTTGTCGCCCTGGCCATTCTGGAAGAGCGCTGATGCTGTACTTCATGCTCAAATTCCTGCATGTCATCGGAGCGTCGGTGCTGCTCGGCACTGGAGCCGGCATCGCCTTTTTCATGCTGCTCGCCCACCGCACAGGCGATGTGCGCACGGTGGCCGCCGTCGCAAGGATGGTCGTCGTTGCCGACTTCGTCTTCACTGCCACCGCCGTCGTCCTGCAGCCTGTCACCGGTGTCGCGCTGGCCTGGCATGTCGGCTATTCGCTCTGGGACGGATGGATAGCCCTGTCGATCCTGCTCTATCTGGTCACCGGCGCATTCTGGCTTCCCGTTGTCTGGATGCAGATGGAGATGAGAAGGCTGGCGGAGCAATCGGCAAACGCCGGAAAGCCGCTGCCGCCCCGCTACCATCGCCTGTTCCGGCTGTGGTTCCTTTTCGGGGTCCCCGCCTTCGGCGCGGTCATGGCGATCTTCTGGCTGATGATCGCCCGGCCGAACCTGGAGTGGTGAGCACCCGGCGCGCTGCTTTCATTGCGTTCAAATCACCGTGAGACGGAAGCCCGCCCGGAACGGCGAACGCGTTGCCGCGTTCATGACTCTGCTGAAGCTTTGCACTCCAGCAGAAGGAGGTGCGTCATGGCTTATCGCGGATACATCCACACGCCTGTGACACAGAGCGACATGAAATGGGGTCTCCAGCAGGGCGCCGTCGCGGGTGTCGTTGCAGGTATCGTCTTTGCGGCGTTCGAAATGCTTGCGAGCGCCTTCATGATGGGACCTGAAGCGTTCTTCATGCCGCTGCGCATGATAGGCGCCATCGCGCTCGGGCCGGAGGCCCTCGAGCCCGGCTACTCGCTTCTGACGGCGGGTGTTGCCGGCGTGGTTGTCCACGTGATCCTCGCCGTCATCTACGGGCTCATATTCGGAGCGATTGCCACGATGCTGCAGGGTCCGGGCGCGTTCATCGGGCTTGGAAGCCTGTTCGGGCTCGCGCTCTGGCTCGTGAATTTCTACGTGATCGCGCCGACGACATTCCCGTGGTTCCTCGACGCGAATCCGGTGGTGCAGTTCATCGCCCATACGTTCTTCTTCGGCGCGGTGCTCGGCCTGTGGCTGTGGAAATCTCACGAGAGAGCCGGGTTCGAAGGACCGACGGCTTAGTTTTACGGCTCGGAACTGAGGCGGGAGTGTTCCCTCCCGCCTCAGTTGTGTCGAGATTCAGGTCAGGTCGAGCAGGCCGGCATCACCTGAATCTCAATATTCTCTCGTCGGCTTCGGGCCTGGGAACGGCGCAGGATCGGGCTCCGGAACCGGTGGAGAAGGCTCCGGATCGGGGACCGGCTTCGGCGGCGTGGCGATAGGAACGGTCACTGCGGCTCGCCCGTCACCGGGTTGAACTTCATCTCGACCTTCGCCTTGTCGGTCGTAAAATAGGTCACGTCCCAATAGCCCTCCTCGTTCCATTCGAGTTCGTCGATGTAGCGGAACCCGTCGCGCTGCTCGACCTTGGCCAGAATTTCGGAAAGCTTCAGCGCGTTCTGCGGCGGCGCCGGCATAGGCGTCTCCTGCGCGAGAGCGGGACTGCAACAGAGAATCGCGGCTGTTACGGCCAGGACGGTGCGATGCATGACGATCCTCCAGGGTGAGCGCTCCGCTTGCAACGAAACGGGATTGGCCCGCCGAAGTTCCGGGCGCGAAGCTCGAGACGGTTGCCGCACAGCCGGGCTTATCGGCGCGATGCATTCCCGTGATCGAACTTTCCGGGCGGGAACCGCCGCCGCCGAGACGCGTTGCGCCCGAAAGGAGCCCGTCATGACGACTGCTACGCCGCCGAGGCCGGTGCCCGAGCCTTTTCCCGGTCCCGGACCCGATCCCAACCCATTGCCCGACCCGGTGCCGCCGGTGCCGCCGGGGCCGATACCGCCGAGACCGACGCCGCCGCAGCCGGTGATCTGACGCGATCCGCGAGCCGTCGCTCCGGAGGCGCCGCTGCCAATGTGGCGACGCCAGCGCGGCACTGCCGGTTGCACCGGCCGGATTTCTTCTCCCAACTCGACCGAAAGGAACCGTAAGATGATGCTGGACCGCAGGACAATGCTTGGTCTGACCGGAGCCGCGATTGCTGCCACGGTCTTGCCCTCCAATCGCGCTTTCGCCCAGGCGATGTTCGAACAGCCCGCTTTGCCGTTCGACGAGGACGCGCTCGCCCCCACCATTTCGGCGAGAACCGTCGGCCTTCACTTTGGCAAGCACCATAAGGGCTATTTCGACAAGCTGAACACGCTTGCGAAGGGCACGCCCTACGCCGGGCTTTCGCTGGACAAGGTGATCTCCGAAGCCAAGGCAAAGGGTGATCAGCAGATCTTCAACAATGCCGGGCAGGCCTGGAACCACAATTTCTACTGGCAGCAGTTCAAAGGCGGCCCCGCCGCTCCGGAGGGGGAATTCGCGCAAACCGTCGAGCAGGAGTTCGGCGGCCTGGACGCGCTGAAGGACAAGATGGTCGAGGCCTCGGAGAAGGTGTTCGGTACGGGATGGGTCTGGCTGGCGAGCGGAAACGGCAAGCCGACGATCCTCGGGCTCCAGGACGCCGGCAATCCCGTCGCCGAGGGCAAGACCGCGCTCCTCGGGATAGACGTCTGGGAACACGCCTACTACCTCGATTACGAGAACCGCCGGGCGGAACATGTTCGCGCCGTGCTGGACAGTCTGGTCAACTGGCAGTTCGTCGGCCAGCAGATGCGAGCCTAGGTCGGCGCAGAGGCCGGGCGGATGGAACGTTTCCGACCTGCGTTCATTCCTTCATTCATCGTCATTGAGTGCGGGGGCGCAACTCTAGGGAGGCTGCCATGAAGGTCAGCAACTGCATGACAAAGAACGTCAAGATAGCCGATCCGAACCAGACGATACGCGACGCCGCGCTGGCCATGGCGCGGCTCGACGCCGGCGTTCTGCCGGTGGGCGAGAACGACCGGCTGGTCGGCATGATCACCGACCGGGACATCGCGATCCGTGGCGTGGCCGAGGGCAAGGGCCCCGACGCCAAGATACGGGACGTGATGAGCACGGACGTCAAATATTGCTTTGACGACGAAGAGATCGACGACGTCCTTCACAATATGGGCGAACTCAAGGTGCGGCGGATGCCGGTGCTCAACCGCGACAAGCGGCTGGTCGGCATCGTTTCGCTCGGCGATCTCGCCACCAATGCAGAGACGGCGGAGGCCGGCGAAGCACTGGGCGACATCTCGCGGCCCGGCGGCGAGCACTCGCAGACGGCGCATTGAAGTCTGCGCGGCACGGACGCGCTGCAGCGTCTTCGTCAGCGTAAGCCGAGCGAGGAATAATGACCGTTCGGCCATGTCGCCGTAGCCGGTCTCGAAGCCGAACAGGCCGAGAATCTTCCTCGAGGCGCTTTCTCGCGGATTGGCCTCGGGAAGGGTGCGGTTCCGCACCGCGGCGCGCCTGACCCGGCCGCGGTGCGGCTGAGGAGACCGTCGGCCCGGGGGGTGATGAGCTTGAAGAGGCCAGTATGCCGAAAGCCACGCTTCCCACCGTCCTGATCACCGGCAGCAGCGGTTTTCTCGGGCAGGCGATAGCCAAGGGTCTCATCGGCCGCTATCGCGTGATCGGGCTCGACGTCATGCAGCCGAAGAGCCCGATCGAAGGCATGGAAACGCTCGAGATCGACCTGACGTCCGACGAGAGTGTCGGCAAGGCAATGGCGGAGATCCGCCAGCGCGCCGGCAACCACATCGCGTCGGTCATCCATCTTGCCGCGTATTACGACACGACCGGGGAGGACAACCCCAAATACGATGCGGTCACCGTCCAGGGCACAGGCCGGCTTCTCGATGCTCTGAAGAAACTCGAAACCGAACAGTTCGTCTTCTCCAGCACCATGCTGGTGCATGCGCCCAGCCCCGAAAAGGGCGTCAGGATAAACGAGGATTCGCCGCTCGACCCGCCCTGGGCCTATCCGCGCTCGAAGGCAGAGACCGAAGCGCTGATCCATGCGAAGCGCGGATCGATAAAGTCTGTCATCCTCCGCTTTGCCGGCGTCTATGATGAGGACTGCCGCGCCGCCTTCATCTCCCAGCAGATCGCCCGCATCTTCGAGCGCCTGCCGACCGCCTATCTCTTCACCGGCGACATCACCCACGGCCAGCCCTACCTGCACAAGGACGACCTCGTCGACGCCGTCGTGCGCACCGTCGACCGGCGCGCCGAGCTTCCCGACGAGACGACGCTGCTTATCGGCGAGGAAGAGACGCCTTCATACCAGGAGATGCAGGAACGCATCGGCCGCCTCATCCATGGCGAGCGCTGGCGCACGCTTTCACTCCCCAAGGGCGTTGTGAAGCTCGGTTCCTGGGTCCAGACCGAGGTGCTGGACGAAGACACCGACATTCGTCCCTGGATGGTCGAGAACTCGGACGACCATTATGAACTCGACATTTCGCGCGCCCGCACGCTGCTTGGCTGGACGCCGCGGCGCAGTCTGACCGAAACCCTGCCGGAAATGATCGCCCGGCTGAAGGCGGACCCCACCGACTGGTACGCGAGGAACAAGCTCGACGCCTCGACGGTCGCAGCCTCCGGGCCCGAGATCGAGCAGGCGAAAGAACGGCTGCGCGGCCCGCTGGAGCGCAGCGAGGAGGAGGTCGAGGCGTCGCTCGAACGGCATCGCGGCTTCACTCTCTGGGCGCCGCTGACCAACGCCGCGCTGGGCCTCTGGCTGATCGCCTCGCCGTTCGCATACGGCCTGTTCGACCCTGTCGTCGCGCCGGTTCCGCCCGCGCTGGGGCATGAGATTGCTGCGCCCGAAATCCGCAACGCTTGGATGGGGATCAGCGAAATCGTCTCGGGCCTGCTGATCATTGTCTTCGCGTTTGCCGGCATGTCCAGGCAGCGGATGTGGATCCAG
>DASZDZ010000064.1:0-4583 GCA_035941355.1 Pseudaminobacter sp.
CTGGATCAGCCGCAACAGGCGGCTATGGAAGGACGCCGAGGCAACCATCGAATCCGCAACAGCTTTCCTCTACGCAGCAGCCGTCATGATCCTTGTGCGACGCATCGCGCGACATCAATGAGTTTCGGCACGGACTCTTAGCGGTGGAGGAACTTTACATCATCCAGAGGCCAGAAGGGGTTCCACCGCGGCCAGCACTTGCTTGCGCGCCTCTGCTTTGAGTGAGAGGATCGGTCGAGGTGGTTCCGCTCGCCCAAGTCCGGCAACATCGAGAATCGCGTACATCACGCGCAAGCTGCCATAGGTCTTGAAGGTGTCCCAGAGCGGCTGGAGGACCCCGTCGAGCCGCCTTGCCTCTTCCGCGTCACCAGCCTGGGCGGCACGAACCAGCGCCAGAACCAGTCGCGGCATTGTGCCGCCGAGGACACTGTAGAAAGCGTCCGCCCCCGCCAGCATTGCATCGGCCATACCCCAGTCGCCACTGTAGCCGACAGCGAGCTCCGTGCGGCCGCGCAGGCTCGCCAGCTCGCCTGCGAAGTCACCGCCTGCCGGAAGGGGCATCTTCACAGCCCGGATCGTCGGGAGACGTGACAGCCGCGCTAGCAGGTCGATGCCGAAGGTGAAGTGCGTCGTGCCCGGATTGTTGTAGATGCATAGCGGCAGGCCCGAGGCGCCCGTCACCGCGTGGTAATGCTCGTAGGCCTCGTCCTGCGTCAACGGCGTGTAGGAGACCGGCGCCATCAGGAGCGCGTCGGCACCCGCGGTCTCGGCGTCCCGCGCGAGATCCATCGCATGGTCGGTCCGCAGCGTGCCCACTCCGACGACGAGCGGCACGCGCCCGCGCGCGCATTCGCTTGCGGCCTCGACGGCACGCCGCCGCTCCTCGCGCGAGAGGTAGGCATAGATGCCCGTCGATCCGAGAAGGCCGATCGCGTCGACACCTGCCTCGCATAGCCGCTCCACGAGGCGCGCGAGCGTCTCGGTGTCGACGCGGCCGTGTTCGTCCGCCGGCGTGAGCGGGAAGGCTGACAGACCTCGGAACGGGGTGCCTGTTGTCATGGTCTTTCCCGCAATCCTTCATTTCGTCGCCCGTTCTTCAAACTCTCAATCGAAGCTGATCGGCGCAAAGCCATCATTGCCGCTCGCGGCACGAAAGCGCCAGACGAACCTTCCGAACATGTGGTCACCCGCTGCCGTTAGCACTAATCACGCACCCGGGCGGCTTTACTAGGCGGAAAACTTCACGCTCACACCGCGCTGCCGAAAATAAGCCTGCATCAGCTTGCGGCCCGAACGGTTGTTCTGTGCCAGCCCTGGTCGGATCGAACACGGCCTCTTTCATGCCCTCCCGTGTTAGCGCTGCCTTGAGGGTCGCTATATGTACGTCGATATCGGCATTGTTTGATTGGAGCGATTCATAGATGCTGTCGGTTGCCTCGGATACGGTCGGCTCGCTCACGGTTGTACTCCTTTGGTTGTTCGGTGGCGGGTCAGCACAGATTGGCGGCTTGACCGATACCGAAAGACGGCAGATGCCCGTCAGCGGGGATTTCCCAGATTTGCCGCTGTCTCAGCGCTCGTTTTGCTCCCACTGTCCTTCCTGCATTCCAAACGCGCCTGTCCCGCGAGGCGGGATCGTATCGTGAAAGTCCCATGGTGTTTTCCCCTTAGGCCGCATGGCCGGAAGGAAAACGGGCGGACCTAAACACTCACTGGTTTGGGCCGGGAGCGGACAGGCAGTTCCAAGCCTCCAATCTTCAAGAAGCGGATATTCAGATCGGCGTGGGCATCGTCGTGACATGACCCAATCCGGATCTCCGTCGAGCTATACCGGCGCCCGAAAGCTGACGTTGGCCGGAACTCTTTATTCTTTCTTTCGAAGCAGCGCCTCAACCTCTGTCAGCGTGGGCATGGAGGGCGCCGTGCCGGGTTTGGTCACCGAAATACCGGCGACGGCGCAGGCAAAGCGCACAGAGTCCCGAGGAGAGGCTCCGCGCGCCAGGGCGGCGGCCAGGCCTCCATTGAACGCGTCGCCGGCGCCCGTCGTCTCGACGACCGGTCCGGCCGGGAAGGCAGGGATGTATTCGGACTGTCCCGCGGAATGCAGCAGTGCGCCCTTCTCGCCGAGCGTGACAACGACACTGCCAACCCCCATCGAAAGCAGCCTGTCGGCCGCGCGGCGCGCGTCCTCGACGGTTTCGACCTTGATACCGGTCAGTTCTTCGGTCTCGGTCTCGTTCGGGGTGAGGTAGTCGGCGAGACCAAAAATCCGTTCTGGCAGCCTGGCCGCGGGTGCGGGGTTGAGGATCGTCGTTACGCCCGCCGCGCGGGCTATCTCGAGCGCATGCAGGGCGGCTCCGATCGGCTGCTCCAGCTGCGTGACGAAGACGCCAGCGGAGCGGATTAACTCCGCATTGGCGTCGATATCGGCGACGGAGATCAGCGAGGCTGCGCCCGGGCAGACGATGATCGCGTTGTTGCCCGTCGTTTCCTCGACGAAAATATAGGCTGCGCCTGTATAGCTTTCGGGCGTTTCGACTACGGCAGGTTTGACGCCTGCCTCTTCCCAAGTCGCCCTCGCCATGTCGGCGAAGGGATCGCGGCCGAGCCGCGTGATGAAGGTGACGTCCGCGCCAAGCCTTCCGGCGGCCACCGCCTGGTTCGAGCCCTTGCCGCCTGGCCCGAGCTTGAAATCCGAACCGAGGATGGTCTCACCCATGCGCGGCGCCCGCGCCGCCCTATAGGCGGTGTCGGCGACGAAGACGCCGAGGATGACGACCGGCTTCTGCGTGACCATCATCAGATTCGCCGTCCGCTCTGCGGGTCGAACAGGTGCACCAGATCCTTGCGCGGTTTGAGGTGAAGCGTGTCGCCCGGCTTGAAGTCGTGACGCTCACGAAACAGCGCGACGATCTCGCTTTCGCCGAAGCGCAGGACGACCGTGGTTTCGGAGCCGGTCGGCTCGACCACCGAGATTCGCGCCGGCAGGCCGTCCTCGGCGATGTCGAAATGCTCCGGCCTGACGCCGTAGAGGACCTCCTGGCCTTCGGAAACCGCGCGGCTGCCGGAAAAAGGCAGGCTCGCGCCGTCGACCCTCACGCTTCCGCCCTCGACCCTGCCCTTCAGCATGTTCATCGACGGCGAGCCGATGAAACCCGCCACGAACACATTGGCCGGCCGATCGAAGAGCTCCAGCGGCGTGCCCATCTGCTCGATCCGCCCGGCCTGCATGACGACGATCTTGTCGGCCATCGTCATCGCCTCGATCTGGTCGTGGGTGACGTAGATCGTCGTCGTCTTCAGTCGCTGGTGCAGTTCCTTGATCTCGGCGCGCATCTGCACGCGCAGCTTGGCGTCGAGATTGGACAGCGGCTCGTCGAACAGGAAGACCTTCGGGTCGCGCACGATGGCGCGGCCCATGGCGACGCGCTGTCGCTGGCCGCCGGACAACTGGCGGGGGTAGCGGTCGAGATAGGGGCCGAGGTCAAGGATCTCCGCGGCCCTGCGGACGCGCTCGGCGATGGCGGCCGGATCAGCGCCGCGCAGTTTCAGCGCGAAGCCCATGTTCTGGGCCACGGTTTTGTGAGGATAGAGCGCGTAGCTCTGAAACACCATGGCGATGTCGCGTTTGCCAGGCGGCAGATGGTTCACCGTGCGGTCGCCGATGGCGATCGTCCCGCCGGTGACAGCCTCAAGACCGGCGACCATTCTGAGCAAAGTCGATTTGCCGCAACCGGAGGGGCCGACCAGCACGACGAACTCGCCGTCCGCTATGTCGACGCTGACCCCGTGCAGGATCTGCACCGACCCGAACGCCTTCGATACATTGCGGATTGCGACCTGCGCCATCTTCCCCCCAGCGTCTCTTTGGCAAGAAGCTAGTCAACAGGATCGGTCAAGTCCACAGCACAAATCACCTCGCGGAGCCATTCGCCTGTCGCGTTGACTCCGGCCCGGCTTCATCCATAGTGTCAGCCGCTTTCTAACGTCTTGGTGTCCCGACCGCCGACGGAAACGGCACGTAATTCAATCGATTGGCCGGTTTCCGACCGGGTGGAACGGACGGTCGGCGTCGGGAATCAATTCGCCGCATGGCCCTGATCATGTTCTGGGAGGAACAACGACATG
The DNA here is from genome assembly GCA_035941355.1 of Pseudaminobacter sp. GTDB lineage: Bacteria > Pseudomonadota > Alphaproteobacteria > Rhizobiales > Rhizobiaceae > Allomesorhizobium. The sequence goes on from DASZDZ010000064.1 coordinate 4,129, forward strand.
AAGGTAGGTATCTACGAACAAATGGTGCGCGCCGGAAAGACCCGCCGCGATGTGCTCAAGGGTGCGGCGAGCGTAGCCGCGCTCGCAGCCACATCGACGGGAGCGCTCGGCGCGTTGACGCGCCGGGCGTCGGCGCAAGACAATTTGCGCGCGCAAATCCTGCAAATACCGGGCGTCGGCAAAGGCTCGCCGACAGATGCCGACTGGCAGAAGGTCGGCGAGCTTTGCCTTGGGGCGACCAAGGCGAATGTGAAGGAAGGCGAATTTGCCGGTGTCGAACTTGCCTTTATGGGTCTCAACAACCAGAACCTGCACAACCTCCTGTTCCGCGGCTTCCTGAAGCCGTGGGAGGCCTATACGGGAGCCAAGATCAACTGGATCGACCTTGCCCAGGCCGACTACAATCCGCGCTTGCAGCAGGCCATCGCCACCGGCACCGTCGATTTCGACATTAT
>DASZDZ010000065.1:0-64786 GCA_035941355.1 Pseudaminobacter sp.
CGCATCCACACCGTGCACTTGAAAGACTGACTTCGCGATATCCAGACCAATCGTCGTAATAATGCTCATGGCAGCTCTCCTACAGCTCTAGCCCCGCGACTATAGCCGCAAGGCGGAGGAGAGCCGTCCACCGCATCATTAGCGGACTTGCGGCTTAGAGGCTCGGAATGTCAGAAGCGGACCTTCAGGCGGGCTGCGTGCATCGACGTGAACTGACGCAAAGGCGACATTGTCACTGTGCGGTTGGAATGTCTCGCGTGAGCGGATACCTGACAGAGAATTCAGCTTCTCCACGGCTCACCGTCAGGGGCGCCTCGGTGGAGCTTGTCTGGAAGAGGCTCCCCATTGGGTGTGAATGCCAGCGATCCTGAATTGATGCAAAAGCGCTCCCCGGTCGGAGGCGGGCCGTCAGGGAAGACATGACCTTGGTGCGCGCCGCAACGGGCGCAGACGATCTCCGTCCTGACGACGCCATAGCGGGTGTCTTGAATGCTGCGGAGATGATCCTGAGCGACGGGCGCGGTGAAGCTCGGCCAGCCGGTACCACTTTCAAATTTCGCCACGGCCTTGAACAGCGGCAGTCCGCACAAGCGGCAGGTATACAGCCCCTCCCGTTTCTCGTGGAGGAAAACACCGCAGAATGGGGCCTCTTCGCCGTGTTCGAGCAGCAAACGCCGCTCTTCCTCGCTGAGGTCCGCCACCAGTTCCCGCATTTGTTCCTGAGTGGGAAGTGTCAGGTCGAACAGCATTTCGAATGTATCGGGCATATTCTATCTCCTTGCACGCCAACGGGTCGCCATTGGGCAGATTGCCGGCATGAATGCGGGCGGCGCCACTCCGGCGCCGCCCGCTCATTTCGGTACGACTAGCGCAGCGACCGGAGCGCTACCCTGAGTTCATTGGTCAACAACTCCGGCTGTTGGCGGTCTTCGCGGGGCAGAGATTTGACCGGGTTCAGACGAGGTTGGTCTCGACGTCGATGTTGCCACGGGTGGCCTTCGAGTACGGGCAGATTCCGTGGGCCGCATGGATGATTTCGTGCGCGACGTCGCGGTCGACGCCCGGCACGCTGACGTTGAAGCGTGCGCGCAGGAAATAGGAGCCGTCGTCGACGTTCAGATCGATCTCGGCATCGACCTCGGCACCCGCCGGAAGCTTGATGTTTCTCTGGGAGGCGGTGAGTTCGATCGCGCCGATGTAGCAGGCCGACCAGGCGGCGCCAAACAGGTTTTCGGCGGCCGGGTGCGGTTGCGGCAGCTTGATGTCGAGCATGCCGTCGCTGCTGCGTGCGTAGCCGTCGCGGCCACCCTTGTTGTGAGTCTTGCCGGTGAGGAGGAGCTTCTCAGTCATTGGGGACATCCTTTGTTGGGGGGTTAACTCGTATCCGCTTTAATCGGGTGCGATGCAAATACGCTTTCGGGGAAGCGATGTCAACACCCTTGCGATTTAATCGGATGCGATTTATATTCGCCCAACAGAAACGAATATGGATAGGATATGCCCATGCCCGCTTCTCCAGCAGCAAAGAGCTCGGAAATGCCAACGCCCTCCAGCCAGAAAGCCAGCGACGAGGGCAGGAAGCTTTCAAACTTTCTGTGCTTCGCGATCTATTCGGCGAATCTGGCCTTTGGTCGGGCGTACAAGCCGATCTTGGACAAGCTCGGACTGACCTACACCCAGTACATCGCCATGGTGGCGCTTTCCGACGCCGACGACCAGACCGTCGGGGCGCTCGGCGAAAAGCTCTTTCTCGAGTCCAACACCCTGACGCCTTTGCTCAAGAAGCTGGAGTCCATGGGCTATATCCGACGTCAGCGCGATCCCGCCGACGAACGGCAGGTGCGGGTGAGCCTGACGCCCGCCGGGCGCAACCTGGTTGAAATGGATCCCGGCGCGCCGCTGCTGGAGGCGACCGGGCTCGGAGAAGACTTCCCCGTCGTGCAGAAGACCGTGGCAAGGCTGCGCGACAACCTCCTGCGGGCCACACAGCCTCGACCAAAGTCATAGTGGCTCGCCCTGCATCGCGTCTCCCGACAACATACCTAGCAAGCGAGCGAAGGCCGCCGCTCTGACTTTACATTTGCGTTCCCGAGCGCGCCGATGGGAGTGGGGCGGTGGGAACTTTGTCGAAGGAACGGCAGAGGGACGACCGAAACGCGTCCTTCTCGATAAGGGACTTAGCGACCGCGTTCGCCGAGTGAAACTATCGCATTGTCGCTTGGGTTTCTGATTTCACGACCGTCTTGATGTTTGCCACGGCTTCGAGCGTGCGATGAACCGGACATTTTCCGGCAATTTCGGCGATCTTTCCGCGAAGGTCCTCGGGGACCTCGCCATCGATCGAAATGATCCGCTCGAAACGGTCGATCCTGCCGCCACTGCTACGTTCCGATTCAGTGCACTCCTCGCAGTCCTTGGCATGGCTTTTGGCGTGCGAAACGTCGACGCTGATGCGCCCGAGCGGCAGCTTTTTGTGGTCGGCATAAAGACGCAGCGTCATCGAGGTGCACGCGCCAAGCGCGATCGACAGGAAATCATACGGTGACGGTCCCGAATCGAGTCCGCCCACGCTTTCCGGTTCATCGGCAAAAAGCCGGTGCCGCCCCGCCTGCGCCATGTTCTGAAACTTGCCTTCGCCCGTCTCGGTAAGGCGGACATGCTCGATCAGCGCCATGCCTTGCGGCGTGTCGGCGGCGAGATAGCGCGTCAGCCACCCCGAAATGACCTGCGCGGCGAACGCGGCGTCTTCGAGCCTGGTGAGAAGATGGTCGGCCTTATCCAGCGAGACGAAGCTCTTCGGATGCTTGGCCGCTAGGAAGATGTTGGTGGCGTTCTCGATTGCCACCGTCTGGTCCAGCGGCGAGTGCAGGATGAGGAGCGGCTTCTTCAGAGCTGCGACTGCCTCGCTGATGCGCTGTGCACGCACGTCCTCGACAAATTGCTTTGTAACACGGAACTTGCGCCCGGCGAGATCGACTTCAGCCTCGCCGCTCCTCTCGATCTCCTCGAGGCTCGTTCCGAAGTTCTTCAACACATGGCCGGCATCGGCCGGCGCACCGATGGTGGCGACGGCGCGCACCTCGGGAATATCCTTGGCCACAGCCAGTACAGCTGCACCTCCGAGCGAATGGCCAATCAGTACCGACGGTGCCTGAAAATGGTCGCGCAGATAGTCGGCCGCCGACAGCAGGTCGGCAACATTCGAGGTGAAGTTCGTCGAGGCGAATTCGCCTTCGCTCGATCCCAAGCCAGCGAAGTCGAAGCGCAGGACAGCGACACCTTCGCGTGCAAGGTCTGCCGCGATGCGGCGCGCTGCCGCCAGATCCTTGGAGCAGGTGAAGCAATGAGCGAATAGTGCGTAGGCACGTATCTGCCCATTGGGTAGATCGAGGCGGGCTGCCAATGTTGCGCCGGAATGGCCGGCAAATTGAACCCGTTGCGTGTTGGAAGTCATGCTGAGCTCCTTCCGTTCCAAATTCGTGCTGGCAAAAACCGCCTTTCAGCGGTTTCCCAAAAACGACCGCTCTGGAGAAGGGGAACGGCCGTGGCAATGTGCGCAAGAATTGACGCCAATCGTGACCTTCCCGGGCCCATTTTCCAGAACCCGGACATTGGGCCCAACCGGCACCAGCGGCGGCCCCTATGGGCCGACTAATAACTGTCGACGTCGACTATAGCCTGGGCAAAGGCCGCGGGGGCTTCCTGCGGCAAATTGTGCCCGATGCCGCCGCTGATTTTCCGGTGCTCGTATCGGCCCGAGAACTTCTTGGCGTAGGCGCTAGGATCCGGATGTGGCGCTCCATTGGCGTCACCCTCCAAGGTGATCGCAGGCACGGTGATGACGGGAAACTCGGCAAGCCGCCGTTCGAAGTCGTCATATTTCGGCTCGCCGTCAGCCAAGCCGAGCCGCCAGCGGTAATTGTGGATCACGATGCCAACATGATCCGAATTGTCGAAAGACGCCGCGCTTCGATTGAAGGTGGCGTCATCAAAGTCCCATTTCGGCGAGGCAATCTGCCAAATGAGCTTCGCAAAATCCTGCCGGTTTGCCTCGTAGCCGGCCCGGCCGCGTTCTGTCGCAAAATAATACTGGTACCACCATTGGAGCTCGGCCTTTGGCGGCAGCGGCATCTTGTTTGCTTCCTGGCTGCCGATCAGATAACCGCTCACCGAGACTAAGGCCTTGCAGCGCTCCGGCCACAGCGCCGCGATAATGCAGGCAGTCCGCGCACCCCAGTCACAACCGCCGATGGTTGCCTTCTCGATCTTCAGAGCATCCATCAAGGCGATGATGTCGAGCGCGATCGCCGACTGCTGGCCGTTGCGGACCGTCTCGTTTGAAAGAAAGCGCGTCGTGCCATAGCCGCGAAGATACGGCACGATCACTCGGTAGCCGGCCGACGCCAGCAGGGGAGCGACGTCAACATAAGTGTGAATGTCATAAGGCCAGCCGTGCAGGAGAATGACCGCAGGACCATCGGTAGGACCGGCCTCGGCGTATCCGACATTCAGGACGCCGGCATCGATCTGCTTCAGGGGGCCGAATGACGTGTTCGTCCCCGGCTTGATCGTTGGCAGATCCGCCGCCTTTGTCTTGCTAGATTGTGCGGCCGAAAGATTGATCATGCCGAGCTCGGCTGCGGCAATGGTCAAGGCCGCGGTGCCGAAAAAGCGGCGGCGATGATGGTTGATTTCTTCGGCCATGTTTGATCCCATCCTTTTGCTAAATCTTGCTCGGCGGCTGATCACCCGCGGTCGAGGGTCACGGAAGCCACGTCGACTGTAATTGGTGTGACCTGAGACCCCATTCTCCTCCGGTTTGAGGCAGAGTCCTGGGTTTCGTTTGTGGCCTCATGCGGCCTGTTTTTCCAGTGTGGATTTCATTGCGAACTCGGCTGGCGGCATGTTGCCGAGGGCCGAGTGGGGTCTGTGGTGGTTGTAGTCCTCCTTCCATGAGTTGATGGCGCTGCGGGCTTCGGACAGCGTCGAGAACAGCGTGTCGTTCAGGCACTCGTCCCGGAAGCGCCCGTTGAAGCTCTCCACGAACGCATTCTGTGTAGGCTTCCCAGGCGCGATGTAGTGCCATTCGACGCCGGTCTGCTGGCACCATCGCAGGACCGCCATCGAGGTCAGTTCGGTGCCGTTGTCGGAGACGATCGTGTCCGGCCGGCCGCGCCGGCGGATGACAGCGTCCAGCTCGCGCACGACGCGCAGGCCCGACAGCGAGGTGTCGGCGATCAATGCAAGGCATTCCCGCGTGTAGTCGTCGACGATGGCGAGCACCCGGAAGCGACGGCCATCGGTGAAGGTGTCGGAGACGAAGTCCAGGCTCCATCGAGTGTTGGCACGATCGGGCACGAGCATGGGCCTGCGCGTGCCCAGCGCCCGCTTGCGTCCGCCGCGCCGGCGCACCTGCAGCTTCTCCTCCCGGTAGAGGCGCCGCAGCTTCTTCTGGTTCATCACGATGCCCTGCCGGTCCAGCATGATGTGGATCCTGCGGTAGCCGAACCGCCGGCGCTCCGCCGCCACGGCCTTCATCGCCTCGCGCAACGGAGCGTCGTCCGGACGGGTGCTGGTGTAGCGCACCGTCGAACGGTCGATGTTCAGAGCCTGGCACGCCCGACGCTGGCTCACCCCATGCACCTCGCAGGCATGAGCCACCGCCTCCCGCTTCGCATCGGGCGTCACCATTTTTTTGCGGCGACATCCTTCAGGATCGCGTTGTCGAGCATCTGCTCGGCCAGGAGCTTCTTCAGCCGGGCGTTTTCGTCCTCCAGAGCCTTCAGGCGACGGGCGTCGGACACCTCCATCCCGCCGAACTTGGCCTTGAATTTGTAGAACGTCGCTGCCGAGATGCCGTGCTTGCGGCAGACATCCGCCGTCTTCGCACCGGCCTCCTGCTCCTTCAGCATCCCGATGATCTGCTCTTCCGTGAACCGCGAGGGTCGCATCGTCCGTCTCCGTGATCGACGGACTCTACCCAAATCTGGAGGAAGTTCAGGGTCTCAGGTCACTTGTGGAAAGGCCGCTTGCTCCGCAGATTAAGCGAACAACCAACTGTCTGGATTTAAACGGGGGAAAATTTGGAAACCGCGCAACCAGTGCCTCTTGGGCGCTATGTTGGCAAGTTTGCAGCCTGGTTTGTCGGCGCGCTCATCATCTTTTCTATTCTCGCGATGATCTTTCCCGAAATTGCCGCGGAATATGGGAAGCACATCAGCTTCGCCATAACGATCGCGTCAGTGATGGCAGCGTACCAGCTGTTTTTGAAAGAGCAGCAAAGGCTCCTCTCCGACAGCGAATACTGGAGAATGGTCGGACTTTGTTCAGCCGTCGCCGCTGCGGCTGCAGTAGCGCAGCTCATGCTGATCTGGTCGGTGGGAGAGCTGCCACCGTTATCGCCCGGCCTGTGGATTTTTGTCCTGTTCATCGCCGCTGTCGTAACGATCGTGCCCGTCCTGTTGGGGTTTTCGAAAAGGGCTGGAAACTCGCTGCTTAAGGCAGAAGCCCGCCGGCAGGCAAAAGCGAACGCAAAGTCGAATTGAGTTCTTCCATCAGCTCTGAACGACTTCCTTGAACCGCCCGCGGTCATGCGGCGCGGAATAGTCAAGTTCCGGCCCGACCGGGATGATCCGGGTCGGATTGATGGTGTCGTGGCTGCCGTAATAATGCGACTTGATGTGCAGCATGTTGACGGTCGCGGCGACGCCCGGAACCTGGAACAGGTGACGGAGATAATTGGACAGGTTCGGGTAGTCGGCGATGCGGCGCAGATTGCACTTGAAATGTCCGACATAGACCGGATCGAAGCGCAAGAGCGTGGTGAACAGCCGCCAGTCGGCCTCGGTCAGGCGCGCGCCGGCCAGGTAGCGCTGCCGCGAAAGCCGGTCCTCCAGCGCGTCCAGCGCCGAGAACAGCTCGGCGAATGCTTCCTCGTAGGCCTTCTGCGTGGTTGCGAAGCCGGCGCGGTAGACGCCGTTGTTGATCGCCGGATAGACCAGCGCGTTGACAGCGTCGATTTCGCCGCGCAAAGGCTCCGGGTAGAAATCGAGAGACGCGTCGCCCCATTCGTCGAAGGCGGAATTGAGCATGCGGATGATCTCTGACGATTCGTTGTTGACGATCGTTTCGCCCTTCTTGTCCCAGAGGACCGGCACCGTGACGCGCCCCGAATAGCCAGGGTCCGCCCTGGTGTATATCTGGTGCAGGAAGTCGAACCCGTAGAGCGTATCGCCCGTCGCGCCATCCTCCCGGCGGAAGGTCCAGCCGTCCTTGCCCATGTAGTGGTGGACGACCGAGAGGGAGATGACGCTTTCGAGCTTCTTTAGCGCGCGGAAGATGAGCGTGCGGTGCGCCCACGGGCAGGCATACGACACATAGAGATGATAGCGGCCGGGCTCGGCCCTGAAGCCGCGGCTTCGGCCGGCGGCCGGCGCGCCGTCGGCGGTGATCCAGTCCCGCCATTGCGACTCATCCCGAACGAACTTGCCGCCGCTTCTCCCGGTGTCATACCAGCGGTCGCTCCATTTGCCATCGACCAGCAATCCCATCCGGCTTCTCCTTGAGAGGGTTCCTGCCCGATGTAGGGCACAAAGCCGGGAGGCGAAATCTTCTGCACCGTGACCGGATCGTCACCCTTGCGGCGATGCCCGATGGACGCGGCTCGAAAATGATGCTAGCCGGTCGTTCCGATGGCAAAATGCTTCGCACAGATCCGGTTCGACCGACGACGAATGGGCGCCCGCGCTTGAGAAAGCGCTGACTGGCGACGGGCTGCCGCGCGCAGCCGACCCCTTCCCTCCTCGACCGGAAGCGAACGACATGAGTTTTGCCGACACGACCTATCTGCCGGAGCAGCCGGCACACGATCCCGAAATCGAAATCATCAATGCCGAGGCCTTCGGGCCGGGCCGTTTCACGCGCGCCGCCTACAAGATTCGCGAGGGCGGGCCGCATGAGCGGAGCCTTTCCTTCGTCGCCGTCAATGGCGGCGCCGTGGTCGCCTCCGTGCGAATGACGCGGATCGCGGCCGGAGCCGGCCGGGCGCTGTTGCTTGGGCCGCTTGCGGTGCGCCCACCCTTCAAGAATGTCGGCATCGGCCGCCGGCTTGTCGCCATGGCGCTGGAGGCGGTGCAAAATTCTGGCGCGGGCGCGGTGATCCTGGTCGGCGACGAACCCTATTACGGTCCGCTCGGCTTCAAGAAAATCCCGCGCGGCCAGATCTCGATGCCGCGCCCCGTCGACCTCGACCGTCTGCTCGCTGTGGAGTTTTCGCCGGGCGCAGTGGCCGCGCTGGCTGGCGAAGTCTCGCATGCGGATCAGGTGAGGGATCTGCAGAAGGCCTGAATCGGTTGCGCCGCGACGGTCGCCTCCCTAGCATGTACGAAACAATTCACGAGGGGGACCCGCCATGAAACCGCAGGGACAAACGGCAATCGTCACGGGCGGCGGCTCCGGACTGGGCGAGGCGACCGCCCGCGCGCTGGCGGCTGCCGGCGCCAGGGTCGCGCTGCTCGACATCGGCGTGGAACGCGCGGCGGTGGTTGCCCGCGAGATCGGCGGCGTCGCCGTCAGATGCGATGTCAGCAGCGCCGAGGGCGCGGAGGCCGCGGTCGCTGAAGCGGCGCAGGTGCTCGGCGAACCGCGTATCCTCGTCAATTGCGCCGGCGTCGCCATCGGCGCGAAGACGCTCGGCAAGGACGGCCCGCATCCGCTGGACAGCTATCGGCGGGTAATCGAGGTCAACCTTATCGGCACGTTCAACATGATCCGGCTGGTCGCCGAGCGCATGGCCAGGCAGGAGCCGCTGGACGGCGGCGAACGCGGCGTGATCGTCAACACCGCGTCGGTGGCGGCCTTCGACGGGCAGATCGGCCAGGCCGCCTATTCCTCGTCCAAGGGCGGGGTGGTCGCCATGACACTGCCTGTGGCGCGCGATCTCGCGCGTTCCGGCATCCGCGTGATGACGATCGCACCCGGCATCTTCAAGACGCCGATGCTGATGGGCATGCCGCAGGAGGTGCAGGATTCGCTTGGCGCGTCCGTGCCCTTCCCGCAGCGCCTCGGCGAGCCTTCGGAGTATGCCGCGCTGGCGCTGCACATCGTGGAGAACCAGATGCTGAACGGAGAGGTCATCCGCCTCGACGGCGCCAATCGCATGGCGCCGAAGTAAAGATCGGGCTGTCGAATCATGGATACCGGCAGCGACGGAAAAAAAGGCCCGCTTGCCGGGCTGACGGTCGTCGAGATGGCGGGGCTGGGCCCGGCGCCGCTGGCGGCGCTGATGCTTTCGGAAATGGGTGCGGAGGTCATCCGCATCGAGCGCATGGCGAGCGCCAAGGCATTTCTTGCGCTGCCTCCCGAGCACGATCTCGACCGCCACGGCCGCACGATACTCAAGCTCGACCTGAAGCGGCCGGAGGGGATTGGGCTGGTCCTGCAGCTCCTCGAAAAAGCGGACGTGCTGATCGAAGGGTTCCGGCCGGGCGTCATGGAGCGGTTGGGCCTCGGGCCGGAAGAGGCGCAGCGCCGCAATCCGAAACTGATCTACGCCAGGATGACCGGTTTCGGGCAGGAAGGTCCGCTCGCCGGGCGCGCCGGTCACGACCTGACCTATCTCGCTTATTCCGGCGTGCTGCACGCCATCGGTCCTCGCGAAGGCAAGCCGGTGCCGCCGCTCAACCTTGTCGCCGACTATGGCGGCGGCGCCATGTTCCTGATTGCCGGCATATTGGCGGCACTGTTTGAAGCCTCGCGGTCGGGGAAGGGCCAGGTGGTCGACGCCGCCATGGTGGACGGCGCGTCCATGCTGGCCGCACCCTTCTTCTCCTTCATGGCTGCCGGCTTCTGGACGGACCGGCGCGGCTCCAACCTGCTCGATTCTGGCGCGCCTTTCTATGACACCTATGAAACTTCCGACGGAAGGCACCTCGCCGTGGCCTGCCTGGAGCCGCAGTTCTTCGCGGAATTCGCGGCGCTGCTTCCGCTGGAGCCGCATTTGGCCGCCGCCCAATACGACAGATCGGCTTGGGGCGAGATGCGCGAGGCGATAGCCCGGCGCATCGGCGAAAAGACCCGCGACGAATGGGCCGCCCTGTTCGAAGGCGCCGACGCATGCGTGGCTCCGGTCCTTTCATTCTCGGAAGCGCCCCTTCATCCGCACAACCGGGCGCGCCGCGCGCATATACACGCCGGATCGCTGGAGCGGCCTGCCCCGGCGCCGCGGTTTTCGCGTACCCCGTCGGCCGTGGCTATGCCGCCAAAGGACGTGGCCGCCGTCACGGACGTGCTCATCCGGCTCGGAATATCGGCCGACGAAGCGGAGGCTCTTGCCAAGTCGGGCATCGTCGGGCGATAACTGGACAATCGACATCAACATTGATGAAGGCCGGGATGTTGGAAAAGGCCAAGGATGTCATCAGACCGACGGACGCCGATGCAATCCGGCTGGCAAAGACGCTGATCCGATCGGCCCGCTATGGCGCCCTTGCAGTGCTTGACCCTGAAACCGGCGCGCCACTGGCGAGCCGTGTCGGCGTTGCGACCGATCTCGACGGTGCGCCGCTGATTCTCGTTTCGATGCTGGCGGCCCATACCCGCGCCATCATCGCGGACCCGCGCTGTTCGCTGCTGCTTGGGGAGCCTGGCAAGGGCGACCCGCTCGCGCATCCACGCATCACGCTGGCTTGCCGCGCGACGCGCCTCGAACGCGGCGCGCCGGAGCAGGCCCGGGCCGAGCGGCGCTATCTCAACCGCAATCCCAAGGCCGCGCTTTACGCCGGACTGGGCGATTTCTGGTTCTTCCGGCTGGATGCCGAGGGCGCAAGCCTGAACGGCGGCTTCGGCAAGGCCTATAATCTGACGCCGGCCGAGTTTTTAGGGCCGGTGCCGGAAGGGCTTGCCGAAGGCGAACAGCCGGCGCTCGATCACATGAATTCCGATCATCTCGACGCGATCGCCGTCTACGCCCGGCATTACGCCGGGGCGTCCGGCGACGGATGGCGGGTCACCGGTTTCGACGCCGAAGGCATGGACATCGCCTCCGGCGACGAGGTCCGGCGCATCTTCTTCCCGGCGCCACTTTCGACTGCCGGCGAACTTAGAAAAACCTTGGTCGAGATGGCCAGGGATGCAAGGGCGGCTTTGGGAATTAATTCATGACAAGGGGCACAGCAAGGATTGTTCCACCTTGAGATTTGGCTGAAATCGTTTACGCTGAATTCATTGATAGCCGGATGATTCAGCGTGCATGCGCAGATCCGGCTGGAGCTTTCCGACGTTATTGCCCCCATGGCGTCTGAATGAGCAAACTATGTGTGGGGCATGATGGTTTCGAAACAGCTTATCGACAATGCCGAGTCGGCAGCGGCCTTGCTGACGTTGCTCGGCAATGAAAAGCGCCTCGTCATCGTGAGCCATCTTCTGGAAGGCGAGATGTCGGTCGGCGCAATCGCCGAAAAAGTATCGCTCAGCCAGTCGGCTCTTTCGCAGCACCTGGCGAAGCTGCGCAACGTCCATCTCGTCGAGACCCGCCGTGACCGCCAGATGATCTACTACTCCTGCCGGTCCGAGGCGGTGCGCCAGCTTCTGGGCACGCTGGACGGCATCTTCCGCTACGGCGGGAATGGAAAGCATCCGAAGCGACTTGAGACGATGGCGGAGACTTGACGCCGCGCAGCCAGCGCCGTTTATCCAGCGGATGATCTCGCAGCTGCAGCCGGCATGAACCCGGTCCATGTCGCCGACCCCGCCGATCCGCGTGTCGCTCCCTATCTCGACATAAGGGAGCGCGATCTGGCAGGCCGGCAGGGGCGCTTCGTAGCCGAGGGCAAGGTCGTGCTCAACGTGCTGTTCTCGGCCCGGCGCTTTGAAGCCGAATCCGTGCTCGTGCTTGAAAGTCGCCTTCCCGGGCTTGTAGACACGCTGGCGCTGGCTCCGCCGGACATGCCGGTCTACGTCGCGTCGGGCCCGGTCATGGACGCCATAGCCGGCTTCCACATCCATCGCGGCGTGCTGGCCATCGGCCGCAAGCGCGCGCCCCAATCGCCGGAAGAGCTGCTCGCAGCACTGCCCGGCCGAGCGCTCGTCGTCGTGCTGGTGGGTATCTCGAACCACGACAATGTCGGCGCGATCTTCCGCAACGCCGCCGCATTCGGTGCAGATGCGGTGATCCTCGATGCAGGCTCCTGCGATCCGCTCTACCGCAAGGCGATCCGCGTTTCTGTCGGAGCCGTCCTGAAAATCCCGTTTGCGATCGCCGACGACGCCGCAGGGCTCGTCGACCAGATGTCCCGGCGCGGCTTCGAACTCTACGGGCTCTCGCCGCGGGGAAAATCCGACCTGCGCGATATCAAACGGCCGGAGCGCGCGGCGCTCTGGTTCGGCGCAGAGGGCGAAGGTCTTCCCGAACGCCTCCTCACCCGGCTGAACACGGTGCGCATCGGCATGGCCGGCGGCTTCGACAGCCTGAACGTCGCCGCGGCATCGGCAATCGCCCTGCATCATTTCGCAGAACTGGAGAAGTCAGCCGGCTGAGGCGGCCTTCTGCAGTTCTCTCACCCTGTCGGCGAGGCTCTTCTTCTTCGCGCCTCCCTGGTCGCTTTCGGCCGCCGGCGCGGACAAGGCCTTGGCGATCGGCGAGCCCGGCCCTTCGAGCATGCTGGTCAGGTGGACCATCTGTGCGGCCAGCGCTCCTATCTGCTCTCGCAATTCCTCATCGGCGCCAGCCTCGCCCTTCGACCGCCGCAGCGCTGCCAGTTCGGCCTTCAGCTTGCGGTTTTCCCGTGTCAGCGATGTCAGCCGGTTTTCGAGCCGCTCACGGTCCGCCCCCTTCGCCGGGACTTCCCCTCCATTTTCCGCAACGGGTACAGGCACGTTCTGAACGGCAAACTGCGCTTCCAGGCCCGATTTCTCCGCCTGCAATTCCACGAGCCGCGCGTTGAGGTCGTCTTCCGCCGCCGTCGCGCGCGCCAGCTCTTCGCGGAGCTGCGCCGCCTCGCCTTCCGTCTCCTGGAGACGCTGTTCGGCATCCTCCGCCCGGGCTTTTAGCTGGGCGGTTTCGTTTCCGAGTTGCTCCAGTTCCGATTCCCGCGCCACCAGTTCGATCTGGCGGCTGCTCGACGAAAAACTTGCATCGTCGTACATCCGTTCGAGCTTCTCGATCTCGAGCGACTTCTGCTTCAGCACCTCGTCGGCTTCGGCGAGCCTTTCCGAGAGACGCTGCTGCTCGCTCTCGCGCCGGTGCAGTTCCGCCCGCAAGCCCTCGCCGCCGGCCTCGAAAGCGGCGATCAGGCGGTTCTTCTCCGCGAGTTCGGCGCCAAGCGCCTTGATCTCCTCCAGCCTGCGGCCGATCTCGATAACCTGCGCCGCATTCTTCTCCCGAAGCGTTTTCGCGCTGATTTCGAGCCGGCGCGCCGACATGGCGAACTCCGCCCGCATCCGGTCCTTGTCGGCCTGTATTTCGTCCAGCGTCAGCGGCACGGAGGCTTCGACCTGCTTGCGCATCAGGGCGGCCGCGCGCCGCGAGGCCGCCGGCGCGATCAGCAAGGCAAGAAAGCCGGCGGTGAGAAAGCCGAGTGCAAAGAACAGGATGGACTGGATCACGTTAGGTCACGAGCTCGGTTGGAGCGGCTTTGCCGGCGCGCAACGAGCCGCCTCCGCATGCCCGCAACCAATATGCCGGAATGCCGGCCCTCGGCAACCGGCGCTTCCCGACCCCGATCTCAGAAGGGATTCCAGGTCGGCTTCTCGGTCAGCTTGAGGTAGCCGACATTGACGCCCAGCCGCGCGCCGACGCCGGTGCGGACCGGAACGAGCAGCATGTTGCCGTTCTTGAGCACGTTGAAGCCGACGCCCGCCACGACATAAGCCGAACCGGCGACACCGATGAAACGGTTGTAGAGGTTCGGAACGTCGTCGAGATTGTAGACCAGCATCATGTTGCGCGAGCCCTGCCCGCCGAAGTCCCAACCGAGCGACGGTCCCTGCCAGAACACCTTATGGTCGCCGGCATTCTTCGTGTAGAGCGTGCCTTCGCCATAGGTGAGCCCGCCGACGAGCGCGCCCGAGCCCTCCTCGCCCAGAACATAGCCGTTGGGCAGGCCGTAGGAGGCGAAAATCTTCTCGACGATCGTCGCAAGCCCGCCGGAGGTCGCGCCAAAGAAGCGATGGCCGGAATCGACGATTTCCTGAGCTGAATATTCCTGCGCCCGCAACTGGCCTGTCGAGATTGCCATGACGCCCGCAAGCGCGAGAACCACAGCGGCAAGCCGGAGGATGATGCTCCGGTCAAAAAGTCGGGAAAACATGCTTCCAAATCTCCGTCCGGGAGCCTATTCGCCGACGCCTCGGCACGCTGCGACTCTTGCCGGTCGCTGGCGGGCCATTTACCGAAACTATGCCGTAAATCTTGTCCAAGCATTAAGCTCATATGAAGATGGCGCTTCGGTGGCCGAACCCGGCCCTTTCCGGCGCTATCTTTTCCCATTATCCAGCAAGCGATTTTTGACAACCGTACATTTTTTCTGGTTTCTTGATGCGCGCGGCGGCGCTGTGTACGAGAAAGCAGGGGGGACAGGCCTGATTCGCCACTCGGTGCGGCGGCATTCGTGTATGCCTGTATTTTTGTTTGCCGCGGGGACCCATTGATGGCCGAGCTTTTTACCCTTTCAGCTGCCGATCTGGCCGCACTTTTGTGCAGCCGCGTATGTCACGATATCATTTCGCCGGTCGGCGCGATCAATAACGGGCTGGAACTGCTCGACGAAGGCGGCGCGGATGCGGACGCCATGCAACTGATTCGCACCAGCGCGCGCAACGCCTCGGCGCGGCTGCAGTTTGCGCGCATCGCTTTCGGCGCGGCCGGTTCGGCCGGCATGGTCATCGACACCGGCGACGCCGAAGCCGTCGCGACGGCGTTTCTGCGCAACGAGAAGCCCGAACTCACCTGGACGGGCAGGCGCGCGCTGCTGCCCAAGAACAAGGTCAAGCTGCTCCTGAACCTGATCCTGGTGGCGCTGGCCGCCATTCCGCGCGGCGGCAAGATCGGCGTGACGCTCGAGGATGTCGAGACCGAACCGAAGTTCAAGATTTCGGCGGCCGGGCCGATGCTGCGCGTGCCGCCGAAATTTCTCGAGCTGCACTCCGGCCAGAAGCCGGAAGAAGCCATCGATGCGCATGCGGTGCAGCCTTATTACACACTGCTTCTGGCGCGCGAATCCGGCATGGAGATCGCGATCCACGCAACGGCCGAGGAAATCGTCTTCTCGGCGGCCTGACCGCCGCGGACTTCCTTCAGACTAATTTTACCTAACCTCTTGTCCGGTTCTTTACCGGGTTCGGATATGGTCCGGCGATCAGAACACCGTCGCTTCCGGCGCGTCCGCGGAGCGTAAGTTGGCCGCATGATCTTTTCCGGACAGTCCGTGACTTTCGGAAATCATGCTCGAGAGGACCGTGTCATGAAACGCTGCATGTTCGTCGACGATTCCAGCGTGATCCGCAAAGTCGCCAAACGGATACTGGGCGGCCCGGAAATGGTGGTGATCGAAGCCGCGACGGGCCTCGACGCCATCGAAATGTGCGCGGCCGACATGCCTGACATCATCGTGGTGGACGGCGCCCTGCCCGACATGTCGAGCACGGAAGTGATCAGCCGGATCCGCGCGATCGAAAGCCCCGTGAAGCCGCAGATCGCGATCTGCCTCGTCGAGGTCGATGTCGGCGCCATCATGCGCGCCAAGCGCGCCGGCGCTCACGGCTATGTCCTGAAACCGTTCACGCGGCCGCAGCTTCTGGAGCGCTTCCGCAGCCTCCAGGCTGCAGCTTGATCGAGCGAGTCGAAGATAGCGAGTAGTGAGTAGTGAGTAGTGAGTAGTGAGTAGTGAGTAGTGAGTAGTGAGTAGAATAGTGGGCAGAAGATCGTCCTGCCCGCTACTCACTATTCACTATTCTCTATTCACTGGTCAGGCGCTTTCGCGGAGGTCTTCCGGCTCGCGCAGCACGTAGCCGCGGCCCCAGACCGTCTCGATGTAGTTCTGGCCGCCCGACGCGGCGTCGAGCTTCTTGCGAAGCTTGCAGATGAAAACGTCGATGATCTTCAGTTCCGGCTCGTCCATCCCGCCGTAGAGATGGTTGAGGAACATCTCTTTGGTGAGCGTCGTGCCCTTGCGCAGCGAAAGCAGCTCCAGCATCTGGTATTCCTTGCCGGTCAGGTGCACGCGCTGGCCGCCGACTTCCACGGTCTTTGCATCTAGGTTGACGATCAGGTCGCCCGTGGTGATGACCGACTGGGCGTGGCCCTTGGAACGGCGCACGATGGCATGGATGCGGGCGACGAGCTCGTCCTTGTGGAACGGCTTTGTCATGTAGTCGTCTGCCCCAAAGCCGAGGCCGCGAACCTTGTCCTCGATGCCGGCCATGCCGGAAAGGATCAGGATCGGCGTCTTCACCTTGGAGAGGCGAAGCGTTCTCAAGACTTCGTAGCCGGACATGTCCGGCAGGTTCAGGTCGAGGAGAATGATGTCATAGTCATAAAGCTTGCCGAGATCGACGCCTTCTTCACCCAGATCGGTGGTATAGACGTTGAAACTTTCCGATTTCAGCATCAGCTCGATGCTTTGTGCGGTTGCACTGTCATCTTCTATCAGCAGAACGCGCATTTCATTCCCCTTTTCTGCCGCCGGACCGCGTAGCATTCAATCTGGTACCGGAGCAGCGATTGCCTTCAACCAAGGCTGCCACCGAATGGTTAACAAAACCTAATTCCGCCTGGAAAGCGATACCAGATTTTTTAACCCTCGGATACACTCTCTTGAATCTTATGACTAATCCCAAAATTCAGTCCTTAATGCGTTGCGTGAGCAAACGGGTTCAAGTGACTCATGTGATTCACCCGCCGTTGATCCTGCTAGGCATCCCGGATTTTTACCGGGCCTTAAGTCCTGACGCGTATGATTAACAATGCGCGTAAACGAATGGTTACCGACGCCGAAGAATCTTAGGAATTCGTTTCCTATAGCGGCGTTCGGCGGACCGTACGGTTTGCCGCACGGGTTTTTTCGCGGGTAGGGCTGTTCGTTCAGGGTCTGCGTCTCCGGGAGTATGAAGTCATGAAGTCACGTGAAAACCTCGTTCGGCTGAAGCAGTTTCAGGTGAATGAGAAGCGCCGGCAGCTGCTGCAACTCGATATGATGATCGCCGAATTCGACCGCATGGCCGGCGAGCTGGAATTCCAGATCAACGCCGAGGAAAAGAAGGCCGGCATCACCGACATCAACCATTTCGCATATCCGACCTTCGCCAAAGCCGCCCGCCTGCGCAGGGACAATCTGTTGAATTCGCAATCCGACCTCGCCCAGCAGCGAAGTGTTGCCGAATCATTACTCGCCGAAGCTGAAGCGGAGCTTTCCAAGGCGGAGATGCTGGAATCGCGCGACGGCAAGATGCGCGAAACCGATAATGACAGCCGCAGCGCGATGATCGGCTGAAAATAGCCCGACGAGCCGCGACTGCGGCGCTTTCGCAAGCTGCGCGCACCCGCTATAGCGCGGCGATGCAGTTCGTCTTTCCGGCACTCCTTTTGGCTGCGACCGTCTCGTTTGCGCTCGGCATCGCCCTGCCCTTGATCCGCGTGGAACGGCTGTTCGTCTTTGCGGACGAGCCGTCGCTGCTCGGAATCGTCTCAGGGTTATGGACTGAAGGCGACGCTGTCCTCGCCATCATTATCGCGCTGTTTTCGTTGATTTTCCCGGCGATGAAGCTATGCGTGCTTCACCTTGCAGCCTACGGCGGAGCCTCCGGCCGCGTGCGGATACCTGGCTGGTTTCGCGCCCTGGCCAATTGGTCGATGCTCGACGTGGTGCTGGTATCGCTGGTGATATTCGCTGCCAAGACCAGCGGCCTCGCGACAGCGTTTACCAAGCCCGGCCTATGGTTCTTTGCCGCCTCGGCCGTCCTGACGGCAGTTGCGTCGGGCCTGGCAAAGCGCCAGGGCCGGTATTCCTGAGCGGAGTGTGTTGCCCGGCGTCAGTGCCGGTATTGCTGGATGCGCGTGGTGCGCAGGCCGGCCAGGCCGTATTCGTCGATCGAGGCCTGCCAGGACAGGAATTCCTCGGTCGTAAGTTTGTAACGCTGGCAGGCTTCGTCGAGGCTGAGCAGCCCGCCGCGGACGGCGGCGACGACTTCGGCCTTGCGACGGATGACCCAGCGCCGGGTATTCGTCGGAGGAAGATCGGCGATGGTAAGCGGGCTGCCGTCTGGCCCAATCACATATTTGACACGCGGTCTAACCAGATCGGTCATAGTACTCTCTACAAAAACTCAAAGACCCAATCACCTTGAGGATAACCCAACAGCTTTAAAATTTGCCTAAACGCCCGGTAAGCGTTGGGTAACTATGGTGAATCCTTCGTTACCGCCCGGCCACGAACGG
Organism: Pseudaminobacter sp.; assembly: GCA_035941355.1. Lineage (GTDB taxonomy): Bacteria > Pseudomonadota > Alphaproteobacteria > Rhizobiales > Rhizobiaceae > Allomesorhizobium. Next base: position 18,431 of record DASZDZ010000065.1, read on the forward strand.
TCCTTTGCCGGCGCTGCCGGAAATGCCGTTTGTTTGCAAAGGCTTGGGCAATCGGCCCAAAAGTGGCGCTTTGCACTTCCTTGACCTATATTGGCTTCGTTGGCATGAAACGCCCAAATTTGGAACACGGAACCCTCTGTATGAACAGCCTGGATCTGCCGGGACGGCCTGAAGATACCCGCGTCGTGGTGGCGATGTCTGGCGGCGTCGATTCCTCGGTCGTCGCGGGAATCCTGAAGAACGAAGGTTACGATGTCGTCGGCGTGACGCTGCAGCTTTACGACCATGGCGCGGCCACCCATCGCGCCGGCTCGTGCTGCGCCGGCCAGGACATCGACGATGCGCGCCGCGTTTCCGAGACGCTGGGCATTCCGCATTACGTGCTGAATTACGAGGAGCGCTTCCGCAAGTCGGTGATCGAGCCGTTCGCCGAAAGCTATGTCTCGGGCGAAACGCCGATCCCCTGCGTGTCGTGCAACCAGACGGTGAAGTTCGCCGACCTGCTGGAGACCGCGCGCGAACTCGGCGCCGATGCGCTCGCGACCGGCCACTATATCCGCAGCCGCGCCAACGGGTCGCACCGCGCTCTCTACCGCCCCGTCGATGTCGATCGCGACCAGAGCTATTTCCTGTTCGCGACCACGCAGGAGCAGATCGACTATCTGCGCTTCCCGCTCGGCGGATTGCCGAAGCCGGAGGTCCGCGCCATCGCCGAAGAGCTCGGCCTGAGCGTCGCGGCAAAGCAGGACAGTCAGGACATCTGCTTCGTGCCGCAGGGCAAGTATTCCGACATCATCGCCAAGCTCAAGCCGGCTGCGGCAACCCCGGGCGACATCGTCCACATAGACGGCCGCGTGCTCGGCCGCCATGAAGGCATACTGCGCTATACGGTCGGCCAGCGCCGCGGCCTCGGCGTCGCTTCGGGCGAACCACTCTATGTGGTGCACCTCGACGCCGAGCGCGCGCGAGTGATCGTCGGTCCGCGCGAGGCGCTCGAGACCCACAAGATCTATCTGCGCAACGTGAACTGGCTCGGCGACGGGCCAATCGGCGCAATTCCCACCGAGGGACTGGAGCTCTTCGCGAAAGTGCGCTCGACGCGCCCTCCCCGCCCGGCGGTGCTGCACCATCACGGCGGCGCGAGCTGGGTGGAACTCGCCGATGGCGAGTCCGGCATCGCGCCCGGGCAGGCCTGCGTGCTCTATACAGACGACGGCAACGATGCGCGCGTTCTGGGCGGCGGTTTCATCGAACGCTCCGAGCGCGCTGCGGAAGCCGAGGCGATGTTGACCCGACTTGCTGCAAAGCCGGCGCACATCGCCGCGGAATAGAGGCGGGCGGGCGGATGCTTGCCGCCCTCAAAAGCTGGGCGAAAGGCGTCAGGCGCGATGCGGTCGCTATCTTTCTCGCCGCCCGTGATCCCCGCACCCCTTGGTATGCGAAGGCCATAGCCGCCCTGGTGGCGGCCTATGCGCTGAGCCCCATCGATCTCATTCCCGATTTCATCCCGGTTCTCGGCTATCTCGACGATCTGCTGATCGTTCCGGCCGGCATCTGGATCGCGGTCAGGCTGGTGCCTGCCGGGCTGATGGATGAATTCCGCGCGACGGCGGCCAGGCTGGAAACGCAGCCGCGCAGCCGGGCGGGCGCGCTGCTCGTGGTCGCTGCCTGGCTTGTCGCGGCCGGCGTGTTGACCTGGTGGTTCTGGCCACGCAGCGCCAACTAATCGTGGATGACGGCGCCCGCGGTCAATATGCGTAGCACCGCGATCGCCTCCTCGCCGCTGGTGCGCGGCGCCGACCGCGTCTCGATGCAGTGCAGGAAGTGCTCGAGCTCGCGCGTCAGCGGCATGCCTTGCCCGACCGGCACGTAGTTCGGCTCGTTGGCGGTGAACGCCCATTGGCCGCTGTCCTGCCACACCGCGTGGCGATAGACCGCGAGCTTGCGCTCCCACGGTTCGACATCGTCGAACACCGCCATAGCCTTGGTGCCGACGACGGTCAGCCGGCGCTCGCGGTAGGGGTTGAGCCGCGACGTGAACAGATGGCTTCTCAAGCCATTCGGAAAGCGCATGTGCAGATGAGCGAAATCGGAGAGGTGGTCGAGCAGCGCCGCGCCCTCGCCGCGCACCTCGATCGGCGCCGTGCCGGTAATCGCCAGGATCATCGAAAGATCGTGCGGCGCTAGATCCCACAGCGCATCGTTCTCGGTATGGAACTTGCCGAGGCCGAGGCGGTGCGAATGGATGTACTTCACATCGCCGAGTTCGCCATTGTCGATCAGCTCCTTCATCTTCTCGAAAGCCGGATGGAAGCGCAGCACATGCCCGGTCATGAAGATGCGGCCATGCTTTTCGGCGGCCCGCACCGAGCGCTCGGCGTCCGCCACGGTCAGCGCAATCGGCTTTTCGACCAGCACGTCCTTGCCGTTCTCGACCACGCGGATGGCGGTGTCGGCGTGGTATTGCGGCGGCAGCGCTATGATGATCGCGTCGATGTCCTTGCGCGCAAAAAGCGCGTCTGGTTCGATCGCAAGGCAATCCTGCTCGCTGGCGAAACCTTCGGCGCGGGCGCGGTTGGCGTCCGAAACGGCATGGAGGGCGCCAAGCGCCTTTAGGGTGCGGATATGGTTCGAGCCCCAATATCCGCATCCAAGGACTGCAATACGCGGTTTCATCAATCCCTTAGCTCAAGAAATTCGTCGCGGAGACATAACGGCGTGACGGCGCGAACTCAAGCCCGGCCTCCGACACGATTGATTGCAGCCAAGAGCGTATCCGCGAGCCGGAAATGTCGCGGCATGCGCTGCGCTCCGTGCTTGACAGGCCGGCCCTCCCGCTCCTATATCCCCGCCGACCCAGGCGAACGCGTCCTTCGGACCGTCGCCGCGTGGCGGGATAGCTCAGTTGGTTAGAGCACGGGAATCATAATCCTGGGGTCGGTGGTTCGAGTCCACTTCCCGCTACCAAATTTCTCCTAACGAAACCATGTACTTACGGGCTATCGAGCCGGCAGAAATGCCAGTTTCATGTCGCGCGATGTTGCGACTGGCTCCCGTTGATTTCCAAGGGTTTCCAGCGACTATCGGCAAGTCCGTGCGACATGGGCGCGACAAAAGAGGGGGCGGAATTGATGGACGTGCCGCTAGAACTCGCGCCAGGCGAAGAGGAGGCGTTGACGCGGGACCGTGCCCTTACCACAGACAGCAAAGGCCGGCTGACGCTTGTCGGCCTGACAGTGGAAGAATCCATCTGGTATATCGAGCACAAGCGCCAGTGGCTCGCGGAGCGGATGGATGACACATTGCGTCGGCAAAGCAGAGACGGCCGCAAGCGCTACCTGGAGCTCTACGAGCGGCACGAGTTCGCACGCCTCCAGGTGATTGGCCCTGAGCACGAAATCCGCACAGAAAGCCTCGCGAAAAACTCTACCGGGCGACTCGCTGTTGGTCGGGCACGAACCCAACGGTGAGAACTGCAGCCATCAAGGGTTCGTGATTTCCGTCGGCAACCTCCACCGCTACGCGGCGGGGGCTGTCGGTCTCGGGAACGCGTCCTTGGATGTAATCGGTTAGTGTGGCGAATGCCACGCGTCCCAGGTCGGTTGTCGGCAAAGTCGAGGGCACCGCCGAGCTGACGACCCAGCGCGCGCGCTGAGGCGTTCGAGGCTTGGCGGACTATGTGAAGGAAATTGTCCCGACCGAGAACCGCCGCCCGCATGGCAATCGAGGTTCGCAATGAAAAGAGCGAACCGCTTCTGAAAGCCGTAACGATTTTTCGAGGTCGAGGTTTTTGGAAAGTCCTGAGTCGGCTGCGCTACGTCAAATGTTATAGCGCACCGGTGCCATCGAATGTATGGTTCTTTGTCGCCCGGTCCTCAACATAGCAGTCGGGCGCTCGGAAAGCGATCATGCTTTCGCCCAATGCGGGAGTTAAGCGTCGTGTCTTTCACGGGAATTTATAAACCCGAACAAGGAGAAGACGAATGAAGAAGAACTGGACAAAACCGACTATGTGTGAGGTCGCCGCAGGCTTCGAAATTTCGCGGTATCTCCCTGCTGAAGTCGCTCCCAAGAAGTAGCCGCGAAAGTGTGTGCCCCTTGAACAGAGGGGCGCGCACCGCCGTTGAGCAGAGCCTCGGCATGCGTGATGGTCGTGAGTTGTTCACGCGGACAATGCTGTGGAGGACAGAAAGATCCGGGCTCCTCGAGATGGCGCAACGTGTGACCGTGAAGCCTCCATGTAGCATGATCGATGTCGGCACCACCGCAAACGAGGAACCGACCGGCGACAAATAATTGCGAACTAGCTCACAGCCGCGCCACGGACGTTCCCAGATTTCGCCCGCGTCATTGACATGGATTTCTCGGGAATTTCGTCAGGGTCTCGTTGCCCTTGCCGTCACGAGAATGGTCTCACTGACTCCAATTCCCTGCCATCCATCCTCTTCCGACGCCCAAGCCGCTATGGTGCGCGCCCAATTTCGATGTGTTCAGTGTTGCTCGCTGTCGTACAAAGATCTCAAACGGCCGCTGGTACAGCTGTAGATCGAGGCGCAGTGGCCAAATTAACGAAATAATCGTCGGGGGTCTGTTGAACTTTATCGTCGGGCGCACGTTGTGGCAGCCGCATACTCCTCGCCACGTTGTCCGCGCTCCAGATTGGAAAACAAGATGAATTTCGTCTCCGTCGGGGTCTTCTCCGCCGCGATAACCTGGTGGTCCGCTGCCTTTGCCACGCCTCACCTGTCGAAAGAGGCGATTGACAGCGCCACGTTTGAGGAATGGCAGGTTCGCCGCGAGACCGCGCCGGCCGTTCTCGAAATCGATTCACAAACTGGCGAAGTCAAGGCGCCGGCTGAAGAGTCCGGGACTTCCGGAGAAGCGGATGCGGCCGAGATTCCGGTCCCCGGCCAGCCGAATGCCGTGGTGGAGACGCCTCACGAATCCACCGATGTGCCGGACGAAGCCCGCGCCCAGATCGCGGCTGACTCGGACGTGTTGGAGGAAGCGGAGAATGAGGCAGAGAACGCACTGGATAAACCTGATCCATTCCTTGTCCGCCTTCAGGTTCTGCTGGATCGCGCCCACTTTTCGCCGGGCGTTATCGATGGTCTCTTCGGCGACAATACCCGCAAGGCCATGGCGGCTTATGAACGGATACGCGGCCTGCCTGCCGATGGCGAACCCGATGCGGAGGTCTGGGCGATGCTGGCCGCCGAGGACAGCAAGGATGCAACGCAAACATACGAGCTAGCCGCGGAGGACATCGACGGCCGGTTTGTCGAAACAATTCCGGACAATTATGCCGAGCTCGCCCAAATCGAATGGCTCGGCTATCGCGATGTCACCGAGATGCTTGCTGAAAAGTTCCACATGAATGTCGATCTCCTTCGGACAATGAATCCGACCACGGATTTCACGGCCATAGGCAGCAAAATGATTGTGCCGGTTACCGGACCGGAACCGACCGGAACCGTGGCCCGGGTGGTGATCGACAAGTCAGGCAGCCAGCTTCTTGCCTATGATAACGGCGACCACCTTGTCCTCGTCAGTCCAGCCACGATCGGCTCGCCTGATACGCCAAATCCTTCCGGAAAGCTGACGGTAGCCGCAACCGCGTCTGCACCGACCTATTCCCCTTCTCCGGCGAAGAACAAGGAACTCACCATTCCGCCCGGACCGAACGGACCTGTCGGCGACATGTGGATCGAGCTGTCCAAGCCAGCCTACGGGATCCATGGCACAGCCGCTCCAGAGACGGTCGGCAAGCGTCAACCCCATGGCTGCGTCGGGCTGACGAACTGGGATGTCAACGCACTTTCTGCTTTGGTGCAGCCAGGCAAGACTGTCGTGGAGTTTCAGGACTGAACGGGCCTTCGGCGGCTCGACCATAGACGTGTGAAGGTGTGAAGGCGTAAGCAACTCACCTACTCACCTCACCCGAGATCGAGCGTTTCGACGGAGCTATAACCGGAGTGCAGCGGGCGCGGTGCACTCCGGTTATAGCTCCGTCAGGGAATCGGCACTGCCATTGAGGTAGGCGACAAAGCGCCTCGGATGCAGATCCCATGAGCTGAACTGCATCGAGGCTATAAGCCCGCCACGAGGAGGGTGTCACATCGAACGCGGCGGGCTTCGGCCTCGATTGCAACGGGCCTTGGATCGTGAAAACTGACGGGAATCCACGATCGACAACCGAACTGCGCTAGTGACGCAATGTTCCAGAAATCTACGGTCCCCTTCACGGCGACGGCAGGGCGACAGCATCTCATGGCGGGGGAGCCCCTTGCTGCTTACCGATACGGAGAGATACATCTCCTGCGCCCGCCCTGATAAGGCTGGAAGGTGTCGGTGCGGGCATCATAGCAACGGTATCGGTCCAGGCACCAGTCTCGATGAGACTAGACCATGGTTTTCCGGCTTAGGCCAAGTCGGCTCCGCCCCGGCAAGGGATTCCGCGTGGGTTCTATCGGAACCGCGAGGTCATATTTGATTTGCGGTTGGCGATAGGTGTTGACCGTGCCGCGCTCCGAGTGCCGCCAATGGCGGTTGACACGTCGCTGATGCAACCGGTTGCGGCTGATGTCGCTGTCCGGTTCTTGCCAGTCGCACGGCCGGTCGCGTCCGCACTCGGTAATGCCGGGACGAGGCCGATAGATCTGCGGCTGGTTGAAATCGTTGAAAATCAGCGGCCGGTTCAGATCCTCGAACCGCTGGGCGAAAGCCGGTGCCAACGAGAGAAGACCAAGCGTCGCCCAGGCGAAAAAATCGAGAGACATCCCGTGCCAAGGCTCCAGCCAGGAGAGTTTATTCCGCAATGTCGGCCAATCTGTGTTTGGGTGCGAGCGGCCGACCTTGCGGAGAGCGCCGCTTCGCTCGTCCTCATTCCGCCGCGCGCTGCCTTTCGCAATTTGCTAGGAGGGCGGGAAAGATATCTGAGCGCCGACGAGCCGTTCCAACACCTCCACCAACGAGCGCCCGACGCTGCTGTCGATGATTGCGGCTCCCTGTCTCGCGGTCGGCCGTGACTCCGGTCTTCGCCCACCCGTCCTTCAACTCCTCCTCGAAATGGAGCTCGCGTGTAGGAATCGAGCAGCCGATCGCGCGCGATACGGTGTCCTTGCCATCGCCGCAGGACACCATCAACTCGACGGTTCGTCTTATTGCCGGAGTCGGCTTAAACGGCGGCCGCCCGCGGCCTCGTGTTGATTTCGTCAGTGATTATTTTGGTGTTCCTGATCGGTCGGCCCGAAATTTCGGCGGTGAGAAAATATTTCGTGAACATCACCCCCCGGGCGGTTCGGCTCCCCGGATCGCCCCAGAGATTTGCACCCACCACCCTTGCGCGTCACAAATAGCGATTCATATACCGGCGTAGGTGAAGTGAAGAAGGAGCCGCTATGCGGTACGTTGTTACCTTGGATGGCAACATGATCGCGACCGCCTTTGACGATTTCGACGAGGCCAAGGCCTTAGCAGATGAGCATATCGCGGCAGGTACGGATGCAGAGATAGCGGTCGACTGCTACCAAAATGCCATGACAACGCCGATGTATACTGTTCGATACGATAGCGTCGGCAAGAAGTGGGCCGAGTAGAGGTCCCCAAGACGCTAGAACTTCTCCGCCATTCGCCACGAATGTCCGGAGGTGTGTCACCTTCCTGTTCGAGAACCGGAAGAATTGACCCTGAACGGTCCTTGGCCAGGACCCACACGAACGTCGCCAAACGGTGTGACGAGCGGTCATACACTCCAGCCGCCTAAGGAACGCATTTGCCATGAGCTGACCGTGCCAGTTGTGGACCGCAGCCATGCCGGCGCGCTCGCCACCGCGCTCCGTCGGGTGTAGGATTTCAGCGGCACATTATGTGTTGGGCGCGATCATGACTGTCCCCCCGCTCGATCGGAAGCTACTAGCGATCCTGGCCGCCGATGTCGTTGGTTACTCCAAGGCAATGGAGGCCGACGAGACCGGCACCATCGCGCGGCTGAGGGCCATCCGCGCCAAGCTGACCGATCCCGCCATCGCCCGCCACCATGGCCGCATTGTCAAGCTGATGGGCGACGGTGCACTCGTCGTCTTCGACAGCGTGGTCGATGCGGTGGTTTGCGCAGCCGAGATCCAAAAGGCCGTGGCCGCGCACAACGCCGGACTGCCGGAGCGTGAACGCATTGTGTTCCGGATTGGGGTCAATCTGGGCGATGTGGCGCTGGTGGACGGCGATGTCTATGGCGACGGCGTCAATGTCGCTGCCCGGCTGGAGCAACTGGCGGAGCCTGGCGGGGTGATGGTGTCTGGCACGGCTTATGACCATCTGCAGGGCAAGCTCGATTGGCCCCTCGACTTCGTCGGAGAGCAACAGGTCAAGAACATCAGCCGCCCGGTGCGCATGTATCGCCTGCGGCTCCATGGCAAGCGGCTGCGGCGGTCGTTCCTGAAAACACTGCGACGCTGGGCGATGCCGGCAGTGGCCGCACTCGCTGCGCTTGCGATCCTCGTCGGCGCCTGGCAATTCTGGCCAGCCGAGATGGCAAGCACCAAGCCTTCGATAGCGGTGCTGCCCTTCAACAATTATGGCGGCGACGAGGCGACCGGGCGCCTGGCTGATGGCCTAACGGAGGATATCATCACGGACCTATCACGTATGGCAGAGTTCGAGGTGATCGCCCGTAATTCAACTGAAGTCTACAAGGGCAAGGCAACGGACGTGCGGGCGATCGGGCGCGATCTGAATGTCGGCTATGTGCTTGAAGGCTCGATCCAGCGCCAAGGCGAACGCATCCGCGCTACAGCACAGCTCATCGATTCGGAGACCGGCGCCCACGTCTGGTCGGAGAGTTGGGACCGACCGGTGCAAGACCTATTTGCCGTCCAAACCGAGATCGCGGATCATGTCACCAGCCAATTCGAAATGATCACGGGTCCGATCAAGAGCGTCGATCTCGGCGCTGCAAGGCGAAAGCGGCCGCAGAGCCTGACGGCCTACGAGCTCACTCTTCTAGGGGTCGAGAAGCAGCTGAGCCCTACCCACGACAGCATCGCGGAGTCGATGGAGCTTCTCAAGAAGGCGATCGCCGTCGATCCAGGGTACGCCCCGGCATGGATCAATCTCGCCTGGGCGCATAGTTCGGCTGCAAATTATGGCGCCGACTGGAAAGATTCGAACCGGGCAGCAATGGAAGCCGCAGAACGCGCCGTCGCGCTCGACCCTAACGATGCCGAGGCGCATGCCGTGCTGGGTGAGGTACTCGCCTCCAGAGGGGACTACGGCCGGGCCAAGACTGAACTTGACATGGCGCTGCGTCTCAACCCCGGTTCGTTTTCGATCCTCACCTACTACCTTAGCTGGGCGAGCGCCTTCGGTGAGCCGGAGCTAGGCGCAGAGCTGGCCGACCGTGCGATTCGGCTCAACCCGAACTACAAGCCTTGGGCGAGCGGGGGCCTCCGCTATGCCTATTTCATGGCGGGCCGTTATGAGGATGCGCTCAAAGTGATGGAACGCCAGACGCCCGACAACTACACCAAATACGCATGGGTCGAACGCGCCGCCAGCTTCGCCGTTCTCGGCCGGGCGACGGAGGCCGAGGCGACGGTTAAGGAAGCACTGCGGCGTTACCCGGATCTGACAATCGAAAGCTTCGCCAACGAGCCCGGCGTCAGTGCCGCCGAGAACCTGCGGCATATCGAGACCATGCGGCTCGCTGGCTTCCCGCCCTGCGCCAAGCCGGAGACGCTGGCGAACCTAGCCAAGCCCGTGCGGCTGCCGGAATGCGAGGCGGAGCAGACAATACCGCCTGGAACACCATAGATCGGCTCGGTGCAAAGACACGGGCCGCTGATCGCCGTCGCGCGAATCGGCCCGCGGCGCCACGTGATAAACAACGTCACAAAAGACGTTGTTATGCCCACGCAAGTTACCGAATGGCCGACCCGTGCCTGCGAATGTCTCCTTGCGATCAGTAGTCCTCTTAGGCAGCCCGGGAACGGCCGCTGTGCATCGAGATGTGACCTTCCCGCAGCGGCCAAGAAGGACCGGAAATGGCGCGACCAAGCCGGCCGGCGCATCGGCTCGGATTATACCGCGATGGAGCGTTCAACGTCTCAATCGGGTGGAAATGCGTCATTGCCTGCAGATAAATGAATGGCGCGAGCACCCCAGTTTCCAGACCTGCGCGGGGTTTGTCCTGAACGGACATTCGCATCGACGGCTGGAGCCGACCCAGAGCAGCGCGTCCCACGTGACGGCTCGACGGCAAATCATTGACCCAAGGCGGGCCTTCCCCGGCAGTGGGAGGAGCGTCGCGACGGAGCGGATTGAAGTCTTTCCCGACAGATCGAGCTGACCGCCGTACCACATCCGCCGGAGCAGTCCATCGCCGGTATCCTGAAGTGCGCGGAAGATCGGTGTGGGGCACTTTCAGAAGCACAATGTTATCCTCCGCCAGTATGGCCAACCAGAGGTACGACCTTCGGAAAGAGCCTGATGAGACTTTGACGGTCTTCGAGATCACCACAGGTCAGCCGGTCATTGTGAGCGGTATGCCCTCGACTGGGTTAACTGCAGATGAGGCCGACGATCTGGTGGATCTCCTGAACTACCGCAGTTCCAAGGATGATGGCGATTTCGAGGGCGTCTGAGGTCACGTCTGCGGCTGTAGGCGACAGCGTTGGCGCGTCCGTCGGCATCAGTCTTGGGGCCGCTGAGACGGCTCGGACGGATTTGGATCATCCGCAGGCAAGAACCTGACCCGGTCCCAACCCCGGACAAGGAGCACGCTGCCAAACACCTCAACCTGCCCCCCGCGGTCTCGCCAAATGAGTGTGGCGCCGACCCGGCAATAGCGACCAGCGCGCTCTAAAGGCTACGCAAACTGCGGCTCGACACGTTAGGCGGGATGCCAATCTTGTGTCGAATGGCGCTGGGTGCATCGCCGGATGGGCATCTCCTCACAGCATCGCTGCAATGAGACAGATCACCAGCGCCAAGGATAGAGCGCTGAACTCAAACGAGGAGAGTCATGGCAAATCTGATCGGCGGAATCGCGCCTTATCGCGGCATCAACAACCTCATCATCGGCACGGTCGACGCTGACTTCATTTTCGGCGATCCCTACACGGCGGGCAATTTCCTGGGAGTCCCCGAAATCGGCGGACCACTGGCCACCGGCCGTGGCGGCAATGACTGGCTCAACGGCCTCGGCGGCGGCGACTGGCTCTTCGGCGATGCCTGGGAGATCAGCGGTGAGGGACAAGGCGGCAACGACTGGCTTGTGGGCGGCTCGGGAACCGACACGCTGTACGGCGATGCTTACACCATGTCCGGCAACGCTCGGGGCGGCAACGACTGGCTCGCTGGCGGCCAGGGGAACGACACTCTCTACGGCGATTCCGGTGCAGTGACGGAATCCACCAAGGCCGGCGATGACAGACTCTACGGCGGCTCGGGAAACGATGTCCTCTACGGCGACGTTGGCGATGACCCCGACCTAGTCTTTAGCCTCACCAAGGGGGGTGACGACCAGCTTGACGGCGGGAAGGGAAACGATCTCCTCTACGGCGATGCGGGCGACATGTTGGTTGAGCAGGGCGGCAACGACCGACTCAACGGCGGCTCGGGAAACGATACCCTCGTCGGCGATCAGGGGTTCAGCCACGAAAGCTTCGGCGGCGACGACCGGCTCGACGGCGGCTCGGGAAACGATACCCTCTACGGCGACAGCCAGGTTGAACTCTTCTCCAGCGGCTTTGGCGGCAACGACCAGCTTTATGGCCGCTCCGGACACGACATCCTCATCGGCGACGATGGTTTCGCCCGGAATGGTCTTGGCGGCGACGATCGGCTTGATGGTGGCTCGGGAGACGACACTCTTTACGGCGATTACGTAACGGGCGTGGACGTCAATGGCGGGGCAGACCTGCTCATCGGCGGGGCTGGCAACGACCAACTGTGGGGCACAGGTGACAATCTCGGCTCTTCGTTCCCCGTTATCGCTGATGCGGACCAGTTCCTGTTCGCGCCAGGCAGCGGGCAAGACACGATCGGCGACTTCGAGCTTGGCGCGGACGTCTTTCAGATCGACCGCAGCTACGGCTATTCCAGCTTTGCCGAACTGCAGCCCAACATCAGCGACGACGCAGATGGCAACGCCGTCGTGCATCTGAACGGCACGGTAGATCAGGTCACCCTGGTCGGCGTTCAGACCGCCAGTCTCACCGCCGACGACTTCTTCTTCGTCTGAGTGGGAATCGCCGGCGGATGTCGGGGGCGCAATCATGACTGGCCGTCGATATCGTTGGTTACTCCAAAGCAATGGAGGCCGACGAGACCGGCACAATTGCGCGGCTGAGAGCCATCCGCGCCAGCTGACCGATCCCGCCATCGCCCGACACCATGGGCGCATCGTCAAGCTGATGGGCGACGGTGCGCTCGTCAGCCTTCGACAGCTTGGACCAAATCCAGGCCGATCGTGCTAATTTCCATGCGGTTGGCTCCCTTGGCTCGTGGTTGCTTTAACAGCTTCCACACTTTGGCACTCAGATGCCGGGAGCGGGAGCCATCCACATCATCTGCTATCCGGGAGCGAAACGAGCATGGGAAGGTCCGTTCAGCGTCACTACTTGTTCGTTGATCACCGTTCGGTAGAGGACCGCTTCGGGTCGACTCCGGCCGGTAGCTGAAGGTCAGCTAACGAGGCGCGCTGCGAATGACCGGTGGTGGCGCAACCTTTCTGTTCGGCAATGCGATGAGGTGACCCAACCCGGACCCTGCTCCTCGACCCTAAGAAGGTCCGCATCCGGTGGGGGAGTAGACTTTCAGACGAGCTCACCGCCGTTTGATGCTTAACCGCTGAGCTTCGGGGCGAGGACCAGCCGATGCACAGACATCGGCAGCGGCGGTTCCACGTATTGGTGATGCAAATATGGCACTTTCACACATCAAAAAGTGGCAGCGACGCGGATCAGCCTTTCGGCCGGCGCCTCGAGGTATATCCTAGACACGGGGCGATGCGATGACGTCAGTTCCTTGAGGGGATGCGATATGGTCAGGTTTGATCGCAGGTTTTCCCGCGCCATCATCACAACATTTTTCGTGCAAGTCTTGGCGATGGTTTCCGTGGCTCTGCCGGCAGGACGCGCTGTTGCGGGCGAGATTGAACCTGAGTATTGGCTGCCAGCGCCGGAGCCGGGCTTTCATATGGCCTCCGGTGTCGCACTCACGAACGACTATGTCTCGCGCGGCATCACCAACAGCAATGGCGAGCCGGCAATTCAAGGTTATGTCGAGCCGAGTATCGCGATATCGGGTCTCGGTGCGGCTTATGTGGGCGTTTGGTCGTCCCACGTCGACTATGGCGAGGGTTTTGAGGGCGCGGAGATCGACGTTTCGGGGGGGATCAGGCCGCGATTTGGATCTCTGGCTCTCGATCTTGGTTACCTCCACTACTTCTACGCGCCTGAGCATGTGAGTCCGGACTATGGGGAGTTTTTCGCGAAGGCGGACTATAATTTCGAGGACATGTTTAGCGTTGGTGGTCGCTTATTTTTCGCCCCCGACTACAATCAGAGTGGAAACTCCGGCACCTTCGTTGCAGGTGGTGTGCGGGTTCCTTTGCAAGATTTCTCGCTGTACGGCGGGCTCGGATATCAGTTCTTCGAGGATCCGAATGAGTTCGAACAACTCGCTTGGACTGCCGGCATCTCTTACTATTGGAAGGCACTGACGATCGACGTCCGCTATTGGAGCACGGACCTTTCCGACGACCAGTGTGTCGTCCGCAGCGGGTTTTCGGATGGTTGCGGCTCGCGGATAGTCGCCACCCTTGTCTTTGAGACGACATTGTCGGATTTCAGGGATTGGGTTTCGGGCAAATGACTGCCTTGAGTGGCAGCAGCACCTCGCCAAGATTGCGGATTCCAGCGCGTTGCGCGCATCCGAAACTGCCGACTCGATTCAAACATCGACTTTCCCGTATAGCTCGCTGACAAACCCGTCATCGGCGCCCATAGCGTGACGGCGCCCTGCGCGCCAAAGGCGATCCTCGAACCCGGCTTCCGCTGCTTCGGCCGACATGTTGCTGGTCGGCATAGATCACGTGCCGCGGAGCGGGCTGGTGCGGTCGCATGGTGACATCGGGCCAGCCGGTCGGCGAGATTGTGGAGGCTGGGATCGCCTGGTTGCTCGAGCGGACGTCGAGCAACCCCCACGCGCATCTGCCGCCGCGCGACATCGTCTTCCAGCCGCATTTCGACTCAGGCGACTCCTGCGCCTCCCTGCACACCGTCCTGGTCGTGCCGCAGATCCAGCGAGAGCGACCCTACGCCGATTGGTTGGCGGTTCGTCTCAAGTGCAGTTCTTCTCCCGTCGGCCATATCATGGCTTCATCGCTGCGGCCGATCGCGATCGAGCGGCTCTGGCCCGACGCAATGAGCCAATTCTGGTTGAGTTGGACTCTTGCGCCGGGTTCATTAGAATTGCTGAATAATAGCTTGCCGACATGTCGGCCTGGAGCGTCCGGTGCACCGCAAACTGGCAGCGATCGTGTCTCTCGATGTCGTCGGGTACAGCCGGCTGATGGAGCGCGACGAAGCTGGTGCCCATGCCCGCGTTATGGCGATGATCGAAGGAGTCCTTGGGGGTGAAGTGGCCGCCCACAGCGGCAAGATCGTCAAGCTGACCGGCGATGGTGCGCTGGTGACGTTCGACAGCGTCGTGGACGCAATCGAATGCGCGGTTGCCGTGCAGCAAAGACTGGCCGCTGAGCCGAATGACATGCGAAGGGATGAGCGGCTGCAGCTGCGCATTGGCGTGACCCTCGGCGACGTCATTCTCGATCAGGGTGACGTGTACGGCCAGGGCGTCAACGTAGCGGCGCGGCTCCAAGCTGCCGCCCGCCCAGGCTCGATCTATGTCTCGCGCGCCGCGGTCGAGCAGGCGCAGGGAAAGGCGGCCGCGACCTTCGATCTGGTGGGAAATCTCACCTTGAAGAACATGGACGAGCCCGTCGAGGTCTTTCGCGCTTTGCCGGGAAGGTCAGACGATCGGCCGAGATCTCCATGGGTCCGTCGGATGCGACGGCTGCCGCGCGCCGCTATTGTGTGGCCTGCAGTCGCGGCGGCAGTGGTGGCTGCCTGGGCCTACATGTATCGAGAGACGGACCAAGGCCAGCTCCCAAAACTTGGCGCGATGGCGCCTCCGGTGCCGCAGGAAGACTCAATTGCGGTAATTCCATTTGTTGACCTCAGTTCACAGTCTGAATCCAAGCCATTTGTAGACGGTATATTCGATGATTTATTAACTGATTTGTCGAAGATAAGCAGTCTGAACGTATTGGCGAAGAACTCAGTCGATGTCTACAAAGATCAGAAAACCCCTCCCGCGAACATCGCGGCCGACCTTTCCGTTCGCTACATTCTTGAAGGCTCCGTTCGCCGAGCGGAGAACAACCTGCGCATCAATGTCCGTCTGGTCGACAGCCGGGGCCAGCAAAATGTGTGGGCGCAGAGCTATACCGGTCCGGTCGAAGCAATGTTCGACGTACAGGACAACATGGTTGAAGACATCGTGAACTCGCTCGCGGTCAAGGTCAGCGAGCAGGAGCGCGCTCGAATCCTGAGCCGCGAAACGACGAGTGTCGACGCCTACGACGCCTTCCGGAGGGGGCAGGCCGCCCTCCTGGAAAAAACGCCGGAGAGCTTGCCGGCTGCTCTCGCCGAGTTCCGCAAGGCGGTCGCAATCGATCCGGACTACAGCCAGGCTCATGCAGGTATTGGCCAGGTCTACTGGAACGCTTGGGTCTGGGGCTGGGAATCCTATGTCGGGGAGACTTGGGAGACCGCGCCTGGAAAGACGAGAGAGCATCTCCAAAAGGCCCTGGAACGACCGACGGCCAGCGCCTACCAACTCGCCTCCGACGTGAACTTATATGCGCGCAACTTCGATGACTCCCTCGAATTCGCGCGGCTGGCGGTGGACTTCGCGCCGAACGATCCCACCAGTCACGTCGTGATGGCCGAAGCATTGATATACGGCGGCAGTCCCGCGGAGGCGATCCTTTGGCTTGATGCCGCCGACAATCTCGATCGCAATGCGGCAAAGGAACCACCTCCTTACAATGTCTGGGTGCGCGGCATGGCGTATTTCGGCCAGCAAAAATTCGAGGAAGCAATAGCCTTGTTCAACGATGCGCTTCAACGC
This sequence comes from Pseudaminobacter sp., assembly GCA_035941355.1. GTDB lineage: Bacteria > Pseudomonadota > Alphaproteobacteria > Rhizobiales > Rhizobiaceae > Allomesorhizobium. The sequence continues at coordinate 34,628 of DASZDZ010000065.1, forward strand.
AATCCGGAGGACTTCGGCCCCGCGGCGCCTCTCGCGGCCGCACACTGGCTTCTGGCCGAAAGACTGAAGCAGGACAGCGCATCCGCGGCGCTCGCGAAAGAGCACGCGGCCAAGGCGGAGGCGGCGCTTAGGCAATATTATGAAGGTTGGCCTGAGGCCAATATCCAGGACGTCATCATATATTGGCCGTTTCGACAAAAGGCGGTTGAGAACCTCCTGGTGGAACCTCTGAGGGCGCTGGGAATGCCTGAAACGGAGCCGAGCTAGGGGAGCGTACAATTGTCCGGGGTCCTTCGCAGTGCCCAGCGTGCCTTCGACGCGATCCCTTTCTATCGCGGCCTCTATGGCGACCGGCCGACACGCGACGACCAGGTGCCGTTCATCTCCCATGTCACATTTCATCGCGCGGCCGGGCCGATTGATGTCATCGCGTCCTCCGCGGAGATCATGGGCGCCGTGCCTTGCCTTCGACGCGGCCTGTGCCGACTGCCTCTGACGATCCTGGAAAGCGAGAAGGAATGGCGCACACGCATCGCGAGGCTCCGCCATGCGATGAGGAGCCTCGGCTGTCCGGTCGATGGGCGTCTGCGTTTCGCGGTTTTGTCGGATGATGCAACAGGTCCCTTCGCCAGCGAACTCTCCAATTGCCTTGCCTGGGACCGGTCGGAATGCTCGGTCGTGTTCGCGTTCGGATCGCTCGCGTCCGTCCGCTCCATGCTTGCTGCCATCTCTCCCGACGTGATTGTCGTGACCACCGCGTCGCTGCCGTTGGAAGAACTCCGCGGCCTCGGCAAGAAGTTGGTAGCCATCGAACACATCGATGCCATGCCTCGACCGCCGCTTCGGGTCGACAGGCTCCTCGTCTGCGATGAGTTGTGGATCATTGCGGCAGCGCGCGCAGGAGAGGACGCTTACCGGTTCAACCGTCGCACATTGCTGGTCGAGGTTGAGCCGCAGGGCGGTCGGCTTGTAGTGACGACGCCCGGTTTCACCTTGTTCGCGCTAGTGCGCTACTGCCTGGGCGGCGGATTCGCCGTGGTCGGTCCCGGGCAAATCGGCAATGTATGAATTCGCCAGCCACTGTGATGCCTCGCAGACGATCATCGACTCCATGGGACGGACGGCCGCGCATCTCGAGGCGATGTTCGAAAGGCTGCAAGCACCATTCTCGCATTATGGGCGCATCATCCAATCGATCGACTGCGCATCGCGGGAGCCGCTCAGCGTTCTTGGGGCCCTTCCGAGGACAGACAAGCTTACCTACCGCACCGTGCTCGGCCACGAAGCGCTCGAAAATGTTGGCGGTGAGAGCTTCGTCACGGACTTCAGCTCGGGTTCATACTCGCGCCCGGTGCTTCGTTTCTGTCGTGCCGTTGACGACCTCTGCGAGCAGGAGGCGACCGAGCGCGCCCTGAGGCGTGCCGGAATTGGCATGCAAGACCGGCTTGCATTCGTCGACGTGGGGGCTGCCCAAATCTACGATTTCTATGCGCGCGCGGCGCGTGGCCTCGGCGTTGCCGACATAGTCTTCCTGCCGCTGACAAGCAGCTTCGAACCCGCTGTGAAGTCGCTGGCCGCGCTTCGACCCAGCATCGTCTTCACGATTCCGAGCCTGATCGCCAGGATCTGGCGCAGGCTCGAAGCGACCGACCTCAGCGAGTACCCGCCCCGCCTGGTGATCTCGGTGGGCGAACCGATCAGTACGGCCTTGAGGGCGACCGTCAAGGACGCCTGGCACTGCCGCGTCATGTCCTTCTTCGGCACTACGGAGACCGGCGGCTTTGCCGGCGAATGCCAATGCGAAGACGGTCATCACTTCGATCCCTGCGAAAACGTCGTCACTATAGGCGCGGCACGCCGGATCGACGACTTCACGATCCAGGGCGAATTGCTCGTGACCACGCCGCATCTGCGCACGCACGGGGTGATCAAATATGCCGTGGGAGATATCGTGCGCGTCAGCCTCAGGCCGTGTGCCTGCGGCGAGCCAACGCCGCGGCTCTGGTACGTGCGGCGCACTCAGGATGCCTTCACCTTTGCCGGCGAGAGCTTCACTTACGACATGATCTGCGAGACGCTGCGGAAAGTTGCGCCGCTGCTTCATTCCGTCACGCTTGAGATCGATGAGCCGTGCGACCGCAGCGAGCAGGTGCTGCTGCGTGCCGTTATCCCCGACGAGTTTCGTTCGTTGAGGGCGCCTCTGGCCCGTGTGCTGCGGGAGGACATCTTCGAGCTCGACTGTCTGGTCCGCTATGGGCTCGTGCACATCGAAGTCGTCTGCACGGCGCAAGTCGCCTCCCGACGCGCGACCGGGCGCAAGGAGCACCGGCTCATCGACCTGCGCGTACGGCAGCCAGGCCAAGAAGGTTGAGAAGCCGAGAGCTCCGCTTAAGGCAGCAAGAGCACGTTGCCTAACAGTCGATCGATCGATCTAGCGCAGATGTTTCGCCATCGCCTCTTTCGCCTTGACCTCGTCATCGAGGTCTTTGATCCAGGATTCCAGCGTCTGCGCTGCAAGGCCCGAGAGCTTGGCTTTGTCTTCCTTGGCCTTTTGCAGCAGCTGTCCTGCCGTCGCCCGTTCGGCTTCCACTGCCGGCAGCAAGTCGCCGTCGTCAAAGCTCTTCAACCAGGAATTGACCAGGCTCAGATCGTCGTTGAAGCCATCGAACCAGTACTCGGTCAGCCAATTTTCAACTGCCTGTAAATCGCTGGAGTTCGCCGCCTGTGCGCGCCATGCTCCGTTGTCCCTCACATCCTGAACCAGGGCGGCAAGCTTGCCGAACATCTCCTGTTCCGCGAGCAACACCAGTTTCACCGCACTTTTGCTTGGCAGGGTAGCCATCCTTTCCTCCCTCTCGTTTGCGCAGCCTAGCTGGCACCTTTTCGTGGCGAAATGTCCGCGAACTCTCGCGCCGGCGTGCTTACGCCCAGTTAGTGGCAGTATTAGTGCATTTACTAATATACCACATTCGGCGGGCAGGTGTGCGACTCTCTCACGCGTCCGAGTGGTCGAGCTCAGTTATGTGCCAGCGCCGGAGGTCCGCGGTGCAGACCTTGTCGCCTTTCAGCGCGACATTGGTCGGATGGGCGCGATCGTGGTCGCTTGCGGTCCTCGATCGCAGCTCCGGGTCGCCGGCCGGGCTCAGGTGGTAGATGCGGCTCGGCTTGTAGGAGGAGCTGTGGAGCCGTGCCGTCGGGGGAAGGCCATCCGGCACGTTCTCGACGGCGCGGGTGACGAGTGTGACCGGCCGGCAGTATGGGCATGACACTCACGCACGCGAATGCCCGCTGTGGTGTCCAAACACGGCCCTCGCGACACTGTTCGCTAAGGGCAGAAACTGGCGCAACTTTCCTGTTCAAATACGGGAAGAATTGACCCGAACCCGCCCTTCCCGGAGTGATCACGCTGCCTGAAAGCTGACGTTCATCGGCACCAGCGATTTTGACCCGTTCCAGACCTTCCCGAGCGTTGTCGCAAAGGGCTTGAAGCGAGCCATTCGCGACATTTCCATGGTTGAGTAACCCGACTATCGACCTGTGTCAGCGCATCCTCTCAGGCCGCCTCCGGGTTTGATCCGGTGTGGAATGCCTCATGCTCCGCGCCGGGAACGCGACACCCTTCTGTCCCCTGCGGATCCCAAGCTCACTCCTCAGCATGCGCTACCCCGCCTGACATTGATGTCACGGCTTGCACATCCGGGCTTCGCCCTGCGCCCGCTCGGTGCTAATCTGCCTCGGACTACACGGAGAGTGTCATGGACATTGCCGGGTGGCTCTCGAGCCTTGGGCTCGGCAAGTATAGCAAGACCTTCGCCAAGAACGAGATCACGCCCGAAGTGCTCCCGCATCTCTCGGATGCGGACCTCAAGACGCTGGGGCTGCCGATGGGGCCGAGGAAGCTCGTGTTGGCCGCGATCGCGGAGCTTGGCAAGCGCGGTATGGGGGATCCCGCCAGAGCGGCCGGAATTGAACCGATCCCTGGAAGTGGTCCACCGCCTCGCCCGGAAGCTGAACGTCGCCAGTTGACGGTGATGTTTGTCGATCTGGTTGGATCGACCGCGTTGTCAGGTCAGTTGGACCCCGAAGAGATGGGAGAGGTGATCCGGAAGTACCAGGACGCGGTTGCCAGGGAGATCAGGCGTCTGGATGGCCATGTCGCGAAGTACATGGGGGATGGGGTGCTGGCCTATTTCGGCTGGCCGCGTGCGCATGAGGACGAGGCCGAGCGAGCGGTGCGGGCCGGACTCGCCATTGCCGCCGCGGTCGCCGATCTGGTGACGCCCGCGAAAGAGCCACTGGGCGCACGGGTGGGCATCGCCACGGGTCTGGTGGTGGTCGGCGACTTGATCGGCGAAGGTGCAGCGCAGGAGGAGGCGGTGGTCGGCGCGACGCCGAACCTGGCGGCACGCCTGCAAGCACTTGCCCAGGTCGGCAATGTGGTCGTGGCCGGAACGACCCGGCTGCTGCTTGGCGAGCTCTTCGAGCTGGTTGATCTCGGCACACACGATCTGAAGGGGTTCGCCCAGCCGGTGCAGGCATGGCTGGTTATGGGCGAGAGCCGAGCCGAGGGCCGCTTCGAGGCGCTGCACGGGATGCGTCTCACGTCGCTCGTCGGCCGCGATGAGGAAATATCCTTGCTTCTCGACCGCTGGCGGCAAGCCAAGGACGGTAGGGGCCAGGTAGTGCTGCTGTCGGGCGAGCCAGGCATTGGCAAGTCTCGCATCGCAATCGCTCTGCGCGAGCACCTGCGGCGCGAGAAATGCCTGTCGCTGCGCTATGACGGCTCGCCCTATCACACCAACAGCGCTCTGTTCCCGGTGCTGGACCAGCTGCGTCGGGCTGCCGGCTTCGAGCGCGAGGATGCGCCAGAGGTGAAATTGGCCAAGCTGGAGGCATTGCTTCCCGCGGCTGAGCCTCACCCGAAATCGCCGATCCCGTTGATCGCTGAGTATTTGGCGATCCCGACAGGCGACCGCTACCCGGTGCCCGAAGTCGCCCCGGAACAGAAAAGGGCGAAGACGTTTCAGGCGCTGCTAGCCCAGCTTGAGGGCCTCGCGGCCAAGCAGCCGGTGTTCATGACGGCCGAGGATGCTCACTGGTTCGATCCCACCAGCCTCGAGCTGTTCGATCGCATTGTCGATCGGATTGAGCGGTTGCCGGTACTGCTGGTTGTTACCTTCCGGCCCGAGTTCGCGCCACGGTGGACCGGCCGACCGTATGTGACGCTGCTGACGCTCAGTCATCTCCAACTGAACGAAAGCGCAGCACTCATTGACCATCTCACTGGCGGCCGGTCGCTTCCCGGCGAAGTGCAGGCGCATATTCTCGCCAAGACCGAAGGCGTGCCGCTATTTGTCGAGGAACTGACAAAGACCGTACTCGAATCCGGTCTGCTGCGCGAAGCCGGTGAGCGCTATGTGCTTGCCGGCCCGCTGCCGCCGCTCGCTATCCCCTCAACGTTGCAGGACTCGCTCCTGGCTCGCCTCGATCGGTTGTTGCCGGTTAAGGAAGTGGCGCAAATCGGCGCTGTTATCGGCCGCGAGTTCAGTTACGAATTGCTCGCCGCGACCGCGCAGATGGAGGAGCCGAAGGTCAGGACCGCTCTGGACGAACTTGTCCATGCCGAACTGGCCTTTTGTCGCGGCAAGCCTCCGGACGCGATCTACACCTTCAAGCATGCGCTGGTGCGGGATGCCGCCTACCAATCGCTCCTGAAGAGCCGACGCCAGCAACTCCATTGCCGGATCGCCACCCTCCTCCGTGATCACTTTCCCGACCGAGCCGAGGCGGAACCGGAGGTGCTTGCCCATCATGCTACCGAGGGCGGATTGTTCGATGATGCGGTGTCGTCCTGGTACAAGGCGGGCCTTCGCGCTAATCGTCGCTCGGCGGACGACGAAGCCATTGCGCACCTCTCAAAAGGCCTGGAGCTTCTCACGCAACTCCCAGAGAGCCGGGCCCGCGACAATCGCGAGATCGATCTGCAGCTTGCGCTTGGCATACCCTTGGCATCCCTCAAGGGCTATGGATCTGCCGAGGCCGTCGCCGCCTACACGCGAGCCTGCGAGCTATGTGCCGAACTGGGCAGCGACACGTCCAAATTCTTCCCCGCGCTGCGCGGCTTGTGCACCGGCCACCCGGGCCCGGGGGCAGATGCACACGGCCACCGCCCTCGCTGATAAACTGATCGGCATCGCCCGACAATCGGGCGACCCGTCCCTGCTGCTGGAGGCCCACCACGTCAACTGGACGACGCAATACGCGCTCGGTAAGTGGCGGTCGGTGCGCGAGCACACCGACCAGGGTCTCTTCCTCTATCGGCCAGAACACTTCTCGCACGCCTTCGTCTATGGCGGCCACGACTCCGGCGTGTGCGCAGCTGCCAAGCAGGGTGTCAGTCTGTGGATGCTTGGCTATCCGGATCAGGCGTTGGCCCGGGCACGAGAATCCATTATCCGGGCCCGCCAACTGTCTCATCCGCCCAGTTTGCACCACGCTTTCTATCATGCCACCGTGCTGCACTACTTCCGCCGCGATGCCACGGCGGCTCGGGAAGCAGCCGAAGCGAGGCTTCAATTGGCCCACGAGGGATTTCCGGCCTGGGTCCCCCATATCAGTCTGCAGTTGGCCATGATCCAGGCCCTCGAGAGCGCACAACAGGTTCCAGCCCCCGTCATCGCCGCCCCGCCGGCGCTGCCAAACGAAATCCTGAATGACGTCGAAGGAAAAGGCCTTGTTCTCTGTCTTTTCGGATGCGTGTGTGAACTGGCGGGCGAGGTTGACGCCGGCCTAAGCATGCTGCAGCCAGCAATATCCGCGGCGGAGGCTACTGGCGCGCGCCTTTGGGAGTCGGAATTCAGCCGGCTCACTGGAAATCTCCTGCTCCTGGCAAAACCCCGTGACTCCGAACAGAGCGAGGCGCATTATCACCGTGCCATCGAGATCGCTCGCGAACAGCAGGCGCGATCACTGGACCTGCGCGCGTCGACCTCGCTCGCCCGCCTGTGGGCCGACCGCGGCGATCGGCATGAAGCCTACGACCTGCTCGCGCCGACCTACGCCTGGTTCACGGAAGGCTTCAACACGCGCGACTTGATCGATGCGAAGGCGCTTCTGGACAGCTGTGCATCGTCGTGATTGCGGCCAACGTCACAATGGGAGGAAGTCATGACCCTCTACAGAAGTAACGGGGACCGGGTTCCCCCTCACATTCGCCAACTGGCGGAGGACGTCCGGACCGGCAGGATGGACCGGCGCGAGTTTCTCGCGATGGCCAGCGTGTTCGGCGCGTCGACGGCGATGGCTTACGGCATGATCGGGCTTGCCGCGCCGACGCCCGCCGCCGCGCAGGACCCCAAGAAGGGCGGTGTCCTTAAGGTCGCGATGCGCATCAAGGATCCGAAGGATCCGCGCACTGCAGACTGGTCTCAGATCGCCAACGCGCAGCGCCAGACGCTCGAGCCCTTGGTCAAATATACCCGTGAATTCACCTTCGAGCCCTACCTGCTGGAAAGCTGGGAAGTGAACGACGACGCGACCGAATACGCGCTGAAGATCCGTCCGGGCGTGACCTGGAACAATGGCGACGCATTCAACGCCGACGACGTCATCTTTAATTTCACCCGCTGGGCCGACAAAAGCGCCGAGGGCAATTCCATGCCCGGCCGCCTCGGCACGTTGGTCGACGAGGCTTCCGGCAAGCTGCGCGAAGGCTCCGTCACCAAGGTCGACGACATGAGGGTCAAGCTTAGCCTGACCAAGTCGGACATCGCGCTGATTCCGAACCTCTGCGATTATCCCGGCCTGATCGTGCACCGCAGCTTCGACGACACCGGTGCCAACTTCGTGCAGGACCCGATCGGCACTGGCCCGTTCGAGCTGGTCTCCTACGACGTCGGCCAGAAGGTGGTCTACAAGCGTCGAGAGAACGGCGCGTGGTGGGGCGGCGACGTCATGCTCGACGGCATCGAGTTCATCGACTACGGCGCGGACCCCTCGGCGATGGTCTCGGCCTTCGAGGCCGGCGAGGTCCACACAAACGACGAGACTACGGCCGACTACGTGTCGATCCTCGATGGGCTCGATCTGGTTAAATCGGAAGTGGTGACCGCATCGACCATCGTGGCGCGCACCAACGTCGCCAACAAGCCCTATGACGACCAGAAGGTGCGCCAGGCCCTACAGCTCGCCGTCGACAACGCTGTGGTGCTCCAGCTCGGCTACGGCAATGCCGGCGAGGTGGCTGAGAACCACCATGTCTGCCCGATCCATCCCGAATATGCCGAGCTGCCCAAGGTCGCCCGCGACATGGAGAAGGCCAAGGCGCTGATGACCGAAGCCGGGCAGATCGACTTCGAGCACGACCTGATCACGGTCGACGAGGACTGGCTCAAAAACACCGGCGATGCGATCGCCGCGCAGCTTCGCGAGGCAGGCATCAAGGTCAAGCGTACGGTGCTTCCGGGCTCGACCTTCTGGAACGACTGGACCAAGTATCCGTACTCGACGACCAACTGGAACATGCGCCCGCTCGGCATCCAGGTCATCGCTATCGCCTACCGCACCGGCGAAGCGTGGAACGAGGCGGCCTATTCCAATCCGGACCTCGACGCCAAGATCGGCGAGGCGCTGTCGATCGCGGATGCCGAGAAGCGCAAGGTGATCATGGCCGACATCGAAAAGATCCTTCAGGACTCAGGCATCATCATCCAGCCTTACTGGCGCAATATTTACAACCACTCCGCCGCTTCCGTGAAGAACCACGGCATGCACCCTACCTTCGAGCACGATTTCGGAAAAGTCTGGCTCGACGCTTGAGGCTAGGACTGAAGGCCATCGTCCGGATTTCCGTCCGAGCGCGAATGCGACTGCTGCTTTCCGGCCATCCTCAGTCCTTGAAATCACACGCTCAAATGGCCGCTCCTGGCGCACGTGGTCGGTTGGTGCGTTCAGACTTCAGATTGCCTGATGAGGCTCGGGAAGGTCCGGCCGGGGCTGCCGCCCGTCTCGCCGATCGGAACGAGTAGGCAGACACAACAGCCGACGTTACTCGGCCCACCCGCGAACGGTCGTTTTCGATGATGCTAAGCGGTCGTTCCGCGGCGGGCGCGTTTGCGAGGCGATTTGACTCATTTGCGTCTTTCGTGAACCGGTACTGATGTCCTTAGATGACCCTCGTCTGAATCGCATGCGGGACCGTAGTCGGCCTTCGACGATCTATTAGAAATGACGAATATCCCGTACAGTACGACATGCTAGCCAAGGCTAGTGGTGCGAAGCGCATCGCCTGTGGGGTCCGCATGACGGAACAGCAGATCACGCGCCGGCTCGCCGCCATCCTCGCCGCCGACGTGGCCGGGTACAGCAGCATGATGGGGACCGACGAGGCCGGCACGATCGCCGCGCTGCGGCAGATTTGGAGCGAGACTTTCAATCCCGCCGTCGCCGCGCGTCATGGCCGAATTGTCAAAATGATGGGCGACGGGGCGCTGGTTGAGTTTGGCAGCGTCGTCGATGCGGTCGAATCCGCTGTCGCAATCCAGCGGGCGATGAGAGCGCGCAATCAGGGTGCCCGGCCGCCCGTCGAGTTCCGCATTGGCATCAATCTCGGCGACATTGTCATCGAGGGTGACGACATATTCGGCGACGGCGTCAATGTCGCTGCCCGCCTCGAAGGCCAGGCCCCGCGTGGCGGCATTCTCGCCTCAGATGTCGTCCATGCCCAGGTGAGCGGAAAGGTAAGTGTCACGTTCATCGATTCTGGCGACGTCAAGCTCAAGAATATCGACCGGCCGCTGCGGGTGTGGCGATGGGACGGCGACGAAGCCACGTCGACCGCAGGCTCCATGGCCAATTTCACCCGGCCGCTCGGCACCGATAAGCCGTCTATTGCCGTCCTGCCCTTTTCGGTCATGAGCAACGATCCGGAGCAGGAATTCTTTGCCGACGGCCTGGTCGAGGACATCCTTACCACCCTCTCAAAGCTCTCCGGCCTGTCCGTGATCGCGCGCCATTCAAGCTTCGTCTACAAGTACCGCGCAGTCGACGTGCGCCAGGTCGCCAGCGAACTCGGGGTGCGCTACGTGCTGGAGGGAAGCGTCCGCAAGGCCGGCAGCCGCATCCGCATTACTGCGCAGTTGATCGACGCCACGACAGGGGTTCACATCTGGGCAGATCGTTTTGACCATGACATCGGCGACATCTTTGCGGTGCAGGACGAGATCACGCTGACGCTCGCGACCGAGATGCAGGTCCGGCTGACCGAAGGCGAGCAGGCGCGCCTGCGCTACACCACGACCACGAACGTCGAAGCGTGGAGCCTCTGGATACAGGGGCTGAACCACTATCGCGGTCCGAATACCACGAATGCCCATGTCCAGACCCGCCGCTGCTGGGAGAAGGCACTCGCGCTCGATCCCGATTCGGCGACGCTTAACGCCATGCTCGGCTTCGAGCACTTCGCCGATGCCCGCCATGGCTGGACGGGCGAAGACCGCGAGACCGCATTGAACAAAGCGGAAGCCTATGTCGAGCGGGCGCTGGCGATCGACCCCGAAAATCCCGACGCCTATCGCGCCACCAGCGGGATCTTGCTCCTGAGGTCGCGGTTCGACGAGGCAGCCGCCGCTGCCCGGAAGGCTGTCAAGCTCGGCCCCAATCTGCCCGACGTGCTGGTCTTCGGAGCTTTTGTACTCGCTTGTTCCGGCCATGCCGCCGAGGGGATCGGCCAGATCGAGAAGGCCATTACGCTAAGCCCGAATTATCAGGCCTGGTATCTCGGCGTGCTGGGCAACGCCTATCGGCTCGCCGGCCGCTCCGAGGAGGCGATTGTGGCGTTCCGTGCGTATCACGCCCGCAGTCCCGGCTATGGGTTGGCCGACATCGTGATGGTCCAGGAACAGGCCGGACATCTCGAAGAGGCCCGCGAGACCGCCGTGCAACTTGCCGCGGCGCGGCCCACCTTCACCGTTACGTCCTGGCTTAGAACGCAGGTCCGCAGTGATGCCGAGCAGATGGCGGCCGACTTGGCCTCGCTCCGTGCTGCCGGTGTTCCGGAATAATAGATGCGTACCCAAGAAACGGTTTCGGGCACGCGCGGGCAGAACCTGTGCCGGCCGAATTGTCCTCTTTTTTGCGCGCATGCGCGCTAAGGCGGCTGGAGCGAATGATCGGCTCTTTGATCCGGGTCCGGTCCTTGCTGCGAGACACCGCGAAGGTCTGGAATGGGGTCATGACTTCCTCTTGATCTTCCTCGGCGATACAGCCGCAAAGGGTCGCAACAGGCTATGGGTCTTGGTGGACGGCTGCAGTGGGTGGAGGCTGTGTGGAAACGCGCTTCTGTGAGTGGCGTCATTCCGGAAGATTTGGGGCCTCGCAACGGTTCAGACCGTCTCACTCCCTCATCGCCGCCATCAGCGCCGGAGTGCCGAGGACCGCGATGGCTCGTTTCAGGTTGTAGGCCAGAATGTGGAGGTTCATTTCCGTTCTGACGTTGCGTAGCCTTCGCATTCGGAAGTGATCTCTTCCCATCCAATCCTTGAGAGTACCGGAGACATGCTCGACGACGCTGCGTCTGATCCGCATCGCGTCCGGCATCTCGTCTAGCCTGCGCTGCATTTTCTCCAGCACGGCCTCATGCTCCCAGCGCGTGATGCGCCGCTGCTTGCTGGGAGTGCAGCTTGCCTTGATAGCGCAGGTCCCACAGTTGCTGGACCAGTAGCGGTTCAGGGTCAGGCCCTTCTCGACATTCGTGTAACGCCAGATCAGCTGTTCGCCCGCCGGGCAACGGTAGGTGTCGGTTCCAGGTTGGTAGACGAAGTCCTGCTTGCCGAAGCGTCCATCCGCCTTCGCACCCGAGGTTAAAGGCTTGGGCACGACCGGCGTGACCCCGGCGGCCTCGCAGGCAACGATCTCCTCGCCGGAGAAGTAGCCGCGATCGGCCAGAACGGTCAGGTCATCCGCTCCGGTCGCCTCCTTGGCCTGCCGCGCCATGTTCGCGAGTTGGGATCGGTCATGCCCGACATTGGTGACCTCATGCGCGACAATCAGGTGGTGCTTGGCATCCACAGCCGCCTGCACGTTGTAGCCCACCATTCCGGTGCCTTTGCCGTTCGTCGCCATGGCCCGTGCATCCGGATCGGTCAGCGAGATCTGATGGTCAGGCGCGTTCGCGACCGCTCGTTCCATGGCCTGCAATTCGCGCATCTGACGGCGCAGGGATTCCAGTCGCTCGGTCAGCCGACTGACCCGCATCTGCGCCACCTCGTCTTCCTGCCGGTCAGCAGTATCGAGCATCCCCAGATACCGCTCGATACTGGCATCCACTTGTTCCATCCGCCGACGGATCGCGCCGGGCGTAAAGTTCTTGTCGCGGGTGTTTACTGCCTTGAATCGGCTGCCATCGACCGCAACCGTGCCGCCGGCGATCAGGCCGATCTTGCGACATAGGATCACAAACTGGCGGCAGACGGCTCGGATCGCCTCGCCGTTGTCCTGCCGGAAATCGGCGATCGTCTTGAAATCGGGCGCGAGCTTGCCCGTCAGCCACATCAGCTCAACGTTGCGGCACGCCTCACGCTCCAGCCGTCGGCTCGACTGCACCTGGTTGAGGTAGCCATAGAGGTAGAGTTTCAGCATCGTCGCGGGGCTGTAGCCCGGCCGCCCAGTCGCAGCTGCCGCGGCAAAGCCCAATCCGCTCAAATCCAGTTCATCGATGAACACATCTACGACGCGCACTGGGCTATCTTCGGCGACATAGTCATCGAGGCAATCCGGCAAGAGCAGCTGTTCCCGACGGTCCTTCCCCTCGATGAAACCTGCCATGCCGAATCCCCCGCTCAACCTGGAGCAGACTACCAGGTCCGGGAGTTTCCACACAGTCTCGGTGGGAAGCTGCCGTTTGCATCTGAGACTTGGCTGGAGTCAGTTGGGATAAGAGGGTACCCTCTTAGGGCTGGCCTAGCTGATCTGGATTGGGGTGCTTCGGCTCCGGCCTCGCCCTGAACAGGAGGAGCTTCGATGGCACGCTTTGCTCAGCTTGCGCTTCTCGTCTTCGCGTTGGGACTATTGCCTGGAATAGGACTGGCTGGCGAGCCTTTCGTCCCGAGCTGGATCAAGAACGATCCCGCAGCCAGGACAGTGGATATAGAGATTGTTGCCGATTGGAACCAAGTCGAGCGGTATCGCAGGGACAACATCCGGACTGACATTATCGATTTCAACGGCTACTGGGGCGGTAACCTTACAATCATTGCGCCCATAGAATGGTCAGTGAAGATCGAATTCATCAATGGCTCCTCATCTTTCCGGCACAGCCTGATGGTGACCAGAGTCTATGCTCAGTCAGAGATGCCAGTGAAGTTGACGCCTGAGGATGCGATCTGGGGAGCGTACACCGATCCGCCAGAGGGAATCAAAATCAACGAGAGGAGGCAACTCAACTTTGTCGCGAAGCAGGCCGGGAACTACTTCCTCGCCTGCGCGAGGCAAACCCATCTGATGGAGGGACACTGGATCGGCTTTGAGGTTCAAGACGGCCTCGACCGGGCTGTGGCGATCGTCCACGACGACAAGTTCCCGCTTGAGCAGCCCCCAGGGCGTCCTTAGGGGGTTGCCCCGCATCTCTGTTTTATTTCCAGAAGCCAGTCTCGGGAGTCACTCGAGTGGTCTGTGTAAAAGCCACTCGCTGCAACTTAGTCGTCGCCCTTTGGGTCAAGACTTCCCGCTCAGGCTCGACAGCGTAAAGGTAGGAATGGGTCCGCTTCAGGTCGTAGCGCGAACGGCAGGTTTGGAGAAGCGCCGGGAAGGTCGGCAATTGGCGCGATCACGACTTCCTCGATTCGGGATCTTGCGGAGGGCAGGCAATGTTTGCCTATTCACGCTCGTGCCCCGCTACGGTCATTTAGAAATGCCTAATATCTGACGGGCGGTTCATCTTCGTGATGTGCTATATTGATATGCAGTATGCCCTTGCCATTGCTTTCACTCCACAACCGAGAACTCGAAGCGACTCCACGCGTTGAATATGAAGTACTCGTTCTTCTGCGCAAAGGTGCCGCCGGGATTGCGAAAAGCGGCGGCGCAGTGTCTTCCCAGTGACGGATAGAAGTAACAGATCGTATCGCCCTCGATCTGGCTGACGCCCTCGTCGGACCATTCGCCGACTTTGACGCTGCTTGCACCATCTTCTGCCGTCGTCCGCCAATACGCGTCGCCCGTTTCGACTTGACGCCCCTGGATTTCGTGACCGAACAGCAGTGCCTTGATCGCTGCGCCGTTTAGCCGGTCCTTCGATTTCGGGTCGAAGCCGAACGGCAGCTCCGGCACGCCCGCCTTGCCCAAGCCCTGGAGCACCCTTTCGAGGTCGGCATAATTCTTGAACGGGAATTCGGTCATCGCCAGCAGGCCGGTGTATTCACCGTCATCTGCCTCCGCAATATAGGGCTTGATCCGCTCCTTGGCGACGGCACCTTCAGCGCTGCGCCCAAGGTGCCCATAGGCGGATATGAGCAGCTTCAAGCCATTGTAGTTGGCCCAGAAATCCCAAAAGGTGGCTTCCTTGGTTTGAGCATCGATCTTTTCGAGGGACGCGGCCGCCTCCTCGAAGCGGTCCATCGAGAAGTAGGCGAGCCCGGCGATGAGATGGCGGAAGCGTGACCACCCAGGGTCGACACGCATCGCGGCTTCGAGAAAGCCAAGGCCGTCCGCCGCCCTGCCGTTGAAGATCAATGCCCAACTGATCTGTTCATAGCCAACGGGATCGCTTGCGTCGAGCGCGATAGTCCGCTGCGCGGCGGCAATCGCCTCATCCGACCTCTGCTGTTGGACCAGCTTGGCAGAAAGGAGTTGGTAATAGGTCGGGGAGGGATACTTGCCCGCTTCCTCGAAATAGGCGTCTGCCTTGCTGTGAGCCTCGTCCTGCGAAAGTCCGAGCACTTTTGCCCGTGACTCCGTCCATTGTGCCTCTCGATACAACCAAGCGAGCCCGGCGGCGGCGCTGCCGAATTTCGGATCGTGCGCCAGGGCCTGCTCGTAGTGTGTTACGGCCTTCACCCAATCTTCGGGTTTCTCGCTGAGCTCGAGTTCGCGGCCGCGCAGGTAAGCTTCGTAGGCCACCGGGTTGCTCGTGCCGCCGGCGATCTGGGCGGCGCGCTGGCCAGTGACCAGGCGCAGCTTCAGAGCTGTGGCGATCTGCTCGACCATGTTATCCTGCAGGTCGAACACCTCGCCCCATGCCCCGTCGAAGCGCTCGGCCCACATGTGGCCGCTCGTAGTGGCGTCGATAAGCTGGGCGTTGATGCGCAAATCGTCGCCGGCGCGGCGGATGCTGCCTTCTAGGATGTAGCGAACGCCGAGCTCGGTGGCGACCTGGGTCGGCTGCACAGGTTTGTCCTTGTAGGTAAAGGCGGCGTTGCGCGAGATGACGAACAGGCCGGGAATGCGCGCAAGCTCCGTCGTCAGGTCCTCGGTGATGCCGTCGGCGAGATAGCCCTGCTCGGCATCGCTGCTCAGATTGTCGAAGGGCAGGACGGCCAGCGACGGTCGGGAATCAGCCTCCGTCCCGGCGCTGGTTGGATCGGCTGCCGTATGCCACGGTTGCCACCACACGCCCGCGCCGGCCAGCAGGAGGAAGGCCGCCGCGGTCGCAACCTGGACGCGCCAGGAGCGCAGGCTTCTCCGTGCGCCGATCGTCTTGCCCGCCGCGGCCGGGTCGAGCATAACGCGGTATACCCGAACCGGCTCGGCGATGCTCTTGACCTTCTGTGCGCCGAGCGACGCGTAGCCGACGGGAAGCTTCGCCTTCACCTGATCGTAGGCGGTGCCGGAGATGGCCACGCCTCCGGGCTCGGCCAATCCCTGTAACCGGTCCGCTATGTTGACGCCGTCACCCTGGATATCATCGCCCTCGACGATAATATCGCCGAGATTGACGCCGATCCGAAAATCGATCCGCTGTTCAGACGGCGCAACGCTGTTCCGCTTCGCCTTCTGCTGCTGCGCCTCGACCGCGCAGCGCAACGCATCGACCACGCTATGGAACTCCACCAGCAGGCCGTCACCCATCGTCTTGACCAGCCGGCCATGGTGCTCGGCGATCTTCGGCTCGAAGACCTCCTTCAGATCGCTCTGGAAGCGGGCACGCGTGCCCTCCTCGTCGATCTGGCTCAAGCGGCCATAACCGACAACGTCGGCGATCAGGACGGCGGCGAGACGGCGCTCCATGCCTGGTCCTTCGCGGAGTGCGACGATGTACTCCAGCCGGTACCCTACAGGAGGTCAGCCGCCTATGCCATTGCCGTTGTCCAAAGTAGGTCGGTGCTCTTCGTTCATCGGCTTCATGAGGGTGGGGCTTTCCTCAACCAGTCTGCTGCCAGATAGCTTTTTATCTTAGGTGCGGAATGAATGACAGCTTTGGGGGTTGGAACGGGACCTCTCTGACCGCGTCCAGGAAGGTCCGCAGATGGCGCAAATTGGCCTCCGGTCTCGGCGCGAGCGATGTCTGCTTTTGGTGGACGGAGGGGACCGGTGGAATGACCGACATAGGCGCGAAGCGGTCGTGCGCGCCTTTGCTTGTCGGAGCCTGCCGTCGCGTCAAGAGTTAACCAAGAAATTGCGGTCAACGGCAGGAGAGCTCGACGGCAGACCACATTTGCCAGTTCAGCGCCCCGTACATAAAGGTATACCTTTACAGCACACACCCGTTGACCGTACCTTTTGCGTACACTAAGGTGATGTCCACATTGGCCTAGGGATAGGGGTACTGATATGGGCAGCATCGTGGCTTACGCTCGCGTTTCAACAGGGCGACAGGACTATCTTTCACAGGTAGACAGGCTGACAGCCGCTGGGGCTGTCAAAGTGTTTACGGAAAAACGTTCTGGCTTGGATGGTGATCGGCCGGGTTTGGCCGAGTGCATGCGGTACGTCCGTGAAGGCGACACGCTCATTGTGACGAAGCTGGACCGGCTCGCCAGGTCTACATCCGACCTCTACAAGATCGTCACAGAATTGGCCGACAGAGGCGTTGGCTTCAAAGTGTTGGACGATCAGGCTGTCGATACGACTACCAGAACGGGCAAGCTGGTCATGGGCATACTGGCACTCATTGCGGAGTTCGAAACTCAGATACGCCGCGAGCGGCAGATGGAAGGAATAGCCCGTGCCAAGGCTGAAGGGCGCATGGGAGGTAGACCCAAGCTCGTAACCAATGAAACCGAAGCTCGAATAAAGAGGCTGCGGGAGAGTGGTCTTAGCATTCGCAAGATTGCCGCCGAGGTTGGCTTCTCTAAGGCCACCATTCAAAAGGTACTGGGGTGAGAGTGGCACCTTGGCCGAATATTTCGGGGTAATTCCTGCGCCTACGCGGACGTTGCCAAATCGGTCGCGACAGCAACAAGCATCGTCCTTCATGACCCTTTCCGCGCGGTTGATGGGAACCTTTGCCCGCCCAATCGTTTGTCTGGTGCGAAAGGGAGAATACGATGGCAAATCTCGGGAAGGTCGCGTTGGCTATGCTAGGCATTCTGGCATACCAGAACAGGGACAAGCTCGGAGCCCTCCTGCGGGGAAACAACCGCTCCGGCTTGGATCCAAACAGCCCGCAGCAGCCCGATGGTGGCGGGCTTCTGGAGCAGATCACGGACACCTTGGGTTCGGGCGGCGGCCTTGGAGACGTCCTCGATCGTTTCAGGCAATCAGGCAGCGGCGAACAAGCGGATTCTTGGGTACGTCAGGGGCCAAACCAGCCAATTGAGCGCCAGCAGGTTGAGGCAGCGATCGATCCGGAAACGATTAACGAACTGTCGCTCCAGACGGGGCTGTCCAGAGAAGAGTTACTTGAACGGATAGCTCACGACCTGCCTGACGCAGTCGACAAGATGACTCCTAGTGGTCATCTTCCGGACGAGGCAGCGAACGCCAACCCTGCCGAGCCGACATTGCTCGATCCCGTGCCGCCGAGAACCCAATAACGCTCCGCCATACGGTTCGCCCTCGCTCTTGCGGTCTTCAGGGTATGGGGCGACCGCTAGGCACTGATCGGCGACGCGGTCCGACCGCCGCCCCGGGACATAACGCGGAAGAGGTAGCCTCCCGCCCTTCGACTTCTTGATCGGCAAGTGGGTCGAGAACATATTTCCCTCGGCGCCGACGGACTTTCGACCTGCCCTCATCCGCGGAACTCACTGGGCAGTTGCGCAGTAGGAGCGCCGGCAAATCGTTGCCATTGTCTCCTTACGGTGGTTGGATGGGTAGGGCGCGGAGAAGCTGGTCATCCTCCGCTCCTAGCCCGGACAGGGAGAACACCGATGAAGCGATTTCTTGCGCTCGCAGTGATTGCAGCCTTGGTAGCTCCCGCTGGGTGCCAAACCGGCCTGGATTCCGGCGGGGTAGCCGCCTCGGGTGCCTGCCTCCACTCGCACTCAACAAGGATAGGATCGAGTGGCTACTGCCGGTAGACGACGAGCCCCGGACAGGGCTCGTGAGCTTGACCTCCTCAGTCATCGACACTTTAGAAGCTGGCACGAATTGAGATCAGGGCGGCGGGCGCCTGGTCAGATAGGTGTAGATCCCGATCAGCCAGCCGGCGAAGCCGACCACGCCGCCGGTGAGCTCGTGCGTGCAGTCGTTTTAGGCATTGGATCTTCCCGTCTGCCACGAATGAGTGGCAGACGACGCAGCTGAAGGGCGATTTCTTGCCGCTCCTCGTAGGTGCACCAGCTCAGGCGAAGATGAAGTCGTCAGCGGTGAGACTGGCGGTCTGAACGCCGAGCAGAGTGACCTGGTCGGCCGTGCCGTTCAGATGCACGACCGCATTGCCATTTGTGTCGTCGCTGATGTTGGGTTGCAGTTCGGCAAAGCTGGAATAGCCGTAGCCGCTGTCGATCTGGATGACGTCCATGTCGATCTGGAAGTCACCGATCGTGTCCTGCCCGCTGCCCAACGCGAACAGGAACTGGTCCGCATCACCTGCGATGGGGAACGAAGGGCCGAGATTGCCAGGACCAAGTGTGCCCCACAGTTGGTCATTGCCAGCCCCGCCGATCAGGACGTCGTCCCCGCCTCTGATCTCCACGCCCTGTGCGAAATCGCCGTAAAGAGTGTCGTCTCCCGAGCCACCGTCGAGCCGGTCGTTGCCGCCCTGGCCGCCACGCACGGTGCCGCCATCGCCGTGGAGGAGGTCGCTCCCCGAGCCTCCCTCAAGCTGGTCGTTGCCGCCCTGGCCGCCACGTAGGAAGCCGGTATCGCCGAAGAGGGCGTCATCTCCCGAGCCTCCCTCAAGCTGGTCGTTGCCGCCCAGGCCGCCAATCAGGAAGCCGGCATCGCCGAAGAGGACGTCATCTCCCGAGCCGCCGTCGAGCCGGTCGTTGCCGCCCTGGCCGAAACTGCCGGCATCGCCGTGGAGGAGGTCGTTCCCCGAGCCCCCCTCAAGCTGGTCGTTGCCGCCCTGGCCGCCGGTGCCGGCATCGCCATAGAGCCTATCGTTCCCATTACCACCGGCGAGCCAGTCGTTGCCGCCCTGGCCAGACAGGAAGCCGGCATCGCCGTAGAGCGTATCGTTCCCATCACCACCGGCGAGCCAGTCGTTGCCGCCCTGGGCGCTATCGGACATGGTGTTCGCATCGCCGTAGAGGGTATCGTTCCCATTACCACCGGCGAGCCAGTCGTTGCCGCCCTGGGCGCTACCCGACATGAGGTTGGCATCGCCAAAGAGCTGGTCATCGCCGTCGAGGCCAAGCAGCCCGTCGTTGCCGCCACGGCCTTCACCGCTAATCTCCCAGGCATCGCCAAAGAGGTAGTCATCGCCGTCGAGGCCAATGAGCAAGTCATTGCCGCCACGGCCGGCGGCAAGCGGGCCGCCGATCGCGGGCACGCCATAGATATTGCCCGTCGTGTAGGGGTCGCCGAAGATGATGTCTTGCTCGGCCGTGCCGACGATGAGGTTGTTTTTGCCGAGATACGGCGCGATTCCACCGATCGGATTTGCCATGATTCTCCTCCCTGGAGTTCAGCGCCCTATGCTTGGGGCTTGTGACTGTCTCATTGCAGCGATGCTGTGAGGAGGTGCCGCCATCAGGCGATGGACCCAGCGACACTCGACACAAGATTGGCATCCCGCCTAACGTGTCGAGCCGCAGTTTGCGTCGCTTTAGAGCGCGCGGGTCGCAATTGCCGCGTGGGAGCCACACTCTGTCGGCGAGACCGCGGGGGCAGGTTGAGGCGTTTAGCAGCATGCTCCTTATCCGGGGTTGGGACAAGGATTTTGTAAGGCATCGGCTACGGATGATCCAAGCACACGTTGCCGTTTGTGGTGGCAGCCTTCATGCCTTCACCGGATAGCCATACAGGCGGAGGGCCAGCCGGAATGCGCCCCTTCGAAACCGCTTGGTCGAAGTGCTTCATTGCATTCCGTTCCTCCGGTGACCCGTCGCCTGTCGAGTACGGGGGCGGAAGCTGCAGGTCAATCGTCTTGGCAAATGCAGTCAAGCCTCGCAGAGCGGCGCGATACTCCTTGATCGCCACGCCAAGCCTCCGCAGGAAGTCAAACACCAATCCTCGCGTCGGACGCTGGTTTCTAGGGGTGTGCCCCAGCAGTACCAGCCAAAGCGGGCTTAGAACTATTTAGTTGACCACCCATAATGAACCGTGTAGCGGAAACCATCCATAGTGAACTGCAAGGGGATTTCGACACATGGCATTCGTTAGGGCTTATCTGCGGGCATCTACCAAGGAGCAGGACGCGGGACGCGCGAGGGCGGACCTCGAACGGTTCGTGAAGGAGCGGGGGTTGGCTGTCGCGGCGTGGTACGAAGAGAACGAGAGCGGGGCGACGTTGAAGCGGCCCGAGCTTGGGCGGCTCATGCGGGACTGCCATCCCGGCGACGTTCTGCTGGTCGAGCAGGTGGACCGCCTCAGCCGACTTAATGAGGTCGATTGGGACAAGCTCCGTGCCGACCTCAGGGGCAAGCAGGTGCGCGTTGTCGCGCTTGACCTTCCGACCTCGTGGCAGGTGATCGCTGATGGGGATGAGTTCTCCCGGCGCATGGCGGAAGCCATCAACGGCATGATGCTGGATATGCTCGCGGCCATTGCCCGCAAGGACTACACCGACCGGCGGCGGCGACAAGCCCAAGGCATAGCCAAGGCGAAGGCAGAGGGCCGATTGAAGGGTCGGCAGGAGGACACCAAACGCAACGCGATCATCGTGGCGATGCTCAAGCAGGGCCACAGCTATAGCCAGATCACGGACCACACGAAGTGTTCGCGGGCGACGGTGGCAAAACTGGCGAAGCGGATCGCGGAAGCAGCGCCAGCGTAATAACCAGAGGCGTTACGCCGCGGCGGCGCAACTCCTTCTCCACATAGCCCCAATCGGGCACCGGCCGGCTGGGGCTTTGCGACGCCGCCTTCGGCGCCGGGAAGAGCAGCAGCTCGAGGCCTTCGTCATCCATCCCTTCAGGCAGCGGCCAACTCAGCCCGGCAAGACGGGCGCGCCGCAGATAACCATGCACGACGCCATTGCTCACCCCAAGCGTGTGCGCGATGGCGCGCTCGGTCAGGCCCTGGACATGCCTTAAACGTAAAACTTCTCTGATCCGGCGCATCGACAATCTCTGGGTTGGCATCAGGCTTCCTCGTTTTGAACGAGGCATCCTGTAGACTGGCTGAGTTGTCGGCCGAAGCGTCCCGCACCTCCGAAAAGGTGCTCACGATCCTCTGAAATCGCTGCTCACGATCGTCTGAAATCGTTGCTCATGATCCCGCGAAATCCGTGCTCACGATGCGGTGAAATCCGTGCTCACGATCGCCTGAAATACGCAGATAGTTGCCGTTCCGCGTGCCTTCGGGTGCGCCGCGCCAGCCCCGTGCATCCGGCAGACGGCCCAGCCGTATCGAAATCTCTTGGCTAACTGGGGTGTCCACACGCGCATTACACCCTAATGGCTGCGAGCGAGGAATTTGGCTACCAACGCGAATGTGCCTCTATCCAACGCTGCCTCGTGGGCATCGAACCGATCTTCGGCACCATGATAGGTCCGCCATCGCATCCATTTTGGCTTGGGTGGGAATTCCCATTCGTCTGGATCGAAGGAGCCGATAGAGCATAGCCGCAATCTGATCCTCTCCTTGCCTCGATGGGCCCGATCCACCTCGGTCAAAAACTGGGAAGCGTAGGCAACCTGCCGTCCCCAATTCTTTCGGGAGGCGAACGTTCGAGCGCCAGGCGGCATCCATAACACCGATGCTTGGATGTTCGTGCGTGGACACACAAAATACCACTGCCTGCCGCCGAAATGGCGCGAACGGGATCTCAGGATGATGCGTTGACTAACGCTGCCGATCTCGATGTGGAACCATCCGTCGTAAGGGTCTGTCATGTCAGCCGTGATAACGCCGGAAGCAATCAGCTCGCCGGTGTAGTTGTTCGTCCAGCTAATCCCATTGCGCTTGTAGCCACCTGGTTGAATGAAACCTCGTCTAGCAAGTCGATACAAATCGAGCTTCAGGCCGCTTTCCAGGGTTGCACGTTGGCGAGATCGCGGCATTCATTCAACCTCAATGTCTGCGATCGTCTGTCGGCACAACTTCGCCATGGTACGAACTGCAATCATCTCAGCCTTGGTCTGCTTTGTTGGATCGCCGTGCTTGTAGTTACCGTTTGACATTCCTGCCCTCGCGCCGCCACGCGCACCGTGCATCCGGCAGACTGCCCACCCCGTCACCGCGGGCGATCGACAAGCGAGCCCGGTGCGCTTGCTGTGCGCTTTGCACCGTTTGGCCAAGTGCATGGGGTTGACGTCATTTTTTTCCGTCACCCTGCCCCCCATGCGAGACGTTGCCAACAATGGCCTGGCCGCCTTCATTCACCGTCACATGCTTGACGGTGACGTGCTGCTGGCCTCCTGTGCGGTACTTCTTCAGGGCTTCAACCTGGGCGGCGAAGGTGCGCGCCAGCTTGTTGAAGGCCCGCTCAGCGCTGTCTTGCTGCGGGATGTTCTTGACGTGCGTAAGTCGCTTGGCGAACGTCATCATTGCCATATGGACGGCGGCCATTTGTGCCGCGAGCAAGGCTTCAATCGGCCCATCAGGCTCTATTCCAGCAACGATAGCGCCAACGAGGTTGATGTTTGCCTCATCGGGCTTCCCGCCATCCTGGCAAGCCGCGTAGATGAGCTGTTTCAAGAGACCCTCGGAGAGGTTCGGGTCCGATATCCCCAACTGCGAGCCAGCGTCGGAATAAATCGACACATTGTTGCCGTCCACCTTCGCAATTGGTTTGGTCGGTTGGCTTTTGACACGCTCGGTTTGCACCCGCCTAGTTAAAGGGTCGCCAAGTGGTAAATCCAAATGGTTCTCCTTCATGCGGCGTCTCCATGGTTCGGGCGAAGCACTGCCTGCAGCCTGCAAAGTTCCGCTAGCACCGCGTCATGAAACTCCCGCAGTTGCCGGTCGGCCTCGTCATCAGGATAGCCCACCCTGATCATGTGTTCGGCGAGCGTGCGCACCGTCGCCTTCCAGTAGTGGACGGCCTCGACGCCATTCCGCTGCATCAGTTTTTCCGCGACATGCCGGACCTTGCCGGTCCGAGACGAGAGCGGGAAAAGGAGGAGTGTCATTCTTGCCCCTATGCTGTCTTGAGTTCAGGTTCAGGCATCGACATCAGCGCCAAGTGCTGGTCGACATCGGAAAGCCTTAGTTCGCCACGGAGAAGCTTTGCCCGAAAATACCCAAGCACCCCCGACCGTTCTTCCCTGCCATCGAAAAGACCAACGATGAACGCTTCCGGGTCGGACGGGATAGGGAAAGGCTGGTCAGGCTGACTGTCGTTAGCTCCTACAGTATTAGCCTTCCCTTCAGAGCTAAACTTTCCATGGTATGTTCCATGGTAATTGGGGTCGTTTATCGGCCCCTTGTCCGGCCGATCATCGGCCCCCACATCACTTTCAGGGGGGGCAATTGTTGGCCCCCTACGGTTGAGGCGTTCTAGTTCCTTGCGGTACGCATCCTCTCCGCGCAGGTACTCTTCCTTGTCCTTAACGTTCATCCGAATGCGTTCTTCATGCGGATTGGCGAGGAGGTATTGAAGGCAACCGGCCTTGGTTTTTTTCTCTTGTGGTTCCCAATAGCCTAGCGCCTTCCCCTGCTTCCGAACGAGCTTGATGGTTGACCGCGCCAGATTGGCCCGAGCCATCACGGTTAGTGTCGGGAGATAGCCCACGGTCGGTTTGAGTGTGCGCTTATCGATTGTGACGAAATCAGCCAGCACCATGCTCGCCGCGAGCAGGGACTTCTCTACCTTCGGGTCGGCGTTCATCGTTCGGAAGAGCCGGAACTTGAAGCTTGCCAGTTCACGGCGCGCCGTTGCCAGCGCACCGCTACCTTCCAGCACTTCGCCCTCGTCGGTCACATATTCGGGGGGATAGTTGGTCATCAGCCCGCCCCCCGTAGCTCTTGCGCCCGTCTTATGGCGTCTATTGCCTCTTTAGCTGTCAGGTCGAATTGCCTCCTTAGTTGTGGGATGACAGCTTCGCCCTCGACGGCACCGCCACCAGCCAACCATGTTGCCGCGCTCAATATGGAAAGGGAGGCCCGAGAGCCCCCCATCACTTCCCCCGCCGCGCTCATGCCGCAATCTCAGACCGCAGCACATACCTTGCGTGTCGGCCCGGCAACGGCCCGTCATGCGTTTCGCGCACAGTCTCGATGCCGATAAGCTCTATAGGCTTGCCATCGGGCAGGATGCGGGCGGTGAGCGAAGGCTTTGTTCGGGACGGGGTGAGAGGAAGGTCGGTCATATCAGGCGGCCTCCCCGTGAACAGCGCGGCGGAAAGCCGGGATACTCAGAAAGTGGCGCTTGCCCATCTTGCCAGCGCCGGGGATCAGGCCTTTTTCGAGACGGTAGTAGGTTCTGCGAACGTCAGTCTCGCCGGTCGCCCGGCTGATGGCTTCGGCGCCCCAAACGATGTCTGTGGAAACATCGTTGTTGCCCGCCTCGGGCATTTTATGGTTTAGTGCAAACGTCATGACTTACTCCTTCGGGGAGGTAAAAGGGTTGTGATTCACGCGTGACGGGCTGGCTTTCCAGGCGAGGCCCGTCACGCTATTTCCAAGTGGCTTCTAAACGACGCAACTTGATGGGACAGATTCTGACCTGAACGACTCTGTTCAGTCCAGCCCGGAAATCCTTAGACGCACGCAATTCACAGGCCTCGCCCCGTTCGCGACATAATGTGGTCATTGCCTTGACTTCTATCCTATTGAAAAGGTTGGATTCTGAGGGTGCGTGGCTGACTTAAAAGTGAATGTGGACGTCCCCACTTTCCACAGGTTGTCCACCAATAGACGGCACTCAGTTGGTGGTTTCGTTTCGCTTGTGATCAAGTACGTTCTCCGTTTTTGTGTAGCAAAAATCTATCGCAGGGATTTTAGGCAAGTGTGCAATGGAATCATGATTAGCAAGGAGGAGTCTTGGCCTTCCTCAATCTCCTGGATCGCCTGTCCGATTATCTCTCGATAAGCCCGCTTTCTGCTCCCCGCGATTTCCATGAAAGCTTCCTTAGGACCACCCACAACGCGGTCGACCAATCTCGAAACAGGTCCCTTCGTCCGCTCATAAGCTCCGTCGAAAGCCTCTTCGGACCTGCTGTAGACAATCGCCGGGGCAACAATCGTGATCCGGAACTTGCCGCTGTGGAGTCTTCTGTCAAAGAGGATGTATACGGGATCGCCGGCCACAGCCTGCCCGATACTGCCAGGTTCACTCTTGATGAGTTCCCGGACGTATTTCGCCAACGTTTTGAGCTCCCCAATGGAAATTTTCATGCTGGCGAGCGGAGTGATAATGCAGGCAATAATGGCTTCTTCTCGGGAAAAGGTGCGATGTACCCCGGTGCCTGCTCGTTCGGTCTCAGGAATGGCCTCGATAACGCCCGCCTCTGCCCACAGTTGAACAGACCGGCGCTTCGCGCCGGTAACTCTGGTCAGGTCAGCCAAAGAGAATTCAGTCTGCACGGGCTAGTTCCAATCAAATACGTATTACGTTCTTGTTGCATTTATCCCGTTCAACGTCAACCAATCACAGTGGCTACCGCTGTTGACAAGCGGAGCCGGCGCGATTTGATGGGGAAATGTCAGTTCGCAAAAGAAAATGGAAGTCGGCAGGCGTCGAGAAGGAGGCATGGGTTGTCGACTATGTCGACGGCAAGGGTACTCGCCGGCTGAAGACATTCGCCAAGAAGAAGGACGCGGACGCGTTCAAAGCCACGGCCACGGTTGAGGTCAGGCAAGGCGTGCACGTCGCCGACAGCGCCAGCGTCACGATGAAGACTGCGGGAGCGTTCTGGATTGCAACCGGCGAGCAGGAAGGGCTTGAGCGTTCATCGATCGATCAGCGCAGGCGTCACCTGAAACTTCACATCGAGCCGTTCATCGGAGCAACACTGCTTTCTCAACTCACAGTGCCCGCAGTGCGCGAATTTGCGGACAGGCTTGGGCAGGACGGCAGGTCGCAGGCGATGATTCGCAAGGTGCTCGGCTCACTGGGTGCGCTTCTATCGGACGCGCAGGAGCGTGGCTTGGCTACTCGCAATCCGGTCAGAGAACTGCGCGGGACCCGCCGCAGAGGGAAGGAGCGCCAAGCGGACAAACGTCAGAAGGGCAAGCTCAAGGTCGGCGTTCACATACCGACGCGCGAGGAGATCAAGGCTATCATAGGCGCAGCGAAAGGCCGCTGGCACCCCCTTCTCGTCACCGCAGTCTTTACCGGGATGCGGTCATCGGAGCTTCGCGGGCTTCGCTGGAGCGACGTGGACTTAGATAAAGGCCAGATTAGTGTTCAACAACGGGCAGACGATTACGGCAGGATCGGACGGCCCAAATCAGGCGCTGGCGAGCGGATAATTCCAGTGCCTCCGATGGTCATCAATACACTGAGGGAGTGGAAACTCTGCTGCCCGCGTCGACCAACCGGACACAAGGATGCCGCCGGCAATCCCGTGAAGGAACTTCACTACGTATTCCCGGCCGGAAGCGGCAATATCGACAGTCGCTCGAACATCACCAAGCGCGGTTTCCTGCCGACACAGATAGATGCTGGCGTCACGGTCGCAACCGACGAAAGAGACGACAAGGGCAACGTCGTCATGGCTGCCAAATACGGCGGCATGCATGCTCTGCGTCACTTCTATGCATCATGGTCGATCAATAGGCCACAAGACGGCGGCTTGGGACTGCCGGCAAAAGTCATTCAAGAACGCCTCGGACACAGTTCAATCGTAATGACGATGGATACCTATGGCCATCTGTTCCCACGTGGCGATGACGCCGACGAATTAGCCGCAGCCGAACGCGCGCTTTTGGGCTAGACGCGACATAGACGCGACAAAACGCCATTTTAATCAATTAAATCAACGGCGCTGCCGAGCATCATAATCCTGGGGTCGGTGGTTCGAGTCCACTTCCCGCTACCATTCCTCTCTCAAAATCAAACTCAGCCCATTTCGGGCGTTTTCGCTTGCAAAAATTCCTTAATAAATTCACATATTTAGTGAATATTGGCCAATTGCCTCTTTGTAGCCAAGGCAAATGGAATCCGGGCCATTTGCTTGCTGTTGGTACGATTGTTGGTATCGTCGAAAAGCCCGATACCAACAACCAACCAAATGCGAGTCCCTCTATGCCGCTGACCGATTCAGCCTGTCGCGCCGCTAAGTCCGCGAGGACTCCGAAAAAGCTGTCGGACGGCGGCGGGCTTTACCTTACAGTCAACCCGAATGGGTCGAAACTTTGGCGCCTGAACTACCGCTTTGCCGGGAAGCAAAAGACCCTTTCCTTCGGCCCCTACCCCCGTGTGACGCTGCTGACGCGCGTGCGTTGCGGGAGAACGCCAAGCGCTCGCTGGCGGATGGAGTCGATCCGTCCGCCAGCAAAGGCAAGAGCGCGACCGGTATCCATGACAGTTTCGAGGCTATTGCGCGCGAGTGGTACGCAGCACAGGAACCGTCCTGGGCACCGGCTCACGCCGCGCGGGTGCTGAGCCGTTTCGTGCGCGACGTGCTTCCTGTTCTCGGTGACCGGCGCATTGACAGCATCACCGCACCGGAAATTCTGGAAGTGTTGCGCAAGGTGGAAGCGCGAGGTGCACTCGACGTGACCAAGCGCATTCGCCAAGCCATCGGCTCAGTCTTTCGCTTTGCCATCGCGACAGGCCGGGCAACGCGAGACCCTGCCGTCGACCTCAAGGGGGCCCTTAAGGCCGCCCCGAAGACGGCGCATATGGCCTCTCTTAAGGCAACCGAAATCAGCGACTTTCTTAGAAAGCTTCGGGGATATGAGGGCGAGCGCCAGACCGCGCTTGCAATAGAATTGGTCATGCATACGGCTGTCCGAACAGGCGAATTGCGGTTCGGCCAATGGAGCGAAATCGATGGCGACCTATGGCGGATTCCAGCCGAACGGATGAAGGCGGGACGCGACCACGTTGTACCCCTAACGAAGGAGACTAAGAGGCTGCTTGCTGAATTGAAGGCCATAGCAGGCGACTCGCCTTGGATCGTACCTGGCGTGCGTGGCAAGCCGATCAGCGAGAACACCATGCTGTACGCTTGCTACCGTCTCGGCAAACACAAGAAAATGACTGTCCACGGTCTGCGTGGCACTTTCAGCACGATAGCCAATGAGTCCGGCCTCTGGAGCCCTGACGCTATTGAACGAGCTTTGGCTCATAGTCCCGCCAGCAAGATTCGTGCTGCCTATAACCATGCCGCTTATCTCGACGAGCGAAAACGGCTCATGGCTTGGTGGAGTGATTATCTGACCAGCAGAGATCCGTACGATCTTTCATCCCTCTTGGATTGAGACGCGTTCGGCGGTATCGTGGTTGCCTTTTACACTGTCGAATGTCGCGCAGCTCTGCACCCAATCCGTTCTACCTATAATGCCGCGCACTTTGTGGGCCTGCCCATGCGGATAGTCGATTACGCTAGCGCAACCACGCTGCTGAGCTTGAGCCGCGCACGTGACGTTTTATCCGCGCAGCGAGCGCTACCGGAATGTTGTTCCGGGGAATCGCAGGGCAGACCGAGGCGCGCAAGGTGCTATCGGACTTTTTCAACAATATCCGCCAACAGCGGACATTCGCGAACCTCCAGCCATCACCAACCTTCGATTTGACCTTGATGAATAGTGCCGTCCCAACAGCCGTCACGAAGCCAATGTCATGATCGGCCTCGGGCCTCGCCTTCGAATCCAGACCACTAGCTCTGAACCTTTGGAATGTCCGAGCTGAGTAGGGCACTCGGTTACTGCAAGGAACGCCGACTGTTCTCTGGAAGCTTTTTTGATGCCTCAAAAGTGGGGATCACCTTTTGTTTCGTCGTTTTTTTGATCAACAGTATTAAGTTAATTTGTTCTTGATCGCACAATGCCATTTTTTGGTACTAATACTTCTGTTAGCTTCCGATATCGATAATTTTGACAAAAGTAGCAGTTAGCTCTCGTATTAAGACTGGCTGTCAAAACACAATGCCATCTTATACCGTCTTCGTTTGTCTCGGTACCCTTCTTTTTATCACAGATTCTAATGCTGAACATGCAGTTGCATAATTCCCTTTACGAAAAGACGTTCTCGCTAGCCCAAAGTCTGGTTCCCAAGATGTAGGGTCCGCCTCCCTCGCCTCTTTAAAGTGCGAAGATGCCAACTCAAGGTTGCCATTCGTAAGCGCAGACTCTCCTCGCTGGACAAGCTCAGACACCTCGTCTTCCTTCGCGTCTGAAATTAACGCTGGGGGTTCACGAAAAACACTGCAGCAAACAAGCTAAAGCACCGCTCGCGCGGAAAAATGGACCTCGCAGTTCAAACAGTCCCAGAATAACCGCCCCTACTCCTGCCGCGGCAAGAGCCAACACCAGGGTGCATCGCTGAAATCTTCCAACACGAACGTCCCCCGGCCCGCCTCGTCGGTAAAAGCACCTAGTGGTCAACGTCTGACGCTTGGTACCGGAGTCGTAAGCCCCCGCTCAGGGTGATGGGGTGGACGCCCCCCGACGGCATCGCTGTGCCAGAATGGCGGTGTTGCAACCGTTGGAGGGAGGCGTCCGTGCCTGAGATTACCACGATCGGACTTGATATCGCGAAGAATGTTTTTCATGCACACGGTGCAG
>DASZDZ010000066.1:0-2208 GCA_035941355.1 Pseudaminobacter sp.
CCGAACCGGTAATAAAGCCAGACGGCATGAGCAACGATTTCGATCGGGAAGCGATGGTTCTTGTAGGTGGCGCATGCTTCGACCATGCCAACCTGACTTATCGTCAAACCGTTAAGCCAAAATCAATGTGACAGCACCCAAGGCGCTGCAAGAGGAGAACGCTCGGCTAAAGAAGCTGCTTGCCGAGCGAGCGCCACGGGCTTTTCGACCGGAAAGTTTTGATGTTTATTGGGCCTTGCGGCTGACCGGCAGGAAATCCGCACCGGCCGGCGCGGGCGGCATTAGGACTACTGGTCGCGCCGGCCGTTTGCGCCTTGGCTACCCGTACCCATTGCCATCGTTGTCTCGGTCCAAGTCGTAAACATCCGGACCGATCACAACGACCGGTGCCCTCCACATATTCTGGACCCATCACCCCGTTGAACGAGCCAATACGCGCGCCAGCCGGCGACCAGCGCCTGGCTGGTCATCACGTTCGCATCAGAGATGTGAAAGTGCGCTTCGCCCTGCGGTATTTGCGGCAGTGCTGGTCTGTGACATGTACGCGATCGCGACGCCATGGAAACAGCTGTTGCTGCATCGCGATCCGTACCCGGTGTCCTGATTATCCACCGAGGCTCTCAGCTTAACGCTGCGGGCCGTGTGTCAGCTTGTGGTCAGGATGAAACGGCGGTTCGGCGCCAGCACCGGGCGCGCATTCATTGGGTAAAGCGCGGTGAACTTGTCGATGTCGGATGCATCGACCTGCAGCGGCTCACGCACCACCATCCAGTCGACGATCTCCGAGCATGGCGGCGTGGTCAGAGAGCCCTCGTAGCTCCAATAGCCCAGCGAGGCCGGCAGCAGGCTGTTGGGATCGACATCCCCGACCGAGGCTTTGCCGCCCGTCTCTGTCGGGAAAACCGCGGCGAGGCCTGCAAACGTCTCGTTCTTCGCACCCGGTGTCATGAACACGCCCAGCACGCCAAGCGCTCCGCTTTCGCGATTCTTATGGACGAAATGCACCTCCATGGGGAAGGTCTTGCCTTCCACCAGATGTTCGCTCGGCGCGTGGAAATGAAATTGCAGCAAATCGTAGGCCTTGCCGCCCCGGGTGATCGTGCTGCCTTCCGGCACGTTGATCTGGATTGTGTGGCCGTTATTGACGACCGTGCCGCCGCCTGCCTTCCAGTCGATGCCGATTTGCGGGATATCCGCCTTGATGGCGCCCGTCAGGTTCAGCGGCGACTGCTGCGCCCCGGCCGAGCACGCGGCGTTCGCGCCATCGAGCGCGCCCCAGTGCTCCGGACCGTTTTTCCCACCATAACTCCAATGGACGCCTTCGTCGGCAATACCTGCCCGCGCGCAGATCGCGCATGCGCCCAATGCTATGAATCCTTTAATTAAATTGCGCCGTTGCATGTCGTTCTTTCATTCCTTTTAAAAGCCTCTGCGTCCGCAGAGGATGAGTTGAATGGCTTCGCCGCGCGTGTCGCCCGCCTGAGGAGCGGGAACATGACCTGGGTGGGTCGGGCCGGAAATCTGGCCAATTGACGCATCATTCTCGGCGTTGGCGCGCACCTTCCGCAGCCTATCAGTCTCCGTTGCGATAGTCAGCCAAGGTGATCGCCAGCACGCCGACGTCGCGGCCGTTTTCCGCGAGAAGGCCGTCGCGGCGATCGCTTCAGGCGACGCCCTGACAGGCGACGATCCACTGGCATTCGCCCCCGGCGGACGGAGCCAAGGCACCGTCCGGACGAGCCGATCGACGCACTGCTCGTTGCAGGCGATCCGTCATTCCAGGACATTGACCCCTGGGTGATCGACCGGCTGCGGCAGCGGATTCCCACAGTTCGTCAATACGGATCCCTATGCACCGGCGTCTTCCTCTTGGCGGCCGCCGGCCTGCTTGAGAACAAGCGGGTTACGACGCATTGGGAGTGCGCACAGAAATTCAGCAAGGATTTTCCGGATCGATTTGGATGCCGATGCGATCTGTACCCGCGACGGCTCGGTGATTGCTGCTGCCGGTGTGACCGCCGGGATCGATCTGGAGCAGTCCCTCGTTACAGAGGATCATGGGCGCGAACGGTGCTGTCACATTGATTTTGGCTTAACGGTTTGACGATAAGTCAGGTTGGCATGGTCGAAGCATGCGCCACCTACAAGAACCATCGCTTCCCGATCGAAATCGTTGCTCATGCCGTCTGGCTTTATTACCGGTTCGGG
>DASZDZ010000067.1:0-41400 GCA_035941355.1 Pseudaminobacter sp.
CATGGACAATGACGCGCGGATGATCCGCCTCCTGTGCGATCACGCATTGGTGCCTGACCCACAGCATGCCGGCCCGTCGGACGCCCTCGGAGACGTGGATACCGAACCCACGCCGGGAGGTCACCGCCATTCTGCCTGATACCCGGTGCGCACCAGGTCCCGCCAGAACGGTGAGGAGATTATGTGCGAGGCGCAGGATGTGTGAACAAATCAGGGTCGCAGATTCTTGTCGCCGGCTGTTATGCCATTGATCCGCAATAGTTCTTTTTGCTAACGAGCCGGAATGGAGGTCGATTCTGTCCACACCCACCGTCGTGGCCAGCGAGCATTGAGCGCGCCAGCAGCCCGGCCGTCAAAGCTCGTCGAACAGCCTGGCCGCGTTGTCGAAGGTGAAGCGAAGCGGCACCGGACGGTCGGGCTGCCAGGCCTCGACGGTCTCGCCGGCCATCATCAGGCAGGCCGCGGCAGTATCCGTGACGGCGCCGCCATAGAGCCGGTTCGCGAGGTTCAGGATGCCGGTCTGGTGCATGGCGACGGACCCGCTGGCGCAGGCGTCCTTGACCAGCACGACTCGGAAGCCGAGCTTGAGCGCCGACTTCACGGTGGCGTCGACGCAGGCCTCCGTCCACACGCCGCAAACGAACAGCCACTCCACGCCTGCCGCTTTCAGTTCGTCGCCCAGGCCGCTGCCGAAAGCGCTGGCCTCCGACTTGACGACGAGCCGCTCCCCATCCCTTGGCGCGACCTCCGGACAGATGGCCGTCAGCGGATCGTCCTTGTCGCTGAACGCCGAACGGCCGTCCGCAAGCTTCGGATGATGCGGAAGCGACGCAGTGACATCAACGATATAGGCGAAATGATAGAGCGGTATCGTGTTGGAGCGCGCGGCCTCCTGCAGAAGCCGGACGTTCGCAATGACGCCGTCGAAGCCCACGGCGAGGAGCCGCTGGTCCTGGCGGTGCTCCTCCTGGAGGTCGATGCAGAGCATGGCCGACCTGTCGGCGGAGATTGAAAAGGGCTTTCTCATTGACGCTGGCGCCTGCCCGCTCATCCGCGCATCCGCTCGAGATTGGCGTCGAACAGCGGCGCGGACTGGAGACGCGCGGCGTGGCGTTTGCCAAGCAGCTCGATCTCGAATCCTCCCGTCTCGTCCGCGATCTCCTTCGGCACGTAGCCCATCGCGACGGAGGCTCTTGAGCCGTGCGCGAACCCGCCGGAGGTGACCCAGCCCCTGACGGAGCCGCCGAACCAGATCGGCTCGTCGCCGATCACGTCCGCATCTTCGGCCTCCATTATGAACGCTCGCAGGCGCAGTCTGCCGCCCGTCCGCCTTTCCTCGATCGCGGCCGCCTTGCCGATGAAATCGGCGTCCTTGGAATAGGCGACGAAACGGTCGAGCCCGGCTTCGAGCGGACCGTAGATCGGCCTGTATTCGCGCGCCCAGGAACCATAGTTCTTTTCCAGCCGGAGCGCGTTCAGCGCGCGCGAGCCGAACAGGCCGATGCCGAACTCCTCGCCCGCCGCCATCAGCGTGTTGAATACCGCGCGCTGGTACTCCGGCTCAACCCAGATCTCGTAGCCGAGATCGCCGGTGTAGCTGACACGGCCGACGAGACACGGCGCCATGCCGATGTCGAGCTTTTTGATATCCATGAACTTGAAGGCTGCTGCGGAAATGTCCGCCCGCGTGACCTTGGCGAGCAGGTTTCTGGCATTCGGCCCGGCAACGGATAGCCCGGTGAGTTTCGCGCCCAGCGCTTCGATCACGACAGAACCATCTTTCGGCAGATGCTTCTCGAACCAGCGCATGTGGTACTGCTCGGCGATGCCCGAACCGGCAATGAACCATTCGTCGCCGAGATTGGCGAGCGAGAAGTCGCCGATCAGCCTGCCGTCTTCCTTGAGCATTGGCGCCAGCGTCATGCGGCCGGGCTTCGGCAGCTTGCAGGCCAGCATCCTGTCCAGCCATGCTCCGGCGCCTTGCCCTTTCACGCGGTATTTGGCGAAGTTCGATATTTCCGACAGGCCAACCCGCTCCCGCACGGTGGCTACCTCGTTGGCCACATGCTCGAAATCGGTCGAGCGCCGCCATGAGAACTCGTCCTTGACGCCCTCGGGCGCGTACCAGAGCGGCACTTCCAGCCCGTACGAGACGCCCCATTGCGCGCCCTTGGCCGACAGCAGGTCGTAGACCGGCGTGGTCTTCAGCGGCCGGCCGGCAGGCAATTCCTCGTTGGGGAAGCGGATGGAAAACCGGCGGGAATAGTTTTCGCGCACTTTGGCGTTGGTATAGGCCATGGACGCCCAGTCGCCGTAGCGCGAGACGTCCATCGCCCAGATGTCGGCGCCCGGATCGCCATGGATCATCCAGTTGGCGAGCGCCAGGCCGACGCCGCCGCCCTGCGAAAAACCGGCCATGACGCCGCAAGCGCACCAGAAACCGGGCAGGCCGCGCACCGGGCCGACGAGCGGGTTGCCGTCGGGTGCGAAAGTGAACGGGCCGTTGATGATCTGCTTTATCCCCGTGTTCTGGAAAGCCGGGAAATGCCGGAAGCCGACTTCGAGCGACGGCGCGATACGGTCGATGTCGGGCTCAAGCAACTCATGGCCGAAGTTCCATGGCGTCTGGAACTCGGACCACGGTTTGCCGGCCTTCTCGTATGTGCCCATCAGCATGCCGCCGCGCTCCTGGCGGAGATAGAGCTCGCCGTCGAAATCGACGGCGTGGATGATCTCGGTGCCGGTCTTGTCGTTCCACGCCTTCACCTCGGGCATGTCCTCGGTGATCAGGTACATGTGCTCCATGGCGAGCACGGGCAGTTCCAGCCCGACCATGCGGCCGACCTCGCGCGCCCATAGGCCGCCGGCGTTGACCACATGCTCGGCGACGATTTCGCCCTTGTTGGTGATGACCCGCCACAGGCCGTCCTCGCGACGCACGATGTCCTCCACCTTGGTGAAGCGCTCGACCTCCGCGCCGAGCTTTCGGGCTGCCTTGGCATAGGCGTGGGTAACGCCGGACGGGTCGAGATGGCCGTCCTCGGAATTGCGCACCGCGCCGACGAACTGCTTCGGGTCGAGCAGAGGCATCAGCTCGGCCGCCTCTTTCGCCGAGATCTCCTCCAGGTCAAGTCCGAGATAGCGGCCCTTGGCGACGAGGCCGCGCAGCCAATCCATGCGGGCCTCTGTGGCGGCAAGCAGCACGCCGCCGGTGACATGCACGCCGGTCGCCTGGCCGGAAAGCTCCTCGATCTCCTTGTAGAGCTCGATCGTGTATTTCTGCAGCTTGGCGACATTGGGATCGCCGTTGATCGTGTGCATGCCGCCGGCCGCATGCCAGGTCGAGCCGGAGGTAAGCTCGTCGCGCTCGAGCAGCACGACGTCGGTCCAGCCATGCCTGGCCAGATGGAACAGCACCGATGCGCCGACAACGCCTCCGCCGATGACCACGACCTGTGTGTTCGATTTCATGATTTTCTCGTTGTTTCAGTGGGTTGGGAATGTTTTTGGAATCTTCGTGGGAAGGAGCTGATTCAGCCTTCTGGGTCGCGGCTTTGCTCGTTACTGTAGAGGCATGGATGAAGCCAGAGCCGGCGCAGAAAGCCACCCTCCTGAATCCATCACGGCTCGCCGCCCCCAATCTCCTCTTTCCGCCTCGCGACATACGCCTCGAGCTCCTCGCGCACGCTCACATCCATCGCCGGCTCGACATATTCCTCCAGCGCCTTCTTCCACAGCCGCGTGGCGCGCGCCGTGGCGTCGAGACCGCCGGCTTCCTGCCAGGCTTCGTAGTTCTGCCAGTTGGAAAGCATCGGCTGGTAGAAGGCAGTCGAATAACGCTCCAGCGTGTGCGGCTCGCCGAAGAAATGCCCGCCGGTCGGAACGCCGCCGAGCGCGTCGAGCGCCAGTTCGCCCTCGTTGACCTCGATGGGGCGGAGAAATTCCATCATGTGCTGGATCATCTCGACATCGATGATGAACTTTTCGAAGGACGCGGTGAGCCCGCCCTCCTGCCAGCCGGCAGCGTGGTAGACGAGGTTGCCGTGGCCGAGCACAGCGCCCCACAGCGCCATCATGGTTTCATAGGTCCCTTGCGCGTCGGCGGCGTTCGAGGCGCTGCCGGGGGTTGTGCGGTAGGGGAGTGAATAGCGGCGCGCGAGCTGGCCCGAGGCGATGTTGGCCTTGGTGTTTTCCGGCGTGCCGAAGGCCGGCGCACCCGAGCGCATGTCGACGTTCGACGTGAAGGCGCCGTACATGACCGGCGCGCCGGGGCGGACGAGTTGCGTGAGCACCACACCGAACAGCGCCTCGGCGTTCTGCTGGGCGAGCGCGCCGGCAAGCGTCACCGGGCTCATCGCGCCCATCAGCGTGAACGGCGTGACGGCGACAGACTGGCCGAACTCGGCCATGGTCATCAGCCCTTCCGACATGGCATCGTCGAAGCGGCGCGGCGAGTTGACCGAAATGATGGTGGTGACGCCGGGGTCGCGCGCCAACTCGTCGAAGGTCAGGCCACGCGAAATCGCCATCATGGCGATGCCGTCGAGCGCCCTGCCCCGGCCTATCGCCGAGACGTGGAAAGCCTTGTCGGTCAGAGTCAGGTTGGCGAAGTAGGTGTCGAGATGGCGCGAATTGGCCGGCATCTCGACCGGCGCGCAGACCTGGTTGCCGAGCATATGGATGCAGTTGAAATGCTGCGCCAGCCGGACGAGGTCGGAATAGTCGCGAAGGTTTCCGGCTCGCCGGCCGCGTTCCATGTCGTGGACGTTGGGCGGGCCGGCGACGAGGGTGAAATTGATCGCGTCGCCGCCGAGATGGATTTTTCGCTCGGGATTGCGCGGCGTCAGCGTGTAGGCTGGCCGGGTGGTCTTCAGCGCTTGGTCGACAAGACCGCGGTCGAGCCACACCGTCTGGCTAGCATGATCGACTTTGGCGCCGGCCTTCTCGAACAGCGCCAGCGCGCGAGAACTCATCACCTCGATGCCGAAATTTTCGAGGATGTGCATCGAGGCTTCATGGATCGCCTCGATCTGGTCGTCCGACAGCAGCGCCATCGGCGGATAGGGATTGCGCACGTTGCGCAACGGCAGTTGCGGGATGGCGGCTGGTCCGCGGTTGCTGGTCCGCTCGGCGCCGCGCTTTCGTCTGGGTTCGGTCATGCCGCCATTTGATAAACCGCTGTCGCGCTCGGACTGTCAGAAAAGCGCCCCTTCCGGACGAGATTTTATCTGCGGCGGCACCTCTTGGACGACACTTTCACTGCAGCGTCATGCCATGTCGCTTTTTCGAGCTTAGGTTTTGGATGCTGGAAATTGGTTGTTCTCCGGCTCTTTGGACGAGGGCAGCGCTGGTTTTTCGAAGGCCGGCGTGAACGCCTAGGTGCGACACCGCCGCATGGTTAACCCTGCCCGCAAGAATCCTTTTATGTTTTGCGCCTAAAGCTGGCGCGATGCGTGTGTCGAGTTTTAGTAAAATTGTACCGGTCGCCCTTGGACTGGCGCTTTCCGCCTGCGCCAGCGCGCCGAACCACATCAATGATGTCTGCGCGGTGTTCGAGCAGAACGACGGCTGGATCACCAATTGGCACCGCGAGGCCAAACAGGCCGAGCGCAAGCACGGCGTGCCGGTCCCCGTGCTGATGGCGACGCTTCGCAAGGAATCGGGCTTCAAGAGCAATGCCAAGCCGCCACGCACCAAGCTGCTCGGCTTCATACCGTGGAAGCGCCAGTCCAGCGCCTACGGCTATTCGCAGGCGCTCGACGGCACATGGACGCAGTACAAAGCCGAAACCGGGAATTTTGCCGCACGGCGCAACAGTTTTGCCGACGCCGTGGATTTCGTCGGCTGGTACCATTCCAAGACGGCCGACACATACGGCGTCGCCCGCAACGACACGTTCAATCTATACTTGGCCTACTATGCCGGCTGGGGCGGCTATAAGCGCGGCGATTGGCGCAGCAACGCGGGGCTGCAACGCTATGCGCGCGACACTGAGGCGATGGCGCAGAAATACGCGGCGCAGTTGGGGCAGTGCGGCGGGTAGGGCAGCACCCTTACTTCTTCGCCCCTTCCTCGTTTTCCTCTTCGGTCGGCTCGAAGGCAGAGGGCACGTCGGCATCGTCGGCCTGCCTGCCGTCGCCTACCTGCAGCGGAGTGGCGGGAAGCGACGAGGAAGGATCGGACGGATCGATGTCGGCGCCCTGCCCGCCGGTGTCGTCGCGAACCTCCTCGCGGCGAGCACGGGCCGAGGCCTCGGTTTCTTGAGCTTCAGCGCCCGCCATGCCGGCTTCTGGCGTTGCAAGCTTGCCGTGCGGACGCTGGGGCGGAGCGCCGGCGAAGCCCGGATTGGCGCCCTTGCCCTCCGGCCGGAGCGGCGCGTCTTCGGGAACCGGATCCGACACCGGAGCCGTATCTTCGCCCTTGGCGAAGCTGATCACCGGCTCCATCGTCGCCAGAACGTCGTCGTCGAGCCAGCACAGGCTGCGATGTCCCCCGCTGAGATCCTTGAACGGCGGCAACTCCGTCTCGCAGAGATTGTCCGGAACGAGATGCTTGCGCGGGCAGCGGGTCTGGAACGGGCAGCCGCTCGGCGGGTTCATGGCCGACGGAATATCACCTTCGAGCACGATGTGCTTCTTCACCACGGAAGTGTCGGCGATCGGGATCGCCGACAGCAGCGCCTCGGTATAGGGATGATAGGGCGGCGAGAATATCTGGTCGGTCGTGCCCTGCTCGACGATGTGCCCGAGATACATGACCACTACGCGGTCGGCGATGTAGCGCACCACCGACAGATCGTGGCTGATGAACAGCATCGTTGTCTTCGACTCGCGCTGTATGTCCATCAGGAGTTCGGTGACAGCGGCCTGCACCGAGACGTCGAGCGCCGAAACCGGCTCGTCCGCCACCACCACCTGGGCGCGGCCGGCGAAGGCGCGCGCCACGCCGATGCGCTGCTTCTGCCCGCCCGAAAGCTGGCGCGGCATGCGCTCGGCGAAAGCGCGCGGCAGCTTGACGAGGTCCAGCAGCTCCAGCATGCGCTGCCGCCGTTCGCCGGGGTTCCTGCCAACGCCAAATTTTTCGAGCGTGCGGATGATCTGCGAGCCGACCGAATGGCTGGGATTGAGCGTGTCGAACGGATTCTGGAACACCATCTGGATCGACGAGACGGTCTTTACGTCGCGATCCTCGATCCCGGTCGACTGGATTTCGCTGTTGCCTAGCGTGACCGTACCCGAGGTCGCCGTCTCCAGGCCGAGCAGTACCTTGGCGAGGGTCGACTTGCCGCAGCCGGATTCGCCGACGATGGCGACGGTCTCGGATTCGCGCGCTTCGAAGCTGACCGCCTCGTTGGCTTTGACAACGCGGCCCTCGCCGCTGCCGCCGAAGATCTCGTTGGCGGAAACCTTGTAGTATTTTTTCAGATTGTCGATCTTGAGAACAGGCGCGCCCGGCGTTACCGGCTCCTTCCGCGTCTTGGCGCCTTCCGGCACCGCCGACCAGTCGATTTCGTTGAAGCGCACGCAGCGGCTGAAGTGATTGTCGTGGCCGGCGACCGGGATCATCGGAATCTCGGCGGCGTTGCAGACACCCTCGACGAAATGGTGGCAGCGCGGGCCGAAATTGCAGCCCTTCGGCCGCTCGTGCGGCAGCGGCAACTGGCCGGGAATCGAGATCAGCGGCCGCGAATTCTTGTCGGCGCCCGGCAGCGGGATCGAGCGGAAGAGCCCCTGGGTATAGGGGTGGCGCATGCGGTCGAAGACGTCCTTGATGTTGCCGGTTTCGACCGCCTCGCCCGAATACATCACCGTGATGCGGTCGCAGGTCTCGAGGATCAGGCCGAGATTGTGCGACACGAAGATCATCGACGTGCCGAACTCCTTGCCCAGCCCCTTGACCAGTTCGACGATGCCGGCCTCGACGGTAACGTCGAGCGCCGTCGTCGGCTCGTCGAGAAGCAGCAGCGCCGGCTTCGACAACAGCGCCATTGCGATGACGATGCGCTGCTGCTGGCCGCCCGAAAGCTGGTGCGGATAGGATTTCATCATGCGCTCGGGATCAGGCAGCCGCACTGATTTCAGCATGGCGAGCGAGCGATTGTACGCTTCCTCCTTCGAGACCTTGTCGTGGAGCAGCGGCACTTCCATCAACTGCTGGCCGACCTTCATGGCCGGGTTCAGGCTCGCCATCGGCTCCTGGTAGATCATCGCGATCTTGTTGCCTCGGATCGCCTGCAACTCCTCCTGGGACATATCGCCCATGTCGCGGCCCTGGAATTTGATCCGGCCGCCGACGATTTTGCCGATGTTGGAGAGGTCGCGCATGATGCCGAGCGACACTGTCGACTTGCCGCAGCCGGATTCCCCGACGATGCCCATCGCCTCGCCGGGCATGACCGTGCAGGAGAAATCCATGACGGCTGGTATCTCGCCGCGCCGCGTGAAGAAGGAGATGGAGAGGTTTTCGATTTCAACGATCGGTTGGGCGGGATTCCTGACAGCCTCGTTCATATCGATTCTCCGTCCCTGAGCATGATCTTGTCCGAAAACCGGGGCCCACTTTTCGGGATCATGCTTTTTAGTCTTTCATCGATTGTTCGCGCAGCGCGTCGGCGAGAAGATTGAGGCCGAGCACGAAGGACATCAGCGCGATGGTCGGCGGCAGCGCCGGATGGATGAAGGAGCGCAGGAGCCGGCTGGCGTCCTTGATCGCGGTTCCCCAGTCCGGGCTTTCCGGCGCCAGCCCCAGGCCGAAATAGCCGAGCGTGCCGAGCAGGATGGTGGTGTAGCCGATGCGCAGGCAGGCATCGACGATCAGCGGCCCCCGCGCGTTGGGCAATATCTCCCACAGCATGATGTACCACGGGCTTTCGCCGCGCGTCTGGGCGGCGGCGACGTAGTCGCGCGTCTTGATGTCCATGACCAGGCCGCGAACGATACGGAACACGCCCGGGCTCGACGCGAACACCACGGCGACGAAGATGTTGAGCTGGTTCGGTTCGATCGAGACGATGCCGAACGGGTCCGCATCGAAGACCAAGCCGGCATAGATCCAGCCGCCGATCAAAAGGGTCAGGCCGATCTGGATGTAGACGCGGTCGGGGCGGTTCTTAAAGCGCGTGTAGAACAGCGCGGAAAAGAAGATTATCGGGAACAGGAAGAACAGCCCGGCCATGCCGTAGGGGATCGGAGTCTCCATGATGCCAGGCGTCACCAGCAGATAGAAGAGCAGGATGACTGGGAAGGCCAGCACCAGATTGGCCAGGAACGAGAGCACCGAATCGATGCGTCCGCCATAGTAGCCGGCAGGCAGCCCGAGCGTGATGCCGACCATCAGCGCGAATGCGGTGGCCGCCGGCGCGATGATCAACACGATCTGGCTGCCATAGACCATGCGGGAAAACACATCGCGCGCCAGCTTGTCGCCGCCGAACAGATAGACCTGGCCGGATGCGGCGTCGATCGCGCCCGGCATGGCGTCCTTCATGATCGGGATTTGCGCCAGCGGATTGAAGGGCGCGATTGTGCCGGCGAAAATCGCCGTGAACAGCCAGAAGAAGCATATGCCGACACCGACAATGCCGACGCCCGAATCGAACAATTGTCCGTAGAGGCCAAGCTTTTTCTTGTATGCGAAGCTTGCTCCCATGACGATCGCCAGCGCCAGCCAGACCGGCCAGAAGCGAGCGAGAACGCCGAGAAAGACCTGGAATCCGCCGATATGCTCCATGCCTACTGCACCCTTATGCGTGGATTGAGATAGGCGTAGCCGACATCCGAGATCAGCTGCGTGAACAGCACCACGAACACCGACACCAGCGAGCAGCCGAGCAGGAGATCGATGTCGTTGTTGCCAGCGGCCTCAACCAGTGTGTAGCCGAACCCCTGATAGCGGAACATGACCTCGACGATGACGACGCCCGTCAAGAGCCACGGGAACTGCAGCATGATGACGGTGAACGGCGCGATCAGAGCGTTGCGCAGCGCGTGCTTGATGACGACGCTGCCGAAGCTAAGCCCCTTGAGCCGGGCCGTGCGGATATATTGCTGCGTCATGACCTCGACCATCGAGGCCCGGGTCATGCGGGCGATGTAGCCGATGCCGTAGATCGCCATGGTCATGACCGGCAGGGTGAAATTGTAGAAGGTGATGCCCTGTCCGGTGGCCGAGGCGGCCGAGCCGTTCAGCCAGCCGAGCCATGAGGCGAAGATGACCGTGAAGATGACGCCCGAGACATATTCGGGGGTGGCTGTTGTGGCGATCGACGCCACCGAGAGCGTCCGGTCCGTCCGGGTGCCTTCTCGCATCCCTGCCAGAATGCCGATGAGCAGCGATATCGGCACCATCGTCACCATAACCCAGAACATCAGGATGCCGGTGGCGCCGAGCGCGGGGAACAGCTTTGCAGCGACGGTGGTCTTGAATTTGGTCGAGCAGCCGAAATCGCCCTGGAGTACGCCGGAGAAGCGCGTCTCCGCGGGCTCGTTGCAGTAGGTGAAGCGCGGCGTGGCCTTGCCGGTCGCGGGATCGATATTCGGATACTTGGGCCAGACGCCGAGCCACTGGCCGTAGCGGACGAAGAAGTTCTGGCGGTAGCCGTTCTTGACCAGCCAGCTTTCGATATGTTCGTCCGACGAGCGCATGTCGAGCTGGCTGATCGACAGCTTGCGCAAGTTCGGCTCGAGATTGATCATGAAGAACACGACCATCGTCAGGCACAGCATGGTCATCACCATGGTGCCCAGACGGCGCAAAACGAAAGCAAGCATGTTCGCCCCCTGCCAGTCGGGTTGGGGTCAGATGCGATCAACCCATGAAAGTGTGGAGGGGAGCATGACGCTCCCCTCTCGACATTCGTTGCGGATCAAGCTTCGTCGAGCCAGACCTTGCCGAAATCATGCTCGAAGGTCGGGTGCATGCCGTGATTCTTCACGGAAGCGGCCGAGTGATTGTAGAGCTTGCGCCAGTAAGGCTGGATGATGATGCCCGAATCCTGGAGGATCTTCTGGATATCGGCCATGACCACCTTGCGCTTCTCGGCGTCGGCGATGGAAAGCGCTTCGCCGATCTTGGCGTCGAGCTCCGGATTGGAGTAGGCGGCCTCGTTCCATGCCTCGCCGGTGCGGTACGCGATCGAGATGACCTGGATGCCGAGCGGACGCATGTTCCAGTTGGTCATGGAATATGGATACTTCGTCCAGTCGTTCCAGAAGGTCGAGCCCGGCAGAACCGTGCGCTTGACCTTGATGCCGGCCTCGCGAAGCTGGGCGGCGATCGCATCGCCGGTGTTCTTGTGCCAGTCCTCGTCGACCGTGATCAGGTCGTGCTCGAAATCCGCCTGGCCTGCTTCCGCCATCAGCGCCTTGGCCTTTTCCATGTCGCGGGCGACCTTGGGAAGTTCCACATATTCCGGGTGGATCGGGCAGACATGGTGGTTTTCGGCCACCTCGCCGGCATTGCCATAGCCGAGCTGGAGCACGACGGCATTGTCGACCGCGAGCTGCAGTGCGTTGCGCACCTTCTGGTCTTCATAGGGCTTGTTGGCGACGTTGGTGCGCGCCACGATGGTCGAGGCGGTCACGACCTCCGACGTGGTGAGCCCGACGCCCTCCAGGATCGAGACATAGTCGGCGGTCGTCTCGTGGTTGGTGTGGACCTCGCCGGCCTCGAAGGCCGAAACCATCGCCGAGGGGTCGGTGCCGTAGTCGATGAACTCGACACCGTCGAGCATGACGTCGCCGCCCCACCATGCGCCGTTTTCGCGGCGTTTGTAGAC
This sequence comes from Pseudaminobacter sp., assembly GCA_035941355.1. GTDB lineage: Bacteria > Pseudomonadota > Alphaproteobacteria > Rhizobiales > Rhizobiaceae > Allomesorhizobium. The sequence goes on from DASZDZ010000067.1 coordinate 11,777, forward strand.
GACCTTCTGGCCGACATCGTAGGAGACCAGTTCAAACGGGCCGGTGCCGATCGAGTTCTGCGAGAAGTTGGCGCCGGTCTCATCGAAAGTGCGGTGCACGATCAGGCCGGGATAGTCGCACAGGTTCGGGATGAGCCCGATATCCGACTTGGTCAGGCTGAGCTTCACCGTGTGGTCATCGACCTTGGTGATCGAGCCTTCGCGCAGCTTGCCCGTAGCCTCATCGACCAGCGTGCCGAGGCGGCCGGGCATGGAATTGCCTTCGGCGCTCTTATCGGCCCAGCGCGTGAAATTGTAGATCACGTCGTCGGCGTTAAATGGATCGCCATTGGTCCAGGTGACGCCCTGGCGAACTTTCAGCGTATATTCGGTGGCTTCGTCGTTCACTTCCCAGCTTTCGATGAGGTAGGGCTCGAACGTGAAGTCGCGCGTGTATTTGACCAGCGGCTCGAGCGTCTGGCGCTGGGCGTTGGCAATCTCGGACCAGTCTGCGGTGCGCGGATCCTTCGGATCCTTGACCGACATGGCGACCTTGATGACGCCGCCCTTCTTGGGAGTCTCCTGCGCGACGGCAGGCGTCGGCGCGGCAAGCCCGATCATGCCGTAAGCCATCGCTGTCGAGGCGCCGAACACGCTGGCCATCGCAAGAAATTCGCGGCGGTCTACGCCGCCCGCCTTCACGCTTTCCGCCATCTTGACGATGTGATCCGGAACGCGATCCCCATTACTCTTGTAGAACGTCATCGCAAACTCCCATTGTTGGCTTTCTGCCGATTATCATTCCGCATCCGGCCAACGATGTCAAAGAAAGGCCGGGTTGGGAACCCCGCTGCGGAATGTGCAACTTTGATTGGGAAGCAGTTCGCGCGAATGCGACAACGTTGGCGCAAAATTGCTATTGCGCGGCGGATTCGGGCGGAATCTTTCGTCAAATTAAACTGTGACATTCGCGGCGGTTCCGACAGCGCCAGAACGGCTCGCCCATGATGCCACCTGGCATAGCCGCGCGACGCCCCATGCGGCCGGCGGGCTGTATGGCCATCCGTTCGCCGATGCGCTAATCACAACCTGGGCTTGAAATAAATCGGCGCAAGTCCACCGGTCATTCGCAAAGCGGCCACAATCGGCAAATCAGATTTGCAGCGCGGCGAAAGATCATTACGGGCAGAGCCGTAGGTTTCACGCCAGCAACGTCATTATCCGTGACAGGCGGGGTCCTGTCCCGTTTCGATTTGACAAGCTATATTGAAGCTACGTCATGTCGGTTCACGGCAGCAGCATTTGGAGGGGAATATGTCACTGCGCGCGGCTCGTGGTTTTTCTGCTTTCCTTTTCCTCTTCTTTTCCTGGCTTGCGCCAGCCCTGGCCGCGGATGCGAGAACGGTCGTCACCACGCAGAACCAGGACTATTTCGGCTTCGACCTGAGATCCGAGCAGAACGTCACGCTCGACCAGTGCAAATCCACCTGCCTCGGCGATTCGGCCTGCCGCGCCTTCACCTACAATACGAAGGCGAAATGGTGCTTCCTCAAGTCGGATTTCGCGACGCTTAAGCCGTTCAACGGCGCGGTTGCCGGCAAGGTCGTCACGATCGGCAGCGATCCGGATATCGGCGCGCCGCCGGAACTGGCCTTTCTGCCGCAATGGCTGCCGGAAGAGGCCGCAAAATATCGCGACCGGCTGACCAATGGAACGAATGCCGTCGGCGAAGAAGGGCTCGCGGCGCTGACGGAGGCAGGCGAATACGCCATGCTGACCGGCGATCCGCGCGCCGCCGCCCAGAAATTCCGCGGCGCAATCGCTATTTCGCCTGACGACGGCCGACTGTGGCTCGGTCTCGCCCGCGCGATCATGACGGAGCCGGCGGCGGACAGCGCCAAAACCGCCGAGCGCGAGCGCGACTTCACCGATGCGGCGCTGAACGCCTACAAGCTTCTGCGCACCGCCGCCACGCGCGCCGACGCGCTGGCCGTGCTCGCGGCCGGCCTCGACCGCCGCGAATTCCATCGCCCCGCGCTGCAAGCCTACGAGGCCAGCCTCGCCCTGGTGAATTCGGCGGAGGTCCGGGCCGAATACGACGACCTGAAGGCGCGCAAAGGCTTCCGCGTGGTCGAGCATTCCATTGAGGCCGACAGCGCCTCGCCGCGCGTCTGCGTGCAGTTTTCCGACGAACTGGTCAAGACCGGCGTCGACTATGCGCCCTTCGTGACCATCGACGATGCAGCGCCCAAGGCCGTCGAGGCCAATGGCCGGCAGATCTGCGTCGAGGGCCTGGAGCACGGACGTCACTACCGCGTGGCGTTCCGTCCCGGCCTGCCGGCCGCCCTCGGCGAGGTAATCGGAACACCGGTGGTGCTGGAGGTCTATGTCCAGGATCGCGCCGCGTCCGCCCGCTTCACCGGCGACAGCTTCGTCCTGCCGTCGACCGCGAGGCACGGCATTCCGCTCGTCACGATCAACATGACGACGGCCGACATCAAGCTCTTCCGCATTGGCGACCGCTCGCTCGCCCAGCTCCTGACCGGCCACCAATTCCTCCGCCAGCTCGACGGCTACGACATCGGCAATATCCGCGACCAGATCGGAGAGCCGATCTGGGAAGGCCAGATCGAGATCGCCAACGAACTGAACAAGGAGGTCACCACCTCGTTTCCGGTCGACGAAGCTCTGCCGAACCGCGAGCCCGGCGTTTATGTGCTGACCGCGCAACCGCAGAGCGACACCGGCGAAGATTGGGATTCGCGCGCCACGCAGTGGTTCGTGGTCTCCGACATCGGCCTTTCCACCTACACCGGCCAAGACGGGCTCAACGTCTTCGCCCGCTCGCTGGGATCGGCCAAGCCGCTCGCCGACATCGAATTGACTCTGCTTGCCCGCAACAACGAGATCCTCGGCACCGCGACCACCAATGCCGAAGGCCGCGCAATGTTCATGCCCGGCCTGACCCGCGGCGACGGCGGCATGGCGCCGGCGGTGCTGATGGCCAGCCAGGGCGATAAGGATTTTGTGTTCCTCGACATGACGCGCGCCGGCTTCGACCTGTCGGATCGCGGCGTGATGGGCCGCGCAGCGCCCGGCGCGCTCGACGTCTATGCCTGGACCGAGCGCGGCATCTACCGCGCCGGCGAGGAAGTGCATGTCGCGGCGCTCGCGCGCGACGACACCGCAAAGGCCGTCGAGAACCTGCCGCTCACCTTCATCTTCTCGCGCCCCGACGGCGTCGAGGACCGCCGCATCATCTCCGACGGCGTCAATGCCGGCGGCCATGCGGTCGACCTGACGCTCTCGCCCAACGCCATGCGCGGCACCTGGACCGTCAATATCCATACTGATCCGAAGGAAGCGGCGATCACCAGCCATATGTTCCTGGTCGAGGATTTCGTTCCCGACCGGATCGAATTCGACCTGACCAGCGACATAGACGAGATCGCGGCGGGCGAGACCGCGAACGTCACCGTCGACGGACGCTTCCTTTATGGCGCGCCGGCGGCTGGCCTAGCGCTCGAAGGCGAGGTTACGCTGTCCACGATGCGCGAATGGGAGCGCTTCGACGGCTATTCCTTCGGCCTGGTCGACGAGCAGGAGGGCAGCGCCAGCCGCATGCCGCTGACCGGATTGCCGGTCGTCGGCGACGATGGCAAGGCGACCTTCCCGGTCCAGATCGGGCAACTGCCTTCGACGACGCGCCTGCTCAACGCCGAAGTGACGATGCGCATGCGCGAGAGCGGTGGCCGCGCCGTCGAGGAGGCGATCGACATCGAAATCCGCCCGCAAGGCGCGATGATCGGCATCAAGCCCGAATTCTCCGGCGACGAAGTCCCGCAGGGCTCGACCGCCAAGTTCAGCGTCATCACCGTCGATCCGGACGGCCACCGTCAGGCGCTGACCGGCGCGCAATGGTCACTGGTCAAGGTCGAGCGCAATTATCAATGGTACCGCAACGGCTCCTACTGGAATTATGAGCCGGTGACCTTCACCAAGGCCGTCGCCAACGGGCAGGTCGACATCGGCGCCGACGGCGCGGCCGAGGTGTCGGTGTCGGTCGACTGGGGGCGCTACCGTCTCGAGGTCGAAACCGCCGACCCGGCCGGTCCGGCGACAAGCGTCGAGTTCGACGCCGGCTGGTATGTCGAGGCCTCGTCGACGGAAACGCCCGACGCGCTCGAGATCGCGCTCGACAAGGAGGCCTATGTCGCGGGCGAGACCGCCAAGCTTCAGGTTTCGCCGCGTTTTGCCGGCGAGCTTCTGGTTACCGTCGGTGCCGACAAGCTGCTGACTACGGTCACGGCCACGGTTCCCGAAGGCGGCACGACCGTCGACATCCCAGTCGGCGCCGACTGGGGTGGGGGCGCCTATGTCACCGCCACGCTCTACCGGCCAGGCGAGGCGCAAGAATCGCGCATGCCGGCCCGCGCCATCGGCGTGAAATGGCTGTCCGTCGACCCCGGCGCGAAAAAGCTCGCAGTGGCGATAACACCGCCCGAAAAAGCCTCGCCGCGCCAGACCCTGTCTATCCCGGTCGCCGTGACCGGAGCCGCTCCGGAAAGCGACGCCTATGTGATGGTCGCCGCGGTCGATGTCGGCATCCTCAATCTGACGGACTACAAGACGCCCGACCCGGAAGCCTGGTTCTTCGGACAGCGGCAGCTCGGCCTCGAACTGCGCGACCTTTACGGCCGGCTGATCGACGGCTCGCTGGGTACGGCCGGAAGACTCCGCACAGGCGGCGACGGCGCGGCGATGACCGCCGAAGGCAGCCCGCCGACTGAGAAGCTGGTCGCTTTCTTCTCCGGCCCGGTGAAGCTCGATGCCGAGGGCAAGGCGACGGTCGAGTTCGACATACCGCAGTTCAACGGCACCGTCCGCATCATGTCGGTCGCCTGGACGAAGGAAGCGGTCGGCCATGCTTCGGCCGATGTGATCGTGCGCGATCCGGTGGTCGTCACTGCCGGCCTGCCACGCTTCCTGGCTCCCGGCGACGCCGCGGTGATGCGGCTCGACATCGCCAATACCGATGCGCCGGACGGCGACTATTCGCTCGCCATCGAAACCACCGGTGACCTCTCAACCGGCAGCGCTGCGCTGCCGGACAAGCTGCAGCTCACCGCCGGCAAGCGCCAGACGCTGACTGTTCCGCTGATCGCACAGACGGCGGGAGATGCGGGCATCACCATCCGCCTTGCCCATGCCGGCGGGCTGACGGTCGAGCAGAAGCTCTCGATCCCTGTCCGTCCAGCCGCAATGCCGGTCACCACCCGCATGGTCGTCGATCTCGGGCCTAACGGTTCCAGCCTGCGCGTCGACCGCGAATTGCTGGCGGCGAGCCTGCTGCCCGGCGCCTATGTCAGCGTCGGCGTTTCGCCGGCTTCCGCCTTCGACGTGCCTTCGCTGCTGATGACGCTCGACCGCTATCCGTATGGCTGCGCCGAGCAAACTACCAGCCGCGCGCTGCCGCTGCTCTATGTCAGCGAGCTTTCGGCCACCGCCGGCATGGAGGACGATCCGAACCTGCGCGGCCGCATCCAGGAAGCGATCTATCGCGTGCTCAACTATCAGTCCTCGACGGGCAGTTTCGGCCTGTGGTCGCCGGGTTCGGGCGACCTCTGGCTCGATTCCTACGTCTCTGACTTCCTGACCAGGGCGCGCGAGCAGAACTACGACGTGCCGAGCGAGGCCATGATGCTGGCGCTGAACAACCTCCAGAATTCGCTGTCCTACGACATCGACCTGGAGGATCGCGGCAGCGAGATCGCCTACGCGCTCTATGTGCTGGCGCGCAACAAGAAAGCCTCGGTCGGCGATCTGCGCTATTATTCCGACACGCAGATCGAGGCGTTCTCGAGCCCGATGGCGGTGGCCCAGCTTGCGGCGAGCCTCGCGCTCTACGGCGACGCGCAGCGATCCGGGTCGGCCTTCACGACCGCGCTGCAACTGGCCAAAGCCAATGCCGAGCACAACTACTACCGCTCCGACTATGGCTCGCGGCTTCGCGACGGCGCGGCCATGCTGGCGCTGGCGGCGGAAAGCCGTCCGATGCCGGCCGTGGTTCCCGAACTGATCAAGCTCGTCTCGGCCGAACGCCGCGTGGCGTCTTACACCAGCACCCAGGACGAGGCCTGGATGCTGCTCGCCGCCCGCGCCATGAAAGCCAACAGCGAAGCGATCAGGCTGACAGTCAACGACGCGCCGCACACCGGCGCCTATTCCGAGCGGTTGACCGGGACGGAACTCCTCGACAACCCGCTGGTCATCGCCAACACCGGCCCCGACCCGGTGCAGGCGGTGATCACCACCGTCGCCGCGCCCGCACAGCCTTTGCCGGCCGGTGGCGACGGCTTCACCATAGAACGCACTTACTACCGCCTGGATGGAACCGAAGCCAACGTCACTCAGGCGACGCAGAACGAACGCTTCGTCGTGGTACTGAAGGTCGCGGAACTGAGCGACTGGCCGTCGCGGGTGCTGGTCACCGATCTGCTGCCCGCCGGCTTCGAGATCGACAATCCGCGCCTGGTGTCGAGCGCCGACCTCGCCAACTTCTCGTGGCTTGCCCAGACGGAAGCAGCGCATCTCGAATTCCGCGACGACCGCTTCGTCGCCGCATTCAACCGCGAGGCGGGCAGCGACCGGTCCGTCACCATGGCCTATGTGGTGCGGGCGGTGACGCCCGGCGTCTATGCGCATCCGGCAGCGAGCGTGGAAGACATGTACCGCCCGCAATTCTCCGCGCGAACGGCGACGGGCATGATGGAGGTCAAGGCGCCGTGAGGTGCCCCAAGAACTGACGAGCATGATGCCGCCCCTCACCTGCCTGCCGACATCCTCTCCCCGTAACAACGGGGAGAGGAGAGACGGCCTCAACGTTGACGCCCCCCTCTCTCCGTTTTTCACGGGGAGAGGGTAAGGGTGAGGGGCAGCGCCATGCCGGCCCGCAAAATTCTCCGAAAAGCGGCCCTCGCCTGCGCCGCCGGCGCCGGCTTTATCGCCTTGTCCGTCGCTGCCCTCTACAGCCTCGACCGCACCTTCCCACCGCCGCTGCCCGAAAAGCTCGTCGTGTCGAAGGAAGTCGTTGACCGCGACGGCGCGCTGCTGCGCGCCTTCGCCACGCCGGATGGGCGCTGGCGGCTGGCCGTGAATCTCGACCAGGTCGATCCGCAATTCGTCGAGATGCTGATCGCCTATGAGGACAAGCGCTTCCACGAACATAGCGGCGTCGATCCGCTGGCGCTGCTGCGGGCGGCGGGGCAATTCGCAGGCAATGGCCGCATCGTCTCGGGCGGCTCGACGCTCTCCATGCAGCTTGCGCGTCTGATCGAACCGCGCGCGAGCCGCAGCATCGCCTCGAAGCTGCGCCAGATCGCCCGCGCCATCCAGATCGAGCGGCGGCTGACGAAGCGCGAAATCCTCGAGCGCTATCTGACGCTGGCGCCCTATGGCGGCAATCTCGAAGGCGTGCGCGCCGCCTCGCTCGCCTGGTTCGGCAAGGAGCCGAAACGGCTGAGCGTTTCGGAAGCCGCCCTACTCGTCGCCCTGCCGCAACTGCCCGAAAAGCGCCGGCCGGACCGTCATCCGCAAGCCGCGCATGCGGCGCGCGATCGCGTACTCGAACGCATGGTGGCGGCCGGATTGCTCGGCGAACGGGAAGCCGTCCGCGCCGCGACCGAGGATGCTCCGGGCACACGCCGCGCCATGCCGGCTCTCGCCGCCCACGCAGCCGACGTCGCCCTGCGATCCGCGGCCACCGAAACCCGGCACCAATTGACACTGCTCAAAGGCGTCCAGCAGGGGCTGGAAGCGGTCGCGCGCGACGCGGCGGCAAAGCTCGGGCCGCGAATTTCCGTCGCCATGGTGCTGGCAGACGCCCGCACCGGCGAGATTCTCGGCGAGGTCGGATCGGCGGATTATTTCGACGCCAGCCGCTCCGGCTGGATCGACATGACGGCCACGCGGCGCTCGCCCGGTTCGACGCTCAAACCTTTCATCTACGGACTGGCTATCGAACAGGGGCTGGTGGCGCAGGAAACGCTGATCGAGGACCGGCCGGCTGATTTCGCCGGCTACCGGCCGAAGAATTTCGACATGAGCTACCAGGGCGATGTCAGCGTCAGGCAGGCGCTGCAGCTTTCGCTCAACGTGCCGGCGGTGCGGCTGCTCGACGCGGTCGGGCCGGCGCGGCTCGTGGCGCGCTTCCGCCAGGCCGGCGTGACGCCCGAGCTTCCGCGGGGCGAGACGCCCGGCCTCGCCATCGGGCTCGGCGGTGTCGGCGTGTCGCTTCGCGATCTGGTGCAGCTTTACACCGGCTTTGCCAATGACGGACGGGCGAAGCATCTGCGCAACGGGACGGAGGCCGGGGGGCCGCCGTCGGCCGACGGCGTCATCCTGGAAGCCCAGGCCGCATGGCAGGTCACCGACATGCTGGCCGGCGTCAGGCCGCCGGAGGGTGCCGCCCCGCGCGGCATCGCCTACAAGACCGGCACCTCCTACGGCTACCGCGACGCGTGGTCGATCGGCTATGACGGCCGCCATGTCCTCGGCGTCTGGGTCGGCCGCCCCGATTCCGGCTCGGTACCCGGCCTGTCCGGCTATGTCTCGGCAGCGCCCATCCTGTTCGAGGGCTTCGCCAGATCGGGTCTCGCCGCCGTGCCGCTGCCCCGCGCGCCGGCGGGCGTTTTCCATGCCAAGCGCGAGGATCTGCCGGTCACGCTCGAACGCTTCGGTCCGGGTGGAGATGGCCCTGCGATCGCCGCGATATCCGAACCCGCGCCGCAGATCGTCTTTCCGCCCGACGGCGCGCGCGTCGAACTCGGCGCTTCCTCGGCCGAGGCGACGCCGCTGGTCCTGAAATTGCAGGGCGGCCGCGCGCCGTTCCGCTGGCTGGCCAATGGCAAGCCGCTGACCGAAACCATCCGCCGTCGTACGGCGACGTGGCAGCCCGACGGCACGGGTTATTCGACGCTGACAGTGATCGACGCCGCCGGCCGTGCAGCCAGCGTCAGGGTGTTTGTCGAATAGCTGAGGTTCGCCTTGCCCGCATCGAGCATCAACGATTCCAGCGGCTTGCGAAGCTTTCCGGAATCAAAACCGCAACTGCCGGATTCTTTGCGTCAGAGCATTTTTCGGCTCCGACAGAGTCGCCCCTCACCTGCCGCCGGCACCCTCTCCCCGTAAGAACGGGGAGAGGGTAAGGGTGAGGGGCCAGTTCAAACCAGAAACACGGCCTGCCCGAACGCAAAGCGCTTTTCCCGAAAATTTTTGCGGATCGTTTCCCGGCGTTGCAAGACCGGAAAAATCCGCCTCCGCGCGCGCCACGACATGATTGTCTGGCGAAGGCCACCGTCCGCGCCATATAATTTCGCGCCGATGTTTTGCCGCCCGAAAGAAGCCGTTCGCCGCCTGTCAGAGGAGATTGGCAGGGCTTGATCGCCGGTTGCAGCGGTGGAATGAATGCCTGCAGCCACCCGTCCTTCGGCTCGGAGTATCACGGATGCCCCTGGAAAAAGTTCTCAGCCTCCACGTTCCCGAACCGGAGGTGCGGCCGGGCGGTACGCCTGATTTCTCCAACGTTCCGATCCCCAAGGCGGGTTCCGTTCCGCGGCCGGAGGTGGATGTCGATCCGCGCGAGATCCGCGACCTCGCCTATTCGATCATCCGCGTCCTGAACCGCGAAGGCGAAGCGGTTGGGCCATGGGCCGGCACGCTGACCGACGAGGAACTGTCGGAGGGACTGCGCCACATGATGACGCTGCGCGCCTTCGACGCCCGCATGCAGATGGCGCAACGCCAGGGCAAGACCTCCTTCTACATGCAGCATATGGGCGAAGAGGCCGTGAGCTGCGCCTTCCGCAGGGCGCTCCTGCCCGGCGACATGAATTTCCCGACCTACCGCCAGGCCGGCCTGCTGATCGCCGGCGGCTATCCGATGGTCGAGATGATGAACCAGATCTATTCCAACGAGCGCGACCCGCTGAAGGGGCGCCAACTGCCGGTCATGTACGCCTCGAAAGAGCACGGCTTCTTCTCGATCTCCGGCAACCTGACCACGCAGTACATTCAGGCGGTCGGCTGGGCGATGGCGTCGGCGATCAGGAACGACACGAAAATCGCGGTCGGCTGGGTCGGCGACGGCGCGACCGCCGAGAGCGATTTCCATGCCGCGCTGGTCTTTGCCTCGACCTACAAGGCGCCGGTCGTGCTCAACATCGTCAACAACCAGTGGGCGATCTCGACGTTCCAGGGCATTGCGCGGGGCGGCTCTGGCACGTTTGCGGCGCGCGGCCTCGGCTTCGGCATCCCGGCGCTGCGCGTGGACGGCAACGACTATCTGGCCGTGCACGCCGTCGCCAAATGGGCGACGGAGCGCGCGCGCAGAAATCTCGGGCCGACGCTGATCGAACATGTCACCTACCGCGTCGGCGCGCATTCGACCTCCGACGACCCATCCGCCTATCGGCCAAAGGAGGAATCAGCGGCATGGCCGCTGGGCGACCCGGTGCTGCGGCTGAAGAACCATCTGATCGTCCGCGGCCTTTGGTCGGAGGAGCGCCACAAGCAGGCCGAAGCCGAAATTTTGGACACAGTGATATCAGCGCAGAAGGAAGCGGAGAGCCACGGCACGCTGCATGCCGGCGGCAAACCCTCGGCGCGCGACATGTTCGAGGGCGTCTATGCCGAGATGCCGCCGCACCTGCGCCGCCAGCGCCAGCAGGCGGGGGTGTAGTCCATGCCGCGCAAGACCATGATCGAGGCGATCCGCGACGCCATGGACGTGTCGATGGGCAAGGACGACAACGTCGTCGTGTTCGGCGAGGATGTCGGCTATTTCGGCGGCGTCTTCCGCTGCACTCAAGGGCTGCAGCAGAAATACGGCGTCACCCGCTGCTTCGACGCGCCGATCAGCGAGTTAGGCATCGTCGGCGCGGCGATCGGCATGGCCGCCTACGGCCTGCGCCCGTGCGTCGAGGTGCAGTTCGCCGACTACGTCTATCCTGCCTACGACCAGATCGTCTCGGAGGCGGCGCGCATCCGCTACCGCTCCAACGGCGAGTTCACCTGCCCCATGGTCATCCGCATGCCGACGGGCGGCGGCATTTTTGGCGGCCAGACCCACAGCCAGAGCCCGGAGGCGCTGTTCACCCACGTCTCGGGCCTGAAGGTGGTGGTTCCCTCCAACCCGCACGACGCCAAGGGGCTGCTGATCGCTTCGATCGAGGATCCCGATCCGGTCATCTTCCTGGAGCCGAAGCGGCTCTATAACGGCCCCTTCGACGGCCATCACGAGCGGCCGGTGACGCCGTGGTCGAAGCATCCACTCGGCGAAGTTCCGGACGGCCATTATTCCACCCCCCTGGGAAAGGCCGAAATCAGGCGGCAGGGCGCGGACGTGACCATCCTCGCCTACGGCACCATGGTCTATGTCGCCGAAGCCGCAGCCGAGGAGACCGGCATCGACGCCGAGATCATCGATTTGCGCACGCTTTTGCCGCTCGACTTGGACGCAATCGTCGCCTCGGTGAAAAAGACCGGGCGTTGCGTAGTCGTGCACGAGGCGACGCTGACCTCCGGCTTCGGCGCGGAACTGGCGGCTCTCGTGCAGCAACACTGCTTCTACGAGCTGGAAGCGCCGATCGCCCGCGTCACCGGCTGGGACACGCCTTATCCGCATGCCCAGGAATGGGATTATTTTCCCGGCCCTGCCCGCGTCGGCCAGGCGCTGCGCGAAACGATGGAAGCTTAGACATGGCCGAGCACACGATCAAACTCCCGGACGTCGGCGAAGGCGTGGCGGAGGCCGAGCTTGTCGAGTGGCATGTCAAGGTCGGTGATCTGGTTCGCGAGGATTCGATCCTGGCAGCCGTCATGACCGACAAGGCGACGGTCGAAATCCCCTCGCCTGTCGATGGCGAGATCACCTGGCTGGGCGCGGAGATCGGCGACACCGTCGCCGTCGGCTCGCCGCTGATCAAACTGAAGGTGGAGGGCGGTGCGGAGACCGGCGAGACGAAGGCACAAAAGCCCGCAATGGACGACGGTCAGGATGAAACGTCCCTGGCCGATGGCATGGCCGACGAGGGCGAGATTGTCCCACCGCCTCCGGCGAAGCCTGCCATAGCCGCTCCGGTGAAAGTCGCCGCGGCAAAGCCCGCGGCGCCGGCGAAACCGGCTGCGAGGCCCGCAATCGCGGGCGCGCCGCGGCCTGAGGGCGAAAGGCCGCTCGCCGCGCCCGCCGTCCGTCTCCGGGCGAAAGAGGCCGGCGTGGATCTGCGTCAGGTTCCGGGCAGCGGCCCGGCCGGCCGCATCACCCATGAAGACCTCGACGCCTTCATCGCGCGCGGCCCGCAGGCGGTGCGCCCCGCCGGCCTGCAGCCCAACGATGCGGTCGAGGACATCAAGATCGTCGGGCTGAGGCGCAAGATTGCGGAAAAGATGGCGCTGGCGAAATCGCGCATTCCGCACATCACCTATGTCGAGGAGGTCGACGTCACGGCGCTGGAGGATTTGCGCGCGGCGCTCAACAAGGGCAAGCGCGCCGACCAGCCCAAGCTGACGGTGCTGCCCTTCCTGATGCGCGCGATGGTCAAGGCCATTGCCGAACAGCCGGGCTTGAACGCCATTTTCGACGACGAGGCCGGCATCGTGCACCGCCATGGCGGCGTCCATATCGGCATCGCCGCGCAGACCGCGTCGGGGCTGGTCGTGGCGGTCGTCAAGCACGCCGAGGCGCGCGACCTCTGGGACTGCGGCGCCGAGGTCAACCGGCTGGCCGAAGCGGCCAAGGCCGGCACGGCGACCCGCGAGGAACTATCGGGCTCGACCATCACCATCACATCGCTCGGCGCGATGGGCGGCGTCGCGACCACGCCGGTTATCAACCATCCGGAAGTGGCGATCGTCGGCGTCAACAAGATGATGATCCGCCCGGTCTGGGACGGAACGCAATTCATCCCGCGCAAGATGATGAACCTGTCGTCCTCCTTCGACCACCGCGTCGTCGACGGCTGGGACGCGGCGGTGTTCGTCCAGCGCATCAAGACACTGCTGGAGACGCCGGCGCTGATCTTCATCGAAGGCTGAGAGCATGAAAGAAATCTCCTGCAAGCTTCTGGTCGTCGGCGCAGGTCCGGGCGGCTACGTCTGCGCCATCTGCGCCGGGCAGCTCGGTGTCGACACAGTCATCGTCGAGGCGAAGAAGCCGGGCGGCACCTGCCTGACCGTCGGATGCATCCCTTCCAAGGCGCTGATCCACGCCGCCGAGGAATTCGAGAAGATCGCCCACATGGCCAACAGCAAGAGCCCGCTCGGCATCTCGCTGTCGACGCCCAAGCTCGACCTCGCAAAAACCGTCGCGTGGAAGGACGGCATCGTCGGCCGGCTGACCGGCGGGGTGTCGGGCCTCTTGAAGAAGGCGAAGGTCAAGACCGTCCATGGCTGGGCCAGATTCCGCGACGGCAAGACGGTGGAGGTCGAGACCGAGACCGGCATCCAGGTGATCCGCGCCGAGACGGTGGTGATCGCCACCGGCTCCAACTCGGTCGAACTGCCGTCCCTGCCCTTCGGCGGTTCGGTGATTTCATCGACCCAGGCGCTGGCGCTGAACAAATTGCCGGAAAAGCTCGTGGTGGTCGGCGGCGGCTATATCGGGCTGGAGCTAGGCACGGCCTTTGCCAAGTTCGGCACGAAGGTGAGCGTCGTCGAGGCCGAGCCGCGCATCCTGCCGCAATACGATGCCGAGCTAACGCGTCCAGTCGCCAAGCGGCTGGCGGAGCTCGGCATCGAGGTGCTGACCGGGGCAAAAGCCAAGGGCCTGTCGCAGAAGGGCGACGCGCTACAGGTCGAGGCAGCCGAGGGGACCGGGAAAAAACTGGCCGCCGACAAGGTGCTGGTGACGGTCGGGCGCAAGCCCGCGACGGAAGGCTGGGGGCTCGAAGAACTCGTCCTTGACCGCAACGGCAGATCCATCCGCATCGACGACCAGTGCCGCACCTCGATGCGCGGCGTCTATGCGATCGGCGACGTCACCGGCGAGCCGATGCTGGCGCACCGGGCCATGGCGCAAGGCGAGATGGTCGCCGAGATCGTCGCCGGCCACAAACGGAACTGGGACAAGCGCTGCATACCGGCGATCTGCTTCACCGACCCGGAAGTGGTGACCGCCGGCCTGTCGCCCGACGAGGCGAGGAAGGCGGGCGCCGAAATCAAGGTCGGGCAGTTTCCCTTCTCCGCCAACGGGCGTGCGATGACAAAACTCGGCGAGGAAGGTTTTGTCCGCGTTGTCGCCCGCGCCGACAATCACGTCGTGCTCGGCATCCAGGCGGTCGGCCACGGCGTCTCCGAACTATCGACCGCCTTCGGCCTGGCGATCGAAATGGGCGCGCGGCTGGAAGACATCGCCGGCACGATCCACGCGCACCCCACGCAGGGCGAGGGTTTCCAGGAAGCCGCGCTCAAGGCGCTGGGGCACGCGCTGCATATTTGAGGTTAGCTTGGCGCAGGCGGCGCTGCCCTCACCTTCCTGCCGGCATCCTCTCCCGCTACCCTTCGACAAGCTCAACAAGGGAGCGGGTAAGGGTGAGGGGCAGGCGCCGTACTCTTCCGTTAATCCCCGTACCCAACGATCCCCTTGATCTCGAGAAAATCGTGGATGGCCCAGTCGGCATATTCGCGGCCGTTGCCGGACTGCTTGTAGCCGCCGAACGGCGCGAACGTGTCCCATTCCGGGTAGTTGAGGTACACCGAGCCGGCGCGCATTTTTGACGCCACGCGGCGGGCGCGCTCGATGTTTTCCGACTGGATGTAGGCGGCGAGGCCGTAGACCGTGTCATTGGCGATGCGGATGGCGTCCTCCTCGTCCTGGTAGGACATGATCGAAAGCACCGGCCCGAAGATCTCCTCGCGTGCGATGGTCATATCGGGCGTGACATGGCCGAAAACGGTCGGCCGCACATAATAGCCGCGGTTGAGGTTTTCCGGACGGCCCGGTCCGCCCGCAACCAAGGTCGCGCCTTCCGAAATGCCGCTTTCGATCAGCCGCTGGATCTTGTCGTATTGAAGCTGGCTGACCACCGGCCCGAGCTTGGTTTCGGTCGAGCGCGGATCGCCGACACTGTGGGCATCGGCGGCCTCCTTGGCTACAGCCAGCGCTTCGTCGTGGCGGTCGGCGGGAACCAGCATGCGGGTCGGCGCATCGCAGGATTGGCCGCTGTTGCCGAAGCAGCCATTGACGCCCTCGCGCACGGCGTGGGCGAAATCGGCGTCGGGCAGGATGATGTTGGGCGACTTGCCGCCGAGTTCCTGCGCCACGCGCTTGACCGTATCGGCGGCGGTCTTGGCAACGATGATGCCGGCGCGGGTCGAGCCGGTGAACGACACCATGTCGACGTCGGGATGGCCGGCCATGACCTGCCCGACATCGGGGCCGGTGCCGTTGACGAGGTTGAACACGCCCCTAGGCACGCCGGCCTCGTGCATGATCTCGGCAAAGACGATGCCGCTGATCGGCGCGATCTCGGAAGGCTTGAGCACCACGGTGCAGCCGGCGGCGGTGGCGGGTGCGACCTTGCAGACGATCTGGTTGAGCGGCCAGTTCCACGGCGTGATCAGCGCGCAGACGCCGATCGGCTCCTTCACCACCATGGTCGTTCCGCGCTTCTCGCTGAATTCATAGTCTTCCAGCGCCTTGATGGTCGATTCCAGATGTGCTCGTCCGGCCCAGGCCTGCGCCTCGCGCGCCCAGGTGATAGGTGCGCCCATTTCCTGCGAAATCGCCTGCGCAACATCCTCGTAGCGCCTATTGTAGACGTCCAAGACTTTGCGCAGAAGCGCCAGACGCCCTTCCCTGGTGGTCTGCGAAAAGCTCGCGAACGCCGCGCGGGCAGCCGCGACCGCCCTGTCGACATCGGCGTCCGAGCCGACGGAAATCGCGGTGTAGGTCTCTTCCGTCGAAGGATCGATCACGTCGAGCGTCGCCGGAACGACCGGAGAAACCCACTTGCCGTCGATGTAGAAATTAAGGTGGTTGCTCATGCTCGATGCTCCGGATGGGTTTCTTCAGGGCCAGTATGACCGGGATAGCGTCCGCACGGTGGCTTATATCCGCCGCCGGGTTTAGGAAAATGGCCGAACCGCCGCATCTCGGCGAAGCTTGGGCAGAGATGCTAGCTCTCGAAGCCGGTGAGCACGCCGACGGCGTTGATGCCGATCTCGTCGACCGCATAGCCGCCTTCCATGACGAACAGCGTCGGCAGGCCGAGCGCGGCTATCCTCTTGCCGATCTTCGGGTAGTCCACGCTTTTCAGCTTGAACTGGCTGATCGGATCCTTCTCGAAAGTATCGACCCCGAGCGAGACGACCACCACGTCCGGCGCGTAGGCCAGGAGCTTGCCGCAGGCGTCGTCGAGCGCCTCGCTCCAGCGCTCCCAGTCCGTGCCGAACGGCATCGGGTAATTTTGATTGAACCCCTCGCCTTCGCCTGCCCCGCGCTCGTCGGCATGACCGAGGAAGAACGGATATTCGGTCATCGGGTCGCCATGCAAATTGAGCACCTGCACGTCGCCGCGCCGGTAGAAAATCTCCTGCGTACCGTTACCATGATGGTAGTCGACGTCGAGGATCGAGACGCGCGCCGCACCCTGGTCGCGGAACCGCTGCGCGGCGACCGCGGCGTTGTTGATGTAGCAATAGCCGCCCATGAACGCCGCCCCGGCATGATGGCCAGGCGGGCGGCAGAGCGCGAAGGCGGCGCGCTCGCCGGCCTTGACAATGCCGGCTGCGGTCAGCGCCACATCGTAGGACGATTTGATCGCCTCCCAGGTGCCTTTAACGAAGCTCGCGCCGCCATCGAAGGAGTAGTAGCCAAGCAGCGCGTCTATGGTTTTCGGCCTGACGTCGCCGCGAAGGCCCCGCGTCGGCCAGGTGAACGGGATCGCCGAACCGGATTTCCCGGAAGCCTCCCAGAGCGGCCAGACGGTCGGCAGGAAATCGAGATAGTCCTGACGGTGAACGCGCGCTGCGGCTGCGAGAGGATGCGATTCGGGCGTAAGGATCGGCCCGAGCCGCTCGGCTTCGACACGGGCCCTGATGATCTCCGCGCGGGACGGCTTCTCGAAGCCAGGCACGATCGCGCCGGCCACCAGTTCCATCTGCCCGCCATGGCCCGCATGCAGCGGCGAATAGACTGTCTTCATGATTGCCCTGTGTTTTGAAAGCCGCCCGAGCCTAGCCGCAGGCGCTGGCACTTCACAAGCGCCGCTCTTGGGCCAAGACCGATCTTCCGGCTGGTCTGGCTTTCGGACGCGAGGCGGTGCTAGCCTCCTGACAACGGAGCCTCCATGCAAGCTTTCGCAGACCTGATCGTCACCAATGCGCGCGTCCTCACCATGGACAGCGAAAACCCGCCGCGGAGGCCATTGCCGTCAAAGACGGTCTGATCCTGTCGGTCGGGGACCGGCGCTCGGTGCTGGAGGCGCGCGGACCGGCGACGGAGATGATCGACGCCGGCGGCGCCTCCGTCATTCCGGGCTTCATCGAAGCGCATATGCACCTTTTCTCGGGAGCGGCCGAGCTTGCGCATTTGCAGCTTGCCGGCATTGCCGGGTTCGATGCGCTGCAAAGCGCAATCCGCGGATACGCGGCTTCCAACCCGGACAGGAAAATGCTCGTCGGCCAGGGCGTCGACTATACGGTGCTGGGAAGCGAGCGCGTCACCCGCCATCACCTTGACCGCATCCTGCCCGACCGCCCTTTCGTCATGGGCGCGCCCGACCACCATACCATGTGGGCCAACACCAAAGCGCTGGAGATGGCGGGTATCTTGCACGGCAGGACGCTTGGCCCCGGCAACGAGATTGTCATGGGCGATGATGGCCTCGCCGAGGGCGAGTTGCGCGAAGGCGAGGCGTTCGGGCTGGTCGTGGCGCTGGCGGGCGAGGAACGCGCTAGGCTCGGCCTGTCGACCGGCGGCGAACCAGATCCCGCCCCGACGCCGCAGGAGCGCGCCGCCGACCGCGAGATCTTGCGGCGCGGCCTGGCGTGGTGCGCTCGGCACGGCATCACCTCCATTCAGAACATGGATGGCAATCTCTACCAGCTCGAACTGCTGTCGGAGATCGAGGCGGAAGGCGGGCTGTCCTGCCGCGTGAAAATTCCGTTCCACTACAAGAACTTCATGTCGCTCGACATGCTCGGCAAGGCGTCGGCCATGGCCGAGCGCTACGACAGCGAGTGGCTGTCATCAGGCATGGTCAAGGTGTTCTACGACGGTGTGCTAGACAGTTGGACGGCGGCGATGGTCGAACCCTATGCCGACCGGCCGGACTGGCGCGGCGAGCCGCTCTTTTCCCCGGAAGAGTTCGCCGAAATCGCCATCGAAGCCGACCGTCGCGGCCTGCAGATCGCCGTGCATGCCATCGGCGATGGAGCGGTGCGCGCGGTGCTCGACGGCTATGAGGCGGCGCAGCGCAAGAACGGCAAGCGCGACAGCCGCCACCGGATCGAACATATCGAGGTCACGACCGAAGCGGACGTTCCTCGCTTCGCGGAACTCGGGGTGATCTGCTCAATGCAACCGCCGCATCCGCCTGGCGCCATGGGCTTGCCGCTCGAACCGACGATTTCGCGCATCGGCCGCAAGCGCTGGCCGCTGAGCTACGCCTGGCGCACGCTGAAGAACGCCGGCGCGCATGTCGTCTTCGCCTCGGACTGGCCGGTTTCGCCGATAGACCCGATCGCCGGCATCCAGGCGGCGGTTGTGCGCAAGCCTTGGGCAGAAGGCATGCCGGACCAGCACTTTTCGCTGCACGAGGCGCTGGCGAGCTACACCGTCGAGGGCGCATATGCCGGCTTCATGGAGCACCGCAAGGGCATGCTGAAGCCGGGCTATCTGGCCGATATCGCCTTGCTTTCCGGCGATATCGAAGCGACTGCGCCCGAGGCGCTCCACGCCATCCGCGTGGCGACGACGATCTGCGGCGGAAGGATCACCTGGCGGCAGTGATGGCACGGCGATTGCATGGCGATAGGGGCGCGTTGAATCGCGGTTCAGAAGGCCGGTTGCCAAGCATGCCGGCATGTGATGACAATTGAAACGGGAACACCGCCCGGCCGCAAAGAGCCGGGATGGACAATGAGCGGGGCGTTTTGTGCCGGCAGCACCGGGTAGGAATGCGATTGAAGTTCGCGGCGTCAGCAAGCTGTTTGGAACCGGCGAAGCGCAAGTGGCGGCGCTCGACAATGTCTCGGTAACGATACGGGAAAACGAGTTCTTCACGCTTCTCGGGCCGTCCGGCTGCGGCAAGACCACGCTTCTCAGGCTGATCGCCGGCTTCGACTATCCAACCGAGGGCGAGATCCTGCTCTACGGCCAGGACATCGCGCCGCTGCCGCCCTTCAAGCGGCCGGTCAACACGGTGTTCCAGAGCTACGCGCTCTTCCCGCACATGACCGTCGGCCAGAATATCGGCTTCGGGCTCGAAATGCTCGGCAAGCCAAAGGCCGAGGTCGAGGCGCGGGTTTCGGCCATGCTCAAGCTGGTCAAGATGGAGGTGCTGAAGGACCGCCGAACCAGCCAGATTTCGGGCGGCCAGCAGCAGCGCGTGGCACTCGCCCGGGCGCTTGCGCCGCAGCCCAAGGTGCTGCTGCTCGACGAGCCGCTGTCGGCGCTGGACTATAAGCTGCGCAAGGAGATGCAGATCGAGTTGAAGCGGCTGCAGAACGAGACCGGGATCACCTTCATCTTCGTGACGCACGACCAGGAAGAAGCGCTAACCATGTCGGACCGCATCGCGGTCATGTCGTCGGGCAAGATCCTGCAGGTCGGCTCACCCTGGGACATCTACGACCGCCCCGCTGAGCGCTTCGTCGCAGACTTCATCGGTGACAGCAATTTTCTGCCGGCTGCCGTCGGCGCTGTTGAAAACGGCATTGCGAGAGTGAAGCTGCTGTCGGGAGCGGAGATCTTCGCCACCGTCGCGGAGGACTACCAGCCCAAAGCCGAAGCGACCGTCGCCGTCAGGCCGGAACATGCCACAGCGGTGAAAACAGGAGGACAATTGCCGGGATCGGTTGAGAACGTCGTTTATCTCGGTACCGATACACACATCCACATCAAGCTGGACGACGGCGGCAATTTCACGGTGCGCCAGCAGAATATGCGCAGCCAGTCCTGCGGCTTCGAGGTCGGCGAGCGCGTCGGCGTGCAAATTGCGGCGAATGCCGCGCAGGTTCTGAAGGACTGACTATGACGAGCGCTGCCGAGATCGTCACACAGGTGGAGCGCGACGATGTCCGCGCGCGCTGGCTGCTTTCGGCGCCAGCGCTGCTGATCATCTTCTTCGCCGCCATCGGGCCGCTCTTCGTAATGCTCGCCTACTCCGTCATGGTGAAAGGTGACTACGGCGACGTCCGGTTTGGCGAGTTCTCGTTCGACGGCTGGTTCTCCGTCCTCTTCCAGCGCGACATCTTCGACGATACGATCGGGCTCGCCGACGCGCACCTGTCGATCTTCTGGCGCTCGGTCAAGCTGTCGCTGATCACCACGCTGGTGACGCTGGCGCTGGGTTTTCCCACCGCCTACTTCATCGCCACGCGCCCGCCGCACACGCGTGAGGTCTGGGTATTCCTTGTCACCATCCCGTTCTGGACGAACCTGCTGATACGCACCTTCGCCATGCAGGAGGTGATCCGCAATGAAGGCATTCTGAACACGCTGATGATCCGGCTGGGGATGATCGATCAGCCGATTCAGCTCATGTACACCGACGCCGCGATTCTCTTCGGCATGGTCTATGTCTACCTGCCGCTGATGGTGTTGCCGCTCTATGCGAGCATGGAGAAGCTGGACTTCCGCCTCGTCGAAGCCGGCTATGACCTGTATGCGACACGACTGCGGGTGCTCTGGCGCATCATTATTCCTCTGGTGCGGCCCGGCATCGTTGCCGGTTCCATCCTGGTGTTCATCCCGTCGCTCGGCGCCTACGTCATTCCGCGAGTCCTTGGCGGGGGAAAGAGCATGATGCTTGGCAATTTGATCGAACTGCAGTTCGGCGCCGGCCGCAACTGGCCCCTCGGCGCCGCCATCTCGATCACCCTCATGGCCATGGTGATGCTGGCGCTGCTCGTCTATGTGCGCAATGCGTCGCGCTCGGGAGCACAACATGGCTAGCGGCCGCACCTTCGATCTCCGTAGTCAGCCGGTCTTCAGCTTCGTCGCGCTATTCACCTTTTTCATGCTGTATCTGCCGATCGCGGCGATCGTCATGTACGCCTTCAACGCCGGCAGTTCGATGGCGGTATGGGAAGGCGTATCGCTGCGCTGGTTCTACGAAGCCGCCGGCAATGAGCGCGTGCAGGAGGCAGCGCTGCGGTCGGCTATCATCGCCATGTTCGCCGCTCTGATTGCGACGGTCGCCGCCACCATGGCCGCCATCGCCACAACCCGCACAAGGCCCTATCCGGGCCTCACCTTCAAATACGCATTTATCAACCAGCCGCTGATGGTCCCGGAGATCGTGACGGCGGTCGCCCTGCTGATCGTCTTCTCGCGGATCAAGGTGTGGACCGGCTATTCGGGTCTCGGTTATCTTATCGCCGCCCACTCGGCCTTCTGCATTCCCTTCGCCTATCTGCCAATCCGCGCGCGGCTGGAAAACATGGATCTGTCGCTTGAGACGGCCGCCGCCGATCTCTACGCCACCAAATGGCAGGCGTTTCGCCACGTCACGCTGCCGCTGCTAAGGCCCGGCATCATCGCCGGCTTCATGCTGGCTTTCGTCATCTCGCTGGACGACGTGGTGATCACCGAGTTCGTAAAGTCTGGCGGCCAGGATACTTTGCCGACCTACATGCTTGGCCAGCTTCGCCGCGAAACTACGCCGGAAATCAATGCGATAGCGGTGGCGTTCCTGCTCTTCTCGGTCGTTCTCGTCACGGCATTCTTTTTCATCAACCGCCGCAAGGTGTAACCCGCTCAAGGAAACCCAAGGGAGATAAGCCATGAGACAAAAACTAAGGACCGCAACCGCGGCGACGGCGCTGCTCGCCTTCGCCGGCATGGCGCATGCGGATGGGGAACTCAACATCTACAATTGGGGCGACTACACCAGCCCCGACCTGATCAAGAAGTTCGAGCAGGCCAACAACGTCAAGGTGACGATCACCGACTACGATTCCAACGACACCGCGCTCGCCAAGGTCCGCGCCGGCGGCCATGGCTTTGACATCGTCGTCCCATCGGCAAACTACGTACCGATCTGGGTCAAGGAGGGCCTGCTTCTCGAGGCACGGCCGGATCAGATGGAAAACTTCAAAAATGTCGACGCCCGCTGGGTCGACGTGCCGTGGGATCCGGGCCGCCACTACTCCGTGCCATGGCAGTGGGGCGTGACCGGCATCGGCGTCAACACGAAGGTCTACGCCGGCGACCTCAACACCTCGGCAATCTTCCTCGACCCGCCGGCCGAACTCGTCGGAAAGATCAATGTGGCGCCGGAGATGAACGACGTGCTCTTCGCCACAATCAAATATTTCGGCGGCGACTGGTGCACCGACGACAAGGAGCTGCTCAAGAAGGTCCGCGACAAGCTGGTCGAGGCGAAGGCCAAATGGCTGGCGATGGACTACAGCGTCACCGACAAGCTTCCTGCCGGTGACTATTCTGCTGTCTACTACTGGAATGGCGCGATCATGCGCTCACGCCTTGCCAACCCAGACATAAAGTTCGGCTATCCGAAGGAAGGATATCCGATCTTCATGGACAGCGTAGCGATCCTGAAGGACGCGAAGAATGTCGAGAATGCCAAGCTATTCATGAACTTCATCATGGACCCGGAGAATGCCGCCATGATCTCGGCATTCGCGAAATATGCGAACGGCATCAAGGGGTCAGAGCAGTTCATGCCCGAGGACATGAAGACCGCGCCCGAACTCGTCGTTCCGGCAGAATTCGAGAAAGCCGGCGAGTTTCTGGAATCCTGTTCGCCCGAGGTCGTCAGCCTTTATTCGCGAATCTGGACCGACGTGCAGAAGTAAGCCCTTGTGGCAGTGCGACCCGGCGGGCGACCGCCGGGTCTTTTTGCGCCTACAACAGGGGGGCCAATGGCGAGCCAAACCACATTCGAACAGCGTTACGACTTTCCCCGCAACGAGGCGACGCTGGCGAACTGGCGGCTTGCACCCTACAGCAAGTGGTCGTTCCAGAATGCCGGCGAGTTCGTGCCTTCGGCGGGGATCGCCTGCGCCGGCGGCGCGGTCGAGTCTCTCGCCGTCGACCCGGGAAGACTGCTGGCGCAGTCAATCGCCATCGAAGGCCGGCGGGAGACAATCGCGGAATTCCTGCGGCGTTCAAACACCGACGCGTTCGTTGTAATGAAGCGCGGCGAAGTCGTCGGCGATTATTTCGCGCCGCATATGGACGACGCCGCCGCCCACATCGTCTTTTCGATCAGCAAATCGCTGACCGCCATCCTCGCCGGTTCGCTCCAGGCTGACGGACTGCTCGATCCGGCAGCGCCGGTCACGCGCTACATTCCCGAAGCCGAAGGCTCGGCCTATGGCGACGCGACAGTGCAGCACCTCCTGGATATGACGGTCAGCCTCGATTTCGACGAGGCCTATCTCGATCCCGCAGGCGCTTTCGAGCGCTACCGCCGTGCCATGCTGTGGAACCCGGGTGGCGGCGAGGCGCTGCTCCCCTTCATCCTGACGATCCGGAAAGGCCCGCATCCGCATGGCGGACCGCTCCGCTACCGCTCGCCCAATTCCGACCTGCTCGGCATCATCATCGAACGCGCCTCGGGCCGCCGCTATGCAGAGCTGATGCGCGAGCGCCTCTGGCTGCCGCTCGGCGCAAAACGCGCGGCTTCTGTGACGGTCGACAGCGAAGGCACCGCGCGTGCTGCCGGCGGCGTGTCGGTCTCGCCGCGCGATCTTGCCCGCATCGGCGAGATGATGCGGCTCGGCGGAAGTATCGACGGTCGACGGATTGTGCCGGAAAGCTGGGTGCGCGATACGCTGACCGGCGGCAGCCAGGCGGCCTGGAAAGCCGGCGACTTCGCCCATTTGGTCGAGAACGGGCGTTATCGCAACAAATGGTACCAGACCGGTTTCGACAACGGCGCGTTCTTCGCCATCGGCATTCACGGCCAGTGGCTCTATGTCGATCCGGCGACTGAGGTCGTCATGGTCAAGATGTCGTCGCAGCCCGAGCCGGTCGACGACCCGCTCGACCGGCAATGCGTCGCTTTCTTCCAGGCAATATCGGCCATGTTGTAGCGGCTCAATTCAGCGGCCAGACCAGCATCAGCATCGGCACCGCGACCAAGACAACAATGAACGACAGCGGCAGCCCCAGCCGCGGATAATCGCTGAACTTATAGCCGCCGGGCCCCATCACCAGCGTGTTGCACTGGTGGCCGATCGGTGTCAGGAAATCGCAGCCCGCGCCGATCGCCACCGCCATCAGGAACGCCTCGGGCCGTAAGTCGAGGCTGGCTGCGAAGCCCGCCGCGATCGGCGCCATCACCAGCACGGTCGCGGCGTTGTTGAGGAAGGGCGTGATCGCCATCGCCACCACCAGGATCAGCCCCAGCGCGCCATAGGCGGGCAGCGTGGCGCCGACGCCCGCCAGCCAGCCGGCGATGACATCGGTGGCGCCGGTGCTTCTGAGCGAATCGCTGACCGGGATGAGCGTGGCCAGCATCACCAGGATCGGCCCGTCGACCGCGGAATAGATCTCGCGCATGGGAAGAACCTTGAACAGGATCATTGCCACGGCCGCAGCGAAGAAGGCGATCTGCACCGGCAGCAGCCCAAGTGCGGTCGATCCCATTGCGCCGGCCAGGATGAGCACCGGAACGATGCCGCGCCGCACGGTGCCCAGCAGGATCGGGCGCTCGGCGAGCGGCAGCAGGCCGAGATCGCGCAAGATCTCCGGCAGCGCCTGCCGGTTGCCCTGAAGCACGATGACATCTCCCAGGCGCAGCGTTATGGCGCCCAGCCGCTGCGACAGCCTTTCGCCCTTCCTGCTGACTGCCAGGAGGTTGACGTTGAAGCGGTCATAGAGCGCGAGGCGCTGTGCCGACCATCCGATCAGGATCGAATGTTCGCCGATTACAGCTTCGATGGCATCCACTTCCTCGGCCGCGCCCTGTTTTCTGGCTGCTGGCTTGCGTTGGTCTGTCAGGCTGAGCTTGGCCTGCGCCACCAGCCGGTCGAGCGCCTCGGGCGCGCCTTCCATGAGCAGGATGTCTCCCTCGCGCAGCACCGCGTCCGGCAGCGGCGTGATGCGGACGTCGCGCGAACGCAGGATCGAGGTGACGACCGCGCTGCCGTCCGACATTTTCATTAGTTCGCCCACGGTCTTGCCGAGTACAGCTGACCCCTCAACGACTTTACCTTCGGCCATGTAGTTCTTGATGTCGATCGCCTCGTTCATGGAAGCGCTTTCGCGCTGCCGGGATGGCACAAGCCCATAGAACAGGACGAGAAAGACGGTGCCTACAGCCGCGAGTCCTGCCCCTACCGGGGTGAAGTCGAACATCCTGAACGGCATTCCGGTGATATCGTCGCGAAGCTGCGAGACGACGATGTTCGGAGACGTGCCGACCAGCGTCATAAGACCGCCGAGCAGCGACCCGAATGCCATCGGCATCAGGAACACCGAGGGCGACGCGCCGGAGCGGCGCGCGAACTGGAAAGCGATCGGGATCATGATGGCCAGCGCGCCAATATTCTTGACGAAGGCCGACAGCACCGTGACGACAATAACCAGCAGGGCCAGTTGCGCCCTGACCGACGAGACGTTCGGCGCATACCGCTGGATGGTAAATTCCATGATGCCCGAGCGGGCGACGCCCGCACTGACCAGAAGCGCGCTGCCTACGATAATGACGATGTCGTTGCTGAAGCCGCTGAACGCCTCTTCGTAAGGCACCACGCCCAATGCCAGCGCCACGAGCAGCGCACCGGCGGCAACGAGGTCATAGCGGAAGCGGCCCCAGACGAATGCCGCCATCATCGCCGCGATGACACCGATCGATAGTATCTGGTCAAGTGTCATTCGTGGAATGCCCCAGCCGCCGCGGCGCAGCAAAACGGAACGCGCCGGCTGCGACTTGGTTGCGCGGCCGAAGCTTCAGGCCGCGGAAGTCCGCATTTCCCGCTGACTCGGCAGGAAGATCGTCAGCAATCCGAGCAGCGGCAAATAGGAACAGACCAGATAGACGAATTCAATACCCTTGGCGTCGGCCACCACGCCAAGCACGGCGGCGGCGATGCCGGCCATGCCGAAAGCGAAGCCGAAGAAGATGCCGGCGATCATGCCCACCCTGCCCGGCACCAGTTCCTGCGCGAATACCACGATGGCCGGAAAGGCTGAAGCCAGGATCAGGCCGATCAAGCCGGTCAGCACCATCGTCCATTCGAGGTTCGCGTAAGGCAGCGCCAGCGTGAAGGGCAACACGCCGAGGATTGAGAACCAGATCACGAATTTCGGCCCGAAACGGTCGCCGATCGGCCCTCCCGCCACGGTGCCTACCGCCGCCGCGCCGAGGAAGATGAACAGCATCAGCTGCGATTGTTGCACCGTCACGCCGAATTTGTGGATGACGAAGAAGGTGAAATAGCTCGAGAGGCTGGCGAGATAGATGTTCTTGGTGAAGACCAGCAGCGCCAGCACCACCAGCGCGATCACGATCTTGCGGCGCGGCAGCGCTACTGTGGCGGCGCTTGCCGGGCGCTTGGCGCTGCGGATCCGGTAGCGGCTGTACCAGTTGCCGACCTGCCAGAGAATGATCATGCCGAGCAGCGCCGCGGCCGAGAACCAGGCGACGCTGCCCTGCCCGCGCGGCACGACGATGAAGGCCGCCAGCAGCGGCCCGAGCGCCGAGCCGAAATTGCCGCCGACCTGGAACAGCGACTGCGCCAGGCCGTAGCGCCCGCCGGACGCGAGCCGCGCCACGCGCGAGGATTCCGGATGAAATATAGCCGAGCCGATGCCGATGAAGGCAGCTCCCAGGATCAGCAGCGTATAGTCCGAGGCGAAGGCCAGGATAAACAGCCCGATCATCGATGAACCCATGCCGACCGGCAGCGAATAAGGCATCGGCCGCTTGTCGGTGACCATGCCGATCAGCGGCTGCAGCAGCGAGGCGGTGACCTGGAACGTCATCGTGAGCACGCCGATCTGCCAGAAGTCGAGGCCGTAATCGGCCTTCAGCATCGGATAGATCGCTGCCAGCAGCGACTGCATCACATCGTTGAGCAGATGGCAGAAGCTTACCGCCAGGATGACGGCGTAGGCCGTATTGTCGGCCTGTATGCGGCCGGCTGTCGCCGAGGCGTCGGTCATGATTTCATTCCGTGAACTCAGACGGGACAAAAGAGTCCCGCCCGCCGGTCACATAGACCGAGCGAACCGATGCTCCTTGGGACAGATCGCCGTTCTTTGTGGCGCAGGGCCGCGCCCGTCCCTTATTCCGGAACCACGCGCACGGCACCCTTGTCGGCGCTCGTCGCGAAAGCAGCGTAGGCGCGCAGCGCCGTGGTCACGTTGCGCCTGCGCTTTTCGGCAGGCTTCCAGCCTCTGGCGTCCTGCTCGGCGCGGCGGGCGGCGAGTTCTTCCTCGGAAACGGCGAGATTGATCGTGCGGTTCGGGATGTCGATCTCGATCCGGTCGCCGTCGCGCACCAGGCCGATGGCGCCCCCGGTTGCCGCCTCCGGCGAGACGTGGCCGATGGATAGACCCGACGTGCCGCCGGAAAAACGCCCGTCGGTGAGCAGCGCGCACGTCTTTCCGAGCCCCTTCGACTTCAGGTAGCTGGTCGGATAGAGCATCTCCTGCATGCCCGGGCCGCCCTTCGGCCCCTCGTAGCGGATGACAACGACGTCGCCCTCCTTGACCTCGTTGGAGAGGATGCCTTTAACCGCGGCGTCCTGGCTTTCGTAAACAACCGCGGGTCCGGTGAATTTCAGGATCGATTCGTCGACACCGGCCGTCTTCACCACGCAACCGTCGAGCGCGACGTTGCCCTTGAGCACGGCAAGCCCGCCATCCTTGGAGAAGGGATGTTCCGCCGAACGGATGACGCCCGACTTGCGGTCAAGGTCTAGCTCGGCCCAGCGGTTCGACTGCGAGAAGGCCTGCGTGGTGCGCACGCCGCCGGGCGCTGCCATGAAGAACTGGCGCACATTCTCGCTGTTGGTGCGCGAGACGTCCCACTGGTCGAGCGCATCGCCCATGGTGACTGCGTGGACGGTCGGCTCGTCGCGGTTGATCAGCCCGGCGCGGTCGAGCTGGCCGAGGATCGCCATGATCCCGCCGGCGCGGTGCACGTCCTCGACATGCACGTCGCTCTTGGCAGGGGCCACCTTGCAAAGCACTGGCACGCGGAGCGACAACGCATTGATATCGTCCAGCGTGAAGTCGACGCCGCCCTCATAGGCGGCGGCGAGGATGTGCAGAACCGTGTTGGTCGAACCGCCCATGGCGATATCGAGCGCCATGGCGTTCTCGAACGCCTTCTTGGTGGCGATGGAGCGCGGCAGCGCCGTCTCGTCGTCCTGCTCGTAATAGCGGCGGGCGAGATCGACGACGAGGTGGCCGGCCTCGACGAAGAGGCGCTTGCGGTCGGAATGGGTGGCGAGCGTCGAGCCGTTGCCGGGCAGCGAGAGCCCGAGCGCCTCGGTCAGGCAGTTCATCGAATTGGCGGTGAACATGCCCGAGCAGGAGCCGCAGGTCGGGCATGCGGCCTGCTCGACCTGCGCGACTTCCTCGTCGGTATATTTGTCGTCGGCCGCCATCACCATGGCGTCGACCAGATCGAGCGCCTGCAGCTTGCCCTTGACCATCGCTTTGCCGGCTTCCATCGGCCCGCCCGACACGAAGACAGATGGAATGTTCAGCCGCATGGCGGCGTTCAGCATGCCGGGCGTGATCTTGTCGCAATTGGAGATGCAGACCATGGCGTCGGCGCAGTGGCCGTTGACCATGTATTCGACTGCGTCGGCAATGACTTCTCTCGACGGCAGCGAATAGAGCATGCCGTCATGGCCCATGGCGATGCCGTCGTCGACGGCGATGGTGTTGAATTCCTTGGCGACGCCGCCCGCCTTCTCGATCTCGCGCGCGACAAGCTGGCCGAGATCCTTCAGATGCACATGGCCCGGCACGAACTGCGTGAAGGAGTTGACCACGGCGATGATCGGCTTGCCGAAATCAGAATCCTTCATTCCGGTGGCGCGCCACAGGCCGCGCGCGCCGGCCATGTTGCGGCCATGGGTGGTGGTGCGGGAGCGATAGGGCGGCATCGGCGTGGTTCCTGGGTATCGGCTTACTTATGTGTGGGCGCGCGGGCGTACCCGCAACTGTTCCCCTGCTGATAGCGAAAAGCGGCGGTCGCGTCACCCGTAATGTGCGGAGCGGTGCGCTTCTCCGTCGCCACGCCCGCTCTCGCGTCTGGCCATTGTGGGAAAAGTCGGGAAGACGGGCGGGCAGGAAAGCACCGCACGAATTCGTAAAGAAGAACAGGCATTCCCATGCCCGCCCGTCCGGTGTCTGTCGCCACGGTCGACCGGTCACGCGCCCCGCTCCATGTTCTTTCCATGGACAATGACGCGCGGATGATCCGCCTCCTGTG
>DASZDZ010000068.1:0-3205 GCA_035941355.1 Pseudaminobacter sp.
GTTGCTGGTAGGGATGGAAGGATTCGGGTCAGGACGGCAATGATCGTCATCGCGTCGCAACGGACGAGATGCGGCTGCACTTCACGTGTGGCTAGCGTCATCGACAACCTCCCCGGACACCCCGCCCGGCGCGTTAAGTTAGGGGTGTCGGTAGGTCTCCTGACTGACGGGTCATCGTCCCTCTCGGCCTTCCCGGGGCTAATCCCAGTGGCATGATCGAGATGGACTTACCGCCTACAGTTGCGGGGGCAGTTTCGTTTCGCGGCAAGCCGCGGCGAATTCCCTGTTATTTCCTTACGGAAACCGACACCCATTCCTAACCAATCCTCTGGCTCGCATCAAGCGGTGCCTTTCCGAGCCCCATATATTTGTGCCTCTTCGAGACTGTTCTGTTAGAAGATCAGCCAAACACGGGGAGCAGACGAAATGCGACCGTGTTTGTTGATGTCGGAACTTGCAAGAGAATGAGCAGGTGGTGTGATCGATCGATCCACGACGCAAGATACTCCGGATAACTCACTAGCCGGAAACCATCTTGGCCCGCGGTCATGTGCGACCGCACAAAATAGAGGCCGGACATTATGATCGCAAGCGATCCGATCAAAACGCTGCTCAACACCTTGCGAGGAGGGCCCGTCCACATATGCGTCATGGTGCCCAACCGTCCCCGCTTCATGGGCAGGCCAGGCTGGGTCCGATCCAGCGCCTGGATCTGCATCAACCGACAGCACGATGGCGTGGGTCGGCGGATCGACGTAAAACCCGACGACATCGCGCAGTGTGTCGACGAATTTCGGATCGTGGAGAGCTTGAACTGCCGCCAGCGGTGGGGCTGAAGCCCGTGCGCCTTCCAGATGCGCCGGACGGCGCTAGCGCTGATGTCGGCTACCTTCGCCATCATGTCGGCCGTCCAGTGCGTCGTCTCGGCGGGCGGGTCTTCAAGCGTGAGCGCCACCACGCGTTCGGCGACATCCGGGCCGAGCGGCGGAATGCGCGAGGGCCGCGCCTTGTCGCGCAGCAGCCCTTCAAAGCCCTCCTCAGCGCTCCTGCCAGCGCCAGACGCAGGTCTTGGACTTGCCGGTCCGCCGCATGATTCGACGGTGCCAACACCATCGGCGCTCAACAGCACGATCTCGGCACGGACTGTTGCGGTCGCTGACCAGGGCGGTCAGCCGCCGATGATCAGAAGGCGAGACGGTGAGAGATATTCCTGCGCGCATGCGCCAGATTCGCATGCGCACAGGCAAAAGGGAATCCCATCCAGGACTCTTATGTTAGGCGGAAACCACTAGCTTGAAGCTGAACCATAGTTTGCGCTCGGCGCGCCGTCTTGATGGCAACCATCGGGAGCCGGCCTCGAAATTGCTGTTGATTAGAAGGCTGCCGGAGCTGGCCCCCGGCAGCCAGCGCATCACTCCACCGCCACGCTCATCCTCAGGCGCTCCATCTCCTGCAACGCACGTCTGTACTCGACCGGCATCACCTTGCGGAATTTCGGCCGGTAGCTCGCCCAGTTCTCCAGGATCTCCTTGCCGCGCGTCGAACCGGTGTAGTGCACGTGGTTCGAGATGAGCAGATGAAGACGCTCCTCGTCATGGCTCGTCATGTCGCCGGAGACGTCGACGCGGCCCTTGTGGTCGAGGTCGCCGCCATGGTGGTGCAGCTTCTCCAGCATGTCGTCTTCTTCCGGCACCGGCTCGAGTTCGACCATCGCCATGTTGCAGCGCTTGGCGAAGTCGCCCGCTTCGTCGAGCACATAGGCGACGCCGCCCGACATGCCGGCGGCAAAGTTGCGTCCGGTCTGGCCGATGACCACCACCACGCCGCCGGTCATGTATTCGCAGCCATGATCGCCGACGCCTTCCACGACCGCGACTGCGCCCGAGTTGCGCACGGCGAAGCGTTCGCCGGCCACGCCGCGGAAATAGCATTCGCCCTCGGTCGCGCCGTAAAGCACTGTGTTGCCGATGATGATCGACTCTTCGGCGACAATCCTGGCGTCGTCCGGCGGACGGATGACGATGCGTCCGCCCGAAAGGCCCTTGCCGACATAGTCGTTGCCGTCGCCGATCAGTTCGAACGAGATGCCGCGCGCCAAGAAGGCACCGAACGACTGGCCGGCCGTGCCCGTCAGCTTCACCGAGATCGTGTCGTCGCGCAGCCCCTTGTGCTTGTAACGCTTGGCGACTTCGCCCGACAGCATGGCGCCGGTCGAACGGTCGACGTTGCGGATGTCGACCTCGATCTTCACCGGACGATTCGATTCCAGCGCCGGCCTGGCGAGCTCGATGAGCTTGTGGTCCAGCACGTCGTCGATCGGATGCTTCTGGCGTTCCGTCCAGTGCGTCGCATCGCGCGGCGCTTCGGGCTTTTGGAACACGCGGCTGAAATCAAGCCCCCGGGCTTTCCAGTGCTCGATCACGGCCCGCTTTTCCAGGAGGTCGGTGTCGCCGACGATCTGGTCGATATGGGTGAAGCCCATTTCGGCCAGCAGCGCGCGCACCTCTTCCGCGACATAGAAGAAGAAGTTGATGATGTGCTCGGGCGTGCCCTTGAAGCGCTTGCGCAGCACCGGATCCTGCGTCGCGACGCCGACCGGGCAGGTGTTCAGATGACACTTGCGCATCATGATGCAGCCCGCCGCGATCAGCGGCGCGGTCGAGAAGCCGAACTCGTCGGCGCCGAGCAGCGCGCCTATGATGACATCCCGCCCGGTTCTGAGACCGCCATCGACCTGAAGCGCCACGCGCGAGCGCAGCCCGTTCAGCACCAGCGTCTGGTGCGTTTCGGCGAGGCCCATCTCCCAGGGCGAACCGGCATGCTTGAGCGACGTAAGCGGAGACGCACCGGTGCCGCCATCGTAGCCGGAAATGGTGATATGGTCGGCGCGCGCCTTGGCGACGCCCGCGGCGACAGTGCCGACGCCGACCTCCGAGACCAGCTTGACCGACACGTCGGCCGCCGGGTTGACGTTCTTCAGGTCGAAGATCAGCTGCGCCAGATCCTCGATCGAATAGATGTCGTGGTGCGGCGGCGGCGAGATCAGGCCGACGCCCGGCGTCGAATGGCGGGTCTTGGCGATCGTCGCGTCGACCTTGTGGCCGGGCAACTGGCCGCCCTCGCCGGGCTTCGCCCCCTGCGCCATCTTGATCTGAAGCTCGACGGCGTTGGCGAGGTAGTTGGCCGTCACGCCGAAGCGGCCGCT
>DASZDZ010000069.1:0-18223 GCA_035941355.1 Pseudaminobacter sp.
GTTGCTGGTAGGGATGGAAGGATTCGGGTCAGGACGGCAATGATCGTCATCGCGTCGCAACGGACGAGATGCGGCTGCACTTCACGTGTGGCTAGCGTCATCGACAACCTCCCCGGACACCCCGCCCGGCGCGTTAAGTTACGGGTGTCGGTAGGTCTCCTGACTGACGGGTCATCGTCCCTCTCGGCCTTCCCGGGGGCTAATCCCAGTGGCATGATCGAGATGGACTTACCGCCTACAGTTGCGGGGGCAGTTTCGTTTCGCGGCAAGCCGCGGCGAATTCCCTGTTATTTCCTTACGGAAACCGACACCCATTCCTAACCAATCCCCTGGCTCGCATCAAGCGGTGCCTTTCCGAGCCCCATATATTTGTGCCTCTTCGAGGCTGTTATGTTATTATGTAACAGACCAGAACTGCTTAACCAAGGAGAGCAGCAAATGCAACCACTATGGACGAACGCGGCAGCGACGCTCGCGCTGCTCGCGGAAATCAGCGAAGCCTCGGCCGACGAGAAAGAGGCATGGCGTCTGTTCGTTTGCGACCACGCCGCACCGACCGTGACGGCGATCGATGCGATAGACGGCAAGACAATCGGCACGTTCCCTGTGAAGGGCACCGCCACTCTCTACCGAAGCGCGAGCGGCAGGGCCGTGTTCGCGGTCCAGGGGACCGCCGGCATAGGTCGCTCTGGAGAGGGCGGGCCAAGGGTTAACCGTCCGGTTCTGCCAGTCTCGATCACGTCGCTTTGCCGACCGCTGATTCCATCCCCATTTCTTCCTCGGAAATGTCGTCGAACGAGGCGTAGTTCATTTTGTAAAGGCGGGCGTAGAGGCCCTTTCTTCCATCAGTTGTTCGTGGTTGCCGCTTTCGACAATCTCGCCATTCTGCAGGACGATGATGCGGTCGGCGCCGCGGATCGTGGCCAGTCGGTGGTCGATGACGAGCCCGGTCCGGCCTTCCAGCAGTTTTATCAGCGCCTTCTGGATCAGCATCTCGGTGCAGGAATCGATGCTGGCCGTGGCTTCGTCGAGCACAAGGATCTTGGCGTCGGCGACCAGTGCCCGCGCGAAGCTGATCAGCT
Source organism: Pseudaminobacter sp. (assembly GCA_035941355.1). Taxonomy (GTDB): domain Bacteria; phylum Pseudomonadota; class Alphaproteobacteria; order Rhizobiales; family Rhizobiaceae; genus Allomesorhizobium. Next base: position 1,083 of record DASZDZ010000069.1, read on the forward strand.
GGCGCTGGCCGAGCGGGAGATTGCCGCCGCGCTGCTCGAGTTCGGTGTCGTAGCCATCAGTCGATGAAGTCATGCGCGCCAACGGCCTGTGCCGCGCGGACCACCTCTTCCCAGCTGGCATCGGTCTTGTGGTAGCGTATGTTCCACCGGCTAACGGCGATGTCACGTTAACTAGCGGTCAGCTTTTTGGAGGATAGAGCGACGGTATGAACGCTTTGCCCATCGGATAGAACCCGCTGGATAGCCTCGATTGAGCACACCTCGTTGCCCACCACGAGAACGGTTGCGAGCGGGTTCGTCATCGCATGGTGCTCCTACGGTCCGAGTGGTCGGCGTTCGCGCGGTGGACAGCGAGCGTGACGGGCGTACGGGACTTGGGCGTCTTGTGGATAAAATTGTAGCGCGCCACGTGATAGCTCGGGTCGAAGCCGTAGAAATTGCGCCGCATCCGCCCCAGTTCCTCTTCCCGATAGGCGGCAAGCGGTTTCTCGGCCTCGTCGCCAGCGCGGCGCGCCCGTTTGGCAGCAATCCGCCGGGCAAGATCGGGAGAGGCCGCGAGTTCGGCGGCAGCGCGGAGCAGTTCCCAATCGGCGGATTCTACATTCCCCGGCAGGCGCCGGGTGGCGAGCCCCAGTTCAAGCGCCTCGTCGACCCCCATCGGCAGCCTTGCCTGGGTCACGCGGCTGGCTCGGTCCTCGCCGACCCGAGCCGGCAGCAGATAGGTCCAGTATTCCGAGCCGTAGAGATTGCCCATGTCCTTGTAGTGCGGATTGAGGATGACGCCCTCGCGCATCCAGACTTCGTCGGCGGCAAGCGACAGGAAGACGCCGCCAGCCCCGGCATTGCCGAGCACCGCGGAAATAACCAGTCGGTCATCGGTCTCGATGATCTCGCGCACCAAGTCGTTCATCGCGTTTATATTGCGCCAGGATTCGTCGGCGGCGCTGTCGGCGCCCTCGATGATGCCGAGATGGATGCCGTTCGACCAGCGATCCGCGTCGCCCCGCAGCACAAGAACCGGAAGCGAGCGTGCCTTGGCCCTCGTGATCGCCTTGCGCAAGGTATCGCAATCTTCCGACGACATCGCGCCGTTGTGGAAGCGGAATTCGAGAAGTCCGACGCCGTTCTCCTCCCGGTAACGGCAGGGTTCGGGTCCTTCGATGATGGGCAGATCGCTTGCTTCGGCACCGAGCAGCCGGAGCGCCGGCAGTTTCAGCGAGCGGGAATCCGGTCGCCGGAGATGGCCGATCCACAGCGCCCCCTCACGGAAGGCCATGGCGAGAGCGTGCCGCGAACGGCCGATGAGCGCGCCGGCGGGCCCCGGAACTCCTTCCGCACGCTCGGCGTCAAACACCAGGAAAGTCTGTCCGGCGATCGTCATCGTAGCGCCGGGATCTCCGTCCGACGCCCGGATGATGCGTAGCGCTTCCTCGGCCGAGTGTCGGGTCGGGTCGAGGATACGGTCGGACCTCCGGCAGGCGGGTCGCTCGCACCCTCTGCCCCAGTTCGCCGGCAGCGCCGCCCCTTCCCTGCGCTCGATGCGGCCGATCGCTTCGAAGACGCAGGCTACGGCAGCCTGGGTCACTTCATGTCGGTAGAGGCTCGACTTCCGAGCGGGGCGCATCGGAAATTCCGCCCAAGCCCAGACGGGCCCCGCATCCATCTCCTCCCGAGCCTCGATCAGTGTGACGCCCCAGGTCGCTTCGCCGTCGAGGATCGCCCAGTCGAGGGCGCTCGGGCCGCGATCGCCACGGATGCCCGGATGGACGATCAGGCAGAGCGTTCCGCGCCAGACATCGGCCGGGATCGGCCGCTTGAGGAAGGGCGCGATCACGAGGTCCGGCGAAAAGAGAACGACCGCCTCGCGAGTGAAGTCGTCATGGATGTCGAGCTCGACCGTCACTTCGTGACCAGCCCGTCTCAGGTCGACATGCAGGCGCTGGGAGAGCGAGTTGAAATTGTGGCAGAGAAGCAGGATGCGCATCACCCTCTCTTAGCAGATCCGGGGCAGTTGTTCGCCCGACAGCCAGTCGACAATCCGGCCGCCGCCAAACGAGGTCGTCATCTGGACAAAGCAGTTGTCGTCGGCCACGACGCGGCCGACGAGCGCCGCCTCGCTGCCAAGCGGATGCGCGCGCATCGTCGCGAGCACGGCGTTAGCGCCCTCCGGCGCCACGACTGCTACCAGTTTCCCTTCATTGGCGACATTGAGCGGATCGAGGCCGAGGAACTCGCAGGCTGCAGCCACTTCCGGTTTGAGCGGGATCTTGTCTTCGTCGATGCGGAAGCCGACCCGCGACTGGCTGGCGATCTCGTTCAGCGTCGCGGCGATGCCGCCGCGCGTCGGATCGCGCATTAGCCGGATATGCGCCCCGCCAGCCGCGACCATGTCTGCTACCAGCCCGTGCAAGGCCGCGCTGTCGGAGGCGATGTCGGTGTCGAATTCCAGGTTCTCGTGTTTCGACATCACGGCGACGCCATGGTCTCCGATCGAGCCGGAAATGATCACCGCATCACCGGGCCGGGCGGCGTCCGACCGGAGATCGAGCCCGTCCGGAACCATGCCGACGCCGGCGGTCGAGATGAAGACACCGTCGGCCTTGCCGCGCTCGACGACCTTGGTGTCGCCGGTGATGATCGGCACGCCGGCCTCGCGCGAGGCGGCGCCCATGCTCTGGGCGATGCGCTCGAGATCGGCGAACGGAAAACCCTCCTCGATGATGAAGCTTGCCGACAGATAGAGCGGTACCGCGCCCGCCATGGCGATGTCGTTGATCGTGCCGTGCACGGCGAGGGTGCCGATATTGCCGCCGGGGAAGAAAAGCGGCGAAACGACGTAGCCGTCCGTGGTCATCACCATCCGCCCGCCAGGCACCGAAAAGGCCGACTGGTCGTTGCCGGCCCTCAGCCAGTCATTGTCGAAAGCCTTGTGGAAAATGCCCTCGATCAACTGGCCCATGGCGCGCCCGCCGGCCCCGTGCGAAAGGTCGACACGGCCGTTCGCGACATCAAGCTTGCGCCTGTAGGCCTTGATCATCATGTTCATGCGACCGCCCTCCCGACATCCACCTGCCGCGCCTTCTCGCGGAAGCGGCCATAGGTCCAGTGCGCGGCGCAGGCGCCCTCCGACGACACCATGCAGGAGCCCATCGGTGTATCGGGCGTGCAGACCGTGCCGAACAGCTTGCAGTCGGCCGGCCTCTTGACGCCGCGCAGGATCGCGCCGCATGCGCAGGCCGGGTTGTCCTTCGCGGCGGGCGTCACCATCGAAAAGCGCTTCTCGGCGTCGTAGGCCACATATTGCGGCCGAAGCCGCAGCGCGCCATAGGGCACTTCGCCGAGACCGCGCCATTCGAAGCTCTCGCGCAGCTCGAAGAAATTCGCCACCTCGGCCTGGGCCTTTTCGTTGCCGAGCGCGGTCACCGCGCGGATATACTGGTTCTCGACCTCATGCCTGCCGTCATTGACCTGGCGAACCAGCATCAGGATCGCCTGGATGACGTCGAGCGGCTCGAAGCCCGCCACCACCACCGGCTTCTGGAATTCCCCGGCGAAGAATTCGTAAGGTTCGGTGCCGATGACGGTCGAGACGTGCGCAGGACCGACGAAACCGTCGATCTTGATCGTGCCGAGCTTGCGAACGTCAGGGCTTTCCAGGATGTTCTGGATCGCCGCCGGCGTCAGCACGTGATTGCAGAAGATCGAGAAATTGCCGAGCCCCTTGGCTATCGCCGCCTTGAGCGCGAGCGCGGTCGGTGGCGTCGTGGTCTCGAAGCCGATGGCAAAGAACACCACTTCGCGTTCGAGCTCGGCCTCGGCGATCCTGAGCGCATCGAGCGTCGAATAAACCATGCGGATATCGGCGCCGGCCGCCTTGGCCTTCAAGAGGCTCGATCCGTTCGAGCCCGGCACGCGCATCAGGTCGCCATAGGTGCAGAGCGTGATCTCCGGCCGCATGGCGAGCGCGATCGCCGCATCGATACGGCCGATCGGCAGCACGCAGACGGGACAGCCCGGTCCGTGGATCATCCGCACATTGGCCGGCAGCAGGTCCTCGAGACCATAGCGGGAAATAGCATGCGTATGGCCGCCGCAGAACTCCATGAAGTGATAGGAACGCCCCGGATCGGCGAGAGCGGCGATCTGCCGGGCGAGATCCTTGGCGAGCCTGCCGTCGCGATATTCGTCTATATATTTCATGCCGCATCTCCCATGGCAGCAGCTTCGCGGATGAGGGCGAGCGTCCTTTCCGCCTCCTCCGGATCGATCTTCGCGAGCGCATAGCCGACATGAAGGACGAGATAGTCGCCCGGCCGGACATCGTCGATCAGCGCGGTCGAAACGATCTTCGATACGCCGTCGAGGGTGACCTTCGCCATGTTGTCGTGCAGTACTTCCTTGACCTGGACCGGTATCGCTAGGCACATGTCCGGCTCTCCTCCGCTGATGCATTCTCGTTCATGATGACTTGCCGCGCATGGGCGGCCTGGCCGAGCGCGATGCCGCCGTCATTGGCCGGCGTGAGACGTGGCAAATAAGCTCTGAGACCGCGGTCCCGAAGCGCTTGCGCAAGTCCGGCCGCAAGGACCCGATTCATCAAGCATCCGCCGCCGAGCGCGACCTCCGGGATGCCGAGGGGTGCCGCTTCCCTCGCGGCCCATTCCGCAAGTCCCGCGATCAGCGTACCGTGAAAGAGATCGGCCGCGTCAGCGCCGCTCAGTCCTTCCCGCGCAAGATGCAGGATGAGCGGCCGGAAATCGAGCACCCCGTCCCGAATTGCATAGCCGTCGGAGAGACAGCGCGGCGCCCGGACTAGGGCCTCGAGCTCCATCGCCGCCTGCCCTTCGTAGCTCTGGACGAGACGAATGGCTGCTATCGCCGCGGCGGCATCGAAGAGCCTGCCGAGGCTGGTTGTCCGGGACGGCTGCATACCGCGTTCGAACATCGCCGTGAGCTGCGCAACACCCGGATGACCTGGCCAGAGCTGCGACGCGAAATCAAGGCATCCGGCCTCCTGCAGGGCTGCCACCCCCATGCGCCAAGGCTCACGCGCCGCGCGGTCGCCACCGGGCAGCGGCAGCGATGTAAGCGATCCCGCTCGGCGCCAATGACCCCCATCGGCGATGAGCATTTCGCCCCCCCAACTCGTGCCATCGGCGCCGAAACCGTGGCCATCGAGCGCAAGCCCGAGAACCGGGCCGGAAAGCCGATGCTCCGCCACCACGGCCGCGACATGGGCGACATGATGCTGGACTGCCACGACCGGCAGGCCCAGGCTCTCTGCCATCCGCACCGAACGGAAATCCGGATGCAGGTCCGAGGCCGCGAATTCCGGCTTCACGTCCAGGATCGAACAGAGATGGGTGATCGCCTCGCGCTGGAAACGTATCGCCTCGGCATTGTTGAGGCCGCCTATATGCTGCGAGAGAAAGGCCTCGCGCCCACGTGTGACGCAGATAGTGTTCTTGAGGTCGGCGCCGGTGGCGATCACCGCAGGTCCATCCTCGCCGAGATCGACGGGCTCGGGCACGAAGCCGCGGGCGCGACGGATGAACGCGGGGGCGCCATCGATGACCTGCATGACGGAGTCGTCGGCGCGGACGGTGATGTCGCGATCATGGGTGACGATCAGATCCGCAATCGCGGCAAGGCGGCGCTCGGCGTCGGCGTTGTCGGCCACAAGGGGCTCACCACCGGGATTGGCGCTGGTCGCGCCCAGCGCTGCAGGTCGGTGCGGCGAATGGCAGGCGAGTTCGTCGAGCAGCACATGATGCAGTGGAGCATAGGCGAGCATCAGCCCAATCCGCGCGAGGCCGGGCGCGATGAGGTTGGAGAGCGCACCGGCATGTGCCTCGACCAACACGATCGGGCTCGCGGGCGAGGCCAGCAAGGCTTCTTCGGCTTCGCTCAGTCGTGCGAACTGCCGCGCCGCCTCGATGCCGGCGACCATTACGGCAAACGGCTTTTGGTCACGAGCCTTGCGCAGCCGGAGGAGATCGATCGCTGCATCGTTGCGGGCGTCGCAGAGCAGGTGGAAACCGCCGATGCCCTTGAGCGCGACGATGGCGCCGCCTTCGAGCCGCGCCGCAATCTCCGCGATCGAATGGCTGAGACTCGGGCCGCAATCGGGGCAGGCGACCGGCTCGGCATGGAAGCGCCGGTTCTCCGGATCGATATAGTCCGAGGCACAGGCACGGCACATCGGAAACGATGCCATCGAGGTCTGCGTCCGGTCATAGGGCAGCGCGCGAGTGATGGTGAAGCGCGGGCCGCAATGGGTGCAGTTGACGAAGGGATAGCCGAAGAAGCGGCTCGCGGGATCGGTCAGCTCACACCGGCATTCGGCGCAGGTCGCGGCATCCGCGCCGATCCGGGTCGCGCTCTTGCCGCCAAGGCTCTCGAGTATCTCGAACCGCTCGCCACCGGCTGGCGAGAGTTCGAGCACGTGGATCGAGTCGATGCGGGCGAGCGGCGGCGCCTGGGTCCGGATCGCGTCGGGAAAGCGGCCCGCATCCGGACCCTCGATCTCTATCAGCACGCCGGCACTGTCGTTCAGCACGAAGCCAGAAAGCCGCATAGTCCACGCGAGCCTGTAGGCGAAGGGCCGGAACCCGACGCCTTGCACGGCGCCGCGCACCCGGAGCCTGAGCCGCCGGATCGGGTTTTCGATCGGTCGTGCGAGCGCCCTCGCCATGCTTCATGCCACCTTCGGTCACGCGGCCCGGTGGGCGGCGGATGCCTCGAGCCAGGCATAGAAGGCTTCCATGCCCTCTCCCGTGCGGGCGGAGACCGTCAGCGTCTGGAGGCGCGGATTGACGCGCAGGGCGTTGGCGATGCAGAGGCCGACATTGAAATCGAGATGCGGCAGCAGGTCGGCCTTGTTGAGGATCATCAGTTCGGCGGCGGCGAACATGTTGGGATATTTGAGCGGCTTGTCCTCGCCTTCGGTGACTGACAGCACCACAACCTTGTGGGCCTCGCCGAGATCGAAGGCGGCGGGACAGACGAGGTTGCCGACATTCTCTATGAAGAGCGCAGAGCCTGGTTCGAGCACGAGATCCTCAGCCGCGTGGCCCACCATGTGGGCGTCGAGGTGGCAGCCCTTGCCCGTGTTGATCTGGATGGCGCGGGCGCCGGTCTCGCGGATCCGGGCCGCGTCGTTCGAGGTCTGCTGGTCACCTTCGATAACCGAGATCGTGAGGCGGTCCTTTAGGCCATCTATCGTGCGGACCAGCAGGCTGGTCTTGCCCGAGCCAGGGCTGGAGACGAAGTTGAGCGCAAAGATGCCCTGGCGCTCAAAATATCGCCGGTTCTCTTCCGCATAGGCGTCGTTCTTGGAGAGGATGTCTCTCTCCACCTGGATGATCCGCTCCTGGCTCATGCCTGGCACATTGACGCCGGCGATCCCCTTGCCATAATGGACGCTGCAGTCCGCGGCATGGTGATGATCATGCCCGCCATCGCCATGGTGGTGGTGGTCGTGATGATGGTCATGGCTGTGACGGTGCCCGCCCTCCTCGTGCTTGTGACCCTCGACGGAAGAAGTCCCGCAACCGCATACCGTGCACATCAGCTCACCTCCATATCCCTGATCTTCAATTCGTCGCCTGCCGTCATCTGGACCCGATGCCGTCCGCAGTCCGGGCAGGCGCCGAACCGCTCCTCCAAGGCGACCGTCTTGCCGCAGTCGAGACACCAGCCCTCGCCGGCAATGCGGTTGATCTCGAGCGTCGCCTCGTCCGCAATCGTGCCGTGTCGCACGGCCTCATAACAGAACATCAGCGCGGCCGGCTCGACGTGGCTCAGCACGCCGACGTCGATCCGGACCGACTTGACGCGTGTCGCGCCGTTCTGCCGCGCCGTGTCGCAGACGATCTCGATCACACTCTCCATCAACGACATTTCATGCATGTGCGGCCTCGCGAACATTAACCTCAAAGGCCACGCAGGGATCGAACAGGACCGCGAGCCGCGACACCGATCTCACGGCGGCCTCATCGGTCCCGACGGGTGACGACAGCAGTGTCTCGACGAAGGGGCCGGCGGGATGAAAATTCCATTCGGTCGGGGCGAGGATGCGATAGGACGAAAGCCTGCCGTCGCCGCCGATCTCGGCCTGATGATAGAGCCGGCCACGCGCGCATTCCACAGCACCGTAGCCACCGGCGCCCGGCGTGGTCCCGCCGCAGGCGAGTGATGCTCCGTCGTGCTCGCCGGTTGCTGCGAGAGCCGTCAGTTGTTTGAGGCAGAGGCGCACGTCGTTGATGCGGGCTAGCAGTCGTTCGACCAGATGGGAAGCCTCCACGTCATCGGCGGCGAGCCGGGCATAAGCGCCCGTCTCCACGACGCGGCCTTGGAGATGCGGCAGGCTTGCATAGCCGGGCTCAGCGCAAAGCCGGGCGACGACTTCCGGATCGTCATTAATGGTCAGTGGATCGGGCCGCCGGCCATTGAAGACCCGATCGTCGCCTATATCCTGCAACATCGCGGCGCAGGCTGATTCCGGCAAAGGTGTGTCGCCCTGGCTCGGGATGCCGAGCTTGCTGGCCGCCGCAGACAGCCGCGCAGCGGCGGCCGCCAAATGCGCCCTGTCGATTTGCCCGGCCTTGGCCGCGGCGATGATTGCTTGCGAAGCGGCCAGCGCTTCGCGGAGATGTCTACCGGCGGTTGCGCCGAGCGATGCCGGCAGGGGGCATGGCCAATGGATGAGCGCCCGCAAGGTTTCGAAAATCCGCTCGGCGAGCAATCCGGCGCCGGAGCCGATCCGTTCGTCCACCTTCATCGCCATATCCGCTGCATTCAGGACGGCGAGCCGCGCCGCTACGGATTGCGCAAAACCGCAGAGCGAAAAGACTTGACCGGGAAGAGGGGACGCCTCTTCGGGCCTGCGGCCGACGAACATGCGCGTCAGCCCCTGGGGGCGGTTCGCCTTCACCGCGACGGAACAGGCAAGCGCGCGCGACACGGTTACGTCGATCCTTATCGTGCCTGCCCCGAGAAGGAATGTCATTCCGACGCCTCCTCGCGCCTGCGGAAATGCCCGCCCAACAGGTCACGCCGGTTGACCGCCGCGGGCGGGGCGGGCGGCGGTTCAAGCGTGGCAGGATCAAAGAAGGCCCGGGCCGCTTCGTCCGCTGTTTCGAGGGCAGCCTCCATCGTCGCGAACTCGAAGACCGGCGAAAACAGCGAGCAGGAATCGACACGGTCAATCGCATCGAGTTCACCGGCAATGAACCCGACCTCACCCGCCGGCAGGCCGACACGGAGGGTCGTACCGGTGGCAGCTGGGGCGGAGGAAGGGCCCTGCGGCAGATCCGCTGCCACGAGATTCATGAACCATGGTGTAGTCACGATGCCGAACGCACGACCGCCGTAAGTCCGAAAACCGGTCGAGGCAATGTTAAGCGCGGGATTGCAGATCGGCACATCGGCCATGGCGGTCGCGTAAATGTGCCGGTAGCTGGCCTCGAGCCGCCGGCCGAGCGCCTGCGCGGGATCGATCTCGACCCTCTCTGCGACGTCAGCGTCCATCACCTAGCCTCATGAACTTCGATTGCAGCGCATCGCAATCTGGGCAGCGCCAGTCTTCCGGCAGGTCTGCAAACGACGTCCCCGGAGCAATCTGCCAGACCGGGTCACCCTCAGCGGGATCATAGACATGCCAGCAGATACCGCATTCCATCTGGTCGTCGTCCGACACGGTCTCGCGCTTGCCGAAATTCTCGAAGGCGCTCATTTGAAATAGGCCTCCTCGATCTCACGCAGCCTCGCCTCGGAGTCGCGGAAATCATCCTCGGCGGCGATCGCGACCGAGGGAATGTCGCAGATCTCCAACGTATCGAGGATGCTCGTGTCCATGGCGTTGTAGAACTGAACCGACCAGACATTGCGCGCGCCGGTCACCACGATGCGGCAGGTGCCATAGCCGCGCGAGGTGAGCTGCACCGGCCCGGCACCCAGCGTTTCCTGCAGGAAGGCCATGTCTTCCGGGCTCATCGGGAAGAGCGAGAAGGTGATGATATGGCCCGGATCACCGTCGCTGTAACGGGCGATGCGATCACCGATCTCGGTCAGCACGGGCATGACGTTCATGGCGCCGGTCGGCGCCGGCCCGTGGCTGATCGACTCCGGCAGCGCCGAGCACGCCTGTTTGACAGCGGCGGGAATGCTCGCGACCTCGACATAGTCGGCAATGAGCCGGCCCTCACCGTCGGTGAAACGGACGCGCCAGACGCCAGCCATCACCGCCTCCTGCATCTGGGCCGTGATGCCGTTCGCCAATGCCGCGACGCCGGCGACCTCGCCCTCGCCGAGAGTCTGGGCGATCAGTTCCTTGTCGTCGTCGGGGAAATCGGTGATGTCGAATAGCCGGCCCGGCCGGTCGGCCTTCTGAACGGCGAGCGCGTCAGCGAGTTCCGGCAGGAGCATCGCCGTCCGCCGACATCGGCGGATCATTTCCTCGGCGCTGCTGGTGGCGAGGAAATTGAGCTTGCGGGCACGCAGCGGCGGCTCGGGGCCGATCGGCATCACCGTCATCGCCGCATCCTCGCCCTCGGGGGCGACCCAGAATCCGGCCTTCATCGCACGATCTCCTTGCCAGCATGGGTGATCTCGACCTTCGGTCCGCCCGAGGGCACCATGACCGGCGCGTCGGGCGCGAGCCAGGCGCTGATCTTCTCGACATATTCGGACCAGTCGCGGATCTTGCCCAGCACGCCGACCGGTTGGTCTCGACGAGTCACGGCGAGGCTCGGCATCACAACGACGTTAAAGCGGGCCTTTAGCTTGTCTTCGGCCGTGCGCAGGACCACGGCGCCGCGCAAGCGGCCTTGGAAGGCCTGGAGGATATGCGGGAGGACGACGGCGACGTCATCGGCTTCCGGCCGCTGCGACGGATCGCCGGTGAAGAACAGCACGGCATTGTCGGGTTCACCCGCCGCCGGAGCGAGGAAGGCATCGATATTCGTCTCGTCGATGAGGGGCAGGCGCGCCCGCTCGCTCAGTGCGCGGACCAGAACAGATGGCATAGTCTCCTCCACAAATCACGATGCAAAACATTCAAAGGAAATGATAAGCAAGCGGCGTGCCAGACTTGGGAAAGTGAGCACCAAGATTCATGCAGCCGGCGATGCGCTCGGGCTACCGGTTCGCCTGATCGCCAGCCCCGGACAGCGCAACGATATCGCCTTTGCTCATGATCTCGTCGAGGGCTTCGAGGCTGGTGCCACGATCGCCGACAAGGGCTATGACGCCGACCACCTGCACGAAAAGATCGCTGAAACGGGAGCCGAAATCGTCATCCCACCGAAGCGCAACCGCAAGGTCCAGTGTCCCTACGACGCTCACCTCTACAAAGAGCGCAACATCATCGAGCGCTTCTTTTGCAAACTCAAGCAGTTCCGCCGTGTCGCAACCCGCTACGACAAGCTGCTGGCAAACTTCATGGGCTTCGTTAAACTCGCAGCTATCGCTATCTGGATCAGATAGTTAAATCGTCACTACGGCCTAGATGGAAAGTCCTTCCACTTTGGAAATTTTCTTCTCACTCGCTACGCAGATGCGGCGGCAGTTCCGGCTCGCGCGAGGTGAGATCGGCAAAGAGGGCGTCGAAAGCCCTCCCCTCGACAGCTTCAGCAAGACCCGCGAGTGCGTTGTCGATGGCGCGGGCCTCGTCGGCGTCCAGCACCCGGATGGCGGAGCCGAGATGGGTGAGTAGGTAGGTTCCCGGCGGTTGTGGGCCGACCAGCATGAGGGAGATCGAGGATATCCGGCCATGTCGCTCGCAGTGCGCGACGAACTCATTGCCGGCGACGGCCCGCATGGGAATGCCGATGCACATGATGCTCCTCCTCCGTCGTCCAGATCTTATGAAATCGGGAGCCGCGGTGCGCAGGGTGCCCACACGACTCCCGACCGGCCTCAGCCCTGGGAGAAGTTCAACCGGCCAGCTGGACTGCACCGGCAAGGGCAATGGCCACGCCGGCGGTCCGCGCGGCAACTCGCTGGGCGTTGCCGAACCTCAACAGGGCCAGCCCGAAACCGGTGAGATGCAGGATGACCGTGGCAGCCATGAAGCCCGCCACATAGCCGCCCGCATGCGCCATCGCCGGAAGTTAGGTGCCATGGGCGTGGCCATGGAAGAGCGCGCATGTTCCAACCACCGTGGCCGCGACCGACGTTGAAACCTTCACTTCGAAAGCAACCAGCAGACCGAGCAGCGCGACGGTCAGCGCGATCCCGGTTTCCACCATTGGAAAAGCGAGGCCGTAAATACCCAGGCCGCCGCCCACCGCCATGACCGTCACGAAGGCCAAGGGAACGACCCATCGGGCTTTACCGCCCAGCGTCAAGGCCCAGAAGCCGACCGCGACCATCGCCAGGATATGATCGAGACCACTGAACGGATGGCTGAAGCCGGCAAGCGCGCCGTCGGTGTGAAGGCCGACATGCGCGTGGGCGATGTCCGGTAGCGCCATCGCGACGAGCGTCGCCGCAACCCTACGGAAATTCATGATATCCTCCTCAATAGAGCAATGCTGCCGATTCGGCTCGGCGCTCGTAACGTTCAAAATCGATGTCGTTTTCAAGTAGTGGCGGAACCGCGGCCCCTTCCGGTCGCGCAGTGACGACGACGCCCCAGTCCCGCAGTATTCCCACTGCCGTTTCGATTGCGCGCGGTATGACTGCCTTGACAGGCGTCGTCAGCGGGCCGCCCCAGTCCTCGAGATCCATCGGCTGGCACCCGATGAGAACCAGCCGATCGGGATAGTGCCCCATGAGGTCAGCGGCGCTCAGCACCTCCTGGAAGCCGGTCTGATGCAGGCTCATCTTCTTGGCGCCAGTAAATTTCGGCACCTCGTCGTCTTCCACGATCTTCATCGTGCCCGGCTCGAGGCCGTAGTCGATGGCGTCGAACACGATCAAACGATCGTGTTCATTGACGAACTGCACGAGATAGAGCCCCTGCGTGCCGCCATCGAGGACGGTGACGTTGTCAGGCACCCGATACGCCTTGTGGAAGGTTTCCACCGCGCGCACGCCGAAGCCTTCATCGGCCCAGAGGATATTGCCTATGCCAAGCACGAGAATCCGCGGGGAAGGCGAAGAGGCCAAGGGATTTGGGGCGACCATCTAGTCCTCCCTGTCCTTGAAGAGCCGTTCGCCGGAAATCATCGACGAGATGATGCTCTGTCGGCTCATAATGTCCTCGCGGATCGCCGCATAAATGTGAACCATGACGAAGACGAGGATTACCCACATGCCGAGATGGTGGAATGTGTGGATGTCCTGGCTGTTGGGCCAGATCGAGAACACCCAGCCGAAGAGCGCAAATTCCCAGCCGTCGCGGCCGGCACCCTCGCTATAGAGCGCAAAGCCGGTGATCACCATGAAGAAGAGCGGCACGGTGAACATCAGGAACATGGTGAACTGGGAAAGAGGGTTGTGGCCGACATACTTCGGCTGCCGGGCCAAGAACGTGTACCACCGCAACTCATGCAGCCATTCCTTCCAGAAGCGGCCGCTCCAGAAGGGCACATAGAAGATCTGGCGGGCATGGATATTGCCGACAAAGGCCCAGTAGACCCTGAGGATAAGGAATACGGCAAGGACCTGCCCCGCCGCGAAGTGGATGAAGCGGATATACCCCATCAGGAAATTGGCGATGGCCTCGCCCGGCACGGAAGGCAGCGGCGAGCCGATGAAATAGCCGGTTAGCGCGAGCGTCAGGATCGAGACGGCGTTGACCCAGTGCCAGATGCGCACCGGGGCTTCGTAAACATAGATGCTCTGGCGCTCGACGGCCTTTTCACCGTGGGCGTCGGCGGCTGCGAGAGTTTCATGGATCGTCATGACTTATCCTCCTCACCGGACCTGGACCTTGGCCATTTCCTGACCGTCCGGGCTCATGACATGCGTCGAGCATGCTAGGCACGGATCGAAGGAATGGATGGTCCTGAGGATTTCGAGAGGTTGGGTGGGGTCTGACATCGGCGTATCCATCAACGAAGCCTCGAAGGCGCCAATATTTCCTGCCGGATCGCGAGGGCTGCCGTTCCATGTGGTGGGCACGACGCATTGGTAGTTGTCGATCTTGCCGTCCTTGATTTTGATCCAGTGCGCGAGCGCGCCGCGCGGGGCCTCGGTAAAGCCGACGCCCTTGACCTCCTTGGGCCAGGTTTCCGGCTTCCACTTGTCGACATGGGCCGTAGAGAAGTCGCCGGCCCTAATATTGGCAATCAGCTTGTTCCGGAAATAGCGCATCTGGTGGCCGGCCCAGCTCGATTCGAGCGCACGGGCTGCCGTGCGGCCGAGTGTCGAGAAGAGGGCTGAAACCGGAAGGCCGAGATCCTTGAGCAACTTTTCGACCGGGTCCTTGAACTCCGCCTTGTTCTGGGCGTAGCCGACGACCCAGCGGGCGAGCGGCCCGACCTCCATGGCATGGCCGCGCCAGCGCGGCGCCTTGATCCAGGAATATTTAGCGGCCTCGTCGAGCTGCTCGATATTGGTCTTCGTCCCCTTGGCGTTGGGGCCGAGTTCGTAGTGTGGCTCGGTAACCCCGTCCCAGGGATGCAGGCCCTTTGTCTCGTCGGGATATTTGTACCAGGAATGGGTAACGAATTCCTGGATCTGCTCGGGATCCTCATGGTCGACCGGCAGCACTTCGGCGAGATTGCCATTGATGATCGCGCCGCGCGGCAGCTTCAGGCTTGCCTCGGAGTAGTCGTTGACGTGCTCGGGTACGTCGCCATAGGCTAGCACGTTCTTGCCCGACAGACCGCCTCCGTAGAGCCAGTCCTTGTAGAAGGAGCCGATGGCCATGATGTCGGGAACGTATACCTTGTCATTGAACTCGATAATCTGGTCGATTATCGAGGTGACCATGTTAAGCCGCTCCATGTTGATCGCGCCGACCGCACCAGTACCGTCGATATTGATCGGACAGGGTACCCCGCCAACCAGCCAGTTTGGATGCGGGTTCTTGCCACCGAAGATCGTGTGGATCTTGACGATCTCCTTCTGGAAGTCGAGCGCCTCCAGATAATGCGCCACCGCCATGAGATTGGCCTCCGGCGGCAGCTTGTAGGATGCATTGCCCCAATAGCCGTTCTTGAAGGGTCCGAGCTGGCCTGACTCGACGAATTTCCTGAGCCGGGTCTGGATGTCTTTGAAATAGCCTGGAGAGGAAAGCGGCCAGTCGGACACGGACTGCGCGAGCGCCGAGGTTGCCTTCGGATCGGCCGAGATCGCAGAGATCACGTCCACCCAGTCGAGCGCATGAAGATGGTAGAAGTGCACGACATGGTCATGAACCTGCAGCGCCAGCTGCATCAGGTTGCGGATCGAATTGGCATTGTCCGGGATGGTGATGCCGAGCGCATTCTCGACCGCGCGTACAGAGGTCAGCGCCTGCGTGCCGGTGCAGACGCCGCAGATGCGCTCCGTGAAGGCCCATGCGTCGCGGGGGTCGCGGTTCTTTAGGATGACTTCGATGCCGCGCCACATGGTGCCGGTCGAGACCGCATTCCGGATGATGTTGTTCTCGTCGACATTGACCTCCACCCGCATATGTCCCTCGATGCGGGTGACGGGATCGACGACGATGCGCTTGCCCGAATTGTCCAGTGTGAAGCCGTTGGGTGTTTGAATTGTCACCATGCTGTTCCTCCCCGAGAGTGATTATGATGCGTCGGCTTTTTCGCGCTTGGTGGTCACGCGCTTGAAGGCGGTCACCGCGGCATGGGCGGCGATTGCGCCACCCACGATGCCGGCGGCGGTCATGCCGACCTTGTCGGCGTTGGCCTCGACGCCGAACTGGTGGAGGTTCGTCAGCCGGTCATAGAAGCTGCCGTTGTCCCAGAAGCCGTCTTCCGAGCAGCCGATGCAGCCGTGGCCTGACTGGATCGGGAAGGAAACGCCACCGTTCCAGCGCACGGTAGAGCAGGCATTGTAGGTGGTCGGGCCCTTGCAGCCCATCTTGTAGAGACAGGAGCCCTTGCGTGCGCCCTCATCGTCCCACTCCTCGACAAACTGGCCGGCATCGAAATGCGGTCGGCGGTAGCACTTGTCGTGGATGCGCTGCGAATAGAACATCTTGGGTCGGCCCTGCCGGTCGAGTTCCGGCAGCTTGCCGAAGGTCGTGATGAAGGTGACGACCCCGGTCATCACCTCCGCGATCGGGGGACAGCCTGGTACCTTAATGATCGGCTTGTCGAGGATGACCTTGTCGATCGGTGTCGCCTGGGTCGGGTTCGGCTTGGCCGCCTGGACGCAGCCCCAAGAGGCGCAGGCGCCCCAGGCGATAATCGCCATGGCATCCTCGGCCATCCACTTCAGCTTCTCAACGAAGGGTTTGCCGCCGTCGATGCAGAACATGCCGTCCTCGTTGAGCGGCGGATTGCCCTCGACGGCGAGGATGTACTTGCCCTTGTACTTCTCCTTCGTCTCTTTGAGAATCGCCTCCGCTTGATGGCCGGCGGCCGCCATGATCGTATCGTCGTAGTCGAGCGAGATCATCGACAGCACGACGTCTTTGACGAGCGGATGGGCCGAGCGGATGAAGCTCTCGGAACAGCAGGTGCATTCCAGCCCATGCATCCAGACGACGGGAACGCGTTCCTTGGTCTCGAGTGCTTCAGCCATCGCTGTCGCGGCACCCGGGCCGAAACCGAGGCTCGCGGCCGTCAGGCTGCAGAACTTGGTGAAACTGCGTCGGGTGATCCCCTGGCGACGAATGACGTCATATAAGGTTTCGGCAGCTGCCATGTTGCTACTCCAGCAATTTCATCCCCCATCGCATCGCCCGGATGGACGCCGGGCTCTGTCAGAAATGCTTGCAGCAAGAAGCGGACCAATTTACATCATTTCGACCATTTTCTTGCTACAGATTTGAAATGTGTATGGCGTATTTTTAAAACGGCCGCTCGGTGGGCGGTCGGCGTGGCGAAAGGGGGCCGGAAAGTCGGCTTTCACCGCCGAAAACTGTCTTACCGCCGCCGCGAGGCGCCAACTGCATCTCAATGCGCGGTGCAGTCCATGCAGGGATCGAAGGAGCGGATCACATGCTGCAGCACCGCGGACTTCGCGCCCAGTCCACCGGTATCGAGCCCGGCAAGCGCCGCTTCGAGCGGCCTCTTCCTGGA
>DASZDZ010000070.1:0-84770 GCA_035941355.1 Pseudaminobacter sp.
GACGAGATCGACAGCAGGGTGCGCTCGACAGCCAAGGTGCTGGAGCTTTCGGCGCTGCTCGACCGGCGGCCGCGCGAACTTTCCGGCGGCCAGCGCCAGCGCGTCGCCATGGGCCGCGCCATCGTGCGCAACCCGCAGGTCTTCCTGTTCGACGAGCCGCTGTCCAATCTCGACGCCAAGCTGCGCAGCCAGGTGCGCACCGAGATCAAGAAGCTGCATGCCCGTATGCAGACGACGATGATCTACGTCACCCACGACCAAGTCGAGGCGATGACCTTGTCCGATCGCATCGTCATCATGCGCGATGGCTATATCGAGCAGGTCGGAACGCCGGATGAAGTGTTCAGGCGGCCCGCGACCAGGTTCGTCGCGGGCTTCATCGGTTCGCCGCCAATGAACCTGCAGGAAGCGATCGTCTATGACGGCGCCTTGGCATTCTCGGGCGGCGCGACGCTGCCCCTGCCGACGCAGTTTCGCGACAGTGTGACTGCGGGTCAGAAGGTGGTGTTCGGTCTGCGTCCCGACGACATCTATCCCGCCGGGCATGGCATTCATTCGGGCGACGCGGCCGAGGTACATGCGATCGATCTGCCTGTTTCCATCACCGAGCCCCTCGGCAACGAGACGTTGGTATTCGCGTCCTTCGACGACCGCGAATGGGTTTCGCGCATGCTGAACCCGAAGCCGCTGAAGCCGGGCGACCGCATCGGCATGAGCATGGATTTGAGCCAGGCGCACCTGTTTGACGCCGCGACGGGCAGGACATTGAGGAGGTAGCGATGGCCAGGATCGAAAAAGTCGAGCTGCGGATGGTTGACCTTGTCCCCAAGGTCAAGCGTACCGACGCCATCCAGAGCTTCGCCAGCCAGGAAACGCCGATCGTCACCATCACCGATTCCGACGGGGCCGTCGGCACGGGCTATTCCTACACGATTGGCACCGGCGGCTCGTCGGTCATGCGCCTCCTGGCCGACCACCTCGTGCCACGCATCATCGGCCGCGATGCCGACATGATCGAGGCGATCTGGCACGATCTGGAATTCGCCACCCATGCCACCACCATCGGCGCGATCACCGCGATAGCACTTGCCGCGGTCGACACGGCGCTCTGGGATCTCCGCGCCAGGAAGCAAAACCTGCCGCTGTGGAAGCTGGCCGGCGGCGCCAGGGACCGCTGCCCGCTCTACACAACAGAAGGGGGCTGGCTGCACATCGAGCCGGAAGCGCTGGTCGACGACGCCCTTCAGGCCAGGGCCAATGGATTTCGCGGCTCCAAGGTCAAGATCGGCAAGCCGCACGGCGCGGAGGATTTTGCTCGCCTTTCGGCCGTACGCAAGGCGGTCGGCGACAGTTATGAAATCATGACCGACTGCAATCAGGGTTTTGCCGTCGACGAGGCGATCCGCCGCGCCGAGCGCCTGCGCGACCTCGACCTCGCCTGGATCGAGGAGCCGCTGCCGGCCGATGACATCGACGGCCATATCAGGCTGAACAACTCGACCTCGACGCCCATCGCCATCGGGGAGTCGCTCTATTCCATCCGCCATTTCCGCGAATACATGCAAAGGGGCGGCTGCTCCATCGTCCAGGTCGACGTCGGCCGCATCGGCGGCATCACGCCTTGGCTCAAGGTCGCGCATGCGGCGGAGGCGTTCGACATGCCGGTCTGCCCGCATTTCCTTATGGAACTGCATGTCAGCCTCGTCTGCGCCATCCAGAACGGCAAATATGTCGAGTATATTCCGCAGCTCGACGACCTGACCGGCAAGCGGATGGAGATCGTTGACGGGCACGCCGTCGCGCCATCCGAACCCGGCATCGGCATCGATTGGGATTGGGATGCCTTGAAGAGATTGAGCGTTCCCGAGTTCACGAAAGAGATCACGGCGCGTAGGAACTGACCATGCAGAGGATGGGAAGCGTGCTCGGGATCAAGCCCGAGGCGATCGTCGAATACAAGCGCATCCATGCGGATGTGTGGCCGGAGGTCCTGGCGACGATCGCGGCCTGCGGGATCAGGAACTACACGATCTTCCTCAAGGAGCCGGAAAACCTGCTCTTCGCCTATTTCGAGTATCACGGGACGGATTTCGCGGCCGACGCGGCTAAGATGGCGGCGGACCCCAAGACGCAGGAGTGGTGGTCGATCTGCATGCCGATGCAGGCGCCGCTGGAAACGCGCATGGCAGGCGAATGGTGGGCTGAGATGGAAGAAGTGTTTCATGTCGATTGAGAATTTGCCCCCTCCACCGCCTTCGGCGCTTTCTCCTTCCCCGCTTCGCAGGGGAGGATCCGCAACAGTGCCGCCTGACCCTCCCCCGTTATGGGGGAGGGGGACCACGCGAAGCGTGGTGGAGGGGGCTTGATGGCATCCTCGTTTGATCCAACCTCCCTATCCCAATCCTGGCCCGCCCCGTCGAACCCGCGGCCCGTCGTCACCTTCGGCGCGGGCTCGATCGTTGGCGATGCCCACTATCCCGCCTACTCCAAGAGCGGTGTTCCGATCGCCGGCCTTTATGATCCCGACCGCGGCAAGGCGGAGAGGCTGGCCGAGGCCTGGGGCGTGAAGGCCTTCGCGTCCGTCGCCGAGGCGGCCGCCGTCGAAGGCGCGATCTTCGACCTCGCGACGCCGCCGGAGCGCCATGTCGAAGTGCTGCGCGCCCTGCCGGATGGCGCGGCGGTGCTGATCCAGAAACCGATGGGCGCCGACCTCGCCGGTGCGACGGAAATCCTGAAGATTTGCCGGCAAAAGAAACTCGCCGCAGCGTTGAATTTCCAGCTCCGTTTCGCGCCGATGATGCTGGCGTTGAAGGACGCGATCGCCAAGGGCTTCCTCGGCGAAGTGGTCGACTTCGATGCCTGGCTAGCCCTCGCGACGCCCTGGCAGCTTTGGGAATTCCTGCTCAAGGCCCCCCGCGTCGAGATCGCGATGCATTCGATCCACTATCTCGACCTGATCCGCCAGCTTCTCGGCGATCCAAACGGGGTGCACGCCAAAACGCTCGGCCACCCCAGTCATTCGGTGGCGCAGACCCGCACCAGCGCCATCCTCGACTATGGCGACCATGTACGCTGCGCGCTGTCGATCAATCACGACCACAAGTTCGGCCGTAAATACCAGGCCTGCGAGTTCCGCATCTGCGGCACCGAGGGTGCCGCCTACCTGAAACTCGGCGTCAATCTGGATTATCCACGCGGCGAGCCGGACATTCTCGAAATATTCCCCAAGGGTGGCGACGGCTGGGTGAACGTGCCCCTGTCAGGCACGTGGTTTCCCGACGGATTTGTCGGGAGGATGGCGAATTTGCAGCGTTTCGTCGCTGGAGAGGACGCCGAGCTCGTCAGTTCGGTCGAGGACGCCTGGTCGACCATGGCGCTGGTGGAAGCCGCCTATCAGTCGAGCGCCTCGCCGGCCACCCCTATTGCAGAGAGGCCGTGAGATGGAGCAGACCACGTATTTCGAGGATTACCAGATCGGCTTCTCGCGCACGACGTTTGGGCGCACGATCACCGAAACCGACTTCGTCGTCCATGCGGGGCACACCGGCGACTTCTTTCCGCATCACATGGACGCGGAATACATGAAGACGACGCCATTCGGGCAGCGCATCGCCCACGGCACCATGGTGTTTTCGATCGGCGTCGGCCTGACTGCAAGCATCATCAACCCGGTGGCCTTTTCCTACGGCTATGACCGGCTGCGCTTCATTCGGCCCGTCTTCATCGGCGACACGATCAAGACACGCGCGACGATCACTGCCAAGGAGGACGATCCGAAGCGCGCCGACGCCGGACGGGTCATCGAACGCTGCGAGGTCATCAACCAGCGCGGCGAAGTCGTGCTTGCGGCGGACCACATCTACATCGTCGAGCGTCGAGCGGCGGTTTCGTAGGACCTGAAAGGGAAACTCATGAGCACTCTCCAAGGCAAGATCGCCCTTGTGACCGCCGCTGCGCAAGGCATCGGCAAGGCAAGCGCGCTGGCTTTCGCCCGCGCCGGCGCCGTGGTCCACGCCACTGACATCAACGAAGCGCAGCTTGCCGAACTGCGGGGCCAGGAGGGCATCGTTACGCGCAAGCTGGATGTTCTCGACGAAGGCGCCGTCACGAGCGCGTTTGCCGAGATCGGCCGCGTCGACGTGCTGTTCAACTGCGCCGGCTTCGTGCACGGCGGCTCGATCCTCGAGATGAAGGATTCCGACCTCGACTTTGCCTTTGACCTCAATGTCAGGGCGATGGTTCGCACCATCCGCGCCGCATTGCCCGGCATGCTGGAGCGCGGCGAAGGGGCGATCATCAACATGGCTTCCGTGGCCTCCAGCATCAAGGGCGTCCCGAACCGCTGTGCCTACGGCGTAACCAAGGCGGCGGTGATCGGGCTGACCAAGTCGGTCGCCGCCGACTATGTCGGCAGAGGCATACGCTGCAACGCGATTTGCCCGGGTACGGTAGAAAGCCCGTCGCTGCAGGACCGGCTGCGGGCGCAGGGCGACTACGACGCCGCGCGCGCCGCCTTTATCTCGCGCCAGCCGATCGGCCGCATGGGCACTCCGGAGGAGATAGCCGATCTCGCCGTTCATCTTGCCGGGGCGACATACACCACCGGGCAGGCCTATGCGATCGATGGCGGCTGGACGATCTGATCTCGGCGCTATGTTCATATTGATGGATTTGAGATGACCCGCATTACCGGACTTCGCACGCACGACCTTCGCTTTCCGACGTCGCAAAGCTTGGACGGATCGGATGCGATGAATCCCGATCCGGATTATTCGGCCGCCTATGTCGTGCTGGCGACGGATGGCGATTTCGAAGGACATGGGCTGACCTTCACCATCGGCCGCGGCAACGACATTTGCTGCCGCGCCATCGAGGCGATGACGCATCTTCTCGTTGGCCTGGAACTGGACTGGATCAAGGAGGATCCGGGCCGCTTCTGGCGGCATGTCACCGGCGACAGCCAGTTGCGCTGGATCGGCCCGGACAAGGGCGCCATGCATCTTGCTACCGGCGCGGTGGTCAACGCCGTCTGGGATTTGTTGGCCAAGGAAGCCGGTAAGCCGGTCTGGCGGCTCGTCGCCGAGATGAGCCCTGAGGAGATCGTGCGCATCGTCGACTTCCGCTATCTCACCGACGCATTGACGCCCGAGGAGGCGCTGGAAATCCTGCGCCGTGCCGAACCCGGCAAGGCGGAGCGAATCGCAATCCTCGGGCGCGAGGGCTACGCTTGCTACACGACGTCGGCGGGCTGGCTGGGCTACTCCGACGAGAAACTGCGCCGGCTTTGCCAGGAGGCGGTCGATCAGGGTTTCAGTCACGTCAAGATGAAGGTCGGCCGCGATCTCGGCGACGACATCCGCCGGCTGACAATTGCGCGCGAGGTGCTCGGCCCGGACCGCTACATGATGATCGACGCCAACCAGGTCTGGGAGGTCGGACAGGCGATCGACTGGGTGAGGGCACTGGCATTCGCGAAGCCCTATTTCATCGAGGAACCAACCAGCCCGGATGACATCGCAGGTCACCGCACGATCCGCGAGGCGGTCGCGCCGGTGAAGGTCGCCACCGGCGAGATGTGCCAGAACCGCATCGTCTTCAAACAGATGATCGCCGGCGGCGCGATCGACATAGTCCAGATCGACGCCTGCCGCATGGGCGGGCTCAACGAGGTGCTGGCCGTCCTTCTGATGGCAGCGAAATACGGGCTGCCGGTCTGGCCGCACGCCGGAGGCGTCGGCTTGTGCGAATATGTCCAGCATCTGTCGATGATCGACTACGTCGCCGTTTCGGGAACCAAGGACGGCAGGGTGATCGAGTATGTCGACCACCTGCACGAGCATTTCCTGGAGCCGTGCCTTATCGAGAATGCCGCCTACATGCCGCCGAAGCTGCCGGGGTTCTCGATCGAGATGAAGCCGGAATCGATCGCCGAATACCAGTATCGATGAACCGCCCGGAGGACTGCTCCGTCTCCGTTACGTAACGGAAGAAGCCGATTGACTCGCGTCTGCAACTAAGCAACATGTTAGCCAGGTGCAAGCATGTGAGCATTCATGAACAAGCGTGAAATATTCGGACTGTCGGCGGCGCTGGTAACGCCTTTCGCGGGCAACGGGGCGGTGGACCTGCTGCGGTTGGTGGCGCATGCGAAACATGTGCTCGCCAATGGCTGTGACAGCGTCACGCTGTTCGGAACGACCGGGGAGGGGTTCAGCCTCGACATGCGCGACCGCGCGGCGATGCTGGGCGCCATGGCCGGGGCAGGCTTCGATCTGCCGGCGAGAGTCAACGCCGGCGTTTCGGCGACGACGGTCGCCGATGCGGTCGACCAGTCAAGGCTCGCACTGGACATGGGCGCGCGCGGCCTCCTGTTCGCGCCGCCCTACTACTTCAAGAACCCGGACGAAGAGGGCCTGTACGCCTGGTTCTCGCGCGCCATCGAAGGCATCGGCGCGCAGGCGCGCGGGATTATCCTCTACCATATTCCCGGCCAGACGGCGGTCGGTGTCTCGGTCGATCTCGTCGGCCGCCTGAAAAGAGCCTTCCCCGGCGTAATCACGGGCGTGAAGGATTCGTCCGGCGACTGGCCGACGGCGGAAGCTTTTCTCAAAGCGCATGGCGATCTGGCGATCCTGATCGGGGACGAGCGGCTCCTGGCGCGCGGCGTGCGCCTCGGCGCCGAAGGATCGATCTGCGGCCTTGCGAACCTCGCGCCCGGCCTGCTGCGTCCGGTCGTGCATGAAGGCAAGGACGACGAGCGGGTTACGCGGCTGGTCGAACTCATCGTCTCCTATCCCGTTCTGCCGGCGGTCAAGGCGCTGGTGGGCCACCTGCACGGCGATAGCGGCTTCGGGCCGATGCGGCCGCCGCTGACCGAACTCGAACCGGCGCGGGCGATCGCCCTGGCGGCGGCCTTCGACGCCATCCTGTCAGGGGAGCAGATACGGAAGTCGGCATGAACAGCGACCCCACCAGCAACGCCGCCGGCGAACCCCTGAAACTCAGGGAGCAGGCTTATGCCGGCTATACGAGGAGCCTTCTCGCCCGCGAAATCAGGCCCGGCCAGTTCATCACCCAGCGCCAGCTCGTCGAGATCACCGGATTGCCGCTAGGGGCGATTCGCGAGCTCGTCCCGCGACTGGAGGCCGAGGGGCTGATACGCACCGCGCCGCATCGCGGCATGCAGGTGCCGCAGGTCGACATCACCCTCGTGCGAAACGCCTTCCAGTTCCGGCTTTTCCTCGAGGAGCCGGCGGTGCGCCTCTTCGCCCGCAATGCGAGCCCCGACGTGGTCGCCGCGTTGCGCGAGAGCCACGAGCGCATCATCGCCCGGCACGATGCCGGGGACGAGGAGAACCTGATGGAGGAGGCGGAAGCGACCGACCTCAAGCTGCACGAGACGATCATCGACCATCTCAACAACGAGATCGTCAGCAACGCCTATCGCGTCAACTGGATCAAGATCAAGCTGATCCGGCTCGCCGAAACGCGGCTCTACGTGCCGATGATTCCTTCGGTCATCGGCGAGCACATGAAGATCATCGAAGCCATCGAGCGCCGCGAGGAGGACGAGGCGGCGCGCGCCATGGCCAGCCATATTGGGATAGCGCGCCAGCGGGCGGTGAGCATCTGAGGCAAGACCAAAAAGACCGCAAGGTCATTTCAAGGGAGGAATAACCAATGACCGGAACAACCAGACGTCAATTCGTGGCGGGAGCCGCCGCTCTTGCCGCCGGCGGGGTTTTCATGCCCGCCGTGCTGCGCGCGCAAGGCACCGTGATCCGCTGGGGCGAAATGCTCGCGACCACCCATCCGCAGGTGCAGATGGTCGATCGCATCGCCGCCTCGGCCAAGGAAAAGTCGGGCGGGCGCATCGACATCCAGAGTTTCCCCAACGGCCAGCTCGGCTCGGGCAAGGACATGATGGATTCGGTCGTGTCCGGCGCGCTCACCTTTACCACCGACGGCGCTGCCGCGCTCGGCGCGCTGCTACCGCAGCTTTCGGTGATAGAGGCGCCGTATCTTTGGCGCGATGCGGCGCACATGGCCAAGGTCGGCGCGTCGCCTCAGTTCGCCGCCATGAATGACGACCTCGTTTCCAAGCGCGGGCTTCGCATGCTCGCCGTCACCTATTACGGCCAGCGCCACCTCACCACCGGCTCTAAGGAGGTGAAATCGGCCGCTGACATGGTGGGCTTCAAGCTGCGCGTCCCACCCGTCGACACGTTCCGCGCAATGGCGGAAGCTTGGGGCGCCAAGGCCACGCCGATCAATTTCAACGAACTTTACCTCGCGCTCAGCCAGGGCGCCGTTGACGGCCAGGAAAATCCGCTGCCGACCATTGCCAGCGCCAAGCTGCAGGAAGTGCAGAAGTTCCTGGTGTTGACCGGGCACATCATCACGCCGCGGCTGATCATCGCCAACGAGTCGGCGCTGAAGGCCATCGATCCGGCCGACCGCGCGATTCTAGACGAGGCGATCGCGGAGGGCGTCGCTTGGCAGGACGCCGAACTGGCCCGCCAGGAAGGCGAACTGATCGGCACGCTCAAGCAGGCCGGCATGACCGTGATCGAGCCCGATCTCGAAAGCTTCCGCAAGCCGGTGCTCGAGCAGGTGCCGTCCAAGTTCGAGGAGAAATGGGGCAAGGGCACCTGGGACGCGCTCGCCGCACTGTAAATTTCGGCTGAAAGAGACCCCCGCCGGCAACGGCCGCCGGCGGGTTCTCGCGCATTCCAACTGGGGCGGCTCCCGATGCTGGCAAATCTAGGCAGGCTATCCGACAGGCTGGTCGAGCTCGCGGCGGCGATATTGCTGCTCGCCATGCTCGCCGCCGTCTTTCTAGGGGTCGTCTTCCGGCTCATCAACCAGCCGCTCGCCTGGTCGGATGAGCTGGCGCAATACCTGATGGTGTGGACCGCCTTTGTCGGCTGGATACTGGCCGGCCGCCGGCGCAGCCATATCCGCATCACCGCCATCATCGACCGGCTTTCCGGCGCGGCCAGGCGAGCGGTCGAGATCGTCATCCAGCTGTCGGTCGCCGCACTTGGCCTGGTTCTCCTGACCCAAAGCTTCGGCCTGATCCTGCGCAATACCGATGTGGAATGGGTGAGTCTGCCGCTTTCGGTGGCGCTGGTCTACATCCCTATTCCGATCGCCGGTTTCGCCGTGCTGTTCCAGGCTGCGCTGCAGATAGTCGAGGCGTTGCGCGGCGAGCCGATCGTCGCCTCCGAACAGGAACTGCCGCTGTGACCGAGATCATGCTGCAAATCCTGGTGGTCTGGTTCGCGGCGCTGATGCTTGGCGTGCCGATGTTCGCCTCGATGGGGCTCGCCGCCTTCGCCTTCGTCGCGCTGAACGGCATGCCCGTCGACATCGTGCCGCAGAAGCTCGCGCAGTCGGCGAACTCGTTTCCGCTGCTCGCCGCACCGCTGTTCATACTGATGGGCAACATCATGAACTCGGCCGGCATCACCGACCGCATCTTCGCCTTCGCCACCGCCTGCGTCGGCTGGGTGCGCGGCGGCCTGTGCCATGCCAACATCCTCGCCAGCGTCATCTTCGCCGGTATGTCCGGCTCCGCCGTCGCCGACGCCGGCGGCGTCGGCTCGCTCGAGATACGAGCGATGAAGCAGGAAGGCTACGACGCCGAGACAGCGGCGGCGATTACCGCGGCTTCCGCCACGATCGGCCCGATCATCCCGCCCTCGCTGCCGATGGTTATCTACGGCGTCAGCGCCGACGTCTCGATCGGCGGCCTGTTCCTCGCCGGCGTCATTCCAGGCCTGCTGATGGCGCTCGCCCTATCGGCGATGGTGACGGTCGTGGCGACCCGGCGCGGCATGGCGCGCCACAGATTCCCGGGCTTCGGCGATCTGTGGACGGCCTACAAGCGCGCACATTGGGCGCTGATGACCCCGGTCATCCTGTTCGGCGGCATGATGGCCGGCATCATGACGCCGACCGAGGCGGCGGCAGTGGCGACGGTCTATGCGCTGCTGCTGGGCCTGGTGGTTTACCGCGAATTCGACATTCGCGATTTGCCTAGGCTCGTGGTCGACACGGTGGAAACCACCGGCATGGTTCTCGCCTTGGTCATGACGGCGGCGGCGCTCGCCTGGTGTCTGTCGATCGCCCGCATACCGCAACTGGTGACGCCGCTGATCGTCGACACCGTCGGCGAGCCATTGCTGTTCCTGCTCGCGGTGAACGTGCTTCTCCTTGTCATCGGCTGCTTCATGGAAGCGCTGGCGGCGATGCTCATCCTGATCCCGATCCTGACGCCGGTCGCCGCGCAGCTCGGCATCGATCCGATCCAGTTCGGACTGATCTTCGTGCTCAACCTGATGATCGGCACCATCACGCCGCCAGTGGGCGTCGTGCTGTTCATCACCTCGAAGATCGCCGGCATCAGCTTCGAGGCGATGTCGCGCGCGATCGTGCCGTGGCTCATCCCGCTTCTTTGCGTGCTCGTCGCCTGCAGTGCGTGGCCGCCGCTGACTACGTGGCTGCCCAAATTCTTCCTGGGCTACTGAGCCGGATCGTGATCTTCCAGGTTAGATCTCCTCGGCCGTCTTGCCGAGCGTATCGGCGACCACCGCGCCGCGCTCGCCCATCGGCTTCGGCTCGCCGACCGTGGAATCGCACTTCGTCTGGTGTTCCATCTCGGCATTGATTTCGGCGCCCACGATCAGGATGATCACCGAAATCCATGTCCACATCATCAGGCCGATCACGGCGCCTAGGGAGCCGTAGGTGGCGTTGTAGTTGGCGAAGTTCTGCAGGTAGAACGAGAATCCCCACGAGGCGCCGACCCAGACGATGGTGGCGATCGCCGCGCCCCAACTCAGCCATCGCCATTTCGGCGGGCGGCGGCTTGGGCCGAAGCGGTAAATGAGAGAAATGCCCGTCAGTATGGCGACGAGCAGCACAGGCCACCGCCCGATGGCGATGAGCGTCTCCGCCCACGCGTCGAGCCTGAGATAAGCGAGCATCGCGGGGACGGCGCCGACGGTCAGGATCAGGGCTATCCCGATCAGCAGCGCGCCCATGGTGAATGCGATCGACGTCAGGTTCAGCATCAGGAAGCCGCGTTTCTCCTGCTCCTCATGCGCAATGTTCATGGCTTCGAACAGCGCCTTGACGCCGTTGTTGGCGCTCCACAGCGCGATCGCCAGGCCGATCAGGAAGCCTATTCCAAGGGCTTGCTCGTCCTGCGAGGCGAGGTCGTCGAGCTGCGTCCTGATGATGTCGACCCCGGCCGAAGGCAGCAGCCCTCCAAGATGCGAAACGTGGTCGGCGACGGTGTCGGGGTCGGCGACGAAGCCGTACAGCGACACGAACGCCGCGAGCGCGGGGAAGAGAGCGAGTAGAAGGTAGAAAGTGACCCCGGCCGCCACCAGCATCACCCGGTCCTCGCCGACCTCGCTCCAGACGCGCCAGCCGATGTCCCACCAGCCGAGCGCCGGGATGTCGGACGGGCGGGGAGCATGGCGTCCGTGCCCGGTTTGGATGTCGTCCCGCCGTGATTCCACCGTCGTTCTCCGCAGGTAAGGCTCCTGCGGAAAACTCGCGAAATGGCTTATCGTTTCCAAAAACGCCGTCGGCGAAGCAGCCGAAGGCCGGCGGATCAGACGATTCCGCCGCCGCCCGAAGCCACGGCCGGGCGCTCCTCCGCCACCTTCCTGCGGTAGCCCGCCGCGCGGTAGGTGGCGACCGGGTCGATTGCGCTGCCATTTTCGAGGCGCGTCATGGCGAGGATCGGTTCAACGTCGGTGCGGTACGCGCTTTTCAGTGTCTGCGTCGCCATCAACGCGTCGTTGCCGTCCTGGTAGCCTTCGAGGGCCGCCCGATCGACTAGGAGCGCCTGCGCATAGGCGCGCTGCACTTCGGCCGCCGACAGCATCAGGCTCTCGATTGGGTCGGTCACATTGTGGCTTTGGTCGAGCATGTGGGCGGGACGAAAACCTTCTGCGCCGCGCAGTTCGGCGTCGGCCAATTCGTTGAAGATCAGGAACAGCCGGTACGGGTCGATCGAACCGGCGTCGAGATCGTCGTCGCCATATTTCGAATCATTGAAGTGGAAGCCGCCGAGCTTGCCGAACTGGATCAACCGGGCGACGATCATCTCGATGTTGACGTTCGGCGCGTGGTGGCCGAGGTCGACGAGGCAGAAGGCTTTTGGGCCTAGCTCCTTCGCGATGATGTAGTTGGTGCCCCAGTCCTGCACCACCGTCGAATAAAAGGCCGGCTCGTACATCTTGTGTTCGGTGAACAGCCGCCAGCCGTCCGGAAGCGCGGCGTAGATGTCCCGCATGGCGCCGAGATAGCGCTCGAATTGTCTGGTGAAATTGATTTGGCCCGGAAAATTCGAGCCATCGCCTATCCACACCGTCAGCGCGTTGGAGCCGAGCGTTTGGCCGATCTCGATGCATTCGAGATTGTCCTCGACCGCCTGCCGGCGCGTGCCGGCATCGGCATGCGACAGCGAGCCGAACTTGTAGGAGCGCTTCTGGTCCTTCGCGTCGGAGAAGGTGTTGGAGTTCATCGCGTCGAAGCCGAGGCCGAAGCGGGAGGCGGCCTGCTTCAGCCGTTTCGGGTCGGCCTTGTCCCAGGGAATGTGCAGCGAGACGTTCGGGGTCGCCCGCGTCATTTGGTGGATGACGGCGCAATCTTCGATCTTGTCGAATATGTCGCGCGGTTCGCCGGGTCCGGGAAAGCGCGCAAAGCGGGTGCCGCCGGTCCCCACGCCCCAGGAGGGAACCGCCACATGGAATGCCGCGACCTTGTCGCGTATGGCGTCTATCGCGATGCCGCGGCGGTCCAGCCGCTCGCCGAGCGCTGCGTAGTCAGCATCCAGCGCCTTGCGCGCCCTATCGTTGGTCCGGTCGACCACGGATTGGTCGATGAGTTTCTCGGTCATAGTCCCCCTGATGGCGGCGGTTGGTCCTGCCGCGGTTCAACACTTCGGAAACGCAGATACGAAATGCGCCAGCGCCGGCGCAATGGTGATTGCCATCATGCCGAGCGTAATGATCCGGTAGGCTGGAAAGATGCTTTGCACGCGAGAGCGCCGTGCCGCCTCCGATGTCGCACGCTCCGTGTCCGTGAAGCTGCTCTCAACGATGCGGTCCAGGGGCGGCAAGGCCTTCTTGCATGCCGTGGCGCGCGCCCAGTTTCGGACGGTGTGCTTCTCGAACTCGGCGATCATCACCAGATTGACGGTGCCGATCGCCAACCCCAGCAGCGCACCGAGAATGGCTGTCTCGGCGCTCTTGGTGCAGAGCGCGGACGGCTCCAACGTGTTGGCGACGACATAGGACAGGACGCCACCCGCGATAGTCAGCAGCCACGTCGCCATCGAGGTCATCTGTGCCTTGGCGCTGTTACCTGCGCCTTCGAAATACTGCCACAATTCAACAAGTTGCTTCTGGTCGAATGGTTGGTTCAAATCAGGGGTTGCGCCAGTCTTCGTGGTGCTCATGGCCTCCTCCAAGGTCTTCCGCCCCGGCGCCTGTCGCCGTCAGTCGCGGCGCCGGACAGGATCGGCCGCCGGTAATGCGAATACAAGAGCCGTCCGAAATCAATTGTGGGCCTAGCGTGTGAAGCTCTGAGCGTTCCCCGCATCCACGTTGATGATATTGCCCGTCGACTTGGCCGACATTTCGGACGCAAAGAAATACACGGCTTCGGCGATGTCTTCCGGAAACACCGACTGCTTCAGCATCGAGCGCGAGCGGTAGTGTTCTTCCAGTTCGTCGGTCGACATGTTGTAGGCCGCCGCGCGCTGCTCCTTCCATTCGCCGGTCCAGATTTTCGAACCGCGCAGCACTGCATCCGGATTGACCACATTGACCCGGATTTGCTCGGCCGCGCCCTCCAGCGCCAGGCAGCGGGCGAGGT
This sequence comes from Pseudaminobacter sp., assembly GCA_035941355.1. Taxonomy (GTDB): domain Bacteria; phylum Pseudomonadota; class Alphaproteobacteria; order Rhizobiales; family Rhizobiaceae; genus Allomesorhizobium. The sequence goes on from DASZDZ010000070.1 coordinate 13,900, forward strand.
GGATTTCGGCGGCCTTGGCGGTGCAGTAGGCGGCGGCGTTCGGCGATGCGGCAAGGCCGTTCTTGGAGGCGACAAACACGACATTGCCGCCGATTTTTTGCGCCCGGAACAGCTTGAACGCTTCGCGGCTTACCAGGAAGTACCCGGTGGCCAGGATGTCCATGTTCCTGTTCCACAGCGCCAGCGTGGTCTCCTCGATCGGCGCGGAGGAAGCCAGGCCTGCATTGGATACGAGGATGTCGACGCCGCCGAACTCGATTGCAGCCTCGGCGAAACCCGCGATCACCTGCTCCTCGCTGGTGACATCGACCTTGATCGATCGCACGAAATCCTTGCCGTTCCGCTTCGTCAGCTCTTCCTGCGCGCTGGCCAGCGCCGCGTCGTCTATGTCGGCGAGCACAACGCATGCGCCGTCCCCGAGCAGCCGTTCGGCGGTCGCCTTGCCGATGCCGCCGGCGCCCCCAGTCACCAGAGCGACCCGACCGGCGAGCGGTTTTGGCTTGGGCAGGCGCTGCAGTTTCGCTTCCTCCAGCACCCAGTATTCGATGTCGAAGGCCTCCTGCTCCGGCAGGCCCATATAGGACGATACGCTCGATGCGCCGCGCATCACATTGATGGCGTTGACGTAGAACTCGGCCGAAATGCGCGCGGTCGCCTTGTCCTTGGCGAAGGTGATCATGCCGACGCCGGGAACGAGATAGACCACGGCGTTCGGATCCCGCATCGGCGGGGTTTCCGGGCGCTTGCAGCGCTCGTAATAGGCGGCGTGACCCTTTCGGTATTCTTCGATCGCCGCGGGGAGGCCTTCCAGGGTCTTGCCGATGTCGGGGTTTGCCGGGTCGAATGCGACAACGAGCGGGCTGATCTTGGTGCGCAGGAAATGGTCCGGACAACTGGTGCCGAGCGCGGCCAGCTTTTCCATGTCGTGTGAACTCACGAATTCCAGCACCGCCGGCTGGTCGTCGAAATGGCCGACCTTGCGCTCGGAAGCTGAGATCATGCCGCGGATCGCCGGCATGAGATGCGCGGCCATTGCCCGGCGGTTCGCCGCGGGCAGGGCAGGCCGCGTCTCGCCGCCGAACTCAGCTTTGCCGGCGATCTCTTGTTCGAACCATTCGATGGCGCGGTTGATGATCCGGATCGTTGCCTCGTAGCACTCCCGGGCAGAGTCGCCCCACGTGAACAGCCCATGGCTTGCGAGGATCACACCCGTCGCATCCGGGTTTTCCCGGGCATATTTTTCGAGCCAGAGGCCGAGCTCGAAGCCGGGCCGCTTCCATGGCAGCCAGCCGATCTCCCCGCCGAAGATGGTTCGCGTCAGTTCCTCGCCGTCTTTGGCCGCCGCGATGGCGATAATGGCGTCGGGGTGCATGTGGTCGACATGCTTTTTCGGCACGTAGGCGTGCAGCGGCGTGTCGATCGAGGCCGCGCGAGGATTCAGGTTGAACGTGCAGTGCGGCAGGTAGCCCACCATCTCGTCCTCGAACTCGACGCCGCGGTAGAGGCCTTTCAGCGCTTCGAGCTTGTGCATGTAAAGGGTTGCGAAGCCGTCCAGGCCGATGGTGCCGACATCCCCGCCCGAGCCCTTGACCCACAGCACCTCGACCGCTTTTCCGGTAAGCGGATCCTTTTCCATCACCTTCGCGGACGTATTGCCGCCGCCATAATTGGTGATGCGTTTGTCCGAGCCGAGAAGATTGGAGCGGTAGAGGAGCCGTTGGGACTCGTTCATTGCAGCGGCTCTCGCCTCGTCCCAAAGGTTGGCGAGGCGCGTGGCGGAGCGCGTTTCGAGCATGACGGATCCTCCCGGTGCGCCGGAAAGGCGGCGCTGTTACATTCCTCAAAATCACACGGCCGCAACGCGGGTGTCAATCAAAAACGATCAACATTGATCATATTGCGCTGCACAATGAAACATTGTGATCGAAATTGATTGACACTGCGCTGGGAGAGTGCCCTAATGCCCAGGTTGGGAGGAGCAATGCACGAAAAAGAGCGCCATCGGATCATTCTGTCCGCGGTCCAGGAAAAGCCTGTAGTGACCGTGCCGGAACTGGTCGACCTGACGTCGTCCTCCGAGGCGACGATACGGCGCGACATAGCCGCTCTCCACGTGCAGAAGCGACTGCGCCGCGTGCGAGGCGGGGCCGAAGCGATCGCCCCACCCCAGTTCGTCGGCATTGCGGGTCGTCCGTTCAGCGTCAACGAAACCATCAATACGGCGAAGAAGCGGGCGATTGCCCGGGAAGCGGTCGAACTGTGCAAGGACGGCGAGCCGATCATTATCAATGGCGGCACCACCACCTTCCAGATGGTGCATTTCCTGATCAACCGGCGGATGCCGATCTTCACCAATTCCTTCCCGATCGCCGAGCACCTGCTCAAGCATTCCAAAAACACGGTCATGCTTTCGGGCGGGACCATTTACCGCGAGCAGAACATCATCCTGTCGCCGTTCGACAACGACGTGACGCGCAACTTTTACGCGCGCCGCATGTTCATGGGCGCGCAGGGGTTGGGCCCGCTCGGACTGATGGAGGGCGACCCGCTGCTGATCCAGGCCGAACAGAAGCTGATCGACCAGGCCGATGAACTCGTTGTTCTGGTTGATTCTTCCAAGTTCCGGCAGCGCTCGAGCTTGATCCTGTGCGGCCTGTCGCGCATTTCGACCGTAATCACCGACGAGGGCGTCGAGGATCGGGAGGCCGCGATGCTGGAAGCTGCCGGCGTGGCGCTCGTTGTCGCACGAAACAGCCAATCGAAGCCGGAGGAATCTTCGCTGCAGGCGTGAGAGCCTGCGGCGCTGATGGATAAATTATCCACGAACGCTACATCAAGGGAGGAAAACTGATGAGCATTTTCAAGAAGTTACTGGTTGCTGCTACCCTTTCGGCGGCATTTTTTGTGCACTCGGCCCATGCCGAGGACATAAAGATCGCTTTGGTCGTCAAATCGCTGGGCAACGGCTTCTTCGACGCCGCCAACAAGGGCGCCCAGGAAGCGGCCAAGGAACTTGGCGGCGTGGAGATCATCTACACCGGCCCGACCAAGGCGACCGCCGAGGCGCAGATCGAGGTCGTCAACTCGCTGATCGCCCAGAAGGTCAACGCCATCGCGATCTCGGCCAACGATCCGGACGCCCTCGTGCCGGCGCTGAAGAAGGCGATGGAACGGGGTATCACCGTGATCTCGTGGGATTCGGGCGTCGCGCCCGAAGGCCGGCAGATGCACCTCAACCCCTCCGACACCGACCTGATCGGCGAGACCATCATCAAGCTTGCCGCCGACCACCTGCCGGAGGGCGGCGACGTCGCCATTCTCTCGGCGTCCTCGACGGCGACCAACCAGAACGCCTGGATCGAAGCCGCCAAGAAGGTGCTTCCGGAAAAATTCCCGAAGATCAATCTGGTCGCCACCGTCTATGGTGACGATGATTCCGCCAAGAGCACCGACGAGGCCAAGGGGCTGCTCAAGTCGCATCCGAACCTCAAGGCGATCATCGCGCCGACCACGGTCGGCGTCGTGGCCGCTGCGCAGGTGGTGACCGACGAGAACCTGATCGGCAAGGTCAACGTGACCGGCCTGGCGCTGCCTTCGGAATTCAAGAAGTTCATCGACAACGGCGCCAGCCAGGCGGTCGCGCTGTGGAACCCGATCGACCTCGGCTATTCGGCCGTCTATCTGGCCCACGGGCTGGCGACGAAGAAGACCGAAGCGAAACCGGGCGCCAAGCTGTCGATCGGCCGCGTCGGCGAGGTGACCCTCGACGATACCAACTCGGCCGCGATGGCCGCGCCCTTCCAGTTCGACAAGTCGAATATCGAGGAATTTTCGAAGATCTACTGATCGAACTCGATCGATGCAGCGGGGCTCCGTCCGGCCCCGCTGCCCTTCAATTGGCCTGGGAATAGGGCTTGATACAATCATGCACATGTCAGCCCTGCGCGATCCGATCATCCAGCAAGCCAGTTCGGCAAGCCCGCGCCTGACCCTCTCGGGCATATCCAAGAGCTTCCCCGGCGTGCGGGCCCTGCATGATGTCTCGCTCTCGCTCTATCCGGGGCAGGTGACGGCGCTGGTGGGCGAAAACGGCGCCGGCAAATCGACGCTGGTCAAGATCCTGACCGGCATCTACCAGCCCGACGCCGGCGAGATCAGCATCGGCGGCCAGGCCATGACCTTGCCCAGCGCACATGCCGCCTTCAAGCACGGCATCACGGCAATCCATCAGGAGACGGTTCTCTTCGACGATCTGTCGGTCGCCGAGAACATCTTTCTCGGCCATGCGCCGAATACGCGCTTCGGCATGATCGACTGGCGCACCATGCGCAGCCAGGCGCGCGAAGTTCTCGACACGATGGGCGCAAAGCATATCGATGCCGACGCCCGGCTGCGCGACCTCGGCATCGCCAACAAGCATCTGGTGGCTGTGGCCCGTGCGATGTCGATCGACGCGCAGATCGTCATCATGGACGAGCCCACGGCCGCCCTTTCGGCCAAGGAGATCGAAGAGCTTTTCCTGCTGATCGAGTTTCTGAAGAGCGACGGCAAGGCGGTGCTGTTCATCAGCCACAAGTTCGACGAGATCTACCGCATCGCCGACCGCTGCACCGTGTTCCGCGACGGCGAGCTGGTGGGCGAAGGGCTGCTCGCCGAAATCGGCCAGGACCAGCTCGTGCGCATGATGGTCGGGCGCTCGGTCGACCGCATCTTCCCGAAGCGCGAGGCCTTGATCGGCGAGCCGGTGCTCAGTGTTTCCGGCCTGTCGCACCCGACCGAGTTCGACGATATCGGCTTCGAGCTGCGCAAGGGCGAGATACTCGGTTTCTACGGCCTTGTAGGTGCCGGCCGCAGCGAGGTCATGCAGGCGGTTGCGGGGATCACCCGCACCAGCCGCGGCACGATGGCGCTGGAAGGGCAAACCATCGCGCCGAAATCGGCGGCGGACGCGATCGAGGCTGGCATCGTCTATGTGCCGGAAGAGCGCGGCCGGCAGGGTGTGGTGATCGGCCTGCCGATATTCCAGAACGTCTCGCTGCCGTCGCTCGCACGCACCTCGAAATCGGGCGTGCTTCGCCTTGCCGAAGAGTTTTCGCTGGCGCGCAAATATGTCGAGCGGCTGGACCTTCGCGCTTCCTCTCTCAGCCAGGATGTCGGCACGCTCTCCGGCGGCAACCAGCAGAAGGTGGTCATCGCCAAATGGCTGGCGACGGCGCCGAAGGTCATCATTCTCGACGAGCCGACCAAGGGCATCGACATCGGTTCGAAGGCGGCAGTGCACGGCTTTATGGCCGAACTGGTCGCGCAGGGCCTCTCGGTCATCATGGTCTCGTCCGAACTGCCGGAAATCCTCGGCATGTCCGACCGCGTCATCGTCATGCGCGAGGGACGCATCGCAGCGATCCATGAAAACAAGGGGCTCGACGCTGAGAGGCTGGTGCGGGCGGCTGCGGGTATTGCGGGATGAGAACGCTGATGAAACACCGTGAAGTCTGGCTTCTCGCCGCTATCGCCGCGCTGGTGGCGCTGATTTCGCTGCGCTTTCCCGGCTTCGCGCGGCCCGGCAATCTGGCCGCCGTTTTCAACGACACGGCGATCCTGATGATCCTCGCGCTTGGCCAGATGGCGGTGATCCTCACCCGCTCGATCGACCTGTCGATGGCGTCGAATCTGGCGCTCACCGGCATGATCGTTGCCATGGCCAATGCCGCCTATCCCGGGATTCCCGTCCCGCTGCTGATCGTACTGGCCATGGCGATCGGGCTTGCGCTCGGCGCGCTTAACGGCCTGCTCGTGTGGAAGCTCGGCATCCCGGCGATCGTCGTCACGCTCGGCTCGCTCACCATCTATCGCGGCGCGACCTTCGTCGTCTCGGGCGGCGCCTGGGTTAACGCCGACCAGATGAGTCCGGCCTTCATCAGCCTGCAAAGGGGCGCATTCTTCGGACTGCCCGTCCTTTCCTGGATCGCCATCGCGGTCATCGCGCTGTTTTATCTGCTGATGACGCGAACGCCGCTCGGCCGTTCCATCTATGCGATCGGGGTCAACCCGACAGCGTCGGTCTATGCCGGCATCGATGTCGGCCGCACCAAGTTTGTCGTCTTCTGCATTTCGGGGCTGCTTGCCGGGCTGAGCGGCTATCTGTGGATCTCGCGCTACGTCATCGCCTCAGTGGAAGTCGCCAACGGCTATGAACTGAATATCATCGCGGCCTGCGTCATCGGCGGTGTCTCGATAGCCGGCGGCATCGGCTCGGTGGGAGGCGCGGTGCTCGGCGCGCTGTTTCTCGGCATCATCTCGACCGCGCTGCCGGTCATCAACATCTCGCCCTTCTGGCAGATGGCGATCTCGGGCGGCGCCATCATCCTGGCCGTGGTGCTGAACGCGCGCAGCGAGCGGAAAGAGGGACGCATCATCTTGAGGAGCGCGGCGGCATGAGCAACATACTGCCTGTGATGATGCGACGGCGCTGCGCGGACTTTGCGAGCGGAGCGATGGTATGACCGACACGACGCATGCTCCCCGCCACATTCCCGACCGGCTGGACAAGCCGCTCGGTTCAGCGCTGTTTTCCTGGGAGGCGCTGCTGGTGCTGGTGGCGGTGGTGATCTTCGCCGTCAACAGCTTCGCCTCGCCCTATTTCCTCGATGCGTGGTCGCTGTCGGACCTGACCTTCAACTTCACCGAAAAGGCGCTGATCGCGCTTGCCATGGCGCTGCTGATCATTTCCGGCGAGATCGATCTTTCGGTCGCCGCGATCGTGGCGCTGGCCTCGACCATGATGGGCATGGCCGTGCAGGCGGGCGTCGGCACACCGGGCCTGGTCTTGATCGGCATTGCGACCGGGCTCGCCTGCGGGGCCGTCAACGGTCTGCTGGTCACGCGGGTCGGCCTGCCGTCGATCGTCGTCACCATCGGCACGATGAGCCTGTTCAGGGGCGTTGCTTTCATCATCCTAGGCGACCAGGCATACAAGGGCTATCCGCCGGACTTCGCCTTCTTCGGCCAGGGCTATGTCTGGTGGGTGATATCGTTCGAACTGGTGCTGTTCCTCGCTGCGGCAGTCATCTACTGGTTCGTCCTGCACCGCACGAGCTTCGGCCGCCGCATCTTCGTGATCGGCAACAATCCGGTGGCGGCGCAGTTTTCCGGCGTCCGGGTGGCGCGGATAAAATTCATCCTGTTCTGCCTGACGGGGCTGATGGCCGGCATCGCTTCGGTACTGATCACCTCGCGCCTCGGCTCGACCCGGCCCTCGATAGCGCAGGGCTACGAGCTGGAAGTCATCACCATGGTGGTGCTCGGCGGGGTCAGCATTCTCGGCGGCGCGGGCAGCATCCTCGGCGTTGTGCTGGCGGCGTTCATCATGGGGCTCGTCACTTTCGGCCTCGGCCTGCTCAACGTGCCCGGCATCGTCATGTCGATCTTCATCGGCCTGCTGCTCATCATCGTCATCGCGCTGCCAATCGTCTGGGGCCGCTTCAGCCGGCGAAGGATGGCGTGATGCCGGAGAAATACGCCTTCAAGATGAAGCTCAAGGCCGGCATGAAGGCCGAGTACAAGAGGCGTCACGACGGCATCTGGCCTGAACTGGTCGCGCTGCTCCGGGATGCCGGCATTTCGGATTATTCGATACACCTCGACGAGGAAACGAACACGCTGTTCGGCGTGCTGTGGCGTCGGGACGGCCACGGCATGGCCGACCTGCCGAACCATCCGGTCATGCGGCGCTGGTGGGCGCTTATGGCCGATATCATGGAGACGAAACCGGACAACGAGCCGGTGGCGACGCCGCTCGAAACCGTGTTCCATATGGAATGACGATGGCCGGCATCCGCCACGTCGCCGTCATCGATATCGGCAAGACCAATGCCAAGGTGGCGCTGGTCGACCTCGATACGGTGGCGGAGATCGCCGTTCGCAAGACGCCGAACCGGCCGGCGGCCGGCGGCCTCTATCCGCACCATGACGTCGACGCGATCTGGACCTTCATCCTCGCCAGCCTTGAGGCGCTCGGCCGCGAGCGGAAGATCGATGCGGTTTCGGTGACCACCCATGGCGCGACGGCGGCGCTGCTCGACGCCGGCGGGCAGCTCGTGCTGCCGGTGCTCGACTACGAGCACGATGGGCCCGCCACGGTGCGCGAAGACTACGAGCCGGTGCGGCCGGCCTTCTCCGAAACCGGCTCGCCGCCGCTGCCTTTGGGGCTCAACCTCGGCTCCCAGCTCTTCTGGCAGAGCCGCGCATTTCCCGACCGCTTCGCCGAGGTGGCATCCATCCTCATGTACCCGCAATACTGGGCGTGGCGGCTGAGCGGCGTCGTCGCCAACGAAGTCACGTCGCTCGGCTGCCATACCGATTTGTGGAATCCGAACGCCGCCGGCTTTTCCTCGCTGGTCGGCCGCATGGGATGGCAAAACCTCTTTGCCCCCGTGACGCCGGCTGCCGCCGCCCTCGGCCCTATCCGCCCGGACATCCCGGCCAAAACCGGTCTCGACCCCTCGACACCTGTCTTCTGCGGCATCCATGATTCCAACGCATCGCTGCTGCCGCATCTGGTCTCCCGCCGCCCGCCTTTCGCCGTCGTCTCGACCGGAACCTGGGTGGTGACCATGGCTGTCGGCGGCGCGGCGGTGTCCCTGGACCCGGCGCGCGACACGCTGATCAACGTGAACGCAATGGGCGCCCCGGTGCCGTCGGCCCGCTTCATGGGAGGGCGCGAATACGACACGCTCACCGCCGGAGGCGGCGGAGGCTGGAGCGCGGCCGATCTGGAATCCGTGCTCGGTGGCCGGATCATGCTGCTGCCTTCGGTGCAGCAGGGATCGGGTCCGTTTCCCCGTTCCGGATCGCGCTGGATCGGCTCCGAAGACCCATCGGCGGGGGAGTGCGCCGTCGCCGCGGCCTTCTACCTGGCGCTGATGACGGCGACCTGCCTCGACCTGATCGGTGCGGAAGGCGGGACGATCGTCGAGGGTCCGTTCGCCAGGAACGCGCTCTACGCCGACATGCTGCGCGCCGCGACCGGACGCCCAGTGCTGCCGCAGCCAGGCCAGGCCGGAACCAGCATAGGCGCAGCGCTCCTAGCGGGAAGACCGGCCGCCGGCCCGGTGGCCGCGGACGAGCCGCCTGGACGGCTGGATGCGGCGTGGACGCGATACGCGGCCAAGTGGCGCGAGCTGACGCGGGATCTTTGATTTTCCACTGCATTGGGACACCGGCTTCCGGCTCCAACACCGCATTCGACCGCCAGTTTGCGAGCCCTCGCGAGATTCCGCCCCTTCCGATTTTCCGCTTGCAATTCATCTCAGGGTGAGAACAAATAGGGAACATAAGCAGGAGTAGATGTTTGTTCGGCGAAAGGAGGCTGCTTCAATGTGGGAACAGCTACAGTTTGCTGGTTTCGGTTTGCCAGGCATGGACAATGTGTTTTTCGCTGTCCAACCCGACGAGGAAGGAGCGGAAGAGGTCGAGCGCCGCGCCTTTGATCTGTGCGATGCGCTCGGGCTAAAGGGCAGGCCGATGGGGAAGGGCCGCTTTCACGTGACTTTGCACGGAATCGGCACCTATGACGGCGTGCCGCAGGACCTGATCGCCAGAGCCGCCGAAGCGGCGAAGTTGGTAGAAATGCCGCCCTTCGAGGTGGTTTTCGATCGGGCCATGAGCTTTCGACGCCGCTCCCGCAAGCGGCCTCTCGTGCTGGTCGGCCGCAACGACAGCCTGCAGGCGTTGCGGCGGGCGTTGGAGGAAAACCTGAAAAGAACAGGACTTGGGCGTGGCGCCGGTTCGTCCTATACCCCGCATCTGACGATGCTGTATGATTTTGGTTCCGTCGCCGAGCGGCCCGTCAGGCCGGTTGGCTGGATCGTAAGCGAGTTTGTGCTGATACATAGCCTCGTCGGTAGGGGCCGGTATATCCGGCTCGGCCGATGGCCGCTGCGAGGCTGATCATCGACTGGCGGGAGAGTTGCAGGCGAGAAATCTTGGGATCATGACAGTCACCCTCTATGGCATTAAAAACTGCGATACGATGAAGAAGGCGCGCGCATGGCTCGACGCCCGCGGCGTCGCTTATGCGTTCCATGACTACAAGGTGGAGGGCGTCGAGCGCGGCAGGCTCGAGGAGTGGGTGCGCGCGGTAGGGTGGGAGACGCTGCTCAACCGCGCGGGCACGACCTTCCGCAAGCTCTCGGATGCGGACAAGACGGAGCTCGGCGAAAGGAAGGCGGTCGAGCTCATGCTTGCCAATCCCTCGATGATCAAGCGCCCGGTGCTGGAAACCGGGGGCGGGCTGGTCGTGGGCTTCAAGCCCGAAACCTATGCAAAGACATTCGCGCCATGACGCGCTGGCAACTCGCTCACGGCAAGCATCTCGACCTCGGCGCGAAAGCGCTGATGATGGGGATCCTGAACGTCACGCCGGACAGCTTTTCCGACGGAGGCGAATTCGACAGACCGGACGCCGCTCTCGCCCATGCGCGCCAGATGATCGCTGACGGTGCCGCGATCATCGATGTCGGCGGCGAATCAACCCGGCCGGGCGCTGAGCCGGTCGCGGCGCGCGAGGAACAGGCGCGCATCCTGCCGGTGATCGAGGCGCTGGCAGGGGAAGGATGCATCATTTCGGTCGACACTTACCGGGAAGAGACGGCGCGTCTCGCGGTCGCGGTGGGCGCGCATATCGTCAACGACGTGCACGGCCTGCAGCGCGAGCCCGGCGTCGCCCATGTGGCGGCCGAAAGTGGCGCCGGCCTCGCCGTCATGCATACCGGCCGCGACCGCGAAAAGCTTCCCGACGTGATTGCCGACCAGTTTCTCTTCCTCAGGCGCTCGCTGGAGATCGCGCGCGACGCCGGCGTCTCCGATAGCCAGATCGTCCTCGATCCAGGGTTCGGCTTCGCCAAGGACGGCGAGGAGAACCTTCAGCTGATGGCCCGCTTCGGCGAGCTACACGCGCTCGGGTTTCCGCTGCTCGTCGGCACGTCGCGAAAACGCCTAATCGCCCATGTGGCGGGCGGCGACCGGCAGGCGCGCGACGTTGGCACCGCAGCCACGAGCGTCATCCTCAGGATGAAGGGCGCGAGCATTTTTCGCGTGCACAATGTGGCGATGAACAGGGATGCGCTGGCCTTCGCCGACGCCATTCTGGAGCGCGAGAACGCCGTGAAGGGCAGAGGTCAGGCCGGTTCCGTGACCGCGCCAATACGGCGGTAGACGAAGCTTTCCGAGGCAGGCTTGTTCTTCTCCGAAGTGGCCGCGGCGATGAAAGTCGCCATGCGGGCGTGGATCGGCGACTTCACGCAGGCCGGATCGGTTGCGGCCGGATCGCCGGCGATCGCCATCGCCTGGCAGCGGCAGCCGCCCCAGTCGATCTCGCGACGCTCGCAGCCGCGGCACGGCTCCTGCATCCAGTCGGTTCCGCGGAAAGCGTTGAAGGCGGGCGAATCGGTCCAGATTTCTGCGAGCGTGCGCTCTCCGAAATGCTCGAAGCTGAGCGATGGGATGGTCTGCGCGGCGTGGCAGGGCAACACCATGCCGTCCGGCGCAACCATGAAGGCGTCGCGCGCCCAGCCGCCCATGCAGGGCTTGGGATAGATGGCGAAATAATCCGGCGTGACGAAGTCGATATTCATGACGCCGGTCAGCCGCTCGCGCGCCGCTTCGACGATCTCGGCCTGGCGGTCGACCGCCGCGCGGTCGGGCATCAGCGCGTCGCGGTTGGCCAGCGCCCAACCGGAATATTGCACATTGGCGATCTCAAGCCTCTCGGCGCCGAGCGACAGAGCGAGTTCGATGAATTCCGGCACTTCCTCGATGTTGTGGCGGTGGATCGGCGCGTTGATGGTGAGCGGCAGGCCTGCGGCGCGGGCCCGCCGCGCCGTGTCGAGCTTCTTCTCATGGCTGCCGCGGTGGTTGCCGATCATCTCCGTCGTGGCCGGCCGCGCGCCCTGGAAGCTCAGTTGCAAATGGTCGAGCCCGGCATCGGCGAACGCCTCGACACGGCCTTCGGCGATGCCGACGCCTGCGGTGATCAAATTGGTGTAGACGCCGCGCGCCGAAAGCCCGGCGATCAGCTGCTCGAGGTCCCGGCGCAGGGTCGGCTCGCCGCCCGAGAGATGCACCTGCAGCACGCCGAGGTCGGCCGCCTGCTCGAACAGGTCGAGCCAGGTTTGGGTGTCGAGCTCGCGGTTTGCTTTCAGCAGTTCGGTCGGATTGGAGCAATAAGGACATTGCAGCGGGCAGCGATGGGTCAGTTCCGCCAGCATTCCGATCGGAGGGAGAAGCGGCTCGCTCATAGCTTCACCAGCAGTTTGTCCGCCCATTCCTGCAGGAAGGCGGTGACATCGGAGGCAATTTCGTCCTCCTCGGCGCCATATTCCGCCGCAAGATCGGCGATGATGTGGCCGACGTCGGAGCGTCCGTCGCAGCGGCGCAGGATGTCGAGGCTGATCTCGTTCGGCCAGAACACCTTTTCCGGCGACAAAACCGCATAGGCCTGCCGGATTGGATCGAACTGGATGCGTACGTGCTTCGGCAGCGACGGTATAGACTGCAGCGAAACGACTGCCCTTTGACGCGCCTCGATCATGAACCCTGCTCCGGCCGGAACGCGCCGGGAGGGATGTTTCCGGCCTCGCCATAGGCATGCTGCAGTGCGTCGAGCATCGCCCAGAGAATATCGCATTTCAGCACCAGTGCGTCGATAGCCGCCTGCTGCCGCTCCGGCGTATCGGCACGTTCCAGCACATAGGCGAGGGCGAAATCGGAATCGCGCGAAGCCTGCTCCGGCCGCTTGTTGAAATAGGCGAGCGTGTCCTCGGTGATGTATTCGTATTTGGCCAGCATTGCCGGCACGCGCTCGCCGATGATGACGGGAGAGAACAGTTCGGTGAGTGACGAGGCGACGGCTTCGAGCAGCGTCGCATTGGCGCAGAAGGAGAAATAGGCGCCGACGGCGAAACGCGTGGCGGGCAGCGCGAACCTTTCGCTTTTCACAGCTTCCGCATCCAGGCCGAGGGAGGTGGCGAGATGCAGCCAGCGCGCGATGCCGCCGCTCCCGCCGTCCTCGCCGTCATGATCCTCGATGCGCTTGCGCCAGGCGGCGCGAAAGGCCGGATCGGTGGCGCGGGCGAGGATGACGGCGTCCTTGCGCGGGATCACCGCCTGGTAGCAGTAGCGGTTCAGCGCCCATGCCTGTAGCTCGCCCCTGGACATGCCCCCGCCGGTCATGCGGTGATGCAGCGGATGCCGATTGTGGTAGCGCTCCGCGCCGACCTGCCGTAGCACGGCTTCAAGATCTGCAGGGGTCAGGCCGTCCTTGGCGGCATCGTGGAAATCGCTCACAATTCTGTCTCCATGCCGTCATAACCAACTTCCCAGCCGGCTTCTCTGACCGCCGCGTGCTCGGCCGAGTTCTCGTCGAGAACGGGGTTGGTGTTGTTGATATGGACGAAGACGCGGCGGCCTACCTTCACGTCCGCAAGGCCGGCGATCGAACCCGTTTCGCCCGACATCGCCAGATGTCCCATGCGCGCGCCGGTCTTCTGTCCGACGCCGGCGGCGATCATCTCGTCGTCGGTATAAACCGTGCCGTCGAACAGCAGGCAGGCGGCGCCGGCAAGCCTCGCCTTCAGCGCCGCGTCGATCCTGGCGCAGGCCGGAATGTAAAAGGCCGAGCCGCCATTGCCTGCGGTAATGCGCACCGCGATCGTATCGCCTTCTTCGGAGCCGTAGTCAGCACCTGGCCTGCTGGCATCCTCCAGATAGAGCGCCACTTTTCCAGGCACGGCGAAGCTTTCAATCGTCACGCCGATCCCCTGGCCGGCGGCGTCGCATAGCTCCAGCTCACCGTCCGGGGGCAAGGTGCGCCGCGGCACGATCGCCGGATCGAGCACGTTGAAGATAGGATTCGCCGCGAGCGCGGCGAGAACCCGCGCCGAAGCATATATTGCGAAGGGCTGGCGCTCGCGCAGGCTGAGCAGGCCGGCGACATGATCGACGTCGGCGTTGGTGAGCACGACGGCGCGGATCGGCGTCGAACGCAAAGGCGCGTCGGGGGCTGGTTGAAGTTCAGGGGTCTCCGCCATCTGCTGGCGAATGTCGGGGGAGGCATTGAAGAGAACCCAACCGACGCCGTCGGCCGAGGCGGCGAGGCTCGATTGCGTCCGCTGGCGCACGCCGGCAGTTCCGGCGCGGGCGGCGCGGCTCAGCCGGTAATTGCAGTTCCATTGGGGAAAACCGCCGCCGGCCGCCGATCCGACGATTTTCAGACGCATCGCCACAGTCCGATCTTCGAACTCCATACTTCCTGGGCGCGACAACTATGGTGCTGCCGCGGCCGGATACGTCCTGCTAATTCAAGTTGACAGCGCGTGCCACTGTCGCCAGCGGCACGCGCCGACGCGGCCTACTTCTTGGGAGTAATTTCAGCAGGCAGATACCGCGAGATTTCAAAGCCAGCAGCAACCTGGCACATGGTTGGCTTGGTCCAGATCTTCTTCATTCCGTTCCTCCTTTTCCACCGGCCCGAATGGACCGATCCTGTCGATATCCTACCGCTGCGGGGCACCGTTAAGCAGCGGTTCGTCCATCACTTCTCAAATGGACAAATGAAAAGATTGGTTCTGAAAATTCGAAAAACAATGTCAAAAATTGCATCCTGTCCGTTTCAATCGTCCATCGCGTAAGGGGTATTCTCCTCCAGCGGCAGATTAGCGCTCTCCCAGCCATCCGACCCGAGCGGGTACCAGATCACCGACCGGTATCCCCATTCGAGCGCCCGTTTGGCGGCATTCCAGGACATCCAGCAGTTGGTCATGCAGTAGAACAATATCGTGCGAGACTTGTTCGAACCGGTGCTGGCGGCGAGGCCCTGGCGGAAATACTCGGCGGTCTTCTCGGAAATCGCACCGTAGCCCACATTGGCCAGCCAGACGCTGCCTGGAATGTCGTTTCTGATCTTCTCCTTCCATATCGTTCCCGCCGGCAGATTGGCCGGCTTCGGCGCCTGCGGCATGACATCGAAAAATACCGCCTTCTTCTCCCGCCACAGCGCCTCGGCTTCCCTGGTCGTCACCACCTTGGCTCCTTGCAGCGTGTCCGGCACCGGCGCCCGGTATTCGTCCATCCGGTAGTTGGCGGGTTCCTCGACGCTGCCGGCAAAAACCGGCCCAGCCAAGCTCAGAAAGCCCGCTGCAAGCAGCAAATATATCGACGGTGGCTTCATCTCCTTCTCTTCATCGCCTGCCGCAACTTCGGTTCGACAGGACTATACAACGCCTCTATTGCGTGATCGGCTGGTCGTGCTCGTCGAGAAGAGGCACGTTGTAATCCAGCAGGATCTGGTTGATCGCCGCCTGGTTTTCCCTGATGACCTTGTTGAGCGTCCGCTTCCATTCCTGATCCGATGGGCGCACGCCCATGGTGATGCGGTAGATCATACGCGAGCCAGTTTTTTCCTTCACGAGGGGAACGAACGCCAGATCGGCCCCGGAATTTTTGGCGTAGTAGCCTCCCATGGGGCCCCAAACGATCGCGGCATCGATCGCGCCTGCAAGCATGTCCTTGATCATGATTTCGGCCACTGACGGCATCAGGCGCGTGTCCACCATCAGCGGATAGACCTTGGCCGTACGCATGAGCTTGATCGCCGCCATATTTGCGGTGGGCGGCGTTCCGGCGACAACGCCGATTTTCTTGCCAGCCAGTTTCGGATCCTCAATGGTTTCGACCCCGGCGAGGCCGCTGTCCTTCTTGTAGACCAACGCATAAGTCGAGCGGTAATAGGCATTGGTGTTTTGAACTAGTTCGTCGCCCTGCGCGTAGCCCATGATGATATCGCAGCGATTGGCTCTCAGCGTGTTGCGGACGAAGCCCATAACCATCGGAAACCACGTATAGGCGACGGATTTCCGGCCGGTCTTCTCAGCGACCAGCTCGGCCAGTTTGTTCTCGAAACCCTCGCCGTTTTCGTCGGTGAAGGGCAGATTCGAAGGATCGGCGCAGACGCGCAGCACCTCGGGATCCACCAGTTCGCCTGCCGCGCCGAGACCGGCGCCTTGGGCCCACGCTGCGCCGGGGACAAGAGCGGCCGCCACGGCAGCGAACAGGAACAGGCGCAGCTTACTGCGGCGGCTCATGTCATCCTCCCATGCAGGACGCTTCGGCGTCCTTTGCGGCTTGCGGCTTGTCCGCCTTCTTGGGCGGCCGGCCGCGGGGAGCGGCTCCGACTGCGCGGGCGCGCAGATAGACGTAGAGGTCGTCCATGTAGCAATAGATGTTCTTGTTGTCGCCAAAGGCGGGCATGACGTTTTCCTTGCCGCCGCCCACATTCCTGCGGCCTTCCGCGACGATCGACAGGAATGTGCCGTAGTCCATGTCCTTCATGGAGTTGGCCAGCGCCGGGGCATAGCTCGAGCCGACGCCGTCGGGTCCGTGGCAGACATGGCAATCGGAATGATAGCGCCGGTAGCCGCTGAACGTGTACCAGTCGACCGTGCCGTCTTCATCGATCTTGAAGGTCGGATTGCCTTCCGCGTCGAAATACTTGCCGTCCTCGTCGGTGACGGCTGCCGCCTTTTCCTTGTCGTCGGCGGCCTGGACCAAGCCGGCGCCGGCGAGCGGCAGGAGGACGAGAGCAAGAACGGAAACTATGTTGCGAACAGACATTCAGACCTCTTTTTCATTTCGCCACGGACACAGCTTGGCTGTCGCAATGCGGCGGTGACAGGTGCGTTGTGATTGTGCGGCGAAAAATCGAGAGCCCGGGTCGGGGTCCCGGTGATCCGGGCTCTCGCTTCTCAAGTCAAAGGCCTCGCAAGACCTTGGCCGTACCATCTTCCCGGAAGGATCAATCCGGAAGGCCGAAGACGGTGAGCTGACCGCCCAACGTCGTGTAGTCGGCGAGTGCTGCATAGCCGCCGACCGCGCCAAGACCAGCCGTGGAAATCGACTTTTCTTCCTCGGTCGGAGCTCTCTCGCCCGCCACTGCCGTCTGCCAGGCGGCGGCACCTTCGGCACCCAGAAGACCACCTGCGAGGCCGATGCCAGCCCAGCCACCGACGCCCGACAGAACGGCTACATATTGCTTGCCGTCATGTTCGAACGTGTTGATGTTGCCGATGATGCCCGACGGCGTCTTGAACTTGTAGAGTTCGTTGCCTTCGGTATCGACAGCCTTGATGTAGCCTTCCAGCGTGCCGTAGAAGACCACGTCGCCTTCGGTGGCAAGTGCGCCGGACCAGACCGAGAACTGCTCGGGCTTGGACCAGACGATTTCACCCTTGGCCGCGTCCCAGGCGATGAAGTTGCCCATGCCGCCATGGCTACCCGGAGTCGGGTACATTGCCACCGTTGCGCCCACATAGGCTTGGCCGGCGGTGTAGCTCACCTTGTAAGGCTCGTAGTCCATGCAGACATGGTTGGTCGGCACGTAGAAGAGACCCGTCTTAGGCGAGTAGGTCGCCGGCTGCTGGTCTTTCGTTCCAAGGGCAGCGGGGCAGACGCCCGTGGTGTTGGTGTCCTCGCCGTTCTGCTGGGTCGAGTATTTGGCAACAACCTGCGGACGGCCATACTGTTCGCTCGCCGGATCCATAACGACTTCCGTTGCCCAGTTCACCGTGGGATCGTACTTCTTGGCGACGAGAAGCTCGCCAGTTGCACGGTCCATGGTGTAGGCAAAGCCATTGCGGTCGAAGTGAACCAGGACATCGCGTTTCTGGCCCTCGATGTCCATGCCGTCGACAAGGATCATCTCGTTGACGCCGTCATAGTCCCACTCGTCATGCGGGGTCATCTGGTAGAGCC
Organism: Pseudaminobacter sp.; assembly: GCA_035941355.1. Lineage (GTDB taxonomy): Bacteria > Pseudomonadota > Alphaproteobacteria > Rhizobiales > Rhizobiaceae > Allomesorhizobium. The sequence goes on from DASZDZ010000070.1 coordinate 31,705, forward strand.
ACTTGGCTGCACCGGTGTCGGCATCCCGGGCCATGATCGTCATCGACCAGCGATTGTCGCCCGGCCTCTGGACCGGGTTCCAGGTCGATGGATTGCCGGTACCGTAGTAGATCAGGTTGAGCTTGGGATCGTAGGAGTACCATCCCCAGGTCGTGCCGCCACCGGTCTTCCACTGTTCGCCTTCCCAGGTGTTGATCCCAGAGTCGGGACCAACCGGCTTTCCGAGATGGGTCGTCTTCTCGGGATCGATCAGGGTTTCTGCATCGGGTCCCGTCGAATAGGCCCGCCAGGCAAGCGAGCCATCCTTCAGATTGTAGGCCGAGATATGGCCGCGGACACCATACTCGGCGCCAGAGATGCCGATGATCACCTTGTCCTTGACGACCATGGGCGCTGACGTGCTGGATTCCGCAATGCTGCCGTCAGTGGCTTGGCCGTTCTTGACCTGCCAGGCGACCTCGCCTGTCTTGGCGTCGAGCGCCGTCACCATCGTGTCGGCCTGGCTGAGGATGATCTTGCCGTCGCCATAGGCGACGCCACGATTGACCGTGTCGCAGCACATGATCGCAATGACGCTAGGATCCTGCTTGGGCTCGTATTTCCACAGGATCTTGCCGTCGTTCTTGAGGTCGAGGGCATAGACGATGTTCGGGAACGGGGTGTGGATATACATCACGTCGCCGATGACAAGCGGGCCGCCTTCGTGGCCGCGCAGCACGCCAGTGGACATCGTCCACTTGACCTGCAGATCCTTCACATTGTCCTTGGTGATCTGATTCAGTTTCGAATAACGGGTATTGGCATAGTCACCCGTTGGCATAGCCCAGTTCTTGGGGTCTGAAGACAGAGTCTGCAGCTCTTCGTTTGCAAACGCGGTGTATGCCGCGCCGCAAGACAGAAATGCCGCAGTCGTTAGTACGTAGGTAGCTTTCGCAAGTACACGCATCCGAAATCCTCCCAGGGTTCACAATCGGGGAATCGACCGTTGAGCCCACAAGGGCTTGCCCAAGCGATTCATGTGGGGGAAGTATTTCCGGCAGCGTGTCACGACCTAAGCCAGACGAGCAGAGGGCACCGTTACTGCCCATCTCACTTGGCCTACGAAAGACGGTCGCCGCTCCCTATGACGGTGACGCCCTTGAAGCCGGAAACAGGGAAAGGCTATGTTAATAAAATCCGACAGGCAAGAAAAAAGCCCTTGTTTCATGCTGCATCGCAATGCATGCGATGATGCGGCGCAACATAAAGAACTATATATGAATATTGGAAGGGCGTGAACTATTTATGGTCATGCCATTTCAGCAAACTATATATATTTCAGGATATGATCGTCCGGAATTTGCAAGAAAATCATTGTCAATGGCGTGGCATATTTGTTGCGGAATTTCCGAGGAAGTATGTATGCGAGGCGCGGGCCGAGGATAGTTGCGGTGGTATGAAACGGCAGTGGATTCGATCGCTGCAAAGAGCGTCGGCAGGCCGGTCCGGAGCCCCTTTTTCGGGACGTCCGACATTCCTCCTTTGGTCCTATATGACGGCTTGGCGGGCTTTGCCTAACGTTGCCGTATGAGCAGTTCCAAGCCAATGGAAGGAATGCCTCGATGACCAGGTCGATCCGATATTCAACGTTGTCGCTTTGCCTGGCGGCGCTGGCCGCTGCCGGCCCGGCGCAGGCGGCGGGAGACTACCCCACTTCGGCGCTCGCCGACTATGTGCTCGGCTGCATGAGATCGAACGGCCAGACGCGCCAGGCGCTCGAGCGTTGCTCGTGCTCGATCGATGTCATCGCCTCGATCATGCCCTACGAACGCTATGAGGCGGCCGAGACGTTCAAGCAGATGGCGCAGACGACCGGCGAGGCGAGCGGGCTGTTTCGCGAAAGCGCGCCGGCAAAGACCGCCGGCTCCGAACTGAAGCGCGCGCAGGCCGAGGCGGATATCCGCTGCTTCTAGTTCCAGGCCACGGCTTTAAAGCCCCGCCGCCTCGAGCGGCCATTCGTCGCTAAAGACCTTGCCCTCGGTGTCCGTCGCTTCGACCTTGATGTCGCCGGCGCCCCGGCTGAAGTCGAAGCGGAAGTTGGGATCCTCCGAGATCGAAATGCCGCCCTCCATCGCGAGCAGCAGCCGGTCGCCCTGGGAGACCGACAGCTTGTGGACGAAATGCGCCGGAATGAAATACTGGGTCAGCGGATCGCGCTGCAGCCCCGAATTGTTGGGATGCCGGATCATCAGTTGCAGCTCCGGCGCGTTGCCCGTCGTCTCGCCTGCCGCCGCGAACTGGCGCAGCTTCATCTGTCCCATCGAGGCAAGCGCCTCGTCCGTGTTCTTGACCGCCGGCGCCGAGCACCCGCCCGAAGCCTTCACGAAGGTGCTGGACATGTGAAGCTCGCCGCCTTGCGTCTCGGCGATGGCGCGCAGGTAGGAGTAGTCGTCGACGCGCACGCGGGTCGACAGATGCGTGACGCCGGCGTCCTTGCCGATCTGGAACGTCGCCGCCACCGGCGCGGGGTTCACGTCGATGATCATGGTCACCGACTTGACGCCGTCGGGCGCCTTGGCGGGATCGATATAGATGTCGACCGGCACAAGTGCCGCATCCTGCGCGCGCTTCGGCGCCTCGATGCGGACGAGGCCGGTATCGGCGAGGATCTGCCGGTCGCCGAAGACATCGCCTTTGAGGGCCGTCCAGATCCTTTCAGATGATGTGGGGGACTGCTGCGCCAGCGCCGGTGTGGCGCCGGTGAGTGTGCCCACGGCCATGGAGGCCGCGCCAAAGAGCGTCGCGGCGATTACAAACCGCCGATTCTTGGATACGCCGACTTGCATTTCGGTGCCTCCACCGGTTGGAAGGTGGTGCCCAGGCTGAGCAGAATCATAAGCCGGGGCGACGGCGTTGGCAAATTACGCCGTCGTGAGCGTTCGACCGGCAAACCAGGCGCCGGCCGGATGCCTGGGCGATAGCCTCACTCCCATTCCAGCTCGGCGTAGGCCGCCGTGGCGTTGCGCTCGTTGTACTCGTCGAACAGCGCCCAGTTGGAGACTTCGCTGCGGCCGGCGGTCTTGACCGTTTCGGCAAGCGGCCGGCCGGCCTCGATTGCCTGCCGGATGTCGCCCGCTAGGACCTCGAAATAGCGGCGCTGGGCTTCGAGCGCCTCCGGCCAGCCGGCGTCGACCGGACCATGACCTGGCACGACGCTCTCCGCCTCGATCGCGGCGAGGGCATCCATCTGGCGGATCCAGCCAAGCAGCGAGCCGTCTAGCGTCGGCAGATGCTCCATGAATACGAGATCGCCGGCAAAAAGCGTGCGGGTACGGGCGTCGAAGACCGTCAAGTCGTTGTCGGTATGGGCGGCTTTCCACGCCCGCAGGTCCAGCACGCGCCCGCCGAGGTCGAGTTCGACGCGATCGGCGACCAGCTGCGCCGGCGGCACGATCTCCACGCCCTCCATCAGCGCGTCGCCGAGCTGGTTGCGATAATTCCGCAGGTAGAACGCGCCGCGCGCCTCTAGCGCGCGCGGCAGGTTGCGATGGCCCACGACCGTCGCCCCGATGTCGCGGAACGCCGCATTGCCGAAGATGTGGTCGGGATGCATGTGGGTGTTGATCAGGAAGCGGATCGGCTTTTGCGTAACCTCCCTGATCGCGGCGATGAAGGCGCGCGCCTGGACGAGACTGCCGCCGCTATCTATCGCGGCGACTGCTTCCTCGCCGACGACGATGCCCAGATTGCAGATCGCGCCTTCGTTGCCGGGGGTCATCAACTCGTTCTTGCCGCGGAAGGCGAAGACGCCGTCGGCAATCTCGCTCAGTGCGAAATCCGTGGCGGCCGCCAGGGCGCCATGCAGAAAACAGCATGGCAGCGCCGCGCCGGCGCCGACGCAGGCGAACCCGGTCACAAGCCCACGGCGTACCCGATCGATCGGCATCGTTCCTCCCATATGCTTTCCGTGCGGATCACGCCGCGTGCGGAAATTTCTCGTGAAATGACCGCAGAAGGTCGCTCATCACCTGGCGGTTGCGATAGTGCCGCGGCAGCCGCACGTCGAACACGCCGAGCACGTGAGCAGGCCGCGGCGACAAGACGATGATGCGGTCCGACAGCATGAGCGCCTCGCGCAGATTGTGTGTCACCATCAAGGCAGTGGTGGGCCGCGCCGACCACACTTCGAGGAGCAGATAGCGCAGCCGTTCGGCCGTCTGTTCGTCGAGCGAGACGAACGGCTCGTCGAGAAAAAGCACGGCCGGCTCGGTGGCGAACGCCCTGGCGAGAGCCGCCCTGCGCGCAAGGCCGAGCGACAGTTCCGACGGAAACAGCGAGCGCATCCCAGCAAGGCCGAGACTGTCGAACAGCCAGTCGAGCTTGGCGTTGCGCATCCCCTTGGGCAGGGCAAGCCGGACATTCTGCTCGACTGTCCGCCAAGGCAGCAGGGTCGGCTCCTGAAACACGACGGCGATACGGTTCGAGCCGCCTTGGGGCAACTGGAAGGAACCTGAAAAGTCGGTGTCGAGGCCGAGCAGGATGCGCAGCGTCGTGGTCTTGCCGCAGCCCGACGGCCCGAGCAGGCAGGCGAATTCGCCTTGCCGGACCTCGAAGGAAAGGTCGTGCAGCGCCGTCACCGGGACGCCCTCCGCGGACCTGAATGTCTTTTCGGCGATGTCGACCCTAAGCGGGACGGCGACGCCAACGGGTTGCATGTCGTTCAACGGGCTGCACCAGGAGGAGTTCGATGAGGAGCATGATCGCGACGAAAGCCAGCGTGTAGGCGAGGATGGCTGCCACGTCGAAGAGCTGGAAATGGAGGTAGATCTGGAAGCCGACGCCGTTGGAGCGGCCGAGCAGTTCGACCACCAGGACGATCTTCCAGATGAGGGCTACGCCGGACCGCGAGGCGGCGGCGAGGTAGGGCTGAAGCTGCGGCAGCAGGATGTGCCGCAGGCGGTCCAGGGGACCGAAGCGATAGACCGCGGCCATCTCGGCGTAGCGCGGGTCCAGCGCCCTGGCGCCTTCGCGCATTGTCACCACGACGTTCGGGATCTTGTTCACCGCGACCGCGCCTATGGCCGCCGCCTCGTTGAGCCCGAACCAGATATAGGCGAGCACGATGATGACCAGCGCGGGGATGTTGAGGAACAGGACGACCCAGGGATTGAAGAACTGGTCCGCGCGGCGATGGACGCCGAGGAGGACGCCGATGATCGAGCCGATGACCATCGCCACCACGAACGCCGCTGCGACCCTGCCGAGCGTCACGCCGAGGTGGTAAGGAAGTTCGCCGCTCGCCGTATCGTTGTAAAGCACCTGCCACACCTGGCCCGGCGGCGGAAATGCGCGGCTCGGCCACGCCTCCGCAGCGAAGCTCCACAGGAGAAACAGGCCGAGCAGGGACGCGGCGGTTGTCAGCGCCGGCACGGCGATCGCGCGCCGGCCTGAGCGGAGGGGCAGTGCCGTGCCCGCCGTGGTGATCCCGCGGTCGACGCCCGGCGAGGTCATTTCGACAGCTCCGGCCAGTATGTGCCGGGCGCCATTTCGGGCGCGCTGCCGACCAGCTTTTCGCCGCCGATCTCGGCAAGTACCCGGTAGAGCTTGCCGGCGTCGGCCTCTTCCTCGGCGATCGTCCGCGCGGGAATGCCCTCGCGGTAGCGGTCGCGCAACTTTTCCAGTTCCGCGCCCTCGGCGCGGACGATCGGAGCCAGGCGCTGCCACTCGGCGTCCGACCGGGCCAGCAGGTCCTTGGCCTGGGCGGAAGCCTTGACGAAGCCTTTCGCGGCGTCCGGATTGTCGTTCGCCCATTTCTCGTGGAAGACGTAGCCGAGCGCCGACACTGCGGCCGAGGCTCCGAGCGCCTTGGCCGCGTCCTCGGCGCCGACCAGGCGGCGAAAGCCGTTGGCTTCGAGCCGGGCGCAAAAATGCCAGAAGTTCAGCACCGCATCGAGTTCGCCCTGCATCGCCTTTTCCGAAAGCAGCGGCGGCGCGCCGAAGACGATCTCGTTTGCCGTGGTCAGATCGACGCCGTGGTCGCGCCTGGCCAGCGCCTGGATGAGCAGCCAGCTCTTGTCGAGCGGGCCGCCGGCGACGCCGATCTTTTTCTGCTTCAGGTCGGCGATGGTCCGGATCGGCGATTCCTGCCTGACCATGATGGCGCCGACCGCGGTGGAATAGGGGGCCAGCGTCACATCATCGCCTTCCGAGCGCTGGCGCGAAACCCACAGCCAGTCGGAGACGATGATGTCGATCTCGCCGGCCAGCATCGCGACATTGGTGGCGTCCTCGCCGGCGAAATACACGACTTCGAGGTCGATCCCGTTGGCGGCGTCGAGTTTGTGGTGCTTCACCGTGTCGAGTTCCCAGCTCACGGTGCCGAACTTCAGGACGCCAATGCGAACCTTTGCGGCGGCGCGAGCCGCGCCTGCTCCAGTGAGAACCGCGGCCGTTCCCAGCGCCGCCAGGCGTAGCGCGCCGCGTCTCGAAATTATCATGACATCTCCTCCCAAAGGCCGCAGTTGAACGGGACCGTGCCAATGAGCGCTTGCGACATCAGATCGATCGCTCCTTGTCGGGAAAAGTGCACCGCCAGCGCACGACCTTGACGGTCGGGTGCTCCGACGACCATTTCGCGATTTCGGCCGGCGCAAGGAGCATACACTGGAGCAGAGAGCCGCGGCTCTCGAAATAGAGATGCTCCTCCCGGCAGTTGCTCGGATTGGCGGTCAGGCAAACCGTCAAGATGAGATCGACCATTTCCATTTCAGCACCTTGCAACGGCGTCCCCGGGACGCTCGCCTCGACGTTTCAGCCGGACAGTCGCCCTGGACAAAACGTCGTCGCTTGCCGGATTTCCTCAAGGTGCCCGCTGGGAAACCGGAATTGCGGGAAGCTACGCGGTCGCCCCATGGCCGTCAACAAAGACGAATGGACAGGCGTTCGCGATCGGCTGTGACAACGTATGTAGTTGACATCCTCCACCCTCCGTCTAGCTTTCCGAGGTGCAGGGACGGAATGACCCGCATGAATGCGCGTGCCGCCGCAAGGCTCGCATGCCATCGTCTAGGGCACTGTGACGAGCAATGAGGAAATGCCAATGCGCGCTGCCGCGTTTTTTGCCGCCATCTCAATCGTGACCCTGTCGACGGGGCAATCCCTGGCTCAGGATGCCGCCGCCGGCGAAAAGGTCTTCGCCAAATGCAAAGCCTGCCATGTTATCGACAAGGACCAGAACAAGATCGGGCCGTCGCTGATGGGCGTGGTCGGCCGAACCGCCGGCACCCATGCGGATTTCAAATATTCACCGGCCATGGTCGAGGCCGGCAAGGGCGGGCTGGTGTGGGACGACGCCACCCTGACGGAATATCTCCGCGCGCCTCGGGAAATGATCAAGGGCGGAAAAATGGCGTTCCCCGGCCTGAAGAAGGACGAGGATCTCGCCAACGTCATTGCCTATCTCAAGCAGTTCCCCGGATAATTTCGGCGTTCGGTCCGGTTTCCGTGATCGGCGGCCGGGGCCGTCCAGATCTTGGCTGAAGCCTCAAGCGGCGCTGCGCAGTCCGTTCAGCGCCGCTGGCAGGTCGAGCAGGCTGTCGCAGACCAGGTCGGCGCCAAGCTGATCGGCTGGAAGCTGCGTATAACCGCCGCGAATGATGGCGACCGGCAATCCTGCTGCGCGAGCGGCCTCCACATCGGTGATGCTATCGCCCACCATCAGCGCTTCGTGCGGTTCGGTCCGCAGTTGCTCCAGCGCCAGGAGCAGCGCGTCCGGAGCCGGTTTCTTGCGGGTGACGGCGTCGCCGCCGACAATGGCTCCCAGGCGTTCCAGAAGCCCGAAATGCAGCAGGATTTCGCGGGTCGCGACCTGGGGCTTGTTGGTTGCGACTCCAAGCCGGATGCCGGCTACATGCAACCGGGCCAGCGCTTCGACCGCACCCGGCATAGGGCGTGTCCAGCGGGTGAGGTGGCGGCGGTAGATCGGCGCCATCTCGCGATTGGCTTCGTCAAGCCCCGTTCTCGAAAGCGGGCGGCCCGAAGCGGCAAAGGCCCGTTCGACCAGTTTTTCGATGCCGTTGCCGATCATCGATTTGACTTGCGCAAGCGTCAGCGGCGGCAGGCCTCTACCGTCCAGCAACTCGTTGACGGCCGATGCTATATCGGGCGCGGAGTCGATCAGCGTTCCGTCGAGATCGAACAGGATGGCCTTGGGCAATCGAAACGACGTGTCAACGCTGCCGCTCATGCGGTGTCCTTCCATTTGATCGAGCAACCCATCGAGGCGATCTGGTCCTTCGGTCCGTTGCCGGTCCGGGCGACCTGCTTCATCGCTTCGAGAAGATCCCGGCGTAGATCGGAGGCGCCGGCTTCCTTGCGGGAGGCGTCGAGGCGGCCGCGATACTGCAGCGTGAGTTCCCTGTTGAAGCCGAAGAAATCCGGCGTGCAGACGGCGTCATAGGCGCGCGCCACCGCCTGGTCCTCGTCGTGGAGGTAGGGAAAGCCGAAGCCATGCGCAGCGGCGAAGAGCTTCATGTTGGCGAAGGAATCTTCCGGATAGGCTTCCGCATCGTTGGAGTTGACGGCGACGAAGCCGATGCCCTCGGCCTTGAGATCTTCGGCATCCCTGACGATCCGCGCGATGACCGCTTTGACATAGGGGCAGTGGTTGCAGATGAACGCCACGACCAGCCCGTTGGGGCCGGCCTGGTCGAAGATCGAGTGCATTCTTCCGTCGATGCCGGGGAGCGTGGCGTCGATGGCCGGCCAGCCGAAATCGCAGACGGGTGGGATTGCCGCCATTGTCGCCTCCTGCGGATTGCTCCTACGCCGCCTTCCTGATCGCCCCGTCAGCGGCGCTGCGGATCGCTTCCATGTTCGCGCGATAAGCGGCCTCGGAGCCGCCCTTGAACACAGCCGATCCGGCGACCAGCACGTTGGCGCCTGCCGCCGTGACCAGCGGCGCGGTCTCGGGCGTGATGCCGCCATCGATCTCGATGTCGATGGGGCGATTGCCGATCATCGCCTTGACTCGCTTCACCTTCTCAACCACCGCCGGGATGAACGCCTGGCCGCCGAAGCCGGGATTGACCGTCATCAGGAGCACCAGGTCGAGCCGGTCGAGCACATATTCGATGACGCTTTCAGGCGTCGAGGGATTGAGCGATACGCCGGCCTTCTTGCCGAGATTTTTGATCGCCTGCAGCGACCGGTCGAGGTGCGGCCCGGCCTCGGCATGCACCGTGATGATGTCGCAGCCGGCGTCGGCGAAGGCGGCAAGGTACGGATCGGCGGGCGCGATCATCAGGTGGCAGTCGAAAACCTTGTCGGTGCGGCTGCGGATCGCCTTGATGACGGGCGGGCCGAAGGTGATGTTGGGCACGAAATGGCCGTCCATCACGTCGAGATGGATCCAGTCCGCCCCCGCCGCGACGACCGCCTCGACTTCTTCGCCGAGCCGCGAGAAGTCCGACGACAGGACCGAGGGGGCAATAATGGTTCGGGCTGTCATTTGGTGTCCTTCCCTGTTTCGTCCAACGGAGTTTCCCAGCCTTGGCTTATACGATGGCAAGATAGGGCGATAAAGTCACCTCATCCGCGTATCCCGTCGGCCGGATCCCCGTCGAGCTTGCCTTCGACGAATACCCGGCTGCCGCGTATGTCCGGCTCCTCGATAGTGACCAGATCGAGCTTGGTGAGTTTCTCGCTGCGCGCGGCGAACAGACGGTTGGCCTGGCGCAACCGCGCGCGATCCAGCGCATTGCGGATCGATCGCGCATTGGAAAAATGCGGCAAACGCATCCTCAGCGGAATATACTCTTCCAGCGCCGCGGCCGCCGGTTCGCTCAGCCGGTAGTTCTGTCCAGCCAGCATAATTTCGGCGATCGATTTCAGTTCCGCCGGGCTGTAGTCGGGAAAATCGAGATGATGGGCAATGCGCGAGCGCATGCCCGGGTTGCTGTCGAAAAAACGATCCATCTTGTTCTTGTAGCCGGCCAGGATCACGACCAGATCGTCGCGGTTGTTCTCCATGCATTGCAGCAGGATCTCGATCGCTTCCTGGCCGTAGTCGCGCTCGTTCTCCGGCTTGTAGAGATAATAGGCCTCGTCGATGAACAGCACGCCGCCCATGGCGCGCTTGATCACCTCGCGGGTCTTCGGCGCGGTATGGCCGACATACTGGCCGACCAGATCGTCGCGCGTCACCGAGACAAGATGACCTTCCCGGACATAGCCCAGCCGATGCAGGATTTCAGCCATGCGCAGCGCGACCGTCGTCTTGCCGGTGCCGGGATTGCCGGTGAAGTTCATGTGAAGCGTCGGTGTTTCGGACGAGATGCCGAACTTCTTCCGCAGCCGGTCGACCAGAAGGAGCGCCGCGATTTCGCGGATACGCGTCTTGATCGGTTTCAGGCCGACAAGCTCGCGGTCGAGCTTGTCGATCACCTCATCGATGTTCGAGGCCTCGAACTCCGCCTGCAGATTGACCAGGTCGCTGTCGCCGAGAACCGTCTGGTCCACCAAGTCGAGCATGGTTCCGCTCCTGTCTCCAAGCCGGCCTTACGACCGCTCTCCCTCGGGCCTGTCCGTTGCGTAAGGAACGATGGAGTAGCCCTGGCTGCGGCCGTCGCGCTCCTGGCGCAGCAGCCGGAAGCCGGGTTCGCTCGGCGGCCGATTGACGATGAAGGACATTCGCGGTGCCTCCCAGCCCTTGCGCGAATCGAAGGCGGTGACGCGCACATACATATTCGGAAAGGTCTTCCGGCAAGAGTCGACTTCCATCATTATGCCTGCGGGATCCTTCAGGTCGAACATCGGATTGCCGTACATCTCCCAATAGGTGTTCCGGGGATGCGGATCGTCCGTGTATTCGAGGCTGACGGCCCAGCCGTTCTTCAGCGCATATTTGATCTGCGCGGAAATCTGGGTGTCGGTCAGGTCCGGCAGGAACGAGAACTGTCCCTGCGTGACCTTGTTTCCTGGGTTGGTCATCATGGCTGTGGTGTCCTTCCTGTCCTTAGAAGCTCGGGGTCGCGGTCGGCACGAAATCGGCGGTGTCCGTCGATTCGTAGTTGAAGGTGACATCCTTCCAGGTCGTCAGCGCGGCCTTCAGCGGCGAGCACCACTTTGCCGCCTCTTCAAGGATCTGCGGCCCTTCACGCAGATAGTCGCGGCCCTCGTTGCGGGCGAGGATCATGGCTTCCAGCGCCACGCGGTTGGCCGTGGCTCCTGCCTGGATGCCGTCGGGATGGCCGATGGTGCCGCCGCCGAACTGCAGCACCACGTCCTCGCCCAGATAGTGGATGAGCTGGTGCATCTGCCCGGCATGGATGCCGCCCGACGCCACCGGCATCACTTTGTTGAGCGACGCCCATTCCTGGTCGAAGAACAGGCCGGTCTCGAGGTTCTGCGGCGTGCGCTCCTCGCGCAGCGTGTCGTAGAATCCCTTGATCATCAGCGGATCGCCTTCGAGCTTGCCGACGACGGTGCCGGCATGGATATGGTCGACGCCCGCCATGCGCATCCACTTGCAGATGACGCGGAAGTTCATGCCGTGGTTCTTCTGGCGCGAATAGGTCGAGTTGCCGGCGCGGTGCAGGTGCAGGATCATGTCGTTGCGGCGCGCCCATTTGGCCATCGACTGGATCGCCGTATAACCGATAACGAGATCGATCATGACGATGCACGAGCCCAATTGCTTGGCGAACTCGGCGCGCTCGTACATCTCCTCCATCGTGCCGGCGGTAACGTTGAGATAGTGGCCCTTGACCTCGCCGGTGGCGGCCGAAGCCTTGTTCACCGCCTCCATGCAATAGAGGAAGCGGTCACGCCAGTGCATGAAGGGCTGCGAATTGATGTTCTCGTCGTCCTTGACGAAGTCGAGCCCACCCTTGAGCGCCTCGTAGACGACGCGGCCATAATTGCGTCCGGACAGGCCGAGCTTCGGCTTGGTCGTGGCACCGAGCAGCGGCCGGCCGAATTTGTCGAGCCGCTCGCGTTCGACGACGATGCCGGTGGCGGGACCCTGGAATGTCTTCAGATAGGCGACAGGAATACGCATATCCTCAAGCCGCAGGGCCTTGACCGCTTTGAACCCAAAGACGTTGCCGATGATCGAGGCGGTCAGGTTCGCGATCGAACCCGGTTCGAACAGGTCGAGGTCATAGGCGATATAGGCAAAATACTGCTGCTCGGTCTTCGTGCCCGGCCCGGTGTTCGGCACGGGCTCCGAACGGAAGGCCTTGGCGCGGTAAAGCTCGCAGGCGGTCAGCCGGTCGGTCCACACCACCGTCCACGTCGCCGTGGAGCTTTCGCCGGCGATCGCGGCCGCCGCCTCCTCATGGTCGACGCCAGGCTGCGGTGTGATCCGGAACATCGCGATCAGGTCGGTGTCCTTCGGCCGGTAGTCTGGCTCCCAGTAGCCCATCTGCTTGTAGGGGATGACGCCGGAGCGATAACGCTCCTTGCCTTCCTTGAGGGTTCCGGTCGTCTGTATGTCCACCTTGTTCATGGCAAATCTCCTGTCTGTTGCTCAGGCCGCCTTGGCCGTGGCGATCTGCGGGTCGAGCTTTCCCGCGGCGTAGCGTTTGGCCATCTCGTCCATCGCGATGACCTTGATCTTGGAAGCATTGCCCGCGGCGCCGAAGCGTTCGAGCCGGTCGCGGCAGAGGTCGCGCATTGCATCCATCGCCGGTTTCAAGAATTTGCGCGGATCGAATTCGGCGGGGTTCTCCATCGCGATGCGACGGAACTGGCCAGTCATCGCCATGCGGCAGTCGGTGTCGATATTAACCTTGCGCACGCCGTGGCGGATGCCGCGCTCGATTTCCGCTACCGGCACGCCATAGGTCTGGGGCATCTCGCCGCCGAATTTGTTGATCACGTCCTGCAGTTCCTGCGGCACAGAAGACGAGCCGTGCATGACGAGATGCGTGTTGGGCAGTTTGCGGTGGATCTCCTCGATGACGCGCATCGCCAGTATGTCGCCGTCCGGCTTGCGGGTGAACTTATAGGCGCCATGCGAGGTGCCGCAGGCGATCGCCAGCGCGTCGACCCTGGTGCGGGTCACGAAGTCGACCGCCTGGTCGGGATCGGTCAGCAACTGGTCGTGCGATAGCGCGCCTTCGGCGCCATGGCCGTCCTCGGCCTCGCCATGGCCGCTTTCAAGCGAGCCCAGCACACCGAGTTCGCCTTCGACGGAAGCGCCGACCCAATGCGCCATCCGCGCCACGCGCTCGGTGATGGCGACATTGTAATCGTAGCTCGCCGGCGTTTTGGCGTCGGCTTCCAGCGAGCCGTCCATCATCACCGAGGTGAAGCAGTGGCGGATCGCGGTCAGGCAGGTCGCTTCGTTGTTGCCGTGGTCCTGGTGCATGCAGACCGGGATCTGCGGATAGATCTCGGCCAGAGCGTCGATCATCTTGGCCAGCATGATGTCGTTGGCGTAGGAGCGCGCGACGCGCGACGCCTGGATGATCACCGGTGCGTCGCAGGCCCTGGCCGCCTCCATGATGGCGAGGCCTTGTTCCAGGTTGTTGATGTTGAACGCCGGCACGCCGTAGCCATGCTCGGCTGCGTGGTCGAGAAGCTGGCGAAGGGTGATGCGGGCCATATTTGCGGTTCTCCTCAGATGACAAGCTTGCGAGCCGCTTCGGCGACTATCTCGGGCGTGATGGCGAAGTGCTGGTAGAGGTCGGGGGCAGGGGCGCTGGCGCCGAAACCGGTCATGCCGATGAAGACGCCGTTGTCGCCGATCCAGCGGTCCCAGCCGAGCCTAGCTGCCGCCTCGACCGCGACGCGCGGGGCGGAGCCAAGGACTGCGCGGCGGTATTCGTCGTCCTGCTCCTCGAACAGTTCCCAGCAGGGCATGGAGACGACCGCGGCGGCGATGCCGTGCTCGGCATGCAGCCTTTGCGCGGCCGAAACGGCGATCTCGACTTCCGAGCCGGTGGCGATCAGCGTCACCGCGCGGCGTCCCGCCGGCCCGCGCAGGAGGTAAGCGCCGCGGCTCGACCGGTTTTCGTCGGTATGCGCGTATCTGAGCATGGGCAGGTTCTGGCGCGAAAGCACCAGTACGCTCGGCCGTTCTTCGGCTCTAAGCGCCAGCTCCCAGCATTCCGCCGTCTCGACGATGTCGGCTGGGCGGAAGACGTTGATGTTCGGCGTAGCGCGCAGCATCGCCAGGTGCTCGATCGGCTGGTGCGTCGGGCCGTCTTCGCCCAGGCCGATGGAATCATGCGTCATCACGTAGATGACGCGCTGGCCCATCAGCGCCGACAGCCGCATGGCGCCGCGAGCATAGTCGGCGAAGCAGAGGAATGTCCCGCCATAGGGAATAAAGCCGCCATGCAGCGCGATGCCGTTCATCGCCGCCGCCATGCCGTGCTCGCGGATGCCGTAGTGGACATAGCTGCCGGCATAATCGCCGGGAGCGATCCGGTTCATGCCTTTGGTGATGGTGAGGTTCGAATGCGTGAGGTCGGCCGAGCCGCCGATCGTCAGGTCGGTCGCCGCATTGATCACGCCGAGCGCCATTTCCGACGCCTTGCGGGTCGCGACCTTGGTCTCCTTCTCGACATGCTCCTTGCGGAAAGCCGAAAGCGCCTCGAATACGGCTTCCGGCAGCGCGCCGGAGATCGCGCTTTCGAAGGCCGAGCGCTGGGGCGATGCGGCCAGGCTTTGTTCCCAGGCAAGCCGTGCGAGCCGGCCGCGGTCGGAAACCTCGCGCCAGGCGTCAAGTATCTCGTCCGGCACCTCGAAGGGCGCATATTGCCAGCCGATGTTTTCGCGCGTGGCGGCGATTTCGGCGTCGCCCAGCGGTGCGCCATGCGTCTTTTCCGAGCCGCCGAGATTGGGCGCGCCCTTGCCGATCACCGTTCGGCAGGCGATCAGCGACGGCCGGTCCGACCGTTGCGCCGCCTCGATCGCCTCGGCGACGGCCTCGATGTCGTGGCCGTCGACCTGGCTGATATTCCAGCCGGCAGCGGCAAACCGCGCCGGCTGGTCCATCGACGTGGAGAGGGCGGTGGGGCCGTCGATGGAAATGGAATTGTCGTCCCAAAAGACGATCAGCCGGTTGAGCCTGAGATGGCCGGCGAGATCGATCGCCTCGTGGCTGATACCTTCCTGCAGGCAGCCGTCGCCGGCGATCACATAGGTGTGGTGATCGACGAGTTCCTGGCCATGGCGCGCGGCAAGCATGCGCTCGGCCAGCGCTATGCCGACCGCGGTGGAAATGCCCTGGCCAAGCGGGCCGGTGGTGGTTTCGATTCCCAGCGCCTGACCGTATTCGGGATGGCCGGCGGTGCGGCTGCCGAGTTGGCGGAAGCGCTGCAGCTCTTCGATAGGCATGTCGGAATAGCCGAGGAGATAGTGCAGCGCGTATTGCAGCATGGAGCCATGGCCGGCAGAAAGCACGAAGCGGTCGCGGTCGGGCCAGTCCGGCTTCGACGGGTCGATCGTGATGAAGCGGTTGAAGAGCACCGTCGCCACGTCCGCCATGCCCATCGGCATTCCGGGATGCCCGGAATTCGCCTTCTGCACGCTGTCCATCGCCAGCGCGCGGATGGCGTTCGCCATGTCGCGTTCGGAGACGGCGGTTTCGGGGGCGGTCTTGATTGCAACTTGGCTCATGAGAAATTCCTCCACTTCCGCGCGCCATAACCGGACGCATCCCGGATTCGAATCGGCTCCGCCCCATCGCCCGGTCCCGTTGGCCAGCCACTCCCCGCTGGAAGGAGGAGGTCGGCCAGCCTCTGCGCCAGTTCTTCAAGGACACGTTGAAGGCGACGCGAAATCGCCGGGCGAGGGGGCGTTTGACGAATGGCCATAATCATCTCCTTCAGGACACGCGACGCTTGCGCTCGATCAGTTGCAGGATGAGCGGGGTCAGGATGAGTTGCATGGCGAGATCGAGCTTGTTGCCCGGCACGACGATGGAATTCGGGCGCGACATGAAGCTGTCGTGGATCATCGACAGCAGGTAGGGAAAATCGATGCCGCGCGGATTTGCAAAGCGGATGACCAGCATCGATTCGTCCGGCGTCGGTATCCAGCGGGCGATGAACGGGTTCGACGTGTCGACGATCGGCACGCGCTGGAAATTGATGTTGGTCAG
Source organism: Pseudaminobacter sp. (assembly GCA_035941355.1). GTDB lineage: Bacteria > Pseudomonadota > Alphaproteobacteria > Rhizobiales > Rhizobiaceae > Allomesorhizobium. The sequence continues at coordinate 47,798 of DASZDZ010000070.1, forward strand.
CGCAAATTGCGGAACGATGTAGCGGACATAGTCCGGCATGCGGCGCAGGATCACGTCGACCACCGCTTCCGTCGAATAGCCGCGCGTGGCGCGGTCGCGATGGATCTTCTGGATCCACTCGAGATTGATGACCGGCACGACGCCGATCTTCAGGTCGGCATGCCTGGCCAGGTCGACCTTGCCGGACACGGCGCAGCCATGCAGCCCTTCGTAGAAAAGCAGATCGCTCGGCGGGAACTCGCGCCAGTCGGTGAAGACGCCCGGAGGTGTTCCGTAAAGCTTTTCCTCCTCCTCGTCATGGACATAAGTGCGGGTCTTGCCCGTGCCCCGGCGACCGTATTCCTCGAACACCGCTTCCAGGATTTCGAGCTCGTTGGCTTCGGCGTTGAAGTGGGTGAAGTTGGGATTGCCCCTCGCTTCTTCCTCGGCGACCTTTTCCTTCATCCCGGCACGGTCGTAGCGGTGAAACGCGTCGCCCTCGATAAAGGCGGCCTCGATTTTCTCGCGGCGGAATATCTGCTCGAATATCCTCTTGACCGAGGTGGTGCCCGCTCCGGAGGAGCCGGTGATGGATATGATCGGATGCTTTGCGGACATGGCTCGGCCTCAGGCTCGGAACAGGCCGCGATTGCCGAACAGCGGCGCACGTTCGCCGATGCTCGACGGCTCGGTGTGGTAGCGGGCGATGCGGTTGACCTCCCGCGATGATCCAAAGACCACCGGGATGCGCTGGTGCAGGCCCTCGGGCTCGATCTCGAGGATGCGGTTGACCGTGTCGGTCGCCGCTCCGCCGGCCTGCTCGACGAGATAGGCGATCGGGTTCGCCTCATAGACCAGCCGGAGCCGGCCCTGGTGGTAGCCCTTGCGGCTGTCACCGGGATAAAGGAACACGCCGCCGCGGATCAGGATGCGGTAGCAATCGGCGACGAGCGAGGCGATCCAGCGCATGTTGAAATCGCGCTCGCGCGGGCCTTCGCTTCCCTTCAGGCAGTCGTCCACATAGAGCCTGACGGCCTCGTCCCAGTGCCGGTAATTGGCGGCGTTGATCGCGAATTCCTGGGTCTTTGCCGGGATGATCCGGCTCTCATAGGCCTGGACGAATGCGCCGAGCCTGGCAGAGAGCACGAAGACGTGTGTGCCGCTGCCGAGCGACAGCACCAGCGCCAGTTGCGGCCCATAGATGAAGAAGCCGGCGCCGAGCTGGTTCGTTCCGGCCTGCAAAAAAGGGACGGCCGGATTTGCGTCCGGCGCGCCAGTTGCAGGGAGGAGCGAGAAAATCGTTCCGATCGACACGTTGGTGTCGATGTTGGAGGAGCCGTCGAGCGGGTCGATGGCGACGGCCAGCGGTGCGTCCCTGTTGAGCAGCACCGGCTGATCGAGTTCCTCCGACGCATAGAACGCGACCGGTGCGTGGCGCATGGCGTCGAGGAAAATGTCGTCGGCGAAGACATCCAGGTCCTTCTGGATGTCGCCGTCCGTATTGGCGCCGCGCGTCCCGGCAAAGGCCGCGCCCAAAACACCCTGATTGATGACGTGGCGGATCTTGACGGCGGCTTCGGCGAGTTGATGGATCGTGGCAGCCACGGCCGGGCGAAGGCTGTCGCCGTGGCCGATATAGGAATTCAAGAACGCATCGAGCGTAGCCGCTGTCATCATGACCTCCCGAGCCGGCCTCGCCTCCTCACGGGGTTGGCTGCTCCTGGGTAAGGTCATCAAAAATGGCGGATAAGTAAATTTTAATAACTTTACGCAGCGACTAAAAATATCTTACTGTGCGCCATGCGCAATCTCACCCTCAAGCAGCTCAAGGCGGTTCAGGCGATCGCCAGCCAGGGCAAAATCGTCAACGCCGCCAAGCTATTGGCTCTTTCGCCGCCGGCAGTGACGATCCAGTTGGGGCAGTTGGAGGAGGAGGTCGGGCTGTCCTTGTTTGACCGGACCGCGAACGGCATGCGTCCCACTGCCGCAGGGTTGGCGTTTGTCGACGCCGCGCAGGTGATCGAGGAGCGGTTGCGCCTGCTGGGGGACCAGATGGACGCGATCAAGGGGGTGCGCGCCGGCAGCCTGAAGCTCGGCGTGGTCTCCACGGCGAAATATTTCGCTCCGCGCATGATGGCCGCTTTCATGAAGGAATATCCCGACATCGACATGCGGCTCGCCATTGGCAATCGCGCCGAGACCATCGCCAGCCTGAAGAACCACGATGTCGATATCGCGCTGATGGGCCGGCCGGCCAAGGACGTACCCGTCCGTGCATCGGCCTTCGGCGACCATCCGCTGGTCATTATCGCCCCGCCGGAGCACCCGCTGGCTAGGGAGCGGGACATTTCCAAGGAGCGGATCGCCGAAGAGCATTTCCTGATTCGCGAGGCGGGATCCGGCACGCGCATCTCTCTGGAGATTTTCCTGAGCGAAGTGCCCGGCCGCATAGACGAACTCGGCGTCGAAATGGGCTCGAACGAGACGATCAAGCAGGCGGTGATGGCGGGGCTCGGCATCGCCTTTATCTCGGCCCATACCATAGCCTTTGAGGTGGAGACCGGCCGACTCGTCATTCTCGACGTGGTAGGCATGCCGATCCGCCGGCAATGGTTCGCCGTCATGCGCACCGACCGGGCGATCTCGCCGGCCATGGCTACTTTCCACGACTTCCTGATGCGAAAGGGCGCTATGTACCTGCCGCTGTTCGGGAAGCTGTATCCGGAGGCAGTAGGGCAGTAGGCAATAGTGGTGATTCCGACTGCCTACTGCCCACTGCCCGCTGCCAGAACTTCGGCGACCGCCTTCGCCAACGCATAGAGCCGCTGCTCGATGAGCGTCGGCACCTCGCAGACATAAGTCAGCGATTGCACGCGCTCCTCGAATACTCGCGTTTCCCAGGTTAGCCGGTCGGTGCGGAGCGCGATCTCGTTGGCGTCGGCGTCCGGTTTTGCGCGCAGGGCGTCGACCTCCGAGGCTTCCTTGCGCAGCCGCGCCGCCAGTTCGAGTTGGTTGCGGGCATAGCGGGCGATGCCGGAGATGACTTGGGAGCGCTCGGCGTTCATGTAGTCGAACAGGCCCTGGACCAGCATCGTCATGCGGTCGTTCTTCTGGTCCGCCGGCAATCCGGTCGCGAAGTCGCGGATCTGCTTTTCCGCCTCGGCGATTGGCACCCGCCGCGCCGCGAGTTCCTTCACGAGCGCCGGGATTTCCTGGTCCTTCGCCCAGTCCTTTGCCGTTGGCGGCAGTTCCGGCCCATTCCAGATCTGTCCAAGCGAGAGTTCGGGCACCTTGCGCTGGATGCAGGGCCAGTCGGGATCGGTGTTCATTGCGGCCAGCGCCGCGCTCGCCGCCGGCAGGAGCAAGACGGCCAGGGCCAAACTGCGGACAAGGCTCGTTTTGCGCATCAGGCGTTTCCTCCAGTATCCTGTTTGCGGGTCATCAGGCCGCGCGACGGATCGTAGGCGATGATCGCGCCGCCGAGGAACAACACCGTGCAACCGGCGACCACCGCCAGCGAAAACCACTCGATCTGGCCGTAGAAGGCGAAGCGGATCAGCTCGACGGCATAGGTGAAGGGGTTGGCGAGGCAGATCTTGTAGAGCAGGGGGCTCGATTCCTGAATCCGCCACAGCGGATAGAGTGCTGGAGAGGCGAAATACATGGGGAAGATCACGAAGTTCATGACGCCCGCGAAGTTCTCGAGCTGCTTGATCATAGAGGAAAGCAGCAGTCCCAGCGCGCCGAGCATCACGCCGGCCAGGAACAGCGCCGGCAGCACGAGCAGGTAGCCGATCGGAGGCGCCTTGACGCCCCAGAACCATGCGATGCCGAGGAACACATAGACCTGGGCGATCGACACGGCGACGCCGGCGAGCAGCTTGGAAACCAGCAGGAACCAGCGCGGGAACGGACTTACAAGCAGCGTCCGCATGTTGCCCATCTCACGGTCATAGACCATCGAAAGCGACGACTGCATGCCGGAAAACAGGAGGATCATGCCGACGAGGCCGGGCGTGATGTAGACCTCGTAGAGTACGTAGGTTTTGTAGGGCGGAATGATCGAGACGCCGAGCACCTGCCGGAAGCCGGCCGCGAAGATGAACAGCCACAGCAGCGGCCGGACCAGCGAGGAGATGAAGCGTTCGCGCTGGTTGAGGAAGCGCAGCCCCTCGCGGACAAGGATGCCTTTCAGGCAAATAAGGTAGGCGGCGAGCCCGAACCCCGGTGCCGGCAACGACGCAACCTTTGTCTCGGTTTTCCCGGGCAGGAGACTCATGACGGGCTCTCCGCGCCGGCAGCCGGAGCCTTGCGGCTGAGCTTCGAAAAAGCCTCGCCGATGGTCTTTGCGCCGGTCGTCCGCACCACTTCGGCGACGCTGCCCTTGGCGACCAGATTGCCTTCGGAAAGCACCACGACGTCATCGCCGCCATCGACCTCGTCGATCAGGTGGGTCGCCCAGAAGACGCTGATGCCTTCGGTCTCGACCAGCCTGCGGATGGCGGCGAGAATGCCCGCCCGCGACTGGACGTCGAGCCCGACCGTCGCTTCGTCGAGCAGCAGGAGCGGCGGACGGTGCAGCAGCGCGCGGGCGATTTCGATGCGCCGCATCTGCCCACCCGACAGGCTGCGCGCCTTGTCGCGCAGGCGGTCGCTCATGTCGACCTGCGCCAGCAGCGCGTCGATGCGCCGCCGCGCCTCAGTCGAACCCAGCCCGTGCAGCGAGGCATGGTAGGAGAGGTTCTGGTAAACCGTGAGATCGAGGTCGAGCGTGCGCGCCTGGAACACGATACCGAGCCGCCTCAATGCTTCGCCGGGGGTATGGCCAATATCGTGGCCGAAGATGCGGATCGCGCCGTGGCGCGTGTCGTAGAGATGGCTGATCAGCGAGAACAGTGTCGTCTTGCCGGCTCCGTTAAGACCGAGAAGTACGGTGAAGGTTGCGGGCGCGATCGAGAAGGAAACGTCGTTGAGCGCCCGCTTCGGACCATAGGAGTGGCTGACCGCCGCGACATCGAGAGCCGCCACGCCGTCCGCTCCCCTGCCTGTCCTCACATGCTGCACCCGGTCGGTTCCTCCCTGTTCGCGAGGCGCGCCGGCAATCCCGCGCGCGGATTATGGCACTATTTGATGGTGATCGTACCCTTCATACCCCTGTCGGCGAGATCGGGCACGGACCATGTGTAGATGCCGGGGCGGATTGTGGTGAACTGCACCTGGATCGTCCCGTCCGCGTCGAATTCGAGCCAGGCCGGCGCGCCGTTCATATGGACTTCGAGATCGTTGATGACGATCTGGTTGTTCCAGACGTTGCGGAACAGATCGGTGTGGAACTTGTATTCCAATCCGCCGGCCGCCGAGATCTTCCAGCGATAACCCTGTCCGGCGATCAGCTCGAAATCCTTCTGGTTCGCCGTGAACTGGTCTTCCTTGGTCCCGAGGATCAGTTCCGGCACGTCCTTGCTGGCGCGCGTCGGCTTCTCGTCCGGCGCCGCTTGCTCCGTGGCTGCAGGGGCAGCGTCATCATCATCGTCGTCGCTGTCCTGCGCCCAGACCTGGCCCTGCGTGGCGGCCAGCCCGACCAGCGCGGCGAAAGCGATTGCCCGAAATTTCCTCATGGTCTCCTACCCTTCTACTTTTGATTCATTGATTTCAATTGGGCGATACGACGACGCCCCACGGCAGCGCGCCGACCGTGACGGATTGCACCGGCTCGTCGGTCGCCACGTCGATGAAAGTGATGTCGTTGGAAACGCCGTTGGTCGAAATGATCGTCTTCTGGTCGGGCGTGAAGGCCAGTTGCCAGACGCGCTGACCGACCAGCACGTATTTCTCCACCTCGTAGGTTTCGGTATTGATCACCGCCACGCGGTTGGCGGGGCCGAGCGCGACATACGCCTTCTTGCCGTCGGCGGTGATGCGCACGCCGACCGGCTGGATCGATTCGGCGCGCAATCCGGGGATCTCAAAGGTGATCTTGTGTTTGATCTCGCGTGTCGCGTTGTCGATCACCGACACAGTGCCGCCGATCTCGGCGCTTACCCAGGCTTGCGAGCCGTCGGGCGTGAACTCCACGAAGCGCGGGCGGGCGTCCACCAGCACGTTGTGGGTGATCTCGTGGGTCGCGGTGTCGATGAAATGCGCCATGTTCGTCGTTTCCGACGTGTTGACCATGGTCTTGCCGTCGGGGCTGACACCCATGCCTTCCGGCTCGACGCCCACCGGCACCTCGGCGAGCACCTCCTTGCTTTCGAGGTCGATCACCGTGACGAGATTGTCGTCCTCGTTGGCGACGTAGAGCGTTTTGCCGTCGGGCGAGAGCACGAACAGTTCCGGGTCCGGGCCGGACGGAAGCGATCCGACGATTTCATGCGTCGCGGTGTCGATGATCTCGATCGTGTCGTCGTCGCTGGCGCAGAGATAGATCAGCTTCCCGTCATGCGAGATGGTGATGCCGCGCGGCCGCTGCCCGACATTGATCGTCTTGACCACCTCCATCGTGGTCGAGTCGACGACGCTTACCGTATTGTCCTTCTCGTTGGAGACATAGACCATGTAGGCCGAAGCGGGGCTGGCCGTGAGGCCGGCCGCCATGAGGCCGGCCAAGGCTGTCAGTCGTCTTCGCATCAAAAAACTCCTCCCGATGTATATTTGGCTACTCAAAAGCGCATTTGGTCTCCGGCTCGTCGACGCCGAGCGTGTCGAGCTCGGAAACCTGGTGCAGGAAACCTTCCTGCGGCGAAGTCGAAACGACCGAACGCCCGTCGCCGAGGAAGATTGGCTGGCGCAATTGCCAGTTCCATTTGCGGAACGTCAGCTTCTGGCCCTTGAAGGCGGCGATCGAGAAATCGTCGGCGCGGATGAAGGCCTCGACCTTGGCCGGATCGGCGCCCGGCGTTCGCGTCGCGGCCTCGCCTATGATGCGCACCGCGGTCCATGCCGACATGTCTTTCGACAGCATGCGCCGGCCGTTGGCCTTGGCGAAACGGTTCTGGATCTGCGTGCCGCCCCATTGCTCGCTGGCCGGGTGCCAAGCCGATGGCGACAGCCCCGCCGTGCCGGCGACCGGCCGCGGAATCCATGTCCGGAACGGCACGTAGGTGCCGAAGACTTCGCTCTCGTCGGCGACCAGCACGACATCGTGATCGGGCAGGTCCTGGGTGAAGACCGGCATCTGCCGCTGGATCTGGACTACGCCGGAATCGGTCCGCCGCGCCGTGCCGGTGTCCTTGAATTCCTTTTCGGCGACGATCTCGCCGCCGAACCGCGTCGCCGCCCGCCGCAGTGCTTCGGCAAAAAGCTGGTCGCGTTCATGCGAGCCGTAGATCAGCACCCAGTTGCGCCACTGCTTCCAGATCAGATATTGCGCCAGGCCGTCTGCCAGCATGGTGCGCGTCGGCGCGGTGTGGAGCACATTTACGCGGCACTCCTCCTCGCGCAAAATGTCGTCGGTCGCCCCGACATTGAAGATCAACACGCCATTGTCGCGGGCCATGTCGGCGATCGACAGCAGCTGCCGGGCCGAGATGTCGGCGAGCACATAGCGGTCGCCTCTTTCGACCATCTCCTGGAAGGCCGTGACCACATCGGCGTCCGGCTTCACCTCGGTTACGTCGAGGATGAATTTCTGGCCGAGAAAACCGCCGGTCGTGTTGTTGTCGCCGATCGCGGTTTCGGCCCCGGCGACGCCCTCGTCGCGCGGCGGAACGTCGAGCACGGACAGCGCGAGTTGCGGCGCGTAGGCGCGCAGATAGCCGATCTTTATTTCCGTGACCTGCTTTTCAGGCTTGGACGTCTGCGGCTGTTCCTTGGGCGCGGTTTCCTGCGCCAGGACTGCTGAAGCGTTGACGACCAAGGGAAAAAAGCACAGAAAAGCCGCCAGAGTGCCTGGCACTGCGCTCGTCATCGATACAATTACCCTCTTCTTGCGCTAAAGTCCGATTGTTGTCGGCCCGGCGCGAAGTCAAGGTGCCCACCCATGACCATAACGAACGGAATATATTTATCAAACCCCTTAAGCGGAGATTTCGCGGCAGGTTTTTCTGCTAGCCTTCGCGCGAGCGATCAGGTGGCCCGGGGCCTCGCCGCATCCGCCATTTTCATCAATGCAACAATCTGTCCTCCCGTCTGGAGACTCTGAAGAATGACCAAAATGCTGGCCAGCGTCACGGGCGTCGCGGAGGCGGAGATCGCAATTTCCGGCGGAGCCGACATCATCGACCTGAAGGATCCGAAGGCCGGCGCACTGGGCGCGGTCGCCACGGATGCGATCCGCCAGACCGTGTCGTCCGTCGCCGGACGGCGGGCCACGAGCGCGGTCTGCGGCGACCTGCCGATGGAGCCCGAAACCATACGCGCGAAGGCCGAGGAGATCGCCGCGACCGGCGTCGACTTTGTGAAGGTCGGTTTCTTTCCGTCGGGAAACATCGCCGCGTGCTCGGAAGCGCTCGCGCCGCTTGCCGCGCGGACGAAGCTGATCGCGGTCATGTTCGCCGATCTCGCGCCGGATTTCGAATTCCTGCCGGTGTTCGCCAAGGACGGCTTCCACGGGGCGATGGTCGATACGGCGATCAAGGCGAAGGGGCGGCTGCTCGATCACTTGCCTCCGGAACGCATCCCCAGTTTTGTGGAGCGCGCCCGATCGCACGGGCTCGCGGTCGGGCTGAGCGGCTCGCTCGAAGCGCCCGACATTCCCCGATTGCTGCCGTTTGCGCCTGACTTCCTGGGTTTTCGCGGTGCGCTTTGCGACCAGTCCGAACGCACCGCTTCCCTCAGCGCCGAGGCGATTTCGCAGATCCGCGAACTGATCCCCGAGGAATCGCAGGCTGGCGCGCCGTCCAGCGTCGACTACCGCCTGCTGGCGGCCAGGGGCTATTCGCCGGGTGCGATCGATCCGGCGCTCGGTACCGACCGGATCTTCGTGCGGGATTTCGTCCTGCCGGTCCAGATCGGCGCCTACAGTTTCGAGCATGGCCATACCCAGAAGGTGCGCTTCGACGTGACCGCCGACGTCCTGAGGGTCACGGACCACCCGGAGGACATGCGCCACGTCTTCTCCTACGACATCATCATGGACGGCATCCGCACCATCGTCGCGCGGGGGCACGTCCAGTTGAGCGAGACGCTGGCCGAAGACGTGGCGGCGCTCGTGCTGGAACATCCGCGCGTCATGCGCGTCGCGGTGAAGGTCGAAAAGCTCGAGCTTGGGCCGGGCGGCGTCGGCGTCGAGATCGAGCGCAAGAGGGCCAAGCGGCAGGCGGTGCGCTTGTCCGCCGAAGCCGATGCGTCGCCCGGTCATGGCAAGAAGGGCCTCATTTCGTGATGCGAGCCGTCGTAAAGCTCGGCGGCAGCACGGCCAATAAAGCCGTGATGGGCGATTGGATCGCGGCGCTGGCGGACTCGAAACTGCCGCTGGTGATCGTGCCCGGAGGTGGTCCCTTCGCCGACCAGGTCCGCGACGCGCAAAAACGCATGGGCTTCTCCGACAAGGCCGCCCACGCCATGGCGATCCTCGCCATGGACCAGTTCGGCCACGTCATTCTCGACCGGGACGACAGGCTCGCGCCGGCGCGATCGCTGAACGAGTTGGAGCGCGCGCTGCGGGGCGGAAAAATTCCAGTCTGGCTGCCGTCGTCGCTGGCGGTCCCTGCGCCCGACATCCGCGCCTCGTGGGACATAACATCGGATGCGCTCGCCGCCTGGCTTGCGGGAAAGCTCGGCGCGGAAGCACTGCTGCTCGTCAAGCAGACGGGTGCGTTCTCGTCCGCCGACGATGTCGCCAGCCTGACGGCGCGGGGGATCGTCGACGCCGGTTTTGCCGGCATGCTGCCGGCGGAGGTCGATTTTCACCTTGCCGGTCCCTACGATGCGGCTGCCGCAGGCGCGATGCTGTCGTCGGGAAAACTCCCGGGAACGCTGATCTCCCGATCCGTAGCGTCGGTCAGGAAAACAGGATAGTGCTCGAAAACCTTCATACCCCGCGCTGGGCATGGGTTCTCACCGGGTCCGGCCACTTCTTCACGGAAAGCTTCGCGCTTATCCACGAACTCGAACATTGCGATATCTTCGTATCGAAAGCCGCGAACGAAGTGCTGCGCATGTACAAGCTCAAGCTCGATTTCCCCGACACCATGCGCGTCCTACACGACAAGACGGCGAGTTCCGTGCCGGTCGGCGCCTTCTATCACGGCGTCTACCACACGGTGGTGGTGGCGCCGGCCAGTTCCAATACGGTCGCCAAATGCGTGCTCGGCATTTCCGACACGATCGCGACCAATGTCTTTGCCCAAGCCGGCAAGTGCCGTGTCCCGGCCATAGTCTTTGCCTGTGACACGGCGCCCGAACTCGAAACCATGGCGCCGCACGGGCTGGTCAAGGTCTATCCGCGCCGGATCGACTTGGAGCATACCGAACGGCTCAAAGGCTTCGAGCAAACCGAGGTGGTGGAATCGCTCGCCGGCCTGGAGGCCGCGATACGCCGCCGACGGGCGGAACTCGAAGCCGATGGCTGAGCGGCTGGTATTCCTCACCGGCCATCTGGCCAGGGCGCGGCTGGAGCGGCTGCTGGCCGGGCTTGGCGAGACGGAATTCGCGTGGGAGATCGTGGATATCGGCGTCAAAGTCGCGGCGCTGATGACCGAGGACATCATCAAGCGCCGGCTGAAGCTCGATCACGGCGCGGACCGGATCATGCTGCCCGGCCGCTATCGCGGCGATCTCGAGCGTCTCTCAGAGCATTTCGGCGTGACCTTCGTGCGTGGCCCCGACGAAATCGCCGACCTGCCGGCATTCCTCGGCCGCCCAGGCGGCCCCCCGGACCTCTCCCGTCACGACATGCGCATCTTCGCAGAGATCGTCGAGGCGCCGATGCTTTCGATCGATGCGCTGGTGGCGCGGGCGAGAGCGCTTGCTGATGCCGGCGCCGACGTCATCGACTTGGGTTGCCTGCCGGAAACCGCTTTTCCGTTGCTCGGCGAGGCGGTGCGGGAACTGAAGGCGCAGGGGTTTTCCGTCAGCGTCGATTCCGCCAGCGCCGATGAACTGGCGATCGGTGCGCGGGCAGGGGCGGACTTTCTTCTCAGCCTCGACGAGAACACGCTGCCTCTGGCCTTCGAGCACGGGGCGACGCCGGTCCTGATCCCGTCGGTACCCGGCGACCTGGATTCTCTAGGCCGGGCCATCGAAGCCGCCGAACGGGCCGGCATATCCTTCATCGCCGATCCCGTGCTCGATCCGATCCATTTCGGCTTCGCCCGGTCGCTCGGTCGCTTCATCGAGGCGCGCCGCCGCTGGCCTGGGGTCGAATTGATGATGGGCACCGGCAATCTCACCGAACTTACCGATGCCGACAGCTCCGGCGTCACCGCGATCCTCGCCGGTCTTTGCTCGGAACTCCTGATACGCAACGTGCTGACCGTCAATGTCAGCCCCCATACCGTCCGGACGGTGGAGGAGCACGATCTCGCGCGCCGCATCCTGTTTGCGGCCCGCGCCGACGGCGCGCTGCCGAAGGACTACGATCCGGGCCTCCTGCAAATCCACGACCGCAAGCCCTATCCCGCCGCGGCCGACGATATCGAAGCCCTGGCCGCCGAGGTGCGCGACGCCAATTTCCGCATCATGACTGCCGAGGATGGCATCCATATCTTCAACAGCAAGGGCCATGCGGTCGCCACGGACGCGTTCGAGCTCTTTTCCGGGCTGGGGGTCGAGGCGGACGGCGCGCATGCCTTCTATCTCGGTGCGGAACTCATGAAGGCGGAGATCGCCTGGCGTCTCGGCAAACGCTACACGCAGGACGAGCCGCTGGCCTGGGGCGTGGCGGCCCCGGCGCCCGAAACCGACCGCCTGCGCCTTGCCGAAGCCGGCCATACGCTTAAGGCCAGGAAGGAACGGTAGCGATGCCTTACATCCGCGAATGCATCGTCACGACCGCCGACAGCGACGGTAAGGTTCACATCGCGCCGCTCGGCATCATTGCCGAGAGAGACGGCTGGGTCATCGCGCCGTTTCGCCCATCCATCACGCTCGATAATCTGGCGGCTGTGCCGTTCGCGGTCGCCAGCTACACCGATGACGTCCGCATTTTCGCCGGCTGCCTGACCGGACGCAAGGACTGGCCGACCGTTGCGGTGGACGGCTGTCCGGTGCCGCGCCTCGAGGCCGCACTTGCGCATTCGGTGCTCCAGGTCGTCACCGTCCAGGACGACGGCGTGCGCCCGCGGCATTTCTGCCGCGTCGTCGAAGAACGGACTCATGCGCCCTTTACCGGGTTCAATCGCGCCAAGGCGGCCGTGCTTGAACTCGCCATCCTGGTCAGCCGGCTGGGCATGCTGCCGCGCGAAAAGATCGAGGCCGAGATCGCTTATCTGACCCTCGCCATCGAAAAGACCGCCGGCCCCGACGAGAGGGAGGCCTGGAGCTGGCTGATGCAGCGCGTGGACAATTATTTCGCGGCAACGGATACCGGACGCGCTGGCGCGTCATGATGTCGAAAAGTTGCAGGCTTTCAGATAAGATTATGCGGTAACCACAAAGGTCCTAGCCGCCTGTCTTCATGAATTCGATGATCGTTTTGCGCTGCGCCGCGTCGGTGATGCCGCCATACGGCTTCATGGTGTTGCCGTTCACGACCTGGTCGGGGTTGGCAATGAATTTGTCGAGGTTGGCCTCGTCCCAGACAATGCCGGACTGCTTCATTGAATCGGAAAAATTGTAGCCCGGAGCGGTTCCGGCCTTGCGGCCGATCACGCCGGCAAGGCTCGGTCCCTGCCGGTGATCGCCTTCCTTCATCGTATGGCACGTGCGGCAACTGCTGTTGAAGGCGGTCTGTCCGTCCTGAGCGACGGTCGGCAGTGCCGCCATGCATCCCAGCAGCGAAAGGGCCAGTATTCGACTGTCCATGTCGATCCTCCGAAACGAGGGCTTCGGAGGGGAACGCCTCGCGTCCGAAGCCGTTCCGGAGCGTTCAGTCGCAGGTCACTCCTGCATTCCCGCAAGCAGCGCGACTGCTGCCGCCGGCGCGGCGCTGCTTGCTTCGTTGCGCACCGCGTCGTCGGCCGGGATGATGTCGGCGAAGTCGATGAAGCGGCGCCCCATGCGCGCGGCCAGCCGCCTGATCTGCCAGCGGCCGGCGCCTGCGGCTACGATCGGCGTGTCGTCGGCGAGCTTGCCGGCGACCCGGAACGCCGCGTCGTGGATCATGCGAAGCTGGCGCTCGCTGAACCAGCGCGCCACGTCGCGCCATTCGGCGGGCGAGAGATCGGCGGCGTCGCGTCCGACCATGCGGGCCAGCCGCGCCATCGAGGCTTCCGGGGTCTTTTCCTTGCCGTCGGCGGAAGGGTGCTTGTCGTCCTTCTCGTCGAGCACGCCCATGATGCGGTGCGCGTCGGCGATCGAGGCGAAATACTCGTTCATCAGCGGCGTCAGCTGCCCGCGCACCGGCGCCGACGACGCTATGCCGAACAGGAAAGTGCGCGTGAAGCCGGTATAGACGAGCTCGCCAGTCATCAGCCGCTCGGCGTCGCTGTAGCCTTCGCCGGCGACCGCGCCGTCCCTGACCGGAATGATGTCGGTGGTGGTGGAGCCCATGTCGACGAACAGCGCGTCGCCGACGAGCTTAGCCACCAGCGAGGCAGTCGCGTGCCAGTTGGCGGAGGCGACATCGCCGCCGAGCCGGGCCGCCTGTCCGGCCCCGACGAAGCCGGACCGCCCGGCATAGATCAGATTGTCGCCTGACGGAAAATGTTGCGAAATCAGTTTCAGCAGCGACGCGACGCCCTCGTCCCGCGAGGGGAATATGTCCGACAGTTCGCCGGTCATGGTGAACGTGTTGAGATCGGCCCCGGCATAGACCGCCGACGCCTCGCGAAGCGCAGAGGTGAGATTGTCGAGGCCGAGCCAGAGCGGCATCAGGATGGTCGCCGCCTCGACGATCCGGCCATTTTCGGCCCGCGTGACCTTCAGATGCGCGCCGCCCACGTCGAAGCCGGCGATAGTGCTCTTTCCTTTTTCCAAAGTTCAGGCTTTCATCAAAAGGGCTGGCCACTTGCGGGAAAAGCGTTGCGTATCATCCCTGTTCTCGACTTGAAAGGCGGCCAGGTCGTCCGCGCCGAAATGGGCAGGCGCGACCGCTACCGGCCGATCGTGACGCCGCTCAGCGCCAGTTCCGATCCCGTCTCGGTCGCGGCGGGACTGCGCACGCTCCACCCGTTTTCGGCCTTCTACATAGCGGATCTGGACGCCATAGAAGGCCATGCGCCAAATGCTGGGGCGCTCGCCCGGTTGCGGGCGATGCCCGAGGCGCCCGAACTCTGGGTGGATGCCGGAATTGCCGATGGCGACGCGCTCGCCGCCGCTCTCGCAGAGCCGTTGCTGCGCCCTGTGCTGGGCTCCGAATCGCAGCAAAGCGATGCGCTGCTCCGGCGTTTTTGCGATCATCCCGGCCTTGTCCTTTCGCTCGATTTCTTCGCCGACGGCTTCCGCGGCCCGCCCTCTATCGTCGAAGAGCCTGCGATCTGGCCGCAAACCGTGATCGTTATGACGCTGGCCAAGGTGGGCTCGGGCGCCGGCCCGGATTTCGTGCGGCTTGCGGAGATCAAGGCGAAGGCCGGAAGCCGCTCCGTCGTCGCCGCTGGCGGCGTCCGCAACGAAGCCGACATAAACGCGCTTTCGTCGCTCGGTGTCGACGCCGCACTGGTTGCGACATCGCTCCACGACGGCACGCTCACGCCCGGGCAACTTGCGTCGCTCGGCGTCCCTTGACGATGCTGGATGCCGTTCCGGAGCGCGGCAATGCCGCGCCTCGGAACGGAGGTTCAAAAGCCGAGGGCTTTTTTCAGCCGGCGCAGCAGACCATCCGGCTCGGCGGAGGGCGTTACCTGTGCGGGGCTGTCTCTTGTCTAGGCAGCGAACGGATGCTTCACCTTGTCCCGCTGGGAGGTAGCCTCGGCCGCCGTCGGCGTTCCTTCGACCGCGCGCTGGATGGCTTCTTTCGTCGCCTGGTAGTTGTACTGCTGGATCTTGGCGTCGTCTTCGGCTTCCCAATGGATGAACACGCCGACGCAGATGAACAGGTCATCCGCTTCGTTGGCGGGGATGATCCCGTCTGCGACGCTGTCCTGGACCGCCTTGGCGACCGCGTGCTGCGCCGGGCCGAACATCTGAACGGCCTGCTTGGCGCCCTTGATCGTGACCTTGTTGAACATCACCGTGTTGGGCTTGCACTGAAGATTGGGCGCGATCACCGCCAGAAGCGAGGTGAAACCGTCCTTGTTGTTGGTGAGTGCGTTGCAGAAAGCCGTTTCGACCGCGCTCCCCCTGGGCCCGATAAGCAGGTCAACGTGGGCGACTTCGTTGCCATCGCCGACAAGCGATTCACCGACCATTACTTTAGAGATCTTTGCCATGCCAATTTCCTCCGAGACACAATTATGATGTCCATAGACGCCGCAACCGAGCGAGCGCTCGATGGACAGCTATCCTTGTTGGCAGCGTCCGGGTTGCCGGACCGGTTGGCTAGATAGCAGCGAAAGCGGTGCCTTCGCCGCAGAAATTGAAGCACCAACAATTTCATTACGCAAGGCGACGACCGAGAATGTGGACTAAAAGACAACCCACCGTCAGGTCGGCCGAGGTGCCGGGGTTGATGTCGCGCGCCTTCAGCCGCTGGTCAAACTCCAGAAGCGCCGAAATGCGCAGCGCTTCATCCGGCGTGTCGAGCACCGCCTTTACGCCGGCCGCCTCGTCGCGAACGCCGCTGGTGACCTCATCGCCCTGCTTGCGGGCCACGTGGCTATCCGGAAAGCTCGCGAGAAACGCCATATAGGCGAAGATCGTGGGCCACATGCCGCTCTCGCCGCGAGACAGCGCCGCCTCCAGCGCCGGGAGCCCTACCGCGAATATGTCCTCGAAGCCGGTAACATACTGGCGCGCGATCCTGTCGCGGCCGGACGCCTCGCGCATGGCTTCCAGCAGTTGAATTTTCGGCGCCTCGCGCACGTCGTTTTCTTCGGCAGTTCCGAGGCCGCCGGGCGAGGCGAGCGCGATCGCCTCGAAGACCGCCCTTGTGTCTTCCATGTCCATTGTCCGCAGGACAGCGTCGAGATTGGCGCGCAGGTCGCGCCCCTCCATCCCGGCGGCGCAGGCAAGCGGCGCGGCGAGAAGCACGATGCCGAGATTGGTGTTGATCCCGACCGCCTGGCGCGTCGCCCGGACAGCCTCGAGAATTCGTCGTCCGACAGGCAGGTTAGGATCGGTGAGCGGTGCGGCCGAGACGCGGGCGCTTGTGATGAACTGGTCGGCCGACATGCGGTGCCCATCGGCGAAGAGATGGACGTTGCCCGGTTTCAGCGCCTCGATCTCCATCCGGCAGGCGTCCACATAGGCGGCGCTGATGCGTTCGCGGGAAAGCGCCATGTCAGGAGTTCGCCGGCGCGACGAAACGGTGCGGGCGGGCCGGCGTTGCCGCCTCGGCGCGGTCGGCGAGGAATTTCAGCAGCGCGTCGGCGATCGCATCCGCGATGTTCACGGCGACGACCGATTGCAGGCCCGACCAGGCCGGCATGCTGTTCACCTCCAGCACCAGCAGCGCGCCGTCGGGCGCCGGAATGATATCGACGCCGGCGAAGTCCGCGCGCACCGCCGCCGCCGCGGCGACCGCCAGCTTCGCCAGCTCGGCTTCGCCATTACCGGAAACCTGCTCCGGCACCGCTCCCCGATTGACATTGGTTATCCAGTCGTCGCCGCGGCGGCTCATCATCGCCACCGCCTCTCCTGCGCAGACGAAGACGCGGAAATCGCGGAACGGAGGACCGGCGCGCGCGACATAGTGCTGGAGGTAATAGACGTCGTTCACCTCCTCCATCGGGGGAAGGTCAGACAGCGACCGGATCAGCCTTATGCCCCGTCCCTGCGCGCCGAAAAGCGGCTTCAGCACCAGCGGCGACAACGTAAGCTCGCGGGCGGCGATCTCCTCAGCCGCCGCCAGCCCTTCAACCGCGAATGTCGGAGGCGTCGGAAGGCCGGCATTCTTCAGCAGGAAGGTGGTCGTCGATTTGTCGACGCAGCGCTCGATCGCCTGCGCGGAATTCCACACCGGGACGGAGAGTCTGGCGAACGCGTGGAGTAAGCCGAGACGCCGCGTGACCGCTTCGAAGGATCCAGCCGAAATGGACCGAACGAGCACGGCGTCGGGCAGCGTTCCGTCGAAGCCCGGGATCGAAAATCCGGTCGGGCTCTCCGTGTCGAAAGCGATCGCGGCCAGCGGTGCAGTCACGACGGCGGCGCCTCTCCGGCTCAGCCTGGCGGCAAGGCCCTTCGAGCGCGCGTCCGAATTGTCGCTCACGATGAGGATGCGGGGGATCATGCAGGGCATTCCGCCACGATGCCGCGGGCGTGGAGCGCCAACATGAATTCCACCTGCAACACGCGTTACCCCAAACTCCGCTCAAGCATCGCCGCATCCCGCCCGCCGGCGCGAAACGTATCGCCGGTTTCGATCGCTGTCACAATGACTTCGGCCGGGCTGAACAGCAATGGGTCGATGGCATAGAAGTCGCCCTTGAACTGCTTGAAGATGTCGGCGAACGGCTGGCCGTAGTCGCGGGACGACCGGCTCGGCAGGTTTCGGGCGAGCTCCTCGGCTGCCTGGGCCGTGCCCTTCACGAAAAGCTGGGCGATCCCGCCATAGATGATCGCGTCGTTCGTCCGGCCCATGGCGGTCAGGAAGTCCGGATGCGGAGCGGGGATGGGGGCCGCGCCTATGCCGTCGACGATGTCGTCCAGCGGGAATTTGAGATCGTTGGCCTTGTGCAAGGCGACTTCCAGGACGCGGGAGACGATCTGGACGGCTCCGGCTATGCTTTGTGTCGGGGCATAGAGAAACGTAAGTTTATCGGCCGCGAGGCCGGTGGCCTTGGCGACCTTTTCGACGACCGCCTGCGGCGGCGGTTCGGCCGTTTCCAGTATCAGCACGGCGGACGATGCAATGTCGCGATAGGCGAGGGTGGTGTAGAGCGGTTCCACCCGGGCCAGCGCGCGCGCCGGGCCGGAGCCCATGGCAAAATAGCCCTCGCCAGACAGGTTCCAGCCCGCGTACTGGGAACCAAGGCATGCAAGCACCGGCTGCGAGGACCGGACTTCGATGGTGAATGGCCATTTCTCCGAGGCGCGGTCCATGACCGCCGAGATGCTGCCGAGGCCGCCCATCGCCGCCTCCGCCATGCGCAGCCCGGCTTCGACGCCGCCGGCGGCCCTGGAGCCCGCGTCGATAAGCGTCTCGCCGAGGGGACCGTTTGAAACGGCGACGCGCAGGCGCTCCGCGTCGCGGATCATGCCGTCGGCGATGCGCTGGGCGTTGTCGTTCAGGAACGCCGAACCGTCTTTCATGTCCGGTCTCCTTCCCATTGGTTCTGCAATTGCCTGGCATGCGCCTTGACGGCCCGCTGGGTGGCTCCGGCGCTCGGGCCGCGGGCGAAAACGGTGCAGACGGGATCGCCGGCAATCAATATCGTGCCGGGCGATTGATGGTCGGCTGTCCAGTCGGGCCATTCGATCGCCGGGAATTGCGGAACCGGCGCTGCCGCATAGGTGATCATCGACGCCATGGAGTCGGCAAAGCGCGGCAGGCGATAGGCCTCGCCTCTCGCTGCACGCAGATGCGCTTCCATCAATGGCGCTTCGGCGCAGTCGAAGATGTCGAGCGTGGCGCCCGGCCTCGGATTGATCTCGACCAGCCGATATCCGTCCGCGCCGTGGATGAAGTCGGCGCTGCAAAGCCCCACCAGGCCGGCGCGGCGCGTCAGGCCGGAAAGCCAGTCGTCGATCATTTCCGCCTGGGCGCGGTCGAAGCGTCGCAGGCGCACGGCCCCGCCGTAGCGATAGGGCGCAGCCGGGGCGGGAGAGACCCATTGCCGGCTGAAACCAACGATCCGCGCGGACTTGCCATCGCCAATGAACAGGGCCGAGACGCTGCGGCCGGAAACGAAGCGCTGGAAATACCGCCCGGCAGGCGGCGTTCCCCCGGTTGCCCGCTCTATATGCACGCCGCCCGCGCCGCCCACGGTCTTGATCACCCAGTTTTCCGAGTCGGGGGGCGGCTCCCACTGGAATGCGGGGTGCGGTATGCCAAGTTCGGCGCAATCGCACGCCAGCATCTGCGGATCCTTGACCCGGCGTATCGCACGGGCGCCGTTGCCTGCGAGCGGGAAAAGGCTCGCGACCTCGTCGACGAGGCCCGTCTGCCGTTCGAAACCCGAGCCCAGGACGACGGGGACCGACCGGTCGTTTCCGGCCAGGTGGTGGAGTGTCTCGATGATGCGCGCGCCATCTATGCCGCTCTGCAGGTCGCCCGGCAGCTTCATCGCACGCTCGGCCAGCGCGACCGTATCGGTATCGCAGAAAAAATCCGCGACCAGCGGCCGATAGCCGGCTCGCCGCGCCGCGGCAGACAGCGCGCGGCCCGAGATCGCCGCGATCAGGAGAAGGCCGGCGTTATTTGGCGAACTGGCGTGCAAGGGCAAACGCGTCCTGGAAATCGAAGGTAACCGTCTTGTCCGCCTCGATCATTTTCTTGAAGAGACCATACTCGACCTTGTACTTGACGTTGCCGATGGCGAGCGGGCCAATGCCGACGGCCGCTGTCGCTTCGATCGCATCGCCATTGGCGTTGACCGCCAGCCCTTCTATGCCGGCCGGCGGAACAGCATTCACATCGGCGCCGACGAGCAGCCTGCCCGCGCCCTGTAAATGCGCCTTCGAGATGACCTGGACCCCCGCCTTCGCGGCGCTGAGCACGACCTCGCTGGCTTCGACGATCGTCGTCTTGCGGGCGTCCGACGAACCGTCCGCCGGCGTGACGCCTACCCCGAAGCGGTCCCTGATCTCGTCGGCGATCTTCTCCACCCGTTCGAGGCCGTCATGGCCGACGATCGTGACCTCGGCGCCTTCCCTGGCCGCGATGACGGCGGTGCAGAAGCCGACCACGCCCGTCGCGCCGAAAATAGCGACCGCCGTGCCTTTCAGGCCGCGCCCGGAGTGCTTTTCGAGCGCCTTCTCGACCTTGGCCACCATTGCCGCTGCGGTCGTGAACGACCCTGCCGGGTCGGCGAAAACCGACACCTGGAAAGGCGGCACCATCGCCTTCTTCGCCGCGTCGAACATGTCGAGCGCCAGCGACACGTCCTTGCCGGCGATGAATATCCCCGTATCCACGCCGGCGTCAGGCGGGCGGGAAAAGATGGCGTCCTGCACCAGCCCGGTGACTTCGTCGAGACTCACATCGACGTAGGGGATGACCGCGTCGAAGCCGGCGTCGAGAGCCATGTTCACGTCGAAGGGGCTCATCTGCCGCAGCGGCGTCAGCATATGCAGGATGTGTTTGCGGGCCATCTTTCGCCTTTCTTATCGAGTGCCTTCGGCGCCTTAGCTGCCCACGAGGTCGAGCGCGGTCGAATTGATCATGGCGCCGGAGTTCCTGCCCCGCACGATCCTGATCTCCACGCCGTCCCCAACCGATTCTCCGACCGCGCCGACGATCCGGCGCGCTTCGTCTTCCGACGCCGCGAAGGCAAAACCCGTCGGCCCCCACGAACTCTGGCCTATGCCGACCGCGCCGGCTTCTGCCAGGCGACGTGCCAAGGCCTCGACGCGCTTCGAGGTGAAGACGCCGCCCTGGGCCGGCGCGAAATGACTGCCGATGAGCATCTGGATCGTCGTGACGGCTGCGCCGAAAGCGGGCAGGTCGCGCTCGATGAGGGCGGGCATCAGCCCCATCAGCACCTGCCGGCAGATCTCGCCCGCGCCTGCCGCAGGGAACTGGGGCAGGGCGCGGAAGGCTTCGAGTTCATCCTTGCCGTGGAGCCCTTCCACGGCCTCCTCGAGGATGAGCAGCACGCGCCATTCGTCCGGAAAGGGCAGCCGCGCCACGACCGGCGGAGACCTGCCGCTGCTGTTCTTTCCCGCGTCCACGATCACGCCGCCGCTCTCGAAACTGGCGATGCCGATGCCCGACCGCGCGCCGCGCGCAAGCAGGATGGCATCGCCGGCGATATCGAGCGGCAGCCGGTGCAGCGTGCGCAGCGCCGCCGCCACCGCCAGCGCGATCTGGGTTCCCGATCCGAGGCCGGCATGGGAAGGAATGGCCTGTTCCACCACCAGGCGATGGCTGGACCTGATGCCGAGATGCCGGCAGAGCACCGACAGGTGCTTTTCGGCGCGCGCGGCCTCGCCGCCCTCGACCGAGGTTTCGGCGGCCCGCGACAGGGTCACGACCGTCTCTGGCTCGCTCAGCGGCAGGCCGACGCTGCCGAAGCGGCGTCCGACATCGCCATTCAGATCGAGGAAGCCAAGATGCAGGCGGGCGGGCACTCTTATGGTAACGGAATTCGACATCTGCCCCCGGATGGGTGCATCATTACATGCATCGCGAAGTTTAGGTGCCCGCGGTCATGATAGCCGTTTTCGGCGAGGGGGCAAGCATGGCGGGCCCTCTACTTTGGTGCCGGGGCCCATGCCTTTTGAACAACACACGGAGATCGAGATGAGCGAGACAGCCAAGGAAAAGGTCTATTCGGAAGCCGAAATCGCCGAGCGGCTCAAGAAGGAACTACCGAAATGGCGTTATGAGAACGGCTGGATCCGGCGGAAATACAAGACCCACAGCTGGAAATCGACGCTGATGGTCATCAACACGGTCGGACACCTTGCCGAGGCGGCGTGGCACCATCCAGACATCACCGCTTCCTATGCCTGGGTCGAGGTTCGCCTGATGAACCACGCGGCCAAAGGCGTCACCGACAAGGATTTCGAACTGGCGAAAAAGATCGAGGACGTCGTCCAGTGGCAGCCGGCGAGCGAAGGCGGCGCGCTGGAAGGCACGCCCCAGACGGACCAGCGATTCGCCTATATCAAATACGACTAGGCTCGGGAGCGCGAGAGCGGGGTCCTCACGGTAATGAATCACCGGATGGCGCCAAGAGCGGTCATCGGCGAACCACGACTCAGACGTCGCGTTTGGGGCCACTAGCGGACTGGCCGCTTCTAGCGTCCGTGGAGCCAAGCGGACGTTCATACCGGCGAGGCGGACGTCTTGAATGGGCCAACTCGGCCCTTAAGCCTGTTCGAATTGAATGTCTTCGATCGCCATCCGGCGACGACCTTCGCCTTGGGCCATTTTTCATGGCCTATTACGACCTCACCAACTGGGCGGCAGCCTGGCGATCGAAGCGAAACCCGCTCGTTGCAATGCGAAAACCGCTCGCTGGAATGTCTAATGCGATTGCGCCATCATTCCTGAACCTCGCGGCGCGTCGAAGCCGGAGCCGGTGACGCAGCCGCGGGCGATGAAAGCAGACAAGCCCGTGCAGCGGATCCACCCAGCAACCTTTCTTTTTGCGGCGCGTGCCTTGCGCGACATGGGCGACGGCTTCGTGGCAGTTCTGCTGCCGGTCTATCTGCTTGCACTCGGCTTTACTCCGCTTCAGGTCGGCATCATCGCAACCGCGTCGCTTCTTGGCTCTGCACTGTTGACCATCGGTGTCGGGTTCCTCGGCGTCCGTTGCGATCACCGCCAGCTTCTGCTTGCCGCCGCCAGTCTGATGGTCGCCACGGGCGTGGCCTTTGCTGTGGTCCATGACTACGCGCTGCTTTTGGTGATCGCATTCGCAGGCACCATCAACCCGTCGGCCGGCAGCGTCAGCGTCTTTGTGCCATTGGAGCATGCCGTGCTCACGCGCGAAGTCACCGATGCTGCGCGGACCAAAATGTTCGCACGTTATAGCCTTGTGGGTGCGCTCGCAGGCGCGGTTGGCGCGCTCGTTTCGGCGACACCTGACCTTTTGGCTCCAACCGGCCTCGACCAACTCACCGGCATCAAGGCGATGTTCGTGCTTTACGCGTTTCTGGGCCTGCTCGGCGGCCTCCTCTACGCGCAGATCCCGCAGTACCGTCTGAATACGGACTCCAGCACCGCGTCCGCGCTCGGCCCTTCGCGCAACATTGTTTTCAAGCTTGCGGCGCTGTTCAGCCTCGACGCCTTCGCCGGCGGCTTTGTTGTCCAGTCGCTGCTTGCCCTGTGGCTTTTCGAAAAATTCGACTTGTCGCTCTCGGAAGCGGGCTTTTTCTTCTTCTGGTCCGGCGTCCTTTCGGCGTTCTCATTTCCCGTTGCGGCTTGGCTGTCCCGGCACATCGGACTCATCAACACGATGGTGTTCACACACATTCCGTCCAGCATCGCCCTGATGCTGGCAGCCCTTGCGCCCACGCTGCCTCTGGCGCTCGGCCTGCTGTTGATCCGCGCTGCCCTTTCGCAGATGGACGTCCCAACGCGATCATCTTACGTGATGGCTGTCGTCACGGAGGCGGAGCGGGCAGCGGCCGCGAGCTTTACATCTGTCCCGCGCAGTCTGGCCGCCGCAGCCAGTCCCGCGCTGGCCGGTGCCCTTTTCGCTGCCTCGTTCCGGGCTTGGCCGCTTCTCATCTGCGGTGCCTTGAAGATCACCTACGATCTGCTGTTGCTGATGCAGTTCCGGCATCTCAAACCGCCCGAGGAACGGTGACGCCACACGATGACCGCCGCCACAGGGCCATGGCGGCGATCATGGAGGAACTGAACGCTGGGGCGTGCTTGTACGGGTATCGGGAAGATTCGGACTGACAAGTCCGACTCAATGCAAGAGAGAGGGTCTTGTCACAAGAGCCATCTCGCAGCGGAATTTGGCCGAGCCGGGACCCCGTACACTCAGGCTGTTCGGCTCGTTCAGAGCTCCGGAGAGCGATGCTTCAAGCACCGATTTCCCCCACTGCGTGCCGGTCATTTCGAAAAATGCTTCGTTCGGTTCGGTGCCCTCCGATGACGCGCCAGCGCGAGGCGACGTGGCTTACGTCCTCGTTTTTGAAACTAACGCGAAGCTATGCGCGTATCGCTTTCCCGAAGGGCAAATCGTGTTTTCCGGAAGGAGGCAAACCGTATGACTGGAATGGCAATGACTCAAACGCCTCAAGCAACTGGCAGCAGATTGTCGGGCGAGTTGTACAAGGTCGTTGAATTGATCCTGGACCGCGGGCTGGTCATCGACGTGTTCGTGCGTGTGTCGGTGATCGGCCTTGAGGTGGTCACCATCGATGCGCGGGTCGTCGTTGCCGGCGTCGACGCTTACCTGCGCTTCGCCGAAATGTGTGGCCGCCTCGATCTGACCGGCAGCAGCCCCCGGATCGGCCGCTCGCTGTCCGATGGCGCGCTGCCGCTCGAGCTACCCGGCCGGGCGCGCACGGAAATCGGCGCGACGCAACGGAAGGAATGACTGATGAGCAGCTACGTCTACTGTGTCACGTGCCTCCCACCCACTGCCGCTCGAAGGGGCGGTGGGGGTGGGGGAGCACGCCCCCGCCCTCCGGCTCGTGCGCGAGCAGGATTTCGTCGCGGTGGTTAGCGACGCGCCGGAGAACTTGCGCGCGAAGCGGCGCGATCTGGTGAAGCACGATGCGGTCGTCGGACGGATGTACGCAGCCGGCACCGTGCTGCCGATGCGGTTCGGGATGGTCGCGCCCGACGACGAGGCCGTGCAGACGGAGCTTCGATCGGGGGCGCGGCGTTATGGCGAACTGCTGTCCCGGATCGATGGCCACGTCGAGCTCAACGTCAAGGGCGTTCATGCGGAGGAAGCTCTTCTCCGCGACCTCTTGCTCCAGAACGACGAGCTACGCGCGCGGAATCGCGCACTGCGTGCCGCGGACGGCGGCGGCCACCAGGACAAGGTGGCGTTCGGCGAGCACGTGGCCGCCGCCGTCGCGGAGCGGCGCGCGCGTGACGCGGACCAGGTCATCGCCCGCCTGCAACCACATGCCGCACAGGTACGTCGAGGCCCGCCGGTCGACGGTTGCTTCGTCAACGTATCGTTCCTGGTGGCCTCCGGCGCCCGGCCGGACTTCGACGGCGCCCTGTCGCCGCTGCGCCGCGAGCTGCCCGGCTACGCAAGCGTCGAGTTGTACGGGCCCTTGCCGCCTTACAGCTTCGTGGGCAACGGCGTGTGAGGGCCGTGGCGGTGGGACTACTGTCGCATGTCTTGTTGCTGCCGCTCGCGCCGGCCCGCTTCGCGCTGTGGACCGTCGACCGGGTGGTCGACGCCGCTGCCGAACAGCATTGCGGCCCGGCAGCCATCCGGCGCGAGCTGGCCGAGCTTTCGCGGCAACTGGATGAAGGGTTGATCGATGCCGAGGAGTTCGATCGACGCGAGGACGAGACCCTCGACCGGCTGGACGAGGGACGAAAGCGAGGGCTGATCGCATGATGGAACAAGGTTTGTGGCACGGACGCCAGGATACGTCGCCGAATCTGGCTGACGTTCTGGAGCGGGTTCTGGACAAGGGGTTGATCATTGCCGGCGACATCAAGATCAACCTGCTCGATATCGAGCTTCTGACCATCAAGCTCCGGCTGTTGGTCGCGTCGGTGGACAAGGCCAAGGCGATGGGGATCGACTGGTGGGAGCACGATCCGGCGCTTTCCCAACCGGGGCCGCGGCAGCTCGCGGCCGAGAACGCGCGGTTGCGCAAGCAGGTCAGGGCGCTGGAAACCGCCACTCTGAAGGCACGGCGATGAGCGCGGCGAGCTATACATACGCGGTCGCGCGCCCGTTCGATCCAGCCCAGGCGGCCGGCCTCGTCGGCGTCGACGGCGCCGCGATCCACCTGGTCCGGCACCAAGACCTGGTCGCCGTGGTCAGTCCGCTTGCGCCTGCCGACGCCAACGAGACCGCGCTGCGAGCCAGGTTGGAGACGCTGGCGGAGCTGGAGGCGATTGCACGTGCGCACCACAGGGTCGTGGCGGCGGTGGCCGCGTGCACACCAACGCTGCCGTTCCGCCTCGCGACCGTTCACCGCACCAACGACCGCGTTGCGCAGTTGTTGCGCCGGGAGTATCGGCGCTTCTGCGAGACGCTGGATCGACTCGCGGGCCGCGTGGAGGTGGGGGTGAAGATCTACGTGCATCACGCGGACGCATCTGCCGGCGCGATGTCCGTAGCTGAGAAAACCGGCGGGTCCGGATCGGCGCGCGTGGGCAGGGACTACCTGCAATACCGCCGCGAGCAGCGCGATCGGCGCCAGCACGCGTGGCGGCGCGCAACCACTGCGGCCGAGCAGATGGACGCTGTTCTCGCCGGGCTTGCCGTCGATCGCCGCCAACACCGAATGCAGAGCGCCGAGCTGGCCGCTGCTCCAGGCGAAAATGTATTCAATGCCGCCTACCTGGTGGATGCCGGGCGCGCCGAAGAGCTCGCCGCCCGTGCACGGCGGCTGGGTGCCGAAAACCCGCACGTCACGATCGAGATCACGGGCCCTTGGCCGCCCTATTCGTTTGCCGGCAGCGAGGAGTGCACATGAGCGCCGCCGCGTTCCCGGCCCGAGAGATCGCGCTCGTCGACCGGCTCCTGGCGGGCGGCATCGTGCTGGCCGGAGACATCACGCTGGCGATCGCCGACATCGACATGGTGCAGATCTCGCTTCGCGCCCTGATCACGTCGCTCGACCAAACCACGCGATCTGGCGCAGCGGAGCGAGACGAATGAGCGCCGGCGTCGCTGGACATGAGCCGGGGCTGCGCCAGCGCATTTCGATGGCGCCTGACACGGTCGAACGAGATCTGGCGCGCCTGGTGCTCACCGTCGTGGAGTTGCTGCGTCAGCTCATGGAGCGGCAGGCGCTTCGTCGTCTCGACGAGGGCGGCTTGACCGAAGCGGAGGAGGAGCGCGTCGGCATGACGCTGATGCTTCTAGACAACCGCATGTCGCGCCTGCGGGAGCACTTCGGGCTCGCCGCCGAGGACCTGAATATCGACCTTGGACCTCTCGGTCCGCTACTTCCGCGTTGATGCAGTTTGGCGTCGCGGCCAAAGGCGGTTTCTGGCACACTCAACGGACGATGACATGGTGAACAGGCAAGTTCCCCTTGTGGCGCAAACATCCCATGTAGTCCGTTCGATCGGATGTTCCCTTTCCGAATACGGCTAAGGCCAGCTCGACGGCCGACATCGGCGCAAACAAGCCGTTCACGGCCCGGCAGAAGGCGTCCGCTTCGTGCTCGATGCGGCCGTGATGTGCTGCTGGACTAATGGCCTGGAAAGCCGCATCCCCCGGATGACGGCTGAAAACATTCACCAATCCGGCAAGAATCGGGGGGTTCCCGCCCCGTACGCTTTCGTCTAGGATCGGGCCGGCACCAGAAAGTAGCGTAGTGAATGGCGGTTGCGTGGATCGGCAACCGGGAAACGCTGGTGGAGCGCGCGTGCGAACAAGCCGCGATGCTTTTACAGTCGAGCAGGTGCCCGGTTTTCAGCTTGGACACGGATATACACGGGACGCGCGCGGCGATCGCGCTCGCCGAACGGGTAGGTGCGGCGTATGACCATGTCGACGGCGCAGCACTTGCCCGCGAGACGGCGCTCTTCACCGACAAGGGGGCCATGACCGTTTCGCCTGGCGAGGTGCGCAGGCGGGCCGATCTCGTGGCGATCGTCGGAGAATTGCCCGCCGCCCACCACGGCTTCGTGGCGGAACTAGCCGACACAGTCCCCGACCTCTCGGCGAAGAACGCGCGCGAGTTCTTCCTGATCGGCGCGGAGGGCATGGAAGCGCCGTCATTCCTGGGCAGCCGGAAGGCGCCGATGCTCTCCTGTGAAGGCGCCGGGGTCAGCGCTGCGCTGGCTGCGCTCCGGGCACAATGCGCCGGACGCCGGGTGTCGAAACCGGTGTCGAATTTCGACGCCTTCAAGACGGCGCTTGCCGACGCCAGGTTCCCGGTATTCCTGTTTTCGGGTCATGGCGCCGACAGCCTTGCCCTGGAGATGCTGCAGGGGCTCATCGCGGATATCAACCGGAAGTCGCGCGCTTCGGCCCTGCATTTGCCGGCGAGCGAGAGCGGCTGGGGCGGAGCGCTCGCCTCCACCTGGATGACGGGCTTTCCGCCGCGAACCGGCTTTGCCCGGGGCTTTCCCGAATTCGATCCGTGGCGCTTCGACGTGGCGCGGGCGATCGCGGCCGGCGAGGCGGATCTGCATCTGTGGATATCGGCCGGGGCGGCAGGCACCCTCGGGAAGACCGACGGCGTCGCGTTGATAGCTCTGGCGAAGACGGCCATGCCGATCGCGGATGCCGACGTCACCATCGCCATCGGCGAAGCCGGCCTTGATCACGATGCAGTCGTCTATTCCGGGCGCACCGGAAGCCTGGCTGCGGTCGAGGCGGGCAAGGCGTCGGACCTGCCATCCGCGGCGGCGGTCATCCGCCAGATCGCCGAGCATTTCCCGGCCGGGGCGGCGTTGCCATGCTGACGAAAATCTCAGGCGGCGAAATCATCGATCCGGTCAACGGCCGCCTCGGCAAGGGCGACCTCTGGATCAGGGACGAGACGATCGTCGAGCCGCCGGCCGGCGGCAATGCCGACCGCACCATCGACGCCTCGGGCTGCATCGTCATGGCCGGCGCGATCGACATCCACTCCCATATAGGCGGCGGCAATGTGAACACGGCGCGGCTGCTCCTGCCCGAACAGCACGCCGCGCATGTGGCCCGGCCAGCGGCGACGCCGCTCTCCAATGCCGGCTGGTCGACGTTCGAAACCGGCTGCCGCTACGCCAGGATGGGCTTCACCACCGTGGTCGAACCGGCCATGTCGCCCGGGGCCGCGCTGCATACGCACCTCGAACTCGCCGACATCCCGATCATCGACAAGGCGACGCTGGCCATTCTCGGCAACGACGACTTTCTCCTGTCTATGATCCGCGACGACGCCTCCGAACAGATGATCGAGGATTATGTTGCCTGGACGGTCGGCGCGACGCGCGCGCTCGGCGTGAAGGTCATCAATGCCGGCGCCGCGGCCGCTTTCAAGGAGAATGTCCGCACCTTCTCGCTCGACGATGTTGTGCCCTCATATGGCGTCAGTTCGCGCAAGATCGTGAAGACGCTGCAGGCTGCGGTGGATCGCCTCGGCATTCCGCATCCGCTGCACGTCCATTGCAACAATCTCGGCGCGCCCGGCGCGGCCGATACCGCAGCGGAGACCATCGCTGCGGCGGAGGGCGTGCCGCTGCATCTCGCCCACCTCCAGTTCTACGGCTATGGCACCGAGGGAAAGCGCAAATTCTCCTCCGCCGCGGCTCGTCTCGCGGAACTGGTGAACGGCACGCCGGAAGTTACCATCGACATCGGCCAGGTCATGTTCGGCCAGACTGTCACGATTTCCTCCGACGTGATGCGGCAGTTTTCGGCGCGCGGCAGCGCTAGCCCGAAGAAGACGGTCATCCATGATGGCGACGGCAATGGCGGCGGCATCGTACCTTACCGCTACAGCAAGGATTTTTATGGCACGATACAATGGGCGGTCGGGCTCGAGCTTTTCCTGCTGATCAACGATCCGTGGCGCGTATTCTTCACGACGGACCACCCCAATGGCGCGCCGTTCACCGCCTATCCCGCGCTCTTCGAACTGCTGATGAGCCGCGATGCGCGCGATAAAATGGCCTCGGGCGTTTCCGGGCGGGCGATGGCGCTCTCGACCCTGTCCTCCATCGCCCGCGAATACACGTTCGAGGAGATCGCCATCATGACGCGGGCCGCGCCGGCAAAATTGCTTGGGCTGAAGGATCGTGGCCATCTGGGCCCAGGCGGGTTGGCCGATGTCGCTATCTACCGAAAGGGCAAGGACATCGCCAAGATGTTCGGCGCCGCGGCGTTCGTCTTCAAGAACGGCGATCTGGTCGTCAAGGACGGCGAGATCAGCCACTACCGCTGGGGCAAGGCGCTCCGTCTCAACCCGCCGCCGGACAAGGCTATGGTGCGCAGGCTGCGCGAATATCACGAACGGCGCTACGGCCTGTCGCTCGACTGGTTCACATTCCCCGATTCCGCGATCGCGCGCGAGCAGCCATTCGGCGAGGTTTCATGCCGGGCCTGACAGTCAACGGAGTGGCGATCGACGACACCTTCGCGGAAGCCTTCGGCATGCGCGCGACAGCGCTCGTCATCACCGGACCGAACCGGAAATGGGCGCGGCAGGCCGCAATCACTATGACAGGGTTCGCTACGTCGGTGATCGCCTGCGGCTGCGAGGCGGCGATCGATGTGGAATTGCCGGAATCGGAAACGCCCGATGGCCGGCCCGGCTGCCGGGTGATGCTGTTTGCGGTGAGCACCGACGAATTGCAGAAGCAATTGCTGAACCGCGTCGGCCAATGCGTGCTGACTTCGCCCGGCAGCGCCTGCTTTGCAGGCTTGCAGGGCAGCGCCGAACTCAAGCTCGGTTCGGCGCTGCGCTATTTCGGCGATGGCTGGCAGATTTCCAAGAAGCTCGGCGGACGGCATTTTTGGCGAATCCCGGTCATGGACGGCGAATTCCTCTGCGAGGCCACCACCGGACTGACCAAGGAGGCCGTCGGCGGGGGCAATTTCTTCGTCATGGCCGAAACGAGCCGCAAAGCGCTTGCCGCTGCCGAAGCCGCGGTCGCTGCGATTGGCGAGGTGCCCGGCGCCATCGTGCCGTTTCCCGGCGGCATTGCCCGCTCGGGCTCTAAGATCGGCGGCAAGTACAAGGGCATGGTCGCCTCGGCGAACGAAGCCTATGCCCCGACCCTGCGCGGTGTCGTCGCCAGTGCGCTGGGGCCGGACATCAACGCAGTCCTCGAAATTGTCATCGATGGTGAAACCAATGACGCAGTGGCGGCCGCCATGAAGGCCGGCATCAAGGCGGTGACGGATCTCGGGCCGGAAAAGGGCGCGATCCGCATCGGAGCGGGCAATTACGGCGGCAAACTCGGAAAGTTCATCTATTCGCTGAAGGACATGCTCCCGTGACGGCGATGACCTTCACCCTTATTGCCAATCCTCCCGAGCGGCTCGACCTGTCGCCGCTGATCCCCGAAAAGCTTGCCGGGATGGGCCGGCGGGAGATCGAAAAAATTCGGCTCGGCATGTCGAAGCGGGCGTCGACGGTTGCCGACATATTCCGTGTCTCGGGCAACGACGCGCAAAACATTGTGTTCAACGGCGGCTCCGGCCGTTTTGACCAGGTGGCGGCGGAACTGACGGGCGGCTCGGTGCGCGTCGCGGGCGATGCAGGCTCCCAGGCGGGCCGCAACATGCGTGGCGGGCATCTGGTGATCGAAGGCAGTGCGGGTCCGCATGCCGGGTCGGGCATGCGCGGCGGAAGGCTGGAGATCATGGGCGACGCCGGCGAACGCCTTGGCGGACCGCTGGCGGGCGAACTCGCCGGCATGAATGGCGGCATGCTGATCGTAAGAGGCAGGGCCGGCACCTTTGCAGCGGATCGGATGCGGCGAGGCCTGATCGCAGTCCTTGGAGGGTCGGGCGACCATGCGGGCAGCCGCATGATCGCCGGCAGCCTGGTGATTGCCGGCGGGACCGGAGCGATGCCTGGCTATCTGATGCGGCGCGGCTCGATCTTTCTCGACCGCGCGCCCGAAAACCTGTCTCCGAGCTTTGTCGAATGCGGCGCGCCGGAAAATGCGTTCGCCGCCCTTCTCGACCGCCACCTGGTCGCGGAAGGAATTCTCAAGCTGCCGCTGCTCGGCAAGGCCCCTCGTAGATATGGCGGCGACAATGCGGTCCTCGGGATGGGCGAAATTCTCTTCCCGCGCTGACGGAACGCCGAAAACCTGATTCTGTACTGCTTTCTGCTCAACACACCGGAATTAAGTGCGGAGTTGTTTGGCCATTTACTTGTTTGGTCAAAGTTACGATACTTCGTTGGTTGCGCGGGAGGAGGAAATGAACATAGGTGGCGGCCAGGCAGATTGGGTGTTTATCGCAGGCGGCTTCGCGCTCGCCGCCCTTGCACTGGTCATGATCTTCAAGAAGTTTGACGTGACGTCGGGCCACGCGATCGTTCTGGCGGTCGCTTTGGGCGTGGCTTGTCTGCCGTACGTGGCCAATTTCGAATGGACGAAGGACGGCTTCAAATTCACGACAAAGACGGAGACGTCGCAATTGGCCACCGAAGTGGCCAACTTGACGAAACAAGACACCGCAACTCGTGAACAATTGTCGAAAATTGGCGAGGCGCTTCAGGCAGCGACAGAGCGTCTTGTGGCGCTTGAAGCGTCGAACTCCAACGATGCGCCGCCGCCACCGGATTCCGGGCGGTTCGATCCTGCTTTTTTTGAAGATTTGATTGGAAAGAATCAAATGGCGATAGAGAACAACAATCTACGCCTTCAGGACTTGCAGCAGTTCCAGCACCGGCTCGAACTTCCAACGCAATAGGCGGACAACATCGCTGCGGTCCCGCAATGCGCCGCTAATTTCAATCGGCGTGGAGATCGCGCGGAATGGGAGGTCCAACCGTCAGGTCGCGAAAAGCCGCGTGAAAACCTTCCGCCTGCGGCGAACAGGCCATCACGCCGATTTCGGCGTCGCCAGCCTGGAACGGGCAAAGCCGCGCCATCTGCCATGCGGCTCCGTTGACCGAAAACTGCACCCGGACCGCATCGCTATGGCGGGTCAGCCGCACGGCGATCTCGTCGGTAGGCTTTGCGTCGGGCAGGGGAATCACCGACCAGTCCGATACGCAGTTCGTCACGACGACGCTGAAATGCATCATCCCGTCGGTGTATTCGATGCCGGCCTTGATCCAGTGCTTTTCGTCGGCGCGCAGATAAAGCCCGGCCTGATCGTACAGCGCCTGATAGTCGCCGGTGACGATGGCGGCAGCCGTGAAATCGCCTGACACCGCGCGAATGAAGGCATGTCCATTGTCGCGGATGAAACCGTAGAAGGTCTCGCGCCAGAAATCCGTTTCGGCGTCGGTGCGCAGTTCCAGCGCCGTCGCATCGCCGCTCCAGACGGACGGCTCGTTGAGCCAGTGAAACGCTTCGTGCATGGCGGAGTTCCTGTCGCTAATGTCGACTGCATAGCGGCGCGTTCGCGCGCCGTCCACATCAGAGAGTTCTGGACATTAGTATTGACAGGAATACATATGTTCAGTAACCCTCGCATCACCAACCGAATATCAGGAGGAGTGTCGGGATGGCTTCCAATGTTGCGTTGACGGGGCTTGCCCGCGACCTCGAGGCGCGGGGCAAATCGGGCAAGCCGATCCGAATCGGGCTGATCGGCTCGGGCGAGATGGGCACCGATATCGTCACGCGCGTGGCGCATATGTCCGGCATCGAGATCGGCGCCATTTCCGAACTGAATATTCCGGCGGCCAGCAAGGCGGTCGACATCGCCTTCCGCGAGGCCGGGCATTCGCGCGAGGTGTCCAATGCGTCGGCGATGACTGCGGCGATGGAAGCCGGCAAGATCGCGGTCACCAACGACGCCGACCTGATCATCAACAACGACCTCATCGATGTGGTGGTCGACGCGACCGGCGTTCCGGCCGTTGGCGCCGAGATCGGCCTGCGCGCCATGGAGCACGGCAAGCATCTGGTGATGATGAATGTCGAGGCCGACGTCACCATTGGCGCGTATCTCAAGAGCGAAGCCGACCGGCTTGGCGTCACCTATTCGCTCGGCGCGGGCGACGAGCCGTCATCCTGCATGGAGTTGATCGAGTTCGTTTCGGCGATGGGCCATCCGATCGTCGCGGCCGGCAAGGGTAAAAACAATCCGCTCAACATCGACGCCACGCCTCCGGGCTACGAGGAGGAGGCGGAACGCCGCCACATGAATGTGCGCATGCTGGTCGAATTCGTCGACGGCTCGAAAACCATGGTGGAGATGGCGGCGATCGCCAATGCTACAGGCCTCGTGCCGGACAAGGCCGGCATGCACGGCCCGTCCGCGACGCTCGGCGAACTCAACAAGGTCCTGGTGCCCGAAAAGGACGGCGGCGTGCTGTCCCGCGTCGGCGTGGTCGACTATTCGATCGGCAAGGGCGTCGCTCCCGGCGTCTTCGTGGTTGCCGACATGTCCCATCCCAGAATCTTGGAGCGCATGGAGGATCTGAAGATGGGCAAGGGCCCGTACTTCACCTTCCATCGGCCCTATCACCTGACCTCGCTGGAAGTGCCGCTGACCTGCGCCCGCGTCGTGCTCTACGGCAAGGCCGATATGGTGCCGCTGGCAAAGCCGGTGGCCGAGGTCTGCGCCGTCGCCAAGAAGGACATGCAGCCCGGCGAAAAACTCGATGCGATCGGCGAGTACTGCTACCGCGCCTGGATCATGACCGCGCCGGAGGCGCGTGCGGCGAAGGCGGTTCCCTGCGGCCTGCTGCAGGGCGGTTCGGTGACCGCCCCGATCAGGAAGGGCGAGCTTCTCACCTACGCCAATGCCGCGCCGGCGCCGGGATCGAAGATCGCCGAATTGCGGGCACGACAGGACAGGCTGGTCGACGGTATGGCGGAGGCCTGATCATGGCTGCTCCGAAGCGAGCCCAGCCGGAAGCGGCGGCGCACGCCAATCTGCCCTTCATCTACCGCGAGTACAGCCCCGAGCAACTGCGCCAGGTGCTGCACAAGATGTACCTCATCCGCCGCTTTGAGGAAGGCGCGGAGGAGTGCTACACGCGCGGTCTGATCCACGGCACCATGCACCTGTCGATCGGGCAGGAAGCCAGCGCCATGGGCGTCTGCATGCCGCTCGCCGAACATGACCAGATTACTTCCACCCACCGCGGCCACGGGCACTGCATCGCCAAAGGGGCTGAGGTGAAGAAGATGTTCGCCGAATTCTTCGGCAAGACGACGGGCTACTGCAAGGGGCGCGGCGGCTCGATGCACATAGCCGACGTTGCCAAGGGCAATCTCGGCGCCAACGGCATTGTCGCCGGTGGAATTCCGATCGCGGTCGGGGCCGCCCTTTCGGCAAAGATGATGAAGACCGGCAAGGTCGTGGTCTCGTTCTTCGGCGACGGCGCCAACAATGAGGGCGCTTTCCACGAAGCGTTGAACATGGCTTCGATCTGGAAACTGCCGGTGATTTTCGTCTGCGAGAACAATGGCTACGGCATGTCGACGTCGACGGAGCGGTCGACGGCGGTGAAGAACATCGCCGAGCGGGCGGCCGCCTATTCGATGCCGGGCGTGATCGTCAACGGCAACATTTTTTCCGAGGTCGCGGAAGCCTCGCACCGCGCGGTGGAGCGGGCGCGAGCAGGCGAGGGGCCGACGCTGATCGAATCCAAGACCTACCGCCATCGCGGCCATTCCAAGAGCGACCGCAACCGCTACCGTACCAAGGAGGAGATCGAGGACTGGATGTCCAACCGCGATCCGATCACGCTGTTCGAGAACGAGCTGCAGGAATTCGGCATCATCGACCGGAATGGCGTCGAGGCGATCCGTGAGGCGGTGGCCCGGGAGATTGCCGAGGGCATTCAATTCGCAAAGGACAGCCCGTCGCCGGACGTCCGCGATGTCGAGAATTTCGTCTATACGGAGCCGGCGTAAATGGACGCGATGGTCCGCGAACTGAGCTATGCCCAGGCGATCCAGGAGGCCATGGCGCTGGCCATGGAGGCCGACGAGCGCGTCTTCCTCATGGGCGAGGACATCGGCGTCTATGGCGGCGCGTTCCAGGTCACTGGCGACCTTGTCGAGCGCTTCGGCGCCGATCGGGTGATGGACACGCCGATCTCCGAACTCGGCGGCGCGGGCGTCGCGGTCGGCGCGGCCATGACCGGCATGCGGCCGATCTTCGAGTTCCAGTTTTCCGATTTCGCCACGCTCGCCATGGAGCAGATCGTCAACCAGGCGGCGAAGATGCGTTTCATGCTGGGCGGCGAGGTATCCGTCCCGGTGGTGATGCGCTTTCCGGCCGGCTCCGGCACGGGCGCGGCGGCCCAGCACAGCCAGAGCCTGGAAGCCTGGCTCGGCCATGTGCCCGGCCTAAAGGTTATCCAGCCGGCGACGCCGCACGACGCCAAGGGCATGCTGCTGGCGGCGATCGAAGACCCGGATCCGGTGATGATTTTCGAGCACAAGCTGCTCTACAAGATGAAGGGCCCGGTGCCGGAAGGGCACTACACCGTTCCGATCGGCAAGGCCGATATCTGCCGCAAAGGCCGCGACCTGACCATCGTCGCTACCTCGATCATGGTGCACAAGGCGCTGGAAGCGGCCGAGACGCTGGAGGCGGAAGGCATCGACGTCGAGGTAATCGATCTGAGAACCATCCGGCCGATGGACAAGCAGACGGTTATCGACAGCGTCAAGAAAACATCGCGGCTGCTTTGCGTATACGAGGCGGTCAAGACCTTGGGTATCGGCGCGGAGGTCAGCGCGATGATCGCGGAGAGCGAAGCCTTCGACTATCTCGATGCGCCGATCGTGCGGCTGGGCGGCGCGGAAACGCCGATCCCTTACAATCCAGAGCTCGAAAAGGCGACAGTACCGCAGGTTCCCGACATCATCGCCGCCGCGCGCGGCCTGGTCAAAGGAACGCGCTGAAAATGCCGGTCGAGGTCATCCTGCCCAAGGTCGACATGGACATGGCGACCGGCCAGATCTCGCGCTGGTTCGTCGAGGAGGGCGCTGAGGTAAAAAAGGGCGACGTGCTCTTCGAGATCGAGACCGACAAGGCGGCGATGGAAATCGACGCGCCTGCCAGCGGCACCATCCGCGATATCACCGGCAGGGAAGGGGTAGATATTCCGGTCGGCGAGGCGGTGGCGTGGATTTATGAGGCGGGGGAGGATGACGGCGCGGCCGCCAAGGGCGGTGGTGAAACGGTGACCAAGGCCGGAGCGACGAAAGCAGAGGCTCCCACCTCCCGCTTGTGGGGAGGTCCCGCCGAAGGCGTGGGGGAGGGTAATGGCTCCGCACTTGTAGAAGGCACCCCCACCCCGCTGCGCGCCAACCCTCCCTATAAAGGGGAGGGTAAAGCTCGCGCCACGCCACTCGCCCGCCGCCTGGCGAAGGAGGCTGGAATCGATATTGCATCGGTGACAGGCTCCGGTCCGTATGGACGCGTGGTGAGGGCGGATGTGGAGACGGCAATCAAAGCACCCCCCTCTGGCCTGCCAGCCATCTCCCCCTCAAGGG
>DASZDZ010000071.1:0-12507 GCA_035941355.1 Pseudaminobacter sp.
GGCCGTCTCGGTCGACCACGAACGAGCGCGGAATCCCGAGGGAAAAGCTGGGCTCCATCCAAAGCTTGATCATTTCGCCTGTGGAGTCGAACGCCATCCGAAAGTTCAGATTCGAGAACTTTTCGGTCAACCAAGCGTCCAGCTTGCTGCGGGCCTCATCGGCCGTTGGAGCGTCTTCAGAAGCCGCGACTCCGATGATCTCAACGCCGCTCTCCCTGTATTTCTTCTGCAGCTGGATCAGATGGGGCATCGCGTCCACACATGGCCGGCACCAAGTTGCCCAAAATTCGACGATGTACACTTTTCCGGGCTCGAAGCTGGTGAGCGGCTCGCCACGCAGCCAGGTTTCCACTTGAATCGAAGGGGCCGGGGACTCCATCTGCAAGACCACGTTGCTCTCCAAAGCTGTTGCCAAAGGTTGCGAGATTTTCTGCACGAGCTTGTTTCCCTCTCAAAGACGGCACACGGGTTCGGGGGAGAGAGCATTGCTCGTCTCGCCCCGTGCGTGCAGTACCCTCATGAGCGCAAAAGCCGTGCCAGCGCGCCCAGCGCACAGTAAGCGCCTGATTGCCTTGAAAAACCTCCACGGTGCCCAGATGGCCGGTTGTAACGAAGCCGACATGTCTTCTACCTCTGTCAGGTTTTGGACACGCATTGCCTGTACTTCGTGCCTCTCAGAAAAGCGTGGCCCATCCGCACGGTCCCGAAGCGCCAACACCGTGAGAACCCGTGCGACACCGCCGCATGACATTGCGTCATGCATCGATGCCAAGCGCCTCGGCGTTGAGCTCGCCGCGCGCCAGAACATCATCGACGAGACGTTCAAGCTCGACCCGGGAGGGGAAAACGGCGCGAGGTTTTGACCTCGTTCAGGGCGCCGAACGACAAGGCCGCCGAGAAGGCCAAGACGCAGCAGAAGATCTTCCGCGAGTTCCTGTCGGGCGAGAACGGTCGCCAGCACTCAAGACCAGGCTGCCGCGCTGGACGAATTTCCCGGTCGAATGCTACATCAATCGCGGCGGCTTCCACACCGTCGACAGTGGCCAAGGTCCGGTCGCTGTTTACCTCCGAATGAGCCCGTCACGCCGGGTGGCGGCTTGTCGATTGCCGCCGCTTGAGTCTTTCCGGGGCACACCGGCTGCACGTTCGACCGTCTCTTAATCCCGCATCGCGCACCAAATCCGGCCGCCAAACTCGTTCCTCTCGGCGATCGATCACCACGCCGGATTGCCTGCTGATGCGCCAGGCGCATGGGCAAAACCGTCGATCCGGCACGGCGTCTGAGCGTGCTCAAACCCGTCGCCCGCACGCCGTCTGCCTGTTGCATACACCGCGATCACGCGACCTGTCTCCACGCGTCTTGAGGGCCATTCCCCTGCCGCTGGCTTGTCGACCTATGGGCGGTTCCGGCCCGCCCGAAACCCTCGCCGCCAGCTTTTTTCCCCGCCGCCTGCGGCGGCTTCCTCGCGCCGCTTCGCTTCAAAAAAGCCGTCCGCTCGGGTCCTTCGCTGCCGCTGCGGCCTGTCGGTTCGGGCGGTCCGGACGCGCCCATTACGGTCCGCCATCGCAGGGGAATGGTCCCCAGCGACAGCAAAAAGGAGACTTCGAAATGACCGCGATCGGTTACGTCAACAAGCAGGACAACGGCGGCTACAAGGGCCAGCTCAGGACGCTTAGCGTCCGCGCCGACATCGACATCGTGCCCAATCAGAGCAAGTCCGCCGACAACCATCCCGACTTCCGGGTGCTGACCCAGGGCGTCGAGGTCGGCGCGGGCTGGATCCGCACCGGCGAGATGTCCGGCAAGGACTATGTGAGCCTTTCCATCGCCGCACCGGAATTCGGCCCGCGCAAGCTCTACGCCAAACTCGGCCGCGCCGCCGGCCAGGACGATGACGACACCTACGCCGTCATCTGGAACCCGGCCGACTGACCGGCCAGCTCGAGCCCCCGCGCCGCAATGGGCGCGGGGGCTTTCCTCGCGATTTGGGCCGAACATCGCGCGCCCGAGGGGCGGCGAAAACTCCCGCCGGACTCTTCGCCCGTCCCTGAAGCGATCTCGCTCGCCCATCCTCCCCGTCGCTTCTGCGCAAGCGAACGAGGACCATCATGGAAGATGAAAACGAGCGCGCGGCCCGCGCCAAGAAGGGCAGTCCGTTTCTCAACACCGCGCAGGCGGCCTTCTATATCGGCCTGTCCCAGCGCACCCTGGAAAAGATGCGGCTGACCGGCGGCGGCCCGAAATACCGCAAGCACGGCCGCTATGTCCGCTACCACATCGACGAGCTCGACGACTGGTCGAAAGGCCGCTCGCAGGACTCCAGATCCGGGGATGGTCAGAACGGTTCCGGCTCTGACGGCGATGGGGGCCGGTCATGAGCGGGCGGCCTTCCATCCATCTGATCGGCAGCCGATTGAGGCGAATTCGGGCGCGCCGAACCATCGCCGTTGCCGCGATCGGCCTGGGCCTGATCGGTTTCACCGCCTTCGTCAAACCCTCGCCCTGGCTCATCTGGAACGCCTCGGCGAGTGCGCCGGTCGGTCTCTACCGGGTTGGTTTCACAGCGCCCGCACGCGGCGATCTGGTGCTCGTCCGCCCGCCGGAATCGGTCGCCGATCTCGCCGAAAATCGCGGCTATCTGCCCCGCAATGTGCCGCTGGTGAAGCGCCTTGCCGCGCTGCCGGGCGAGCATGTCTGCGCTTTCAAAGACGGCATCATCATCGGCGGCGAGATCGTCGCGCGCCGCCTCGAGACTGACCGTCAACACCGTCCACTGCCAAGGTGGAACGAATGCCGAAAGCTTGGCCGTGGCGAGGTTTTCCTGCTCGGCGACGACGCTCCGGCCTCGTTCGACAGCCGCTATTTCGGGCCGGTCCCGGTCGCAAATGTCATCGGGAGGCTCGTGCCGCTATGGACCGAGTGACGCTCCTGATGCTGGGCATGATCACGATAGCGCCTTGCGCCTGTTCCGCCTCGACCGGCGCTGAACCGGTCGCAATTTCCCGTGATCCGCAGCTTGCACGATGGCAGGCGTTCGTCTCGCATGCAAGCAGGCGATTCCGTGTTCCCGAGGCCTGGATTTATGCCGTCAGGGACGCCGAGAGCAACGGCGAGACCATGCTCGAGGGCCGTCCCATCAGCTCCCACGCCGGCGCAATGGGCCTCATGCAAATCATGCCTGGCACCTGGCGGGAGATGCGCGTCGAGCACGGCCTAGGGGCCGATCCGCACGATCCGCGCGACAACATCTTGGCCGGAACAGCCTATCTGCGCGCCATGTATGACCGCTTCGGATTCCCCGGCCTGTTCGCCGCCTACAACGCAGGACCCGAGCGCTACGAAGAGCATTTGCACAAGGGCAGACCGCTTCCGCAGGAGACGGTTTCCTATCTGAAACAGCTCGAAGCGGCAGGGATTTCGGCCGCCGACATGAACGAACTCAAAGGCAAGTCCGACCCTTCGAGGGAGCGAAACGCGCCATCCGGGCGGTCGCTGTTCTTCCTTCGGGACGGCGTTCGCGACGGTGAAACGAATGGCGATCTCTTTGTGCCGCTCGCGAGCAATCGCGATCGGCCGAAGAAGCCGGATCGCAGGTGATGTGGGACAGTGCGGCAGGGGGAGGGACGGGCGCGTAAGGCAAGATAAAGGCGCCGCCTCCTGGGGCGGTTAAGTTCCTGTCTGCACATCGTTTTCCACGGAGGCCGCTTGCGCGCGCCGGAGGCTAGGGCGCGCAAGCCACTGATCTTGCTGCTGATATCCGGAGGCTGGCGTGAAGGATGACGAGTTCAGGCCGAAGCTGGGCAAAATCCGGTCGGGCGGCTCGAAGGCCGGCAAGCGCTACGGCAACCAGCTTGTGGCGGCGATCAACAGGGCCGGCGGCAAACACCCGCGTGGCGGCCGCTTCACC
The DNA here is from genome assembly GCA_035941355.1 of Pseudaminobacter sp. Taxonomy (GTDB): domain Bacteria; phylum Pseudomonadota; class Alphaproteobacteria; order Rhizobiales; family Rhizobiaceae; genus Allomesorhizobium. Next base: position 3,909 of record DASZDZ010000071.1, read on the forward strand.
GGAAGCCGGACGGGGCGTGGCGGCGCGGCGGCCGCGCTACTCAAATCACGCGACCGCTATGCCGCATTCCGGCAACGCCGGGTGATGGTCAAGGCCCGCATCGTCAGGCTGGCGGGCAAGGGCATGGACGGGGCGCGGGCGCATCTGCGCTACATCCAGCGCGACGGTGTGACCCGGGAGGGCGAATCTGGCCAGCTCTATGGCGCCGAGAAGGATCACGTGGACGGCAGGGAATTTGTCGATCGGGCCGACGGCGACCGCCACCAGTTCCGCTTCATCGTCGCGCCGGAAGACGGCATCCAGTACGACGATCTCAAGCCGCTGACCCGGCGCCTCATGGCGCAGATGGAAGAAGACCTCGGCACCAAGCTCGACTGGGTCGCCGTCGATCATTTCAACACCGGTCATCCGCACACCCACATCATCGTTCGCGGCAAGGACGACCGCGGCGAGAATCTCGTCATCGCACGCGAGTACATCTCGTCCGCCATTCGCGAGCGGGCGGCCGAGCTGGTCAGCCTCGATCTTGGTCCCCGCACCGACCGCGAGATCGAGCAGCGCCTGCGCCAGGAAATGGAACAGGAACGCTTCACCAGCATCGATCGGCAACTGCTGCGCATGCGTGACGACGATGGGTTTGTCGCACCGGCCGGTCGCGACGCGTTTCGCCAGACGCTGCACCAGGGACGCCTTCGCAAGCTCGACCGCATGGGTCTCGCCGAGGAGACCGGTCCGGGCCGTTGGCGACTGAACGATGATCTCGAGCCCACGCTGCGCCGCATGGGCGAGCGCGGCGACATCATCAAGACCATGCATCGGGAGCTGACCGGCAAGGGGCTCGTCCGCAGTGCCGCCGACTGCGTCATCCACGATCGATCCGGCGAGCCGGCTCAGCCTGTCGCCGGCCGCGTCGTCGCGCGCGGACTCGCGGATGAGATCAACGACCGGCATTATCTCATCGTCGACGGCGTGGATGGGAGAACCCACTACATCGATATCGGCAGGGGCGACGCGACGGAGCCAATTCCCGAGGGCTGCATCGTGCGCGTCACGCCAACCAACACCGAACCCAGGCAGGTTGATCGCACCGTCGCGGAGATCGCTGCCGCCAATGACGGGCGCTACAACATCGACATCCATCTGAAGCATGACCCGTCCGCCACCGAAGGCTTCGCCGAAACCCATGTCCGTCGGCTGGAGGCGATCCGGCGCGCGACCGGCGGTGTGGAGCGCGAGCCGGACGGTACCTGGATCATCGCGCCGGATCATCTCAGCCGCGTGGCGGAATACGAGCGTCAGCGTGCCAGGGCTGTGCCCGTCACAGTCGACAAGCTCTCTTCATTGAAGCTGGAGCAGCAGATCGGTTTCGACGGCGCCACCTGGATCGACCGCGAGCTGGTTTCCGATGGACCAGAGCCCTTGCGGGATTCGGGCTTCGGCCGCGAGGTGCGACAAGCACGGGCCCGCCGGTGGCAATGGCTGATCGCACAAGGGCTCGCGCGTGAAGACCAGGATCGGATCGTCTACCGCGCCGATATGCTGGCGGTTCTGCGCCAGCGCGAGCTGATCCGTGTTGCCGGTCAGCTCTCGGAAGAACTCGGTCTGTCCTATGCCGAAGCGCGACCCGGAGACCGGGTAGAGGGCACGCTCCGCCGCTCAGTTGAGCTCTCCAGTGGCAAATTCGCCGTCATCGAGAAATCGCGCGAGTTTACCCTTGTTCCATGGCGGCCGGTGCTCGAGCGGCATATCGGCAAGCACGTGACCGGCGTTATGCGCGGGGAGGGGATTTCCTGGACCATCGGGCGGCAGAGAGGGGGACCCGGAGTTTCGTGATGACGGCAGTAGAGAGCTGTTAGGAGGGACATTCTGACCCAATCCGACCTTTATGGGCGGAGTTCGCATCCCGAAAGCAGTCCTTCATGCTGGATCTGACATGTGGATCTTGAACATTGCGCAGTAATTCTCTCCACTGCTGCCAAGGCTCTTGAATGGGCCGATTCTGCACCCCAACTGTGGGTTGATCTGCGGTTAGTTGCCGCGGGATATTTTTAGCTATTGAGGCAGTTCATGTTCGCGGACGTAACCGGTCCCTCCTTCATCTTCTGGCCTGTGGGTTGCGGGGATTCCACCACCATCGTCGTGAGCGATGACGAGGTCATCCAGATCGACATCAATGACAAGCTCATGGCCGACGAGGAGGGGAACGAGCACATTCCGATCGTCGACGAGCTCGTTGCCAAGCTGCCGCAGCGGGACGGCAAGGCTTATTTGTCGTGCTTCGTCCTCACCCATCCAGACCTCGACCATTGCCGCGGTTTTGCGAATCTCCTCGAACGGGTGGTGATCGGCGAAATCTGGCACACGCCGCGCATCTTCCGTGAGTACGAGGATGAATGTGAGCTTTCGGATGATGCGCAGGCATTCCGGGCGGAGGTGCACAGAAGGGCGGAACGGAGCATCGAGGCGGGCGGGGATCCGGGTGCCGGGGACCGGGTGCGCATAATCGGCTATGCCAGCGAGCTATTCGAACCTGGCGAGCGGTATTTCGGGTTCCCCAAGGACCAATTCTATACCCGGCCCGGCAAAACGATTGACACGCTGGATGGTGGGTACGTCGGCGACCGGTTTCAGGCCTTTATCCATGCTCCCTTTAAGGAAAGCCTCGCCGACGAACGCAATGAGACGAGCCTTGCCATGCAGGTGGTGATCGGCCCAGGAAACCCCATTCGGGGCATGTTCCTGGGCGACCTGTCCTATCCGTCGGTCATGCAGATCTTCGATGAGACCCACGCTCATGGCAACGACGACAAGCTGACCTGGAACGTGCTGCTCGCGCCCCACCATTGCTCGAAGAAGGTGATGTACGAGAATGACGTGCTGCAGCAGGACGTGATGGACGAATTCGCCGCGGGCCAGCTGTCGCCCGGTTACATCGTCTCCAGTTCGAACGAGTTCCCACATTCGAATAGCTCGGGCGACAACCCGCCCCACCGGATCGCCCGGAACCGATACGAGGAGATCGTGAACGACGACTTCGTTTGCACCGGCGAGTTCAGCACGCCCGAGCACGTTCGTCCGATCATTTTCACAGCTTCGCTCTCGGGCATGGTCCTGACCGGTGACGACTATCAGATGTCGGAGAGCGCAGAGAACACTCTGGCGGCCGCGATCGCCGCGGCGGAGGGCATCGATGCTCCGCCGGCAACCAAGGTAGGTTTCGGCGCTTAATGAGGTCCGAAGGCCAGGATTGGGCCCTCGGCCAGCTCGAGGAGCTCGCCGAGGCTTCTGCAGGCACTTTTGAGCTATTTGAGACCGGTGATCCGGCCGAGGAGGGGAACGATATTGTCGTTGTCGTCTCGGTCGACTGTCGCGGCTTCAAGCGCAAGGAGGGCGGCGTGCCGCTCAAGCTGCGCGAGAAGGTCCGATTGGAAATCCCGTGGATTTTCCCTTTGTCCGTTCCACGAGCCTATTTCACGCACAAGCGGTACGCAGGATTTGCCCATATCCAATGGGGCGACTACATCTGCCTGCATCAAGCCCCGGAAGTCGAGTGGCTGCCAGGCAGAGGCATGTTCGGGTTCATGCGACGCCTGCACGACTGGCTGAAGGCTGCCGCGGCGGCGGAGCTTGATCCCATCGGGATGCCTCTGCATCCACCAGTCGCGTATACGATCGGATATTTCTGCGTCGTTCCCCGCGAGAACGCCCCTGCGCCGCCTTTGCCCTACTGGAGCGGCTACGTCGAGATCACGAGCGAAAACAACTTCGTGGCCGAGTTTGGACGCTGGATCGAGCGGTCCGAGGAAGTGCCCGATACCCGACTCGCAAGCGCGATTCTTCTCCCGACAGCGATGCCCCATGAGTACCCGGCGACTATGCTGGATCTGCTCAAGGTGCTGATCGAACGTGGCGTTCCGCTCGAGATGATGCGCCTGATCATGACGATCGGGGTTCTCCGCACCCCTCCCGGCAAGCGGGCCATCTTCGTATTGGGTGCCGCGATGCGAGGCATTGCCGGGCAACAGCGTCTTCAGCATCTGGCCTGCTGGCGGATCGACGCGGATCGCACCGACAAGCTGAGGGAAGCGGCGGTGAATGCGACTGCCGACAATCCCATCGACGTGGAAGAATTCTACGCATGGGCTCTGGATGCCAAGGTCGAATGGTGTCGGGTGCTCGAGGATCGCCCCGAGATCGTGGAGCGGCGCGATTCAACGTCGCCGGCCAACTGTTGGCGCGGCAAGCACGTCGCCATTCTCGGCTGCGGCGCGATCGGCAGCGCGGTGGCATTGATGCTGGCGCGGGCAGGCGTCGGCCAGTTGCAGTTGTTCGATAACGGCGTCGTAACGCCGGGTATTCTGGTGAGACAAGGCTTTCGCCGCGATCGCGTAGGTTATACAAAGGCCAGCTCGCTAAAGGTTTCTATCGCGGGTGCCAACCCCGATGTAGGCGTGACCACAGAGATCAGCAACATCCTGTCTCTGTTCAAGAACGAGGCGAAACTGGCGGAGATGCTGGCAGCCGACGTCATTATCGACGCCACGGCCTCATTGTCGGTGTCGGCCGCTTTCGAGGCCCATTTCCGCACGCATCCTAAGAAGCATCCGCCGATCATCTCCATGGCATTGGGGCATAACGCGGACTTCGGCATGATGACGCTGACGACCGAGAAATCAGCCGGCATGTCACTCGACCTTGATCGTCGCATCAAACTGGCATTCGCCGATTCGACCAAGGGGCGGCAATTCCTCGAGGAATTCTGGCCCACTACGCCGGATCGGCGGAAGCTGTTCCAACCTGAACCGGGTTGCTCGAGTCCGACGTTTCGCGGTTCCTATCCGGACGTACTCAGCCTCGCCGCTAGGATGTCCAATGTGGCCTCAACGTGGTTGTCCGAGCCCGACACTGCGTCCCGAGCATTCGCGATGGATCTGTCAGGTGGGGGTATCGCCACCGGCCCGGCGCGAGAAGTCGAGTTCATCTGGCAGCCCTATAGTGTGCTCACGGACAGTCGACATGGTTACGAGGTCCGCCTCACTCCAGAAGCGTTGAAGTCCATGCTGGCGTGGGTGAGGCGATCCGAAAGGATGTACGGTGACCGGACCGAAACGGGGGGTGTTCTGTTCGGCCAGGTGGACGAATTTCTTAAGGTGGTATGGATCGACGAGGTTAGTGGGCCACCCCCTGACAGCATGGCGTCGCCCGAAGGATTCGTCTGCGGAACGTCCGGGGTGATGGAGATGCACGAAGAGAAGCTGAAGCGCGCTTCGGGCTCCATCACCTTTGTAGGAATGTGGCATACCCATCCGCAGGCGCTTCCCGTTCCGAGTCCAACGGACCTGCGGGCGATGCGTCAGCTACTCCAGGATAAAACCTCGTTCCGGGGGCGCCGATTCCTGATGCTGATCGTCGGAGGCACTTCCAAGCGCCCCATCCTATCCTCAGGCGTGTTCGAGCGGTCGGATTATGCCGAAGCCTGACCGTACGCCCTTCATCGGACTGGCTCTCTCAGGAGGCGGCGCGCGTGCGATGGCTTTCCATCTCGGATGCCTGAGAGCCTTGTACGATCGACGTATCCTGGAAAAAGTACGGGTGCTTTCCACGGTGTCCGGCGGCAGCGTCATCGGCGCCTGCTGGGCCTATCGTGGCGAGGACTTCAAAGATTTCGACCGGCATGTTGTATCGGTCCTCCGTCGGGGTCTGCAATGGGACATTGCGCGCGAGATTTTCTCGAGCTGGGAGGGACCGAAGATCCTAATCACGCTCTTGGTGACCGGCACACTCTCGGTGGCGCTCGGAGCGATCTCCTTCGTGCTATCTAGGGCGCGACGATGGGCAGGGATTCCCAGTCGGGGCCTCGAAGTTATCCTCGCCGGTCTATCGAGGCGATTGCCGATATGGGGTAGTCTCACAACCGCCTTCGAAGCGGCATTGGTGCGGCACCTCTTCGGAGCGAGGACGGTCGATCAGGTCGAGCGCGCCGGTCTGACCACGATCGTGAACGCCTGCGACCTCAAGACCGGGACCGCATTTCGGTTCGGGTCGCAGAAATCGGGCGGATGGCGATATGGCGACGTCACAGGCACCCCTCCGACCGTCGCGAAGGCCGTAGCTGCGTCCGCTGCGTTTCCCATCCTCCTGCCTCCTCTGGTCGAAACTTTCGATTTCGACAAGAAAGGCCAGAAGTATCGCGATACCGTGTCGTTGACGGACGGTGGTGTCTTCGACAATTTAGGCGTCGCGGTCCTGGAGCCAGGCAGGGCGCATGACGCTATCTTCAGTCACCCTGTCACGCACATCATCAGCCTCAACGCCGGCGGTGGGCAGTTCGACGGAGGAGACGACCGGCACTACTGGTGGCCGGGGCGGGTGGCTCGGTCGTTCAGCGCGGTTCATCGGAAAGCCCAGGACGCCGTGTATCAGCGGCTCCACAAGTATGCCGAAACCGGAGAGTTGGGCGCCTTCGGCATGATCTATCTCGGGCAGCAGGACGCCAAGCTGCCGTGGGCTCCCAGCGACTTGGTCCCGCGCGACCGCGTTAGGGATTATCCAACCGATTTCGCGCCCATGTCGGCGGAGAATCTTGAACTGCTAGCCAAGCGTGGCGAGCAGCTGACGCACATCATCATGGATCGCTACCTGGCTGATCTAGGCGATTGAGTCCGGCTAAAGGACGTCCACAGTGGCAACACTGTCGTCGATCGGCTGCGATGTAGGCAACTCACCAATGGGCTGTAGCTCGTTGCCTCGGATCTCTATGGGGAAATCCCACGGGCCGGGGCGATCCTTGAGCGTTTCCCCGATATGGTCTTTCGCCACCAAATCCGTCCAAAAACATGCCCATCTTCAAAGACACGGGCTTAGGGTATCCGGCGAGATGCAGTCCGGCGGTCACTTCCAAGCATCCGTACTGGTTCTCGTACCCGGCCTGGAGTACTCCGCCAAGGCCATCGCCGAGATCGAACTCGGTTCCATGCATGACCGTGATGGCATGAAGGATCACCAATGCCCTGGCTCTGTCTAACTTGCTGCTGTCGGCGGATGATATTAGGCCGTTCTTGATCATTACATGCTTGAAGTCGTCAAAGACCTCCTGTGCACGCAAGGCGGGATTCCAGATAAGACGATCGCCGAAATTGAGCACTAGAAGTTCTTCGACGTGTGTCAAAGAGCCTACGTCCCCTTTCCTTAACTTTCCAAGTCCCGACTTCAGAATAGACGCAGCGTTCTCCCTCCTGCGCCCGGCCGAAAGCCTAGCGACCTGCTCGTCAGTCGCCATGCGGAAGTTCGACTCCGCCCGAGCGAATATCTCTTCGTAGCTTGGACCTTCGGGATTCAGGGCCCGATCGATTAGAGGTTTGAACGTCGTGCGCATGTCGCGAATACGGTCGGTGACCGGGCCGCGGTTCCGCAGGTCTGGATGCGCGGCGAAATCGGCGAGTTCCCTAAAACTCGCGCGACCGTAGGATGAGGACCGCTTTCCGATATAAAGCTTCTCAACATCGTCGACCCGTAGATGGCCGCTCATCAAGCGGTTGAGCCTTGCCTTCAGTTGCTCATCTTGCAGTTTCAATTTGACCCTATAAACCTAGTGGAGCTGCCCATCCGACATCCCCGACGGTTACGCAGTTCATTGAAAGCGGATGAGCGCGCAACCAGCAACCAGAAGGAGGCGGCGCATCATCCGCACAAATTCTGTATGGCCTCGCACGAGCTATCAATGAAGTAGCGCCCGCAAGCTACCACTTCTGGCGAACCCATACGATCGTGGTGCCGCGCGGATATCACAGAACGGACTCCCACTACAATGATGTCGGGATTAACAATACTCGTAAGCCAGCATTGTTGCGAAAAGCAGGAGAGCCGCAAACAACAAGATCAAGCCGTTCCGCAGTGCCTGATAGGCCGTTTCATTTCTCAGGTGGCGGATGTTATTCATGAGTTCTTGGCGAGCCAGGGCGTCGGCAATTGCATTCGGCGCACCCGCCTGCAGTTGCAGCAGAAATTGGGTGCCGTAGCCGAAGGAGGGTAATGTCCGTACCGCGCCGAGCGCAACGAATCCTGACGACAGGACGTAAAAGAGCGCCACGCCGATAACTATTGTAAGTATTGTCTGGATTGACGGTGAGGTCAGCGCCCTGACGAGAAAGGCGGCGGCGGACCCGAGCACAGTCAGGCCAACAGAAAGAGAAAGCGTTAGCTTGAACGTCTTATCGTCCAGCGCTGAGGCGCGTGCGCGCTCTTCCTTCAGCCGTTCACTGAGCTGCTCCTGCGAAAGGCTGACGTAATCCGCGAACTGAACCGCGCCGGGTTGATCGGAGGCTCCAACTCCTGAGAAGGTGGAGCCATGACAAGCAAGACGACCAACAAGTTCTCACCCGAGGTCCGAACCCGCGCGGTTCGGCTGGTTCTGGATCACGAAGGCGAGCATGCCTCGCGGTGGGCGGCGGTTTCGTCGATCGCCGCCAAGATCGGCTGCACGGCGCAGACGCTGCATGAGTGGGTGAAGAAGGCCGAGCGCGACAGCGGCGTGCGTGCCGGTGTGCCTACGGATGTGGCGACGAAGCTGAAGGCTTTGGAACGCGAGAACCGCGAGCTT
>DASZDZ010000072.1:0-28798 GCA_035941355.1 Pseudaminobacter sp.
TCCGAAAAGCCGATGATGGCGTTGAGCGGCGTGCGCAGCTCATGCGACATGTTGGCCAGGAATTCGGACTTGGCGCGGTTCGCGGCTTCGGCGCGCTCGGTTTCGCGCATGTATTTGCGGTTGAGCTCGACCAGTTCGCGCGCCCGCTCTTCCTCGGCGCGCCGCGCCAGGCTGAGATCGTGGATAGTGGCCATCAACCGCCGCTCGCTATCGACCAGCTTTTCCTGATGCTGCTTGATGAGCGTGATGTCGGAGCCGACCGAGACGGTGCCGCCGTCGCGCGTTTTCAACTCGTTGACCTGAAGCCAGCGTCCGTCGGCCAGTTGTCGCTCATAGGTCGCGCCGCCACCCGGGCCGTTGGCGTTGGCCAGCCGCCGCTCCGATGCAAAGGCGATCATCCGTTCTTCCAGCGCCTGGCGCGAAATCCCCGGCACGACGTCGCGGTCTAATAGGCCGTTATCCTGCTGGTATTTGCTGTTGCACATCACGAGCCGCTGCTTCGAATCCCACAGGACGAAGGATTCGTTGATGTTCTCGATCGCGGTTCTCAGCCTCATATCGGCGGCTTCCGAACGCAGCGCCAGGTGCCGCTGCTCGGTGACATCGACGGCGATGCCGATCAGCTGGATTTCGGGCGCTTCGGGATCGATCACCTGCGCCCGCGCCCGCACCCAGACCCAGCGGCCGTCGGCATGGCGCATGCGGAACACCTGGTCGATATGGTCGATCTCGCGCGCCACGATGCGGTTAGCAAGTTCGAACAGGTCGCCGTCGTCTTCATGGATGATGTCGTCGACCTCGCCGAAGGACAGCATGGTGTCGCAGGGCTTGTAGCCGAGCATGTCGTACATGGAACGCGACCAGTACATCTTGCCGCGCACCATGTCCCAGTCCCACAGGCCGCAGCGGCCGCGCACCAGCGCCAGATCGATGCGCTGATGCGCTTCGAGATAGATGCGGTCGGCGGCCTGGGCGCGGGCTGCCTGCGTGAAATAGGCGTAGAGGATGATGATCAGAACGCCGGCGGTCAGCACGAACAGCGTGACGTTCAGCGACACCGTCTTGCGCCATTCGGCAAACACCGCGTCACGCGGGATCATCGCCGCGGCGGCGCCCTTGCGGTCTTCCGTCAGGTTGACTGCGGCGTACCAGTCGCGGCCGTCGATGCGCACTTCCATGATCCCGGCGCGCTCGCCGAACATGAAGAGCGGCTGGCCGCCGGTCATGATGGCGTCCAGCATCTTGCCTTGCCAGCCGGTCGATTCAGGTGTGACGGCGACGATCCTGAACGCCTCGTCGGTCAGCGCGAGCACGTGCCGGCTGCCCATCGCGCCGTGCTGTACGGTGCGTTCCAGCAGATCGCGGCTTGCTGTGTCGTCGAGTTCGCCGCCCGCCGCCGACACCATCATCGAGTTGACGAGTTCGCCGGCTGCGAGGCTTAGGATGGCCTTGGCGTTGCGCTCGACCTCGTCCTGCCAAGCTATCAGCGAAAGAAAACGCGCGGCCGCCACGACGAGCAGGAAGATGACGATCAGGGCGGGAATGGACCGACGCAACAGAGGCTCCGCGGCGAGAAGCCGCCTGTAGGCAGGTTCGGCGATGATGCGCGCATTGCCGGCGAGGGTGTTACCCTTGCGCCGGACAAAATCAGTGCCGCAGGGCGCGCCCCACGCGTCCGTCTTCGCCATGGATTGGCTCCCCGAAATCTTTTTTCATTGACGATCCGGCAACGCCGCATATCCGAATCTGCCCTAAAGAATCAGAGGTGATTCGGCTTGTCCAGTGGTGTGGGCAAAAGAATTGCGCCTGATCGCCTAAGAGGGCGGTCAGGCCAGCGTCCGCTCGATGATATCGCGCAGATCTGCCGAGAGATTGGGCGTTGAGGAGATCGACAGCAGCGCCTCGCGGGCCTTGGCTTGGCGACCCGGTTCGAGCGAGCGCCACGACCTGAGTGCGGTAGCAAGCCGCGCCGCCACCTGCGGATTGCGCTTCTCGACCGCCAGCACGGTCTCGACGAACAACTGGTATCCCGCACCGTCGGGGCGATGGAAGCCGGTCTGGTTGGCGCTGACGAAGGTGCCGACCAGCGAGCGCACCCGGTTGGGATTTGTCATCGAGAAACCGGGATGCTTCATCAGCGCCCTGACTGCATCGACCGTGCCATGTCCCGGCGTCGCAGCCTGGATATGGAACCATTTGTCCATGACCAGCGGATCGGCCCGGTATTTCCGTTCGAAGGCGGCAAGCGCGTCGCGGGCTTCGTCCGAGCCGGCATGGCGATGCGCGAGCGCGGTGAGCGCCGCCGCGCGATCGGTCATGTTGGTTGCGCCGGAGAAGCGGGCAGCAGCCAAGGCCGCGCCGCCTTCGAGCGCCGACAGATAATCCAGCAGCGCGTTCCGCAGCGCCCGCCGCCCCGCACTTGCCGCGTCAGGGCTGAACGGACCCGTGCCGTCCAACTGACCATAGAGCGCCGAAAACTGGCCGCGATTGGCTTTGGCGATCGTGGCCGTCAGGGCTTCGCGTCCGGCATAGATCGCGTCGGGATCGATGTTGGCGCTGATCTCGCGCGCAATGTCGGCTTCGCCCGGCAGGGTCAGTGCGAGCGCGCGAAAGGCATGCTCCAGCGCCTCGTCGCCGGCAATCGTTCCGGCGAGTTCGGCCAGCCCTTCCGAGAATTCAGGCCGCTTGCCGCCAAGCTTGCTGCGGAATGCTGCGATCAGGGCCTCGCTGAGCAAGGTATTGAATGCCTGCCAGCGCGAGAACGCGTCGCTGTCGTGCCGGGCGAGGAAGAACTGGTCCTCCGCCCGCTGCTCGACTGACAGCGTGATCGGCGCGGAAAAGCCACGGTTGAGCGAAACCGCGGGACGCTCGGAGACGCCGGAAAACTTGACGACATGACGCCGCTTGCGGATGTGGACGACACCGTTCTCGACGCTCGCGCCTTCCGCGCTTCCATAGGCCAGGTCCTTGCCGTCCGGCCCGACGAGGCCGAAGGCCAGCGGAATGTGCATCAGGCGCTTGCGGCTTTCCGATGGCGTCGGCGGCACAGACTGCTCGATCTCCAGCGTGAATTCTGCCGATGCCGGATTGTGCGATGTGGTGACGGCGAGGTTGGGCGTGCCGGCCTGGTGGTACCAGAGCGCGAACTGCGAGAGGTCGCGGCCCGACACGTCTTCGAACACCTTCAGGAAGTCCTCGATCGTAGCGGCCTCGCCGTCGTGGCGCTCGAAGTAGAGGTCCATGCCCTTGCGGAACAGCTTTGCCCCGAGGATGGTGCGGATCATGCGCACGACCTCGGAGCCTTTTTCGTAGACGGTGGCTGTGTAGAAATTGTTGATCTCGCGGTAGCGGCGCGGGCGCACCGGATGCGCGAGCGGCCCCTGGTCCTCGGGAAACTGATGCGCCCGGAGCGTCCGCACCTCGGCGATGCGCTTGACGGCGCGCGAACGCTGGTCGGCCGAGAATTCATGGTCGCGGTAAACGGTCAGCCCTTCCTTCAGGCAAAGCTGGAACCAGTCGCGGCAAGTGATTCTGTTGCCTGTCCAATTGTGGAAATACTCGTGCGCGATGATCGCCTCGATATTGGCGAAATCGGCGTCGGTGGCGGTCTCTTCGTCAGCCAGGACATATTTGTCGTTGAAGACGTTGAGGCCCTTGTTTTCCATGGCCCCCATGTTGAAATCCGACACCGCGACGATGTTGAAGACGTCGAGGTCGTATTCCAGCCCGAACACCTCCTCGTCCCAGCGCATCGACCGCTTCAGCGCGTCCATGGCGTAGGCTGCGAGCCGCTCCTTGCCGTGCTCGACATAGATGCCGAGTTCCACATTGCGACCCGAAGCGGTGACGAACGTATCGCGCACGATGCCGAGATCGCCGGCCACCAGAGCAAACAGATAGGACGGCTTCGGGAAGGGATCGCGCCAGACGGCGTAATGCCGGCCGTCGCCGAGATCGCCGCTTTCGGCGAGGTTGCCGTTGGAGAGGAGCAACGGCGCTTCCTCGCGATGCGCCTCGATGCGGACTGTATAGACCGAGAGGATGTCCGGGCGGTCGAGGAAATAGGTGATGCGGCGGAAGCCTTCCGCCTCGCACTGCGTGCAATAGACGCGGTTGGAGCGGTAGAGGCCCATCAGCGCCTGGTTTTTCGACGGCGCAATCTCGGTCTCGAGCGTGAGCTTGAACCGCGGCTCCGATGGCGGGACCGGTATTATCAGCCTGTCCGGCGTCGCGCCGTAGTCGGAAGCCGCCAGCGGACGTCCGTCGATCGCGATGCCGGTAAGCACGAGACCGTCGCCATCGAGAACAAGCGCCGCGCCCTTGTCGACACCGGCCCGGCGCTCGACCGTTAGCTCCGCGACGACGACCGTCCGGTCCGGCGAAAGCCTGAACGTCAGATTGGTCTGCGGGATGAGGTAATCGCTGGGACGGTAGTCTTTGAGCCGGAAAACCTGGCCGGTGTCTGTGCGCATTTCGGTACTTTCCTGTCGAATTCCGGCAGTTCGAGGGCTGGGCGGCTGGTCCAATAAAATGAGGGTGGTGCTCTTTACACGAAAGACCCACTCGACAAAACTGCCATCGAGCCTATTTGAGGCTGGCATTTTCCAACCATCCTTATGGGGCCTTCATGACCGTCGTCACGCCGAAATTCGGGATGGGCGCTTCCGTCCTACGTCTGGAAGATCAGGCATTCATCACCGGCCAGGGCCGCTATACCGACGATATCGCGCCTGCAGGCGTCCTGCACGGCTACGTGCTGCGCTCGCCCGTCGCCAAGGGATCGTTCAGTATCGGCTCGATCGAAGCGGCGAAGGCGGCGCCGGGCGTGCATCTGGTTCTGACGGGGCAGGATATCGCGCATCTCGGCGCTTTGCGTTCCGGCGCGATGCAGAAGCAGCCGGACGGCAGCAGGGCGCCCACGCGCGACATTCCCATCCTCTGCCGGGAACGGGTGAGTTATGTCGGCGATGCCGTCGCCTTCGTGGTCGCCGACAGCCGCGCGCTCGCCCAGGACGCCGCCGAACTCATCGAGATCGACTATGAGGGCGAGGAAGCGGCAAGCGGGACGGCGGCCGCACTCGACCCCGAGACGCCGCTGGTGTGGCCGGAACTCGGCTCAAATCGCGCCTTCACCTATCATTTCGGCGACCGCGCCAAGGCGGAGGCGGCCTTTGCCCGCGCGGCGAGCGTCACCCGCATCGAATTCGTCAACAACCGGCTCGTCTGCAACTACATGGAGGCGCGCTCGGCGATCGGCGAGTGGAAAGCGGACGAAGATCGCTTCGTGCTGACCACCGGCTCGCAGGGCGTGCATTCGATGCAAACCATCATTGCCAAGCAGGTGCTGAAGATCGCGCCGGAAAAGCTGCGCGTCATCACGCCCGATGTCGGCGGTGGGTTCGGTCCCAAGACCTTCGTCTATCGCGAATATCCGCTGGTGCTGGAAGCTGCCAAGCGGCTCGGCCGCCCGGTCAAATGGGCCGGCGACCGGACCGAGCATTTCCTGACAGATGCCCAGGGGCGTGACAATGTCGTGACCGCCGAAATGGCTATGGACGGCGATGGCCGCTTCTTGGCGCTGCGCGTCGATCTCGTCGCCAATATCGGCGCCTATGTTTCCCAATACGGCCCGTTCATCCCCTATGTCGGCGCGACCATGTCGACCGGCGTCTACGACATCCACGCGCTGGATGTGTCGATTGCTGGCGTCTATACCAACACCTGCCCGGTCGACGCCTATCGCGGCGCGGGGCGGCCCGAGGCGGCGTTCCTGCTGGAAAAGCTGGTGGATGCCTGTGCGCGCGACCTCGGCATCGGCCCCGATGAGATCCGCCGCCGCAACTTCATTCGGCCCGAGCAGTTCCCGTACCGAACCCAGACCGACAGGCTCTACGACGTCGGCGAGTTCGAGGGCCATATGCAGCAGGCCATGGAGCGTGCCGGCTGGCAAAGGTTTGACCAGCGGCACGCGGCGTCGAAGGCCGCCGGAAAAATCCGCGGCATCGGCATGGCGACCTATATCGAGGCATGCGCGTTCGCGGGCTCGGAGCCGGCGCATCTCGAACTGAATGGCGACGGCACGGTGACTCTGCTGATCGGCACCCAGACCAACGGGCAGGGCCACGCCACCGCCTACGCGCAATTCGTCGCCGAAAAGCTCAACATCGACATTTCGAAGGTGAAGATGCACCAGGGCGACACCGACCGGCTCGCAACCGGCGGAGGCACCGGCGGCTCGCGCTCGATCCCGCTGGGCGGCGTCTCGGCGGCGCGGGCCGGCGAGGACCTTGCGGAGAAGATCCGCAGGATCGCCGCCGATGAACTCGAGGCTTCGGCGGCCGACATCGAACTGGTCGACGGATCGGCCCGCATCGTCGGAACCGACAGCGCGATCAGCTTCGCGGACGTGGCCAAGGCTGCCAAGCAGCCCGAGGACCTGACGGGGTTCGGTGAGTTCGTGCAGGACGAGGCGACCTATCCGAACGGCACGCATATCTGCGAAGTCGAGATTGACCCTGACACCGGGCAGACGGAGATCGTCGGCTACACCGTCGTCGACGATTTCGGCGCGACGGTGAACCCGATCCTGCTGGCGGGCCAGGTGCATGGCGGCGTGGTGCAGGGCATTGGCCAGGCGCTGAGCGAAGACACAGTCTATTCCGAGGACGGGCAACTGCTGACCGCGAGCTTCATGGACTATGCGATGCCGCGCGCCGACAATTTTCCGTTCTTCCATTTCGAGACGCGCAACGTGCCGTCCACAACCAACGCCATGGGCATCAAGGGCGCGGGCGAGGCCGGAACGATCGGCGCCGCCCCCGCTGCGATCAACGCGGTGACGGACGCGCTTCATCGCGCCTACGGCATCGGTCATATCGACATGCCGGCAACGCCGCACCGCATCTGGTCGGCCATTCAGGGCGCTGCGGAGAAGTGACGCCCGGTTCGACAGGGCAGAGCAGTCCGCTTACCGGCATTGCGTTCAAGGTCGCCTCCGTGGCGATCTTCGTCGCGATGTCGGCGCTGATCAAGGCGGCGGGCCAGCTTCCCGCTGGCCAGATCGTCTTCTTCCGCTCGTTCTTCGCGATGCTGCCGATCCTGGTCTTTCTCGCCTGGCGCGGGGATTTGTGGACGGCGTTCCGCACCACGCGGCCAATGAGTCATGTGGCGCGCGGCGTCGTTGGCGTCACCGCCATGGGGCTCAGCTTCTTTGCTCTGACGCGCCTGCCTTTGCCCGAGGCAATCACGCTGAACTACGCCCAGCCGCTGCTGGTGGTCGTCATGGGCGCGATCTTCCTCGGCGAGATCGTGCGCGCCTATCGCTGGAGCGCGGTGGCGATCGGCCTGATAGGCGTCTGCATCGTCTCCTGGCCGCAGCTGACGCTGTTCCGCGCCGGCGCGGTGATGGAGCACCAGCAAATGCTCGGCGTTATCGCCGCACTGGCAGGCGCTGCCGTTTCGGCCGGCGCCATGCTTTTGGTGCGCAGCCTCGTCCATACGGAAAAGACCGGCACAATCGTGCTGTGGTTTTCGCTGACGGCGAGCGTCATTTCGCTTTTGACCTTGCCGTTCGGCTGGGCGGGGCTTTCCGTGGTCCAGACGGCATTGCTGGTTTCAGCCGGGATCAGCGGCGGCATCGCGCAATTGCTGATGACGGAAGCCTACCGGCACGCGGATGTGTCGACGGTCGCGCCGTTCGAATACACCTCGATGATCCTTGCCATTGCAGTCGGCTATTTCGCCTTCGGCGATCTTCCGACCGTCCACATGCTGGTCGGCGGCGCCATCGTGGTGGCTGCGGGGCTTTTCATCATCTGGCGCGAGCACCAGCTTGGCCTGAAGCGCGGCGCGGCGCGAAAGGTCACCCCGCCGCAAGGGTGAGGAGCGGTCGATTTACTTCCCGGCGAGGCTGCGCAGCGCCGCTCCGGTCTCCTCGTCCGCCGGAAAGAAGGATTCGATCGCCAGTTCCGAAAGCGTCACGTCGAGCGGCGTGCCGAACACGGTGATGGTGCTGATGAAGGACAGAACCGCGCCGCCCTGCCTGATGCGCAGCGGGTGCGCGATCGCCATCGGATCCGGCTGCGGCGGACGGCCTGTCCGCGGCGCTCCGGGATAGGACAGAAGCTCCTTTTCAAGTTCGGCCAGCACCGGATCGGCGACAAGGTCGTTCTGCCGCTTCAGCCGCTCGATGAGATGCGCCCTCCATTCGTTGAGGTTGAGGATGCGCGGCGCAAGTCCGCCTGGATGGAGGCTGAGCCGCAGGACGTTAACCGGCGGCGCGAGCAGCGACTGTTCCGCAATGTCTTCCAGGAACGGTCCAATCGAGGCATTGCCGGCGATCAGGTTCCAGTGGCGGTCGACCGCGATGGCCGGATATGGCTCGTGGCCCTTGAGCACCAGGTTGACGGCCGCCATCGCCGGCGCGAGCGAGGGATCGTCGAGAGGGCGTTCCTTGAAATTCGGCGCAAAGCCCGCCGCGAGCAGCAGTTGGTTGCGCTGGCGAAGCGGGATGTCCAACTGCTCGGCGAGATGCAGCACCATGTCGCGTGAGGGCGCGGCGCGGCCGCTTTCCACAAAGCTCAGATGCCGCTGCGAAATTTCGGCTTCCGAAGCGAGATCGAGCTGGCTCATGCGGCGGCGGGTCCGCCATTCGCGCAGCATGGCGCCGACGGGGGAGGCGGGGGTGAGGGTGGAAGCTGTCATCGTCATGCGGCGAGACTAGCCCGATGTGCGATGCATTCCTATTACCTCCCGCATAATCGCCAAGGTGCGGCGAACGCGGCAATCTCCACTCATGGCCGCAGCGACGGCCGGACACGAAGACCAACAGGAGTTCCACCATGACCGTCACCATGACCCCCTTCCTCCGCAACATCTTCGCAGCCGACGCAGCCGTCAGCGGCGCGGCCGCCATCCTGATGATTGTCGGCGCGCCCTATCTGTCGCCGTTCCTCGGCCTGCCGTCGGGGCTATTGTTCTGGGCAGGCGTTACGCTGGTTCCGTTCGTGGCGCTGCTTCTCGTCACGCTGCGCCGGCAATCCGCGCCGCGCCTGATCCTGATCGACATCATCGGCATAAATGCGCTCTGGGTGGCAGCAAGCTTCGGCCTGCTGTTCAGCGGGCTCGTCTCGCCGAACATGCTCGGCATCGCCTTCGTGGCCGCGCAGGCATTGGCCGTGGCGGTGCTGGCCGAGCTTCAGTTCGTCGGCATGCGCCGGGCGACGAGTGCGGCGGCCTCAGCCTAACTCCTTCAGCCGCGCCTTCACTTCGAGGAAGTCCCGCCACGCAAGTTTCTTGTGGGCGGGATTTCTCAACAGATAGGCCGGGTGAAGAGTGGGCATGGTCGGGATAGCGATGCCGGAAGCCGGCACATGCGAGCGCCAATTGCCGCGCAGCCGCAGGATGCCGTCGGCCGTATTGAGCAGAAGCTTTGCCGACGGCCCGCCGAGCGTGATCAGCAGTTTGGGACCGGCGAGTTCGATTTGCCGCTCTATGAACGGGCGGCAGATTTCCGTTTCGTGCGGCGTCGGCGTGCGGTTGCCCGGCGGCCGCCAAGGGATGACGTTGGCGATGTAGACGGAGGTTCGATCTAGGCCGATCGCCGCAAGTATCCGGTCGAGCAATTGGCCGGAGCGGCCGACGAAGGGAAGCCCCTCGACATCCTCGTCGCGCCCCGGCGCCTCGCCAACCAGCATGACTGCCGCGTCCGGATTGCCATCGGCGAAGACGGTGCTCTTGGCGGTGAATTTGAGATTGCAGCCTTCGAACCGGTTCAGATGCTCGCGCAACTCGTCAAGCGTGGCCGACTTCGCGGCGAGTTCGCGCGCCAGCGCCGCCTGCGCGCCGTCAGGCACGGCGGCTTTGGGTTGGCCGATCTCCGCTCTTGTGGGGAGGGTGGCGGCGAAGCCGCCGGATGGGATTGCTGCGGCAGAGTTCGAGGTTTCTTTGCGCCCGGGACTTCCTTGACCAACCCCCTCTGGCTGCTTCGCAGGCTTCTCCCCGTCATGGGGGGAGATTGGCGCAAGCCTGTTCACCGGCTCTTCGACCAGCGCTTCGTATGCGCCGGCTTCGGCGTAGAAGGCGAGCAGGTCACGCAGGTCAGGGGGTTGGTTTCGGGCGGCCGAGGTCATGGCGCACATTCCTCCGCAGGCCATGCGAATGCAAGTCACGAGGACGGGATGCGTGGATCCTGCACCAGATAAAATTGCCGCTTGGGCGTGAAGTCGGTGATGAGGAAGCCGAACACGGCCGTCCGGCGCGGGTCGATCTTGCCGTTGCGGAACAGCAGCTTGTCGTATGGTTCGAAATCGCGGCTGAACTCGATGAAGCTGTCCGAGGAAATGTTGGACTTGTCGGTGGTTCTTTGGTCGAAGGACAGGCCGTCTCCGAACACGCTTGCCTGCCCGAGCAGTTCCTGGAGTTCGAATTCGAATTCCACCCAGCCCTGTTCGCTGCCGTTCAGCACTTCGATGCGCAGGTGCAGGATGCCGTTGGCGTAGTAGATCGGCGACTCGAACGGCCGGATCGGACGCGTCGTCCGGATGACCAGCGTTACCGGCGTCGCCGAAAGCAATTCCTGGGAGACGACGATCGGATCTGCCTTCGTTCCCATACCCCTGACGCCGGTAATGTGAAAACCGCCGAGTTCGTCGGAAAACGAATAGGCGCCGGCAAGCCAGAGCCCATCGTCTCCGACCATTTGGGCCTGGGCCTGGACTGAGACAAGCAGGCAAAACACAGCGACGATGCTTGCGAGCAAATGCGATACGCTGCCGCGTCCGGGACGCAGGCATTGCAGAATGCATCGGAAGACCCTTGCGCACCGCATGCAGCAAGTATGAAGGAAAATTCAGCCGGCGAACACATCAATTCGGTTGAATTGGCCAATGCAGCAGCCGCCAAATTGACGTTTACGTGCACGTTAGATATGGCTGGCTGTGGCGTTGCGCGCGGCGTAAACTATGACAAGTGCGCCCGTTTCGCGTCGCTTGCGGATAGGCTATTGAGCGCCATTGCCAGCAAGATGCCTGGGTGGCGGCAAGCCTGGAAAGCAGGCGCGCGATTCGGGAAGCAGCCAGCCCGGAGGGATTGATGAGCGAGATCGAACGCGAGAGCATGGAATTCGACGTGGTCGTCGTCGGCGCAGGGCCGGCCGGCCTCGCTGCGGCGATCCGCCTGAAGCAGATCAATCCCGAGCTTTCGGTCGTGGTGCTGGAAAAGGGCGCCGAGGTCGGCGCTCATATTCTTTCCGGCGCGGTGGTAGATCCGATCGGCATCAACCGCCTGCTACCCGGCTGGCGCGACGAGGAAGGCCACCCGTTCAAGACGCCGGTCACCGACGACCAGTTCCTCGTGCTCGGCAAGAACGGGTCGCTCCGCCTGCCCAATTTCGCCATGCCGCCGCTGATGAACAATCACGGCAACTACATCGTCTCGCTCGGCAATGTCTGCCGCTGGCTCGCCGGACATGCCGAGGCGCTGGGCGTGGAGATATATCCCGGCTTCGCCGCCGCAAGCCTGGTCTACAACGATGCCGGCGCCGTCACCGGCGTCATCACCGGCGACATGGGCGTCGAGCGCGACGGCACGCACGGACCGGGCTTCGCCCCCGGCATGGCGCTGCTCGGCAAATATGTGCTGATCGGCGAGGGCGCGCGCGGCTCGCTCGCCAAGGAACTGATCGCGAAGTACCGGCTTGACGAAGGCCGCCAGCCCGGAAAATACGGCATCGGCCTCAAGGAGCTCTGGCAGGTCAAGCCGGAGAACCACAGACCGGGTCTGGTCCAGCACACGTTCGGCTGGCCGCTGGACCTGAAGACCGGCGGCGGATCGTTCCTCTACCACCTCGAGGATAACCAGGTCGCGGTCGGCTTCGTCGTGCACCTGAACTACAAGAATCCTTATCTGAACCCCTTCGAGGAGTTCCAGCGCTTCAAGACCCATCCGGCCATCCGCGGCACCTTCGAGGGCGGCAAGCGCATCTCCTACGGGGCGCGCGCCATCACTGAAGGCGGCTGGCAGTCGGTGCCGAAGCTGTCCTTCCCCGGCGGCGCGCTGATCGGCTGCTCGGCCGGCATGGTCAACGTCCCGCGCATCAAGGGTTCGCATAATGCGGTCCTGTCGGGCATGCTCGCGGCCGAACACGCCGCGGCTGCGATGGCCGCCGGTCGGGCGAATGACGAGCTGGAAGCTTATGAAAACGCCTGGCGCGACACCGATATCGGCAAGGACCTGAAGAAGGTCCGCAACGTCAAGCCGCTCTGGTCGCGCTTCGGCACTGTCGTCGGCGTCGCGCTCGGCGGCTTCGACATGTGGACCAATACGCTGTTCGGCCTCTCGCTGTTCGGCACGATGAAGCATGGCAAGCCGGACTACGCGACGCTGGAACCGGTCGAGAAGCACAAGAAGATCGACTATCCGAAGCCCGACGGCGTGCTGACCTTCGACAGGTTGTCGTCGGTGTTCCTGTCCAACACCAACCACGAGGAGAACCAGCCGGTCCACCTCCAGGTCAAGGACATGGAACTGCAGAAGCGCTCGGAATATCAGGTTTTCGCGGGGCCCTCGTCACGCTACTGCCCGGCCGCCGTTTATGAATGGATGGATGCGGACGGCAATTCGATCGCGAGCGATCCCGGGCATGCGGATGCGCGCTTCGTCATCAACGCGCAGAACTGCGTGCACTGCAAGACCTGCGACATCAAGGATCCCAACCAGAACATCAACTGGGTTCCGCCGCAGGGCGGCGAGGGCCCGGTCTATCCGAATATGTGATGTCAGCGATCGCCCGGCGCGGCGAAACCATTGAAAAAGCCCCGGCATTGTGGTGTGATTTGCTTCTTGTGGGAGCAAGCGCATGCGGGGGATCTGCATTGCATTGGTGGCCTGCCTGGCCGCGAGCCCGGGGCTGGCGGACGTGAAGACCGTCGTCAGGACGGAAACTTACGCCATTGCCGGGAACAGTGGCGAGGAATTGCTGGACGCGATGGACCGCAAAGGGCCGAGACACGGCCTGCGCGCGCGCGCCATGGCGCAGACACGCTACGAGGTGGACTGGAAGATCGACTGGCTTAAATCAGACGGCAAATGCCGCCTGAACTCGGCGGACGCGACGCTGTCGATAGTTTACCGCTATCCCGCACTTGCCGGACCCGCTTCGCCAAGGCTCGCGCGGCGCTGGAAGACGTTCATTGCGGGCGTGCGCCGGCACGAGGAAATGCATGGCAAGATCGCCCGCCAGATGGTCGCGGCGATCCACAGGTCCGTGTCGTGGCGGGCTGTCGGGAACGACCGCTATTGCATCAAGTCGCAGAAGAAGATCGAGCGGCTGATAGACGCGGGCTATGACAAATACGAGGCCAGACAGGCGCGGTTCGACGACAAGGAACACGCCGAAGGCGGCAATGTGGACCGGCTGCTGGATATGCTGACCAGATAGCGCCTTAGAGCATCGTGCCGAAAAGTGGATGCCGGTTTTCGGCAAAAACGATGCGAAGAAAAAACTAGAGCGAGATGCCCGATTCCGAAATCGGGCGGCTTGCTCTAGCTTCGCGTCGGCTGATCGACGGACACGGTCACCGGGTCGGGCGGGATTTCGCGGCCGCTCGGCCTGATCGAGAACTCGACCAGCACCGGCCGGTGATCCGAACCTGAATCTTCCAGCGTCCGCAGCGAATTGACCTGCACGTCGCCCTTCGAGAAAACCTGGTCGATCGGCAGCCCGAACGAGCGGAAACCGTCGGGCAGCCGGCGCGACAGCCAGGTCGCTCCGGGCGAGGGAACCAGCGTCAGTCCGCCGGCTTGCGCCACCTTTTTGACCGCCGCGCTCCACGGCGTTGCGTTCATGTCGCCGGCAAGCAGCGCCGTCTCCGAAAGCTTCGCAAGCCGCGGCGAGACGGCGGCTATGTTTCCCGGCTGTTCAAACGGCCAAGGCCAGCCGAGATGCATCGCTGCGACATCGACCTCGCGCCCGCCGAAATCGATCGAGGCCACGGCAAGCGAGCCGCGACCGTCGCAACTCGGCTCTTTCCCGGCCGCGAAGGGCCGCTTCGACAGGATCGCGGCTCCCCAGAGACGCCCCGGGAATGGGCAAAGGATGCGGTGGGGATAAGCGGCGAAGAGCAGTTCCAGCTTTTCCACCCACATGGACGACACTTCGTTGAGCGTGATCACGTCCGGCTGGACGCGGCCGATCAGCGACAATATCCGCGCCGGATCGGCATTGTCGAAGCGCACATTCATCTGCAGCAGGCGGTAGACCGCCTGTCCTTCTTGCTTCTGGCCGAATGCCGCGTGCACCTGGCCAAGCCCCGGCCAGCTTATCGAGGCGGATGTGGTCGCGATCGCCGCCAGCGCGAAGGCGAGAGCGGCCACAGCCTCCTTCACCAGCGAAAGTGCGAGGAGCAGAACCGCGCAGGCTGCGATCAGCACCGCGAGATGGATGCGGAAATGCGCGAAGGAATCGAATGCCGGGTGCACGTTTCCGAAGAAGCCGGCAATCAGCGGCAGCGACAGGGCGACGGGCGCCGCCAGGGCCAACAGGGACATTTTGGTTCGCAGGTTCGTCGGGTCCATCGCGGCCCCTTATCGGCAGAAATGCGGCCCATTCATGGTCGGCGCGGCAGCCGGCGCGTCTATTGGAATGCGGTCTCCGAAAAACTGCGAAGCTTGCGCGAATGCAGCCGGTCCATCGGCATCTCGGCAAGTTTTTCCATGGCGCGGATGCCGATGGTCAGGTGCTGGGCGACCTGGCGCTTGTAGAACTCCGACGCCATCCCGGGCAGCTTCAGCTCGCCGTGCAGCGGCTTGTCGGAAACGCACAGCAGCGTTCCGTACGGGACGCGGAAGCGGAAGCCGTTTGCCGCAATCGTCGCCGATTCCATATCGAGTGCGATCGCCCGCGACTGCGACAGCCGCTGCACCGGCCCGCGCTGCTCGCGCAATTCCCAGTTGCGGTTGTCGATTGTCGCCACCGTCCCGGTGCGCATGATGCGCTTCAGATCGTAGCCAGACAGGCCGGTGACCTCCGCGACCGCTTCCTGCAGCGCCACCTGTATTTCGGCGAGCGGCGGGACAGGCACCCACACCGGCAGGTCGGCATCGAGCACGTGGTCCTCGCGCACGTAAGCGTGCGCCAGCACGTAGTCGCCGAGCGCCTGCGTGTTGCGCAGGCCGGCGCAATGGCCGAGCATCAGCCAGGCATGCGGCCGCAGCACGGCAACATGGTCGGTGATCGTCTTGGCGTTGGACGGGCCGATCCCGATATTGATCATGGTGATGCCGCCATGGTTCGGCTTTTTCAGGTGATAGGTAGGCATCTGCGGCAGGCGCGACGGCGTTGCACCTTCGGTGGGCTTGGTCTCGCCGGCGAGCGTGACGACGTTGCCGGGCTCGACGAATTCGGAGTAGCCCCCTCCGCCCTTGGCCATCAGCTCGCGCGCGTAGACGCAGAACTCGTCGATATAGAACTGGTAGTTGGTGAACAGCACGAAATTCTGGAAATGCTCCGGACTGGTCGCGGTGTAGTGCGTCAGCCGATGCAGCGAATAGTCGATGCGCTGCGCGGTGAACGGCGCCAGCGGCCGCGGCTCGCCGGGAACGGCCTCGAACGTGCCGTTGGCGATCAGATCGTCGGTGCCGTCGAGGTCGGGCACGTCGAACAGGTCGCGGATCGGCCGCTTGATGCGTTCGGCGATCGAGCCGTCGACGTGGGTGCCCTCGAGGAAGGCGAAATGCACCGGGATCGGCGTCTCCGATTCCGACACCACCACCGGCACGCCATGGTTTCGCATGATCAGGCCCACCTGTTCGACAAGATAGTTCTTGAACAGGTCAGGCCGGGTGATAGTGGTCGTGTAATGGCCGGGCGACGGCATATGGCCGTAGGCCTGCCGTGAATCGACCTGCGAATAGGACGAAGTCGTGACCCCGACTTCGGGATAGTAGGCGCGGTACTTGCGGTGAGTGTCGCCGCCATTGCCAAGCGCTATGAATGCATCGCGCAGGAAGGAGGTGTTGCGCCGGTAGAGCGCATCGAGCGCTGCGACCGCTTCGCGCGGGTCGGTAAAGCTCTGCCTGGCGAACGGCTCGGGCGAGGCGATGCTCTGGATCGGTTCGGGGTAGATTCTCTTTTCCATGACCCATTATAGAGACTTGGAACGGGGTGCGGGAGGGGTGCGCACCGCGAAAGCTGGTCGCAGCCTTCTATTTCTTCAGCCGCGCTGCAGGCTGATCATCAGCACGAAGCCCATGCCCTTCTTCTTCATCTTCGGCGCATCGATCGTGGTGCCTATTTCGCTGCGCGCCATCGGCACGGCCAATACGGGCGCGGCAAGCAGCAGCGTGATGAGCGCCGCCCGGGGCAAAAGCCGGAGGACCGTGAGAGTTTGGGCGGCGAAGAGGGTCATTGTCATCAATTCCAGGCTGCAGTTTCCGTTATTTGCGTTTGGGCGGAGCGCAGCGAAAACCATCTTCGAATACGCAGGGTACGACCATGCCGATGCCCCACGATCGTGCGGGGCGGCTCGAATGGGCCACGAGGAGCGCCAACAACATGCCGAACAGGGTCATGAACAGGCAGACTATGGTGAACCGGCGCGCGAGCATGGAAGCGTTTCCCTCGATCGAACGCAGATTGCCTTGTCGCGGCTGAACCGGCTCTGATGCCCGCGTTCATCTGGCGTTCAATATCGTTGAGAAGCGTCGGCCGGGACTTGCCAGTGCCCCGCGGTCATCGACCCAAGAGGCCCGGGAGCCTTCTGATCTCGATCTTCGAGCCAGAGGCCATAGTCCCACCATGTGGGGGCGAAAGTTCGGCAGGTGTGTGCGGCGGATGAACGCACCCGCGCTGAAATCGAAGCAGTGGTTGTTCTGGCAGGTGGGCGGCGGCCTCGGCCCGATGGCCGCCAGTCGCATCATTTCCGGCAATGTGCGCCGTAGCACATTCCCTGTGCGATCGACCGCCACACCAACGAGTGCAACCGCTGAGGCGACGAGCCTCAAAGCGAAAAAAAGCCCCGCGAAGCCGCTTCGCGAGGCTTTTCTATGGGGGTGAGGCCAAGCCTAGAGCTTGGTCCACTTCTGCGTTTTGCAGAAGATCTTGAGCGCGCAACCGGTCATGTTGAGGCTCGATCCCGAAAGGCTGGCCGATCCGGAATAGGTCTTGTCGTCGGCGGGATCGGTGATGGTGCCCTTGTACTTGCTGTCGCCGCTCGCATTCATCTTGCCGATCTGCTTGCCGGCATGCTTGCCGGTCTTCAGCGTGATGCAGAAGCCGCCGCCGCAGCCGCCGATAGCCGCGGTCTCGCCGCTCTGCGTCTTCCAGTTGCCTTCGATTGGGTCCGCATAGGCGGCGCCCGCTAAAAGCAATGTGGCGGCCAAGGCCATGCTCATCTTGCGAAACATCTCGTGTCCTCCTCCCTTGGGTGTTCGACGGGCCGGGGCTTCTCCTCCGCCCGGCGTCCCTTTACGCAAACGTAAGCTAATCCAGCCGCGACGAAAACAAAAGCGGTGCCGCTGGGGAAGAACCGCAAGGATTTTTCGGCGACGTTTTCCCCGTCCGGAAAGCCCGATGCGTCTGCGCGACCGGTTTTCGTGGTGAACGAAGTCTTTCGCTGGAAGGCACGAATTTTCGGCAAATTTCAGCCAAATCCCAAGCAATGCAAGCGTCCATATCCCTAATGAATTCCAAAGTTTACCTCTTGTTTGAACTTTGTTTGCGGCAAATTAAGCACGCCACTTAACGACGGATTCAAGGCTGCGCGGCATTCTCGAAAGCATCGGAAGAGCAGGCCGCGACGGCAAAAAGGCAGCTCTCAGGAACAGACAGGGGACTTGTCGAAATGGCACGTTTTGAAATGTTTGAAGCAGGCTTCGGCGCGATGGGCGCAACCGCCCAGGCCGACATCCTTTTCGAGCTCGGCATGATGTATGCGACCGGCCGCGATTGCGAGGCCGACATCGTCACCGCGCACAAATGGTTCAACATCGCGGCGATCAAGGGCTCGGACCGGGCCGCGGAACTGCGCTCGGAGCTTTCGGCGACCATGTCGAAGCAGGAGATCGCCCGGGCGCTTCGCGAGGCCCGCGAATGGATGACGATGCACTGAGCGCATCGGATCGGCTGAATGCCCGGGCCCAAGCCGCGCAGACGGATCGGTCTCAACTTTAAAAGAACGCGGCAGCCTGGAGGCGGCCCAGTCGCGCAGTCAAGACAGGGTGAGCGGCGAATTCACAGCCGTGGGACGCTTTCGGGGATCGTGCTCGACAAGGAAACAGCCGCGACCGGCGGGAACAAAGCCGGCGCGGCTGTTTCCTTTTTCGCGGGCTTGCCGCAATATGGCGGTTTCGCGCCGTGCCGTCATTCCGGCTTTCGCGGCCGTCCGAATGGTGGCAGCGACGCGCGGCATTTTCTGGCAACGGGAGGAAAACCGATGGGCCTTCGCATCAACGACACTGCCCCTGATTTCAGCGCCGACACGACGGAAGGGCCGATAAATTTCCACGAATGGATCGGCGACGGCTATGCCGTGCTTTTCTCGCATCCGAAGGATTTCACGCCGGTCTGCACGACCGAACTCGGCTACATGGCGGGGCTGAAGGACGAGTTTGCGCGCAGGAATACCAAGATGATCGGCATCTCGGTCGATCCGGTTGAAAACCACAACAAGTGGAAGGCAGACATCGAGAAGCTGTCGGGCAACAAGGTCAACTATCCGATGATAGGCGACCCGACGCTCTCCGTCGCCAAGCTTTACGACATGCTTCCGGCTGGCGCGGGCGACACCTCGGAAGGCAGAACGCCGGCCGACAATGCGACGGTGCGCTCGGTGTTCCTGATCGGTCCCGACAAGAAGATCAAGCTGATGCTGACCTATCCGATGACGACGGGACGCAACTTTGACGAGATCCTGCGCGCGCTGGATTCGATCCAGTTGACCGCCAAGCACCAGGTTGCGACGCCGGCGCAGTGGAAACAGGGCGAGGACGTCATCATCACGGCCGCCGTCTCCGACGAGGACGCGACAAAGCGCTTCGGCAGCTTTGACCGCGTGCTGCCCTATCTGCGAAAGACGAAGCAGCCGGCGCTCGATTCCTGACACGGCCGTATCGGGCCGCCGGCGCATGCGTCGGCGGCCAAGTCTATGAAGCCTCTTCGAACCGCACCAGCACGGTTCCATCGGTGACCTGCGCGCCCTCCGCAGCGATCTCGGCGATGACGCCGTCATGCGGGGCGGCGACCGTGTGCTCCATCTTCATGGCTTCGAGGATGAGCAGCGGCTGGCCCTTGCGGACCATCTCGCCGCTGGCGGCCTTCACGACCTTCACCAGCCCCGGCATCGGTGCGCGCATCGAGGCTATGCCGGCTTCGGCGTCTGCGGCTTTGGCAAACGGGTCGGGTATCGCGAACGTGTAGGACGCAGCGCGCTCGAAGACAGTGACGTGGCCGGGCCAAAGGGCGACGCGCACCTTGCGATCCGGCTCCTCATCCCTCTGCCTGGATCTTCTCCCCGCGAAGGGGACTTGTTGCAACGCAGACGCCCCCCTCTCCCTGTCCGTCACGGGGAGAGGGTAAGGGTGAGAGGCGGCGCCACCCAGAGCAACGTCGAATAGTCCGTCAGGGCGCGGTGAGATTAGCGCGACCGTTTCGGTTTCCCCGCGGCGCAGAACCGTCCGGCGTGCACTGGCGTGGAAATGTGCGTAGCCGGTGAGCGCGTCCCAGGGGTCGCTCGCTGCAGCAGCACTTCCCATACCCGAAGCCGCGAGGGCCGCCTGGGCGATCGTCTCCGCGCTGGCCGGCGCGACCACAGTCAGCGCCTCCTGCTTGCGCGCTATCAGCCCGGTGTCGACATCGCCGGCGGCGAAATCCGCATCGCGGGCAAGGGCCGCCAGGAAGCTCGTATTGGTGATCGACCCGGCGATCTCGGTGCGCTCCAGCACATCGGCGAGCGCCGTTAGCGCCGTTTCGCGGTCCGGGCCGTGCACCACCAGCTTGGCGATCATCGGATCGTAGAAGGGCGAAACGGCGTCGCCGGCCCGCACGCCGGTCTCGACCCGAAGCTTGGCGCCGTTCGCCACATCCGCAAAGTGCAGATGGTGCAGCGTGCCGATGGCGGGCAGAAAGCCCCGTGCCGGGTCCTCCGCGTAGATGCGCGCCTCGAAAGCGTGGCCGTCGAGCTTGATCTCCTCCTGCTTCATCGGCAGCTTCTCGCCCGCCGCGACGCGCAACTGCCACTCGACCAGGTCAATGCCGGTCACCATCTCGGTCACCGGGTGCTCGACCTGCAGGCGCGTGTTCATTTCCATGAACCAGAAGCGGTCGGGCCGGAGCCCCTCGGAGGCGTCGACGATGAACTCGATCGTGCCCGCGCCCGAATATTTTATCGCCTTCGCCGCCTTTACCGCGGCGTCGGTCATCGCCTTACGAACGGCCTCCGGCATGCCGGGGGCAGGGGCCTCCTCGATCACCTTCTGGTGGCGGCGCTGCGCCGAGCAGTCGCGCTCGAAGAGATGCACCGCATTGCCGAAATTGTCGCCGAACACCTGCACTTCGATGTGGCGCGGCTTGTCGACATATTTTTCGACCAGCACGTGGTCGTCGCCAAACGACGCCTTGGCCTCGCGTTTAGCCCCCAACAAGGCCTCGGCGAAATCGTCCGGGCTTTCCACCCGCCGCATGCCCTTGCCGCCGCCGCCGGCGCGCGCCTTGATCAGCACGGGATAGCCGATCTCGCGCGCCTTGGTGGCGAGCAGCACCAGCGCCTGGCCATCGCCGTGGTAGCCCGGCACCACCGGCA
Source organism: Pseudaminobacter sp. (assembly GCA_035941355.1). Classification (GTDB taxonomy): domain Bacteria; phylum Pseudomonadota; class Alphaproteobacteria; order Rhizobiales; family Rhizobiaceae; genus Allomesorhizobium. Next base: position 20,796 of record DASZDZ010000072.1, read on the forward strand.
CGCCGGCCTTTTCCATCAGGAGCTTTGCGGCGTCCTTCAGCCCCATTGCGCGGATCGAGGCCGCCGAAGGTCCGATGAAGACAAGGCCGGCGGCCGCCACCTTGTCGACGAAATCGGGATTTTCGGACAGAAATCCATAACCGGGGTGGATGGCCTCCGCGCCGGTATCCAACGCCGCCGCGATGATCCTGTCGCCGACGAGATAGCTTTCGCCGACCGGCGAGGGGCCGATATGCGCGGCCTCATCGGCCATGGCGACGTGTAGCGACTTGGCGTCGGCGTCCGAATAGACGGCGACGGTCTTCACGCCCATCTTGCGCGCGGTGCGGATGACGCGGACTGCGATCTCGCCGCGATTGGCGATCAGGATTTTGCTGAACATCGAGCCTCCGTTGGGGACAGCTTACTTTTTGCCCCTTGCGCGAACGCGGAGCCGTCGATGCCCTCCCGGGGCAAGAAAGTAAACTGTCCCCGACGCCTGCTCAATATTTTAGCCCTTGCGGCCTACCAGCGCGAACATCGCGCCCTGCGGGTCGGTTGCCTGAATGATCCAGCCGCCGCCGGGCACCTCCATCGGGCCCATCAGCAGCTTGCCGCCATTGCCGGTGACGCGCTGGGTCGCGGCGTCGATATCGCCGACATTGAAATAAAAGAGCCAGAACGGGGCGGGCACATCGGCCGGCTTGTTAAACATGCCGCCGATCGCTTCGCCGCCTGCGGAGAACATCTGGTAGGTTCCCATCTCGCCCATATCCATCGCGTCGGTCTTGGTCCAGCCAAACTGGCCGGCATAGAAATCGAACGCGCTCTTCCACTCTGCCGCATAGAGTTCGTGCCAGCCGACATGGCCGGGCGTCGTCAGCGGCGCGGGCGGCTGGCCCTCGCCCTGCGGCTTGAACAGCACGAACATCGCGCCTTGCGGGTCGGCTACGACCGAGAAGCGTCCGACCTCCGGGATGTCGGCCGGCTGGCGATGGACCGTGCCGCCGGCCTGTCTCACGCTTTCGGTTGCGGCGTCGACGTCTCCGGCCTCTATGTAGCCGGTCCATGCCGGCCGTGCGCCCATTGCAGCGGCCTGCTCGGGAATGGTCATCAGCCCTCCGACTGCGGTATCGCCGGCCTTCACGATCACGTAGCGCATCTCGGGGCTGTCCCAGGCTTCGGAGTTCCAGCCCACGACGGTCTTGTAGAAAGATTCGGCGGCGTCGAGGTCGGTGGTCATCAGCTCGTACCAGACGAAATTCGATGGCATTGTTTCGCTCCCTGGATAGATTTGTGTCCCGCGCCTGACGACATTCTAGGCGGCTGAGGCAGGTGGCGCAAATGGATGCTCCGTCCCCTGGCCTCAATCGACGCAGTCACCGTGAGAAGGAGTGAGCAATTTTTATGCACATTTCCAGAAAGCCCGGTTCTTGGGCATATCCGTTTGCATCTGCCTAATTCAGCCGCACCGTACTGACCAGCGCGTCGTCAGTTCAGCCCGAGGCGTCGGTTAACCAATTGTAAACACCCGAAAATCCAGCCTGCGGAAGCTCTCTTTCCGAACTGGCACGGTCGTTGCGTTGGCTATTGCCGTGCAACTCTGTTCGGAGGTTTTTTCTAATGAGGGGTGATTTATCGGCGATGGCGAAGCTGTTTTCCGCGGGCGCGCTCGCGGCGGGCATGCTGATGGTGGCGCCAGCAAGGGCGGCGGACGATACCATCAAGGTCGGCGTTCTCCATTCGCTGTCGGGGACGATGGCGATTTCGGAGACGACGCTGAAGGACACGATGCTGTTCCTCATCGAGGAGCAGAACAAAAAGGGCGGCGTGCTCGGCAAAAAGCTGGAAGCCGTGGTCGTGGACCCGGCTTCCGACTGGCCGCTGTTTGCGGAGAAGGCCCGCGAGCTTATCGAGAAGGACAAGGTCGCCGCGGTTTTCGGCTGCTGGACCTCGGTGTCGCGCAAGTCCGTGCTGCCGGTGTTCGAAGAGCTGAATTCGCTGCTCTTCTATCCCGTCCAGTATGAGGGCGAGGAAAGCCAGCGCAATGTGTTCTACACGGGCGCAGCGCCCAACCAGCAGGCCATTCCCGCCGTCGACTACCTGATGAACGACGAAGGCGTCGAGCGCTGGGTACTGGCCGGCACCGACTACGTCTATCCGCAGACCACCAACAAGATCCTGCAGGCCTATCTCGAAGCGAAGGGCGTGGCCAAGGAAGACATCATGGTCAACTACACGCCGTTCGGCCATTCCGACTGGCAAACCATCGTGACCGACATCAAGAACTTCGGCTCGGCCGGCAAGAAGACGGCGGTGGTTTCGACCATCAACGGCGACGCCAATGTTCCCTTCTACAAAGAACTCGGCAACCAGGGCATCAAGGCCGAGGATATCCCGGTCGTTGCCTTCTCGGTTGGCGAAGAGGAACTCGCCGGCCTCGATACTGCGCCGTTGGTCGGACACCTGACCGCGTGGAACTACTTCCAGTCGGTCGACACGCCGGAAAACGCCGACTTCATCGCCAAGTGGCAGGAATACACCAAGAATCCGAAGCGCGTCACCAACGACCCGATGGAAGCCCATGTCATCGGCTTCAACATGTGGGTGAAGGCGGTCGAGAAGGCCGGCAGCACCGATCCGGACGCCGTCATCGATTCGATCGTCGGCGTTTCGGTGCCCAACCTTTCCGGCGGCTTCTCCACCATGATGCCGAACCATCACATCACCAAGCCGGTGCTGATCGGCGAGATCCAGGCCGATGGCCAGATGGAGACGGTGTGGGAGACCTCGGGCCTGGTGGTCGGCGACGAATGGTCGGACTACCTGCCGGATTCGAAGGATCTGATCGCCGACTGGCGCGCGCCGCTCTCGTGCGGAAACTTCAACGTCGCCTCCGGAAAATGCGGTGGCAAGGGCATCAACTGACCCGAAGTTGACCGCGAGCGCTTCCGGGCGGGCTCCCTCCTCCTCCCTCCCGCCCGGAAGCCTGAATTTTGATGAGAAATCGAGAGCGTCAGTTTAGATGAGCCTTTCCGCTCCATGTTGCCCCGCTCTGTCCTGCCGGACATCTCCCCTCTTTTTGGGGAGGTATCCGGCCGTTCGACGGGGGCAGAGGGGCCCGCGAAGGGGCGCTGCGCATGCGGCGATGCTGTTGCTCTTCTCGCTGATTACCGTGTTTGCATTACCCGCCCACGCCGACGAAGCCGGGCTGCGCGAAATCATCGCAAAATTCGCGGCGGCCAGGAATTTCAAGGCCACCGAGGCGGTTGTGCAGGAACTGGCGGCGACCGGCGATCCGGCGGTCGAACGCCCGCTGGCAGCACTCGCCGAGGGCGACCTCTATTTCCGAAAGGCGGATTCGTCCGTCTTCATCGGCAAGGAAAGGGGCCCAGACGTTCGGCTCTCGGATCCGCTGACCGGCGAGGTTGCCGGCGAGGCCAAAAAGCCTGAAATGACAAAGATCAAGGTGAACAACGCGCTGCGCCGGACCATCCGCGATGCGCTCGGCGGGCTGACCCTCGGCTCGCCCGATGTCAACGCCCGCATCGCCGCCGCCGACACCATGTTCAAGACGCCGGCCGCCGCAAACGTCGAAGCGCTCGACGCCGCAATCGCCAGGGAAACGGTCGGCTCGGTGAGGACGAAACTGGAGCAGGCGCGCGCCTCCTCGGTGCTGGTGTCCGACCTGCCCGAAGCCGAAAAGCTCGCTGCGATCGATACGATCGCCGGGATGGGCAGCCGCGAAGCGCTGTCGCTGCTCACCGCCTTCGAGGCGGGCGCGGAAGGTCCGCTCAAGGATGTGGCCGCGTCGGCGATTGCCGGCGTCGAGGGCCGTCTGGCAGTCTGGGCCTCCGCCCAGAACGTCTGGTACGGCGTGTCGCTTGGCTCAGTCCTGCTGCTCGCCGCAATCGGCCTCGCGATCACCTTCGGCGTCATGGGCGTCATCAACATGGCGCATGGCGAAATGGTGATGCTCGGCGCCTACACCACCTTCGTGGTGCAGAACGTCATCCGCGGCTCCTTTCCCGGCCTGTTCGACTGGTCGCTGGCCATTGCCTTGCCGCTCGCCTTCCTGGTTGCGGGCGCGGTCGGCCTCGCCATCGAGCGGGGCGTGATCCGCTTCCTCTACGGCCGTCCGCTGGAAACGCTGCTCGCCACCTGGGGCGTGTCGCTGATCCTGCAGCAGGCGGTGCGGACGATCTTCGGGCCGACCAACCGCGAGGTCGGCAATCCTTCGTGGATGTCGGGCGGCTTCGAAATCGGCCAGCTTGCCGTGACCTGGAACCGGCTGTGGATCCTGGCCTTCGCACTCGCGGTCTTCTTCGCGCTGCTCTACATCATGAAACGCACGCCCTGGGGCCTGCAGATGCGCGCGGTGACGCAAAACCGGCGCATGGCGTCTTCCATGGGCATCAGGACGCCCTGGATCGACGCGCTGACTTTTGCGCTCGGCTCCGGCATTGCCGGCGTCGCCGGCGTGGCGCTCAGCCAGATCGACAACGTCTCTCCCAATCTCGGCCAGGGCTACATCATCGACAGTTTCATGGTGGTTGTGTTCGGGGGCGTCGGTAATCTCTGGGGCACGCTGGTAGGCGCCTTCTCGCTCGGCATCCTGAACAAGTTCCTCGAGCCCTACGCCGGCGCGGTGCTGGGCAAGATCCTCGTCCTCGTGCTGATCATCCTGTTCATCCAGAAGCGCCCGCGCGACCTGTTCGCGCTGAAGGGCAGGGCGGTGGAAGCATGATCACGGGCCGCTTTTTCGCCGCCGGTGCCGACCGCCGCATCGTGATCACCATTCTGCTGCTTCTGGCGGCCGCGATCGTCGTCCCGATCCTCAATCTCGCGGTCCCGCCAGCCAGCGCGCTGCATGTGCCGAGCTACATCGTCGCGCTGACCGGCAAATATCTCTGCTACGCGCTGCTGGCGCTCTCACTCGACCTTGTCTGGGGCTATTGCGGCATTCTCTCGCTCGGCCACGGCGCCTTCTTCGCGCTCGGCGGCTATGCGATGGGCATGTATTTGATGCGCCAGATCGGCGATCGCGGCGTCTACGGCAATCCCGTCCTGCCCGACTTCATGGTGTTCCTGAACTGGCAGGAGCTGCCCTGGTTCTGGTACGGCTTCGACCAGTTCTGGTTCGCGGCGCTGATGGTCATGCTGGTTCCGGGGCTGCTCGCCTTCATCTTCGGCTGGTTCGCATTCCGCTCCAGGGTCACCGGCGTCTACCTGTCGATCATCACCCAGGCGATGACCTATGCGCTGCTGCTCGCCTTCTTCCGCAACGACATGGGCTTCGGCGGCAATAACGGCCTGACCGACTTCAAGGACATTCTCGGCTTCAACGTCCAGGCCGGCGGCACCCGCTCGGCGCTGTTTGCCGCAAGCGCTTCGGCGCTGGCGCTCGCCGTCTTCGTCACCTGGCGCATGGTCGGCTCGAAATACGGCAAGCTGCTGATCGCGGTGCGCGACGCCGAGAGCCGCACGCGCTTCCTCGGCTGGCGAGCGGAGAACGTAAAACTGTTCGCCTTCACCGTTTCGGCGGTGATGGCCGGCATCGCCGGCGCGCTCTACGTGCCGCAGGTCGGCATCATCAACCCCGGCGAGTTCGACCCCGCCAATTCGATCGAGATCGTCATCTGGACTGCCGTCGGCGGCCGCGGCACCATAGTCGGCCCGATCGTCGGCGCAATCCTGGTCAACACCGGAAAGAGCTGGTTCACCGGCGTGATGCCGGAATTCTGGCTTTTTGCGCTCGGCGGCCTGTTCGTGGCGGTGACGCTGTTCCTGCCGAGCGGCATCATCGGGATGTGGGACCAGTGGCGGGCGGGCCGCAGGGCGCGCCGCGCCGCCCGGGTGGAGATGCCGCCGCCGGATGCCGTTCCGGCGATCGTGCGCCCCAAATCCGGCAAACCTGGCGGATGGGCTCCAGGCCGTTCGGGCGACGCGCCCGAACCGCAGCCGGCGGAGTGAGCGATGAGCAAAAGCAACACCATCCTCTATCTCAACGGCGTCTCGGTCTCGTTCGACGGTTTCCGCGCCATCAACAATCTCTCGCTCGTCCTCGACAAGGGCGAGATGCGCGCCATCATCGGCCCCAACGGCGCCGGCAAGACGACGATGATGGACATCGTCACCGGCAAGACCCGGCCCGACGCCGGCGAGGTGTTCTTCGACGGCGACACTGATCTTACCCGCCACGACGAAGCCGAGATCGCCATGATGGGCATCGGCCGCAAGTTCCAGAAGCCGACCGTCTTCGAAAGCCATACCGTCGAGGACAATCTGCTGCTTTCGCTGAAGGGGCCGCGCTCGATTTTCCCGGCGCTGTTCCACCGCCGCTCTGCGCCGGAGACGCGGCGCATCGACGAGATCCTCGGCATCATCCGCCTCGGCGACAGGCGCGGCGACCTCGCGGCCAATCTCAGCCACGGCCAGAAGCAGTGGCTGGAGATTGGTATGCTGCTCGCGCAGGATCCCAAGCTTCTGCTGGTCGACGAACCGGTCGCCGGCATGACCGACGCCGAGACCGAGGAGACCGCGCGCCTCCTGAAGGACATCGCCCGCGAGCACTCCGTCATCGTCGTCGAGCACGACATGCATTTCGTGCGCGAGCTTGGCGTCAAGGTGACCTGCCTGCACGAAGGTTCGGTTCTTTCCGAAGGAACACTTGATTTTGTGTCCTCGGATGAGCGAGTAGTGGAGGTATACCTTGGGCGGTAGGGACAACCATGATTTCTCGCGAGCTTTTTTCGCGCTTGCGCGCCGGCCTCAGAGCCGGCCAATTTCAGGACGGGAAGGTCGAGTGGCGCGGCGATATCGGCGCGCCGCGGTTCAAGTTGAAAGCCATGTGGGCGACGCCGGCGTCTTTCGGCGCGCAGGAGCGCTGGCGGGTTTCGTTCAGCTGTCACCACAAGACAATCATCGTCGAAACGAGAAAGCCGCGCGCGCGGCTGACGCTGGTGCGGTCGCAGGCTTCCTGACCTTTTCCGGAGGCTTCTGATGCTCGAAGTCTCCAACGCCACCCTCCACTACGGCGCCGCCCAGGCGCTGCGCGGCGTCTCGCTCAAGGCGGATGCCGGCAAGATCACTTGCGTGCTCGGCCGCAACGGCGTCGGCAAAACCAGTCTCATGAGATCGATCGTCGGCCACCACCGGCTGACATCGGGAAGCGTAGCCTTCGAGGGGAAGGCGCTCGACCGGAGCGCGGCGTACGATCGCGCCCGGTCGGGCATCGCATTCGTGCCGCAGGGGCGGGAAATTTTTCCGCTGCTGACGGTGAGGGAAAACCTGGAATCGGGCTTTGCGCCGCTGAAGCGCGCCGAGCGCCACGTGCCCGAGCACGTGTTCGAGCTTTTTCCGGTGCTGAAGCAGATGCTGTCGCGCCGGGGCGGCGATCTCTCCGGCGGGCAGCAGCAGCAACTGGCGATCGGCCGCGCGCTCGTCATGCGGCCGAAGCTGCTCGTCCTCGACGAGCCGACCGAAGGCATCCAGCCCTCGATCATCAAGGATATCGGCCGCGCCATCCTCTATCTGCGCGACCGCGCCGGCATCGCCGTGCTGCTGGTCGAACAGTATCTCGATTTCTGCCGCGAACTCGCCGACGAGGTCAACATCATGGACCGCGGGCTGATCGTGCATACCGGCCCGGCGCAGGACCTCGACCGGCTGGAGGTGCGCAAGTTTTTGACGGTGTGAGGGGTCGGCTTGGGATTTCTCCCTTCTCCCCTTGTGGGAGAAGGTGGCCGACCCTGAGCTTGTCGAAGGGGAGGTCGGATGAGGGGTGCTGGGTGGAGTGCCAACGTTGAGGATTGTCCACGCTTCGACATTATGAGATAAGAGCCTTATTCTCCGTCTCATTTCTTCCAACACCCCTCATCCGCCTTCACTTCGTTCAGGCACCTTCTCCCACAAGGGGAGAAGGAAGAGGCGCACTTCTCCCTCGCCACGCTGCGTTTCCGCCCTGGCTATTGTGGGAAATGGGAAGACGGGCGGGCAGGAAAGCGCCGCACGAATTCGTGAGA
>DASZDZ010000073.1:0-28631 GCA_035941355.1 Pseudaminobacter sp.
CGAGCCGCTCCTTCCAGACGCGGTTGGCCTTTTCCATCGCCGTCGGCGAGCCGGCTTCGGCCCAGGTCTCGAAGTTGCGCCAGTCCGACAGGATCGGCGCGTAGAAGGCGTTCTTGTAGCGATCCTGCGTGTGCTGGGTGCCGAAGAAATGGCCGCCTGGGCCGACGTCGCGGATTGCGTCTATGCCGAGCGCTTCTTCCGAAAGGTCTAGCGGCGTCAGGAACTCAGCGACCATCTGCAGGAGGTCGATATCGAGGATGGTCTTTTCATAGGAGCAGCGCAGCCCGCCTTCGAGCCACCCTGCCGAATGCAGGATGAAGTTCGCTCCGCCCTGGATCGCGCCCCATAGCGAAAAGACGCTTTCATAAGCGGCCTGCGCGTCCATGGCGTTCGCGGCGCAGACATTGGAGGTGCGGTAGGGGATTTTGTAGCGCCGCGCGAGTTGCCCACCGATCATCTGCGCCTTCATGTATTCCGGCGTGCCGAAGGCCGGCGCGCCCGACTTCATGTCGACATTGGAGGTGAAGCCGCCATAGCCAACCGGCGCGCCCTTTTTGACCATCTGCGCAAACGCGATGCCCGACAGCGCCTCGGCATTCTGCTGCACCAGCGCGCCTGCGATGGTGACCGGGGCCATCGCGCCGGAGAGGGTGAACGGCGTGACGATGACGACCTGGCCGTTGCCCGACATTTGGATGATGCCTTCCATCATCGGAATGTCGAGCTTCAGCGGCGAGTTGGTGTTGATGATCGTGTAGACCGACGGCTCGTCCTGCAACTGCTCGCGGGAGATGCCACGGGCGATGCGGGCGATCTCGATGCCGTCGACATTGCGCTCCTTGCCGAGCGAATAGATGTGGAACACCTTGTCGGTCAGCGTCGCCAGATCGCGGATGCATTCGAGGTGACGCACCGACGGATGGATATCCACCGGCTCGACGGGGTAGCCGCCGGTCGTCTGCAGAATATTGTGCATCTGCGCCAGCTTCAGGAAGTTGCGGAAATCCTCCTGGTTGCCCGGCCGGCGGCCGCGGTCGAGGTCGGAGCAGTTCGGCGCTGACGCCATCTGCGACAGGACCAGATTGTTGCCGCCGAAGCGGACATTGTGCTCGGGATTGCGGGCGTGCAGCGTGAATTCGGATGGGCAATGCGCGATCAGCTCCAAAATCAGGTCGCTGTCGAAGCGCACGCGCTCGCTGCCCTCGCGTACATCCGCGCCGTGCGCCTTCATGATGCGGCGCGCCTCGTCGTGCAGCACGTCGACGCCGATCTCCTTCAGAACGCGCAGCGAGGCGAGATGGATCGATTCGAGCTGGTCGTCGGAGATGAGCCTCGTCGGTGCAAAGGGGATTTTCAGCTGGCGGAAGGGCGGCTGCTCGAACGCCGAGGCGCCGCCGGCGCGCTTGCCCGCGCGGCCGCCGCGGCGCGCACGATCGCCGGCCAATACCGGTTCGGCGGGTTTAAGGGCAGCGGTCATGGACTTCCTCGTGGCAATGCGGAATTTGGCCGGCATAATGGACCGGCGGTCCAGCCATCATTGCGGAGGCGGCGACTACTAGCGCGAGGGAAGCGACATGCCGGAAGGGAAGCGAATTGACCGCCTATGACGTGGCAGTGATCGGCCTCGGCGCGATGGGCAGTGCGGCGCTGTTCCACTTGGCGCGGCGGGGAAAGCGCGTGGTCGGCATCGAGCAGTTCGAGCCCGGCCACGATCGCGGCTCGTCGCATGGCGAGTCGCGCGCCATACGGCTCGGCTATTTCGAGCATCCGAGCTATGTGCCGCTCGCCCGCCGCGCCTATGAGAACTGGCGAGAGCTCGAGCGGCTCGCCGGTGAAAAGGTGCTGACCGTCACCGGCGTCCTTGAGATCGGCAAGCCTGGCAGCGTTATTGTCGATGGCTCGCTGGCGGCGAGCCGCTTGCATGGGCTGGAGCACGAGGTGCTCGACGCGAGCGAAATAGCGAAGCGCTATCCGCAATTCACATTGCCCCGAGATTATTCAGCTGTGTGGCAGCCCGACGGTGGGTTCCTGCAGCCGGAACTCGCCAATGCGCTGCATTTGAAGCTGGCGCGGGCGGCGGGCGCGGAAGTGCTCGCGAACACGCCTGTTATCGGCGTCGAACCGACCTCCGGCGGCGTGCGGGTCGTGCTGCAGGGGCGCGTGATCGAAGCCGCAAGCGCGGTTATCGCCGCCGGTCCCTGGATCGGCGAGTTGGTGCCCGAATTGAAGCCGCATCTTACTCTCAGCCGGCAGGTGCTGTGCTGGTTCGAGCCGCGCGAACCCGACGCCGTGCGCCTCGGCAAATTGCCGGCGTTCATCATCGACGGTGAAGACGACATCGCCTATGGCTTCCCGGATTTTTCAGGCAGCGGCTTCAAATGCGCCTCCCACCATGGCAGCGGGATCTGGGCGCGAGCGGACGAAGCGAGGCAGGATGCCGGCCCGGCCGACGAAAAGCGGATGCGCGACTTTCTCGAGGCCTATCTGCCGGCGGCCGCCGGCCCGCTGAGGAATATGCGCACCTGCACCTACACCAAGACGCCGGACGAGGATTTCGTCATCGACCTCTCGCCGAAAGACCCGCGCATCGTCGTTGCATCGCCCTGTTCGGGCCATGGCTACAAATTTGCGAGTGTTATCGGCGAGATTCTGGCCGATCTGGCGATTAAGGGCGAAACGCGGCACGATATCAGCCGGTTCGCGATCGGGCGACTTAGCGGAGCCGTTGCCTAGGGCCGCGCCTGCCACCAATAGGCTGCTGCCGCGTTCACCGTCGATGAACAAGGTCAGGAAGAAAGGGAAGGATACCCGTGCGGGCGAGCTGCGCATCGGCACATCGGGCTGGCACTACGCCGACTGGTGGGGCCCGTTCTATCCGGAGGAGGTCAGGAAGAAAGATGCGCTCAGCTACTATGCCTCGCGCTTCGGCGCCACCGAACTGAATGCGCCGTTCTACCGGACGCCGACGCCGAAGGCGGTGCAGGGCTGGTTCAATGCTGTGCCGGACGATTTCCGCTTCACCTGGAAAGCTTCGCGCTTCCTCACCCATTTCAAGAAGCTTCTCGTCGAAGACGAATCGCTGAAGCTGCTTTACGATCGCGTCGATCTGCTTCGGCACAAGGCCGGGCCTGTTCTCTTCCAGCTTCCGCCGCAGATGCGCGCCGACCGGGAACGCCTGGCGACATTTCTGAAGAGGCTGAAGCGCTCGCGCCGCTACTGCTTCGAGTTCCGCCATGCGAGCTGGTACGAAGCGTCGGTTTTCGACCTGCTGCGCGACCATAACATATCGCTCTGCCTGTCCGACCATGCGTCCGCTCCCGCGCCCTTGGAGGTGACGGCGGACTGGGTCTATGTCCGCAACCACGGAACGAGCGGCCGCTACCATGGCAGCTATTCCGCCGTCGCGCTCAAGAAGTGGGCGAAAAGCATCCGGAAGTGGCGCAAGGAGGGTCGCGACGTATGGTGCTTCTTCGACAATGACGTGAAAAGTGCAGCACCCGCCGACGCGGAAAAGCTGCTTGCCTTTCTGGGCGAAGGCTGAGTTCGCCCCCCTGCCGCAGCCCGCGCTTGAACGGTTCGCACTCCTTCCGCTACAGTTGCGTCATGAACCCTGCACGTTTCTTCCAGGTGCGTTCGCAATGCGCTTCGGTTCCGTCGCGGCGCACGCTGCATGCCGAGCTCCTGCGGCTTTGCGCCCGCATAGGCTATTCGCCGCCCGCCTTCCGCTGAATTTGTACCCGGCTGTTGCCGGATCGATTCAACCGGAAGGAACAATCCTATGACTTACCAGAACTATTCGCTGTCGCAGCTTCAGGCGATCGACGCCGCGCATCACATCCATCCATTCACCGACCATAAGGAATTGCGCGGCTCGGGCTCGCGCATGATCACCCGCGCTGACGGGCCTTTCATTTACGATTCCGAGGGCAACGAACTGCTCGACGGCATGGCCGGGCTGTGGTGCGTCAATATCGGCTACGGCCGAAACGAACTCGCGGAAGCCGCTTATGCTCAGATGAAGGAGCTGCCCTACTATAATTCCTTCTTCAAATGCTCGACGCCGACGCCGGTGCTGCTTGCCAAGAAGCTTGCCGAGATCGCGCCGAAGAATATCAACCAGGTGTTCTACGGCTCGTCCGGGTCGGAGGCCAACGACACGGCGCTGCGGCTGGTCCGCCATTACTGGGTGCTCGAAGGCAAGCCGCAGAAGAACCGCATCATCTCGCGGACCATGGCCTATCACGGCTCGACCGTGGCGGGCACTTCGCTCGGAGGCATGGACGGCATGCACAGCCAGCTTGGCGGGGCGGTGCCCAATATCGTCCATGTGATGATGCCCTACGCCTTTGAACTCGCGCTGCCGGGCGAAAGCGATCACGATTTCGGCTTGCGCGCAGCCAAGGCGGTCGAGGATGCGATTCTTGAAGCCGGCGCCGACAATGTCGCGGCGTTCATCGGCGAGCCGATCATGGGGGCGGGCGGCGTAAAGATCCCGCCGGCGAGCTATTGGCCGGAAATCCAGCGAATCTGCCGCAAATACGACGTGCTCCTGATGCTCGACGAGGTCATCACCGGCTATGGCCGGACCGGCGAATGGTTCGCCGCCCAGACGTTCGGCATCGAGCCCGACACGATCACCACCGCCAAGGCGCTGACCTCGGGCTACCAGCCGCTGTCGGCGCTGCTGGTCGGCGACAGGATTGCTTCGACGCTGGTCGAGAAGGGCGGCGAGTTCTACCACGGCTATACCTATTCCGGGCATCCGGTGGCCTGCGCGGTGGCGCTCAAGAACCTCGAGATCATCGAGCGGGAAGGTCTGGTCGAGTGGGTGCGGACCGATACCGGGCCCTATTTCGCAATGATGCTTACGGAGCGGATTTCCGGCCATGGGCTGGTAGGCCAGGTTCGCAGCGTCGGCCTGATGGGTGCGATCGAGATCGTCAGGGACAAGGAGACGCGCGAGCGTTTCCAGCCGGCCGGCAGCGCGGCAGTTGCGGTGCGCGACCACGCGATTGCGCAGGGCATGATGATGCGGGCGACCGGCGACACGATGATCCTGTCGCCGCCGCTGATCTGGACCCGCGCGACGATCGATATGGCCGGTGACCGCATTTTGAAGGCGCTCGACCTTGCCGAAGCCGATCTTCGCGGGGCAGACTAGGGCAAGCGGCGCCACTGGGCAGGGGCGGCGGTTCCTGCCCGCACCAGAAGAGAGTTTGTCGATGACCGGAAAACCGCTCGTACCCCTTATCGAATACGAGATGGCCGACGAGGCCGTGCGCGCCGTTTATGACGACATAATGGCGACGCGCCAGGTCGACTGGGTCAATAATTTTTGGAAGGTGCTCGCGCACGACCCGGCCGTGCTCAAGCGAACCTGGGAAACGATCAAGGAAGTGATGGCGCCGGGTGCGCTGGATCCATTGGTTAAGGAAATGATCTACATCGCGGTGTCGGCCACAAATGGCTGCGAATACTGCACCTATTCGCATACGGCGTCGGCGCGCAAGCTGGGCATGAGCGAAGCGCAGATGATGGAACTTCTTGCCGTGGCCGGCATGGCCAATCAGACGAACCGGCTGGCAAACGCGCTTCGCCCGCCCATCGACGTGCAGTTCGAGCCGCGCGCATAGCGCGCGGCGGCTGCGTTCTGGACCGGGCCTCGGCCAATGCGTCGGCACAGGCCCGAATCCTGGGGGATCAAGGAACCTTCATGACAGTATATCGCTGCCGAAAAGTCTCCCGGGAGACATCCGTCATCGCCGCCAGCCTGATGCTGGCGCCGATGGTCGCCTCCATGCGGCTGCCGCTGATGGCGGCCGACGCCAAACGAGCGACCCTTCTGGGCACTGAAACCATGCTTGCCCTGACAGAAAAAAACGCAGCCGTGGCGGAAGGCGCATTCGCGGCGCAGGTATCTATATTCCAGTCGGCTTTGCGCTTTTGGCCCGAACTCCTGGCCGGTCGGACGCCGTCGATCATGAACGGCGCCGCGGCCGAACGGTCGCTCAACGCAGCGCTGAGACCGGCCGGGCGGCGCGTGAAAGCAAATTTCCGGCGGCTGACGGCCAAGGCCTGAACCGCGCAGACGCCGCGTTGTGAATTGTTCGCCGGGCAATGACGAGGGGAACCAGAATGGCCGATCAACCGCTCAATCAACCGGCCGAAATCCCAGCGGAACTCGATCGCTGGAATTGGGGTGCGTTTTTCCTGAACTGGATCTGGGGGATCGGGAACAGCACATACATTGCGCTGCTGGCGCTGATACCGGTGGTCAATATCGTGATGATCTTCGTGCTTGGCGCGCGAGGCAGTCGCTGGGCGTGGCGCAACCGCTACTGGCGCGACGCGGAGCATTTCCGCCGGACCCAGCGCAAGTGGGCGATCGCCGGGCTGCTTATCTGGATCGTGATGATTGGTAGCGCTGCCGGCATGATCGTCGGAATTCCCTACTTTATGAAGAGCAACGAAGCCTACCAGATGACAATGGATTCAATTCGCGCCGACGATCGTGTGAAGGCAGCGATCGGAGCCGATCTGGAAGACAGCTTTTGGATCAACGGCAATGTCAGCGTCAATTGGGACGGCACCGGGGATGCGAAGCTCGACATTCCGATCCATGGGGACAAGGGAAGCGGCTCGGCAATCTCGCATGCAGTCCGCAACGGAGGACAATGGGACATGCGCCTGCTGGTGGTCCGGATCGACGGTTCCGATGCGCCGATAGTCCTCGTCAACAAGGACAATGTCCCGATTCCCGACGCCTCTGTCAGGATATGATGCCGGAAGGGGGACGTAGATTTCAGACCGACGGACATGGTTCACGGCAAAGACCGCGCTCGTCCGGCTACGGAGGAACACGGCTTTGCCAACAAAACGCATGGCCTTTCGCGACACAGACGCTGCGAAAGTAACGGCTCCGGTACGCGAGACCTGATCCGGAGCGGTGGGGCGGCTGCGAATGACTGCCCTTGATCCGTTCTATCCGGACATTGTTACTGTGCGGTTATCGAGAGCTTAAGCAAACCTAAATTTGCAACGATTTTGGTCGGTTCGCTGAAGAAAGTCGCAGCCGGCAAAGATCACGCCGCATCGCCGCGCAAGAATTTTATGATGCCGGAAAAATCCACCCCGCTGTTCCCCTGCGCATTGAACAGCGCATAGAGCTGGGCGGCTTCGGCGCCGAGCGGCGTCACCGCGCCGGATTGCTGCGCGGCTTCCTGTGCCAGCTTCAGGTCCTTCAGCATCAGCGCCGCGGCAAAACCGGGCTGGTAGTCGCGATTGGCGGGAGAGTTGGGCACCGGGCCGGGCACCGGACAGTATGTCGTCAACGACCAGCACTGGCCGGATGAGGTCGACGCCACGTCGAACAGCGCCTGATGCGACAGGCCGAGCTTCTCGGCCAGCACGAACGCTTCGGCAACCCCGATCATCGAGACGCCGAGGATCATGTTGTTGCAGATTTTTGCCGCCTGGCCGGCGCCGGCATCGCCGCAGTGGACTATGCGCCCGGCCATTGGTTGCAGTACAGGCTCGGCCTTGGCGAAAGCTTCCTTCGAGCCGCCGGCCATGAAGGTGAGGGTGCCTGCGGCAGCCCCGCCGGTGCCGCCCGAAACCGGCGCGTCGATGGACTGCAAACCGTGCTTGCCGGCGATCGCATGGGCCTTGCGCGCCGAATCGACATCGATGGTCGATGAGTCGATGAACAAAGTTCCCTTCGCGGCCTTCGGTGCAATGTCCTCATAGACCGACAGGACATGCTTGCCGGCCGGCAGCATGGTAATGACGACCTCCGCATCCTTGGCAGCCGCGACGCCGTTGGCCATGACCACGACGCCATTGTCGCGCGCCGTTTTAAGGTTCTCCGGGACAAGATCGAAACCGTGAACCGCGTGCCCGGCCTTGACCAGATTGGCGGCCATCGGGTTACCCATATTGCCGAGGCCTATGAAGCCGATCGTCGTCATCAGTCTCTCCCGATATTTTCTGGTTCAGCGCCCGACCAGCGAACGCGCGATGATGACGCGCATGATCTCGTTGGTGCCTTCGAGGATCTGGTGGACCCTCAGGTCGCGCACCAATTTCTCGATGCCGTAGTCGTGCAGGTAGCCGTAACCGCCATGCAGTTGCAGCGCGTCGTTAGCGACGTTGAAGCCCGTGTCGGTGACGAGGCGCTTGGCCATGGCCGACCATTTGCCGGCGTCCGACGCCTTGCGGTCGAGCTTCGCGGCGGCCGTGTAGAGGAAAATCCGTGCCGCCTGCAATTCGGTTTCCATATCGGCCAGCTTGAACTGCAGCGCCTGGAACTGGTTGATCGGCTTGCCGAAGGCCTTGCGTTCCGCCGTGTAGGAGATCGCCTTGTCGAGGGCGGACTGCGCACCGCCGAGAGAACAGGCGGCGATGTTCAGCCGGCCGCCGTCAAGCCCGGCCATGGCGATGCCAAAGCCCGCGCCTTCGCCCGACAGCAGGTTTTCGGCCGGAACCTTGCAGTCCTCGAAAATCACCTGCCGGGTCGACTGCATGTGCCAGCCCATCTTGTTCTCCAGCGCGCCGAACGACAGGCCCGGCGCATCCTTCGGGATGACGAGCGTCGAGATACCCTTCGGACCCTCCTCGCCGGTGCGGACCATGGTCACGTAGACGTCACTGTCGCCGGCGCCTGAAATGAACTGTTTCGCGCCGTTCACGACATAGTCGCCGCCGTTGCCGGGGCTGCGCACCGCCCTGGTCTTCAATGCCGCCGCATCCGAACCCGAGCCGGGCTCGGTCAGGCAATAGCTGCCCAGCCATTCCATCGAGGTCAGTTTGGGAAGGAGCCGCTGCCGCTGTTCCTCGCTGCCGAATTTGTCGATCATCCACGACGCCATGTTGTGGATCGAGATGAACGAGGCGAAGCCGGGGCAGGCGCGCGACAGAGCCTCAAAAATCAGCACCGCGTCGAGGCGGCCGAGCCCGGAGCCGCCGACATCCTCGGCTATATAGATGCCGCCAAGCCCGAGCGGGCCTGTCTCGCGGATCACGTCGCTTGGGAAATGATGGTTGCGGTCCCATTCTAGCGCATTGGGAGCGACGCGATCGGCGGCGAATGC
This sequence comes from Pseudaminobacter sp., assembly GCA_035941355.1. Taxonomy (GTDB): domain Bacteria; phylum Pseudomonadota; class Alphaproteobacteria; order Rhizobiales; family Rhizobiaceae; genus Allomesorhizobium. The sequence continues at coordinate 9,090 of DASZDZ010000073.1, forward strand.
CTCTGCCATTTCCTGAATAGCGCGCTGATCCTCGTTCAAGTCGAACTGGCCGGCGGTCGGGCCCACAGCGGCGTCCATGGCGTCCTCCCTGACGTTTTTGGCTATGCGTGAGGATCAATCTAGACCAATGATGCGCCCGTGCAACCCGCTCCCATGCGGAGCCGATGTGCATGAAAACACTTCCGGAGCCTGTACTTGACGACAATTTTCGATGAACTGCTCCGGAGCTTACGCGACTATCTGGCCGGGTTTGATGACGAGACGCTTCGCGGCTTCGCCGCAGGCATCGACTGGTCGATGCCTGCCCGGTCGCTTCAGCCCAACCCGCTGGCATGCCTGGCGCATCTCGATCGGGCGGCCGAACTCGCGCCTCGGCAGGCGCGGCCGCTTGCCGGCCTGCTGGCCGAGCACCGCCATGCATTCCATTGGGGACAGACCTATACGACCGCCGATTTCGGCCAACGCTTCATCGACAATTACGGCTGGCTGGAAGTGTTCGGCACGCGCGGGCACTTTGCCAACGATGCTGTGGCCGGTGGTTTCCTCATCCTCGGACCGGGTATAGTCTACCCCGACCATCACCACGTCGCCGAAGAGATCTACATTCCGCTGATCGGCGCGGAGTGGCGCATGGCTGACCAGCCGTTCAGGTCGCGGGAGGCCGGCGAAGTCATCCATCACCCGTCCGGCGTCAATCATGCGATGAGAACCGGAAACGAGCCGTTGCTGGCGCTTTATCTCTGGCGCGGCGGGCCGCTGGCCGCGCGCTCGACGGTGACCGGCGCGGTCGAAGCGGGCGAGTACTGACCATGACCAAGGCGATCATGCTGCAAGGCACGGGTTCGGACGTCGGCAAGACGGTGCTGGTTGCGGGCCTGTGCCGCGCCGCCAGGAATCGCGGACTGAAGGTGCGGCCGTTCAAGCCGCAGAACATGTCGAACAACGCCGCCGTGGCCGATATTCCGGGCGAGCCGGGTGGCGGTGAGATCGGCCGTGCGCAATGGCTGCAGGCGATCGCCTGCGGCGTGGCGCCGTCGATCCACATGAACCCGGTGCTGCTCAAGCCGCAAAGCGATGTCGGCGCGCAGGTCATCGTGCAGGGCAGGGTGTTCGGCGAAGCGCGGGCGCGAGATTACCAGGCGCTGAAGAGCCGGCTGTTCGATGCCGTGCTCGATTCCTGGAAAAAGGTCGGCGAGGGCGCCGACCTGGTCATCGTCGAAGGGGCGGGGTCTCCGGCCGAAATCAACCTTAGGCCGCGTGACATCGCCAATATGGGCTTCGCGACGCGGACGGATGTGCCGGTCGTGCTCGTCGGCGACATCGATCGCGGCGGTGTCATCGCATCGGTCGCCGGCACGCACCTGATTCTGCCCGAAGAAGACCGGCGGATGATCGTCGGCTATCTCATCAACAAGTTTCGGGGCGACGTGACGCTGTTCGACGACGGTATCGCCGCGATCGAACAATTCACCGGCTGGCGTTGCTTCGGCGTTGTGCCGTGGCTGAAGGCGGCGGCGATGCTGCCCTCCGAAGACTCGGTCGTCCTGGAGCGGCTGGCGGCGGGTGAAAGCCGCGCGCTCAAGGTCGCGGTGCCGGTGCTCGGGCGAATCGCCAATTTCGACGATCTCGACCCGCTGCGCGCCGAGCCGCAGGTGGAGGTGGTGTTCGTGAAGCCGGGTGAAAGGCTGCCGCAGGATGCCGGACTTGTCGTCATTCCCGGCTCGAAATCGACAATCGGCGATTTGCTCAGATTCCGTGAAAACGGCTGGGACCGCGATCTTCTCGAACACAGGCGGCGCGGAGGCCATGTCGTCGGCCTTTGCGGCGGCTATCAGATGCTGGGCAGGAGGGTGCGCGATCCCGACCGCATCGAAGGCAGCGTGAATGAGGCGGAAGGGCTCGGCCTTCTCGACATCGAGACGGTGATGGAGCCGGAAAAGACGGTGCGCAACGTGACTGCGCATTCGACACATTTCGGCGTGCCGCTGGAAGGCTACGAAATCCATCTCGGTCGCACTACGGGTCCGGATTGCCTGCGCCCGGCGGCCGTCATCGACGGTATCGACGACGGCGCTACTTCGGCCGACGGCAAGGTCTTCGGCACCTATATGCATGGGCTGTTCGGGGCCGACCGGTTTCGCGCCCGTTTCCTCGAAAGCCTGGGTGTGAAAGGCGGCGGTGTCGACTACCGCGCCGAAGTCGAGCGGGCGCTGGACGAGATAGCCGCCCAGCTTGAAACCCATCTCGACTGCGGCGCGATCTTCGCGGCGGCGCGCTGATCGGCGCTCAACCGTTCTCCTCGAACCATTTTACGATTGCAGGCATGTGCGGCTCGAAGCCGCCGGGGATGAACACGTTGAACAAGCCGGCGAGGGCTTGCGTCCTGTTTGCGAAATCGTGCGTGACGCCGGCTGGGATCACGATGCAGCTTCCGGCCGGAGCGTCGATCCACTCGTCGCCGATCAGCAGCGACGGCGTTCCCTCGATAACCCAGAAAATCTCATCGTTCGCTTCGTGAGAATGCGCGCCTGGACCATCGCTGCCCGGCTGCAGCCACCATTCCGAGACGCAGTAACGGTTCGCGGTCTCTTTGCCGTCGGCCTTGAAGACGGCGCGCATCGTCGGCATCCGGTAGATGCGGCCTTCGCCCAGAGATAGCACTACGGGCAGTCGCGCCTTGTGCTGGTCATCGCCCATCCCAACACCTCTCAGCTCGTCGCCGGTTCGTTCGCCTTCGGCCAGTAAGTGCCGAAGGACCAGACATTGCCCTCCGGATCGGCGCAGATGAAGTCGCGGCTGCCATAGTCGCGGTCGGTCGGTTCCTCGAGGATTTTTGCGCCCGCGGCCTTGGCGCGCTCGTAGGTAGCGTCGGTATCGCCCACGGCAATGTAGACGGACTTTCCGCCGTTTTCGCCCGGCCCGCCGACCATCCTGCCGTATTCGTCGTCGCGCACCGTGCCGAGCATGATCATGGAGGAGCCGAAGGCAAGTTGCGCATGCTGGATTAGGCCGTTGGCGTCGGCGTATCTGGCATGAACGGTAAAGCCGAAGGCTTCAGTCAGCCAGTCGATCATCCTGGCTGCGTCCTTGTAACGGAAAGTCGCGTAAATGCGTGGCGCTTCGATATTTTCTGAGGGGGACATGGGAGACTCCTTCATTGGGTTCGGTCGGGATAAACCCAATCTGCCAGCCGGCGGGTCCGGCGGTCTTGAAGAAATGTTACCTTCAGGCGATTTGCGCCTGCCACGAGCCCGGCGTTGCGCCCGCCATCTCGCGAAACTCGCGCGCCAGATGGGCCTGGTCGGAATAGCCGCATTCGGCGGCGATGCCGGCCCAGCCATCGGTTCCAGTCCGGCTGCGCGTCAGCGCGCGGTTGAAGCGGACTATACGGGCAAATGTCTTCGGGCCGATGCCGGTCTCGGCGGCAAACCGTCCGGCAAGGTGTTTGCGGCTCCAGCCGATGTTCCGGGCGATGGCGGCCACGGGCATGCGGCCGCCGCTGGAAAGGACATTGCCGTATGCCCAGGCGACTTCCGGTGTGGCCGGCGAGGTGGCGGCGATACGGGCTTCGACGAAACGCTCGGCAATGTCGAGGCGCTGATGCCAGTCGGGTTCGTTCGCCAGCCTTTCGCGCAACGCCAGTCCGTCCGTGCCGAGGACGTCGTCGAGCGCGACCATGCGGTCGGTGAGTTCGGTCATGGGCATCCGGAAAAACCGGCGCGCTCCGAGCGGGGTGAAGTCGATCTGGACGCAGCTTGCTGTCCCGAACGAATCGATCACCACTGGTCCGGCATAGAGGCCGGCCGCAAAGCTGCCGAAACGGTCGTTGCCGCCGGGAGCACGGCCGAGGCCGATCGCAAACGAGCCGCTGAAATTGATCACAAGCGGCACCACCAGTGATGCTGCCTCGACCTGGCGGAAATGGCCGGCGGCCACTTCGCGATAGCCGATCAACCGGGAGACTATCCCGTCCAGACTCGGGCATGGCTCGCGTTGCAACATCTCGTACTGGCCAGCCGGGGGCGGGGCAAGTGTCGGCGGGGCATCAGGCTCGGCGATCATGTGCGGCCTCCACTGCCGTGGAGCCTAGCAAGGCCGGGAATGTCCGTCAAAAACCCAGCATGGTGCGCAGCGGATGCGCAGGATCCATCATCAGCCGCACGGCGAGTGCGATGCAGGTGATCACCAGCAGCGGCTTGATCAGCTTGGCGCCATTCCTGATCGCCAGCCCGGCGCCGACGCGGGCGCCGAGAAATTGCACCACGCCCATCATAAGCCCGATCTTCCACGATACCGCGCCGACGAAGGCGAAAGCGGCGAAACCGCCGATATTGGAGGCGAAGTTGAGCAGCTTGGTATGGGCGGTCGCCTTCAGCACGCCATATCCGGCGAGCGCGACGAAAGCGAGCATGAAGAACGAGCCGGTGCCCGGACCGAAGACGCCGTCGTAAAAACCGATCACCGGCACGACCAGCAGTCCGAACAGGAACGGCGACAGGCGCTGAGTACGATCGATGTCGTCCATGTTGGGTTTCAGGGCAAAGTAGAGCGCAATGGCGACCAGCACGAAAGGCAAGGCGATACGCAGCAACTCGCCGGGCAGGATCGTTGCCAGAAGCGCGCCTGCAACTCCTCCGCAGAGGGACAGAGTCGCCGAAGGCAATTGCCTGCGCAGGTTGACATGGCCCTTGGAGGCATAGGCGATCGTCGCCGAGCCCGAGCCGAACAGTCCTTGCAGCTTGTTGGTGCCGAGCGCCTCGACCGGCGAAAGCCCGGCGAGCAGGAGCGCCGGCACGGCTATCAGGCCGCCGCCCCCGGCGATCGAATCGATGAAGCCGGCGAAGAAGGCCGCAACGGCCAGCAAGGCAATGGTCTCTGTGGCCAGGTCGAACATGTTGCGCAGGGGATGGTTTGGCCGAAAGGCCCAGGAAAAATATGCTGCGTTCGACCACACGCGGCCAGTTTGCGCAAGTCGCATTTCGCGCTACGTAACCTGCATGGCGCGCGAGAAGGAAAATTCGATGGCGACAGGAGTGCTAGCCCGCATACGGACGCTGTTTGACGGCGACCCAGGCGTTCGCAAGGTGGCGGACGATCCGGTCCTGTCGGCCGAGCTCCTGCTCTTGTTCCGCATGATCCTCGCCGACGGGACGGTCAGCGACAGCGAGATGGCCGTGTTCCGCCGCATCTGCCGCGAAGCGTTCGGGATAAGCGACGAGAGCCTCGACGGCGTGGTCGAATATCTCAACGATTTCGGTTACGAAACCAGCGGCGCGCAGGCGCTGGCGCTGTTTGGCGAACTGGATATCGAGCGGCGTAAACTGCTGGCGCGCCACATGGCTGAAATCGCGAAAGCGGATTCGCAACTCGCCGAAAACGAAGTGCGTCTGCTGCGCCGCACGCTCGATATCCTGGGCATCAGCCCGGTCGATGTGGTGAAGCCTTCGAGTTAGCCCTGCTCCTGCATCCGCCGTGCGATCGCCCGGTGCAGGTCGGGAGCCGCTGCGACCAGCGCCTTGGCGGCTTCCGATTGCGGATGGTCGAGCACTTCGCCGGTTGGGCCGCGTTCGACGATTTTTCCCTCGTGCATGATCATCACGTGGTCGGTGATGGCTCGGGCGACCGTCAGATCGTGGGTGATGAACAGATAAGCGACGCCCAGCCGCTGGTTCAGGTCGGCGAAGAGGTCGAGGATCTGCGCGCGTATCGAAACGTCCAGCGCCGAAACCGGCTCGTCGGCGACGACCAGTTTCGGCCGCGTGATGATGGCGCGCGCGATCGACAGGCGCTGGCGCTGGCCGCCGGAAAACTCGTGTGAATACTTGTCCATGTCTTCCGGGCGCAGGCCTACCTCGCGCAAGGCGGCGGCCACCATCTCCCCCCGCTCTGCCGCGCTGGGCTGCTTTTCCAGGAGATGCAGGGGCTCGGAAATCAGCCGCTCGACCTTGTGGCGCGGATTGAACGAGCCGTAGGGATCCTGGAACACAACCTGCATGTTGCGCCGCGCCGGCTTCAGTGCGGCCTCGTCCTTGCCGGTCAGCGTCTCGCCCATGAAACGGATAGCGCCGCCGGTCGGCCTGTCCAGCGCCAGGATCATGCGCGCGAGCGTCGATTTCCCGCAACCCGAACGCCCGACAAGGGCGGTCGACTGACCGGGCGAAATAGAGAACGAGACATCGTCCACGGCGCGAAATGGTTCTGCGTTGCGGAATATCGACAGACGCTGGCCTGCATAGGCGCGGGAGATGTTCTGGACATCGAGGAGTGGCTTTTTCTCCCCCTCAAGTGAGGAGAGAACGCGCCTTTCCGGCACATGGGTCGAAGCGAGCGCCAGTTGCCGCGTGTAGGGGTGCGCCTGCTTCGACAGCGTCAAAGCGGTTTCGCCTGCCTCCGTCACCTCGCCATGGCGCAGGATGGTGATGCGGTCGGCCATCTGCGTCACCACCGCCAGGTCGTGCGAGATCAGCAGCAGGCCCATTCGGTTTTCATCGACCAGATCGCGCAGCAGCTCCAGGATTTGCGCCTGCAGCACGACATCCAGCGCCGTGGTCGGCTCGTCGGCAATCAGCAGCTTCGGCTTCAGCGCGCAGGCGATGGCGATGATCACACGCTGGCGCTGGCCACCCGACAGTTGGTGCGGATAGCGCGACAGCGGAAATTTCTGCTCAGGCAGGCCGACCCGGTCCAGTATCTGCCTGGCCCGCGCTTCGGCCTCGGCTCGCGAGACCCTGGTGTGCCAGCGAATGCCTTCCGCTACCTGCTCGCCGATCGTCTTGACCGGGTTCAGCGCCGTCATCGGCTCCTGGAATACCATGCCGATGTCGTCGCCGCGCAGTTGGCACATCCGGTCCTCAGTGGCGGCGAGAATGTCGATGCCGTCGAAGCTGACGCGACCCTCGGCACTGGCGGCGTTAGGCAGCAGTTGCATCACCGTCAGCGCTGTCATCGACTTGCCCGAACCTGATTCGCCGACAAGGCCCATCACTTCGCCGGCGCCGATCGTGAGGTCGACATCCTTCAGGATCGGCGTCTCGCCGATCCTGAGCGACAGGTTCTCGATTTCGAGCAGGCTCATCGCTGCCGCCGCAATTTCGGGTCGAGCACGTCGCTGACGCCGTCGCCGAGCAGGTTGAGGCCGAGCACAGTGATGACGATGGCGAAGCCCGGAAACAGCGCCAGATAGGGCGCAACCATCATCAGCGTCTGTGCATCGAACAGCATGCGGCCCCAACTCGGCATCGGCGGCTGCGCGCCGAGCCCGAGATAGGAGAGGCCCGCCTCGGCCAGGATGCCGAGCGCGAACTGGATCGTGCCCTGCACCAGCAGCAGGTTGGCGATGTTGGGCAGGATGTGCTCGACGGTTATCAGCGCCTTGCCCTTGCCTGCGGCGCGGGCGGCGAGGATGAATTCGCGCGGCCAGATCGCCAGCGCGCCGGCGCGGGAGACGCGGGCAAAGACCGGTATATTGAATATGCCGATGGCGATTATGGCGTTTATCGCGCCCGGGCCGAAGATCGCGGTGATCATCACCGCCGAGAGCAGAGCGGGAAAGGCGAAGACCAGATCGTTGAAGCGCATGACCGCTTCGTCGACAAAACCGCCGCGGGCGGCGGCCCAGCAGCCGAGCGGCACGCCGAGCCCCATGCCGATGCCGACCGCGACGAAAGCCACTGCGATCGAATTGCGCGAACCAACCATGATCATCGAGAGAACATCGCGGCCGAACTGATCGGTCCCGAACAGATGCGTTCTCGACGGCGGCTGCATCCGGTCGGCCACGACGAGATTGGTCACATCGTAGGGCGTCCAGAAAAACGACAGCAGCGCCATGCCGGCGATCAGCGCGGTGATCATAAAGCCGATGATGAAGGAGCGGTTGGCGAAGGCTTTCGCGACGAAGCTGCCGAAGGTCTCGCGCTCGAATTCTGCGGCAGGTAACGTCATTGCCGGCTCCTCAACCGCGGATCGACGATGGCGTAGGACAGATCGACCAGCAGATTGACGACGATCACCGTCGCCACCAGCAGCATGACGACGCTTTCGACGACGATGAGATCGCGCTGGGTGATCGCCTGGAAAATCAGCCGGCCGAGGCCGGGAAGATAGAAGACATTCTCGATAATGATCGTGCCGGCGAGCAGGAAGGCGAATTGCAGGCCAAGGATCGTCAGCACCGGGATCATGGCGTTGCGGAGCGCATGGCGCCAAAGCACGTGACTGCGCGGCATGCCCTTGGCGCGTGCGGTGCGGATATAATCCTCGCCCAGCACTTCGAGCAGCGCCGAGCGGGTGACGCGGGCGAGAATGGCCGCCTGCGGCAGAGCGAGAGCGACGGCGGGCAGGATCAATGCCTTGAAGGCAGGCCAGACGCCCGCATTCCAGCCGGGGAAACCGCCTGCCGGAACAAGCCGCAGCCAGACCGCGAAAATGTAGATGAGGATCAGCGCGAACCAGAAATTCGGTATGGCGACGCCGATCTGCGCCGCACCCATAGACAGTGTGTCGGCGGTCCGTCCGCGCCTTTGGGCGGCGAACACGCCGACGGGAATGGCGATAACGGTCGAGAGAAAGAGCGCCATGATCGCGAGCGGCAGCGAGACCACGACGCGCTCAGCGATCAGGTCGATGACCGGAACCGAATAGGTGTAGGATTTCCCGAAATCGAGCGTCAGAAGCCCGCCGGCCCAATCGAAATAACGCAGGAGTAGCGGCTGGTTGAGGCCCATCTGCTCGCGCAGTACCTGAACCGTCTCTTCCGATGCGTTCATGCCGAGCATCAGCCGGGCCGGGTCGCCTGGCAGTATCTCCAGCACCGAAAACACCACCAGCGATGCGAAGACGAGTGTCAGCGCGCCGATCAGGAAGCGTTTCAGGAGGTAAGCCGTCATGGGAACTCAGCGTCTCCCTCCCCCGAGGAGGGGAAGGGAGGCCGCATCGCTATTCCATCCATTTCACCTTGGTCAGGTCGTTCGCCTGGATGGGAGAATTCGCCCACAGGCCCTCGGCCTTGGCGTCCCAGATGCCGATCTTCGGCAACTCGAACAGGAAGCCGACAACCGCGTCCTGGGCGAGGATCTTCTGCGCCTGGCCGTAGAGTTCCTTGCGCTTGGCCTCGTCGGAGGTGACGTTCAGTTCCGCGATCACCTTGTCGAAGTCCGGATTGTCGTACTGGAAATAGTAGTCCTTGCGCGAATAGATATCGATGTCGTTGGGCTCGGTGTGCGACACGATCGAAAGGTCGTAATCCTTTTCGGTGAACACCTGCTTCAGCCAGTCGGCCCACTCGACCGGAATGATCTCCAGTTCGATGCCGATCTCGCGCAGTTGCGAGGCGACGATCTGGCCGCCGTCCCGGGCATAGCCGACCGGCGGAAGCTTCAGCGTCGCCTTGATGCCATCCCCGAAGCCGGCCTCCTTCAAGAGCGCCTTGGCCTTTTCGACGTCGTGCGGATAGGTGCCGGTCAGGTCGACATAGGCCGGGTTGTGCGGAGCGAAGTGCGAGCCGATCGGCACGCCGAAGCCGCCAGAGGCGCCGTCGATGATCGCCTTGCGATCGAGTGCGTGGGCGATTGCCTGGCGGACTTTCAGATCGTCGAAGGGCGGCTTCTTGTTGTTGATCGACAGGACCGTTTCGCCTTCGGTCGAGCCGATGACCACCTTGAAGCGCGGATCGGCCTGGACCTGCGGCAGCGCGTCGCCGAGCTGGAAATTGGGCAGCGCCTGGACGTCGCCCGACAGAAGCGCCGGAACCGCCGCGGCGGCGTCCGGAATGATGCGGAACTCGGCCTTGTCGAGCGCGATAGGGTCGCCCCAGTAGCCGTCGTTCTTGACGAGCCTGATGGCCGAGCCCTTGGCCCAGTTGTCGAACTTGAACGGGCCGGTGCCGATCGGCTTTTCCTTGTTGGTCCCGGCCGATTCAGGCGCGACGATCACTGCATCGCCCCATCCCATATTATAGAGGAAGGAGCCCTGCGGGTTCTTCAGCGTCACCTTCACGGTACCCGAATCGACCGTCTCGACCGTGTCGATCGCGGCAAACAGCGCCTTCTGGGCGTTGGTGGAGTCTTCGGCGCGGGCGCGGTCGAGCGAGAATTTCACGTCGTCGGCGTTGAAGTCGCTGCCGTCATGGTATTTCACCCCGGCGCGGAGCTTGAAGGTGTAGACCTTGCTGTCGTCGGAAATAGTCCAGCTCTCGGCCAGCGCCGGCAGCACTTCGCCGTTCGGCCCGATTCGCGTCAGGCCCTCGAAAACATTGGCGTAAAGAACCTCGTCGATCGCCGCGGCAGCGCCCGCTGTCGGGTCGAGGTGCGGCGGCTCGAGCGGAATGCCCAGCACCAGGTCGGTTCTCGCAGCCAGCGCCGCGCTGCTCGACGCCAGCGCCAGCAGCCCAGCCGCGAGGATCGATTTCCAAGTCTTCATTGAACCTACTCCTGTTCCGGAATTCCGGCTGGATAGAAGCGTGATTTCCACCGCGAGTAAATCGCGTTTCTTGCGATCGGCGCTCGCCGGCGGATTCTTTTCCTGCCCGCCGCTCACCGCGCCGAGGGGCCGCGCAGCAGAAGATTGAGGCCGACCGCCATGACCTTGGCCGATTCGACCATGTCGGCGATGCCGACCCATTCGTCCGGGCGGTGCGCCAGGTCGAGGATGCCGGGTCCATAGGCAATGCAGTCGTGGAGATGGCCGATGCGCGACACATGTTTCTGGTCGTAGGTGCCGGGCGAGATGACGTAGTCCGGCTCCCTGTCGAATACTTCGCGAATGCCCTGCGCCACCGCCGAGACAACGGGCGCGTCGCGCTCGGTCATCAGCGGCTGCACTTCCATGATGTCGCGTATGTCGTAGTCGAATTTCGGCCGTTCGCGCTTCAGCCGGTCCAGGATAGCCGTCACTTCGCCCTTGACCTCGCCTATGTTCTCTTCCAGCAGAAAGCGCCGGTCTATGGTCAGTCGGCACCAGTCCGGCACGTTGGGCGAGGGGAGGCCGGGACGGAAGTCGTCGGTCTGGCCGCCATGGATCGAGTTGATGTTCATGGTCGAGCGCCGCGCGCCTTCGGGCACCACCGGCATACGGGTCTGCTTGCGGTCGAGCGCGGGAAACAGCTCTTTCTCGAACGCCTCGAGCACGGCGCCCATGTGGCGCACCGCACAGTCGCCGAGGAATGGCATCGAGCCGTGCGCGATTTCCCCCTTCGTCTCGATCTCGGCCCACCACACGCCGCGATGGCCGAGGCAGATGCGGTCCTTGTTCAGCGGTTCGGGGATGATGACATGGTCGACCTTGGGTTTGGAGAAATAGCCCTTACGCGCCAGATAGGCGACGCCTCCAAAGCCGCCGGATTCCTCGTCGGCCGTGCCCGAAATCTCGATGGCGCCTGGGAAGTCCGGATAGACGTCCATGAACGCCTCGGCCGCGATGATCGACGCGGCCAGGCCGCCCTTCATATCGCACGCGCCGCGGCCATAGACCCGGCCGTCACGGATCACGCCGGCGAAGGGGTCCACCGTCCAGCCTTCGCCTGCCTCCACCACGTCGATATGCGAATTGAAATGGACAGTCGGGCCCTGCGTGCGGCCGTCGAAGCGCGCCACCACATTGATCCGCGGGTAGCGATCGGTATCGCCCGGAGCGCCCTCCGCGCGGACGATTTCGACGCCGAAACCGCGCTTCTTCAGTCGAGCGCCGACGAATTCCGCGCAGGGCCTGTAGCCGTCGCCGGGCGGATTGACCGTCGGGAACCGGATCAGTTCGGAAGTCAGCGCGGCCAGGTCGTCGACGCGCTCGTCGATTGTCGCGAAGAGCTTTTCGTACATCCGTGAAATTGAGCAGGGTTGAGCCCGCTTTGGCAAGCCGCAATGCGCGCCCGAACATGAGACCAGACGCAACCTTCACGGGAAATTGTTTCGTGCTTCGACGCGGGTTGGGAAATCCTTAGGAACTGAGTGTAACGTTCTTCACATACCGATTGCAGAGGGGACGCTAGCTTTTTTGGTATTTGGGGGTCGATCTTATGAGAAATAGATTTCTTCTCGCGCTAGCATTCTCGGCGATGCTGCTGGGGGTTCCGGCGCAGGGTTGGGCGGCGGGTCTCGTCGCGAACGTCAACGTATCCACGCAGACCATGACCGTGATTAAGCACGGCCGCGTCATCCACACCTGGAAAGTTTCCACTGCGCGCAGGGGCTATATCACTCCGCGCGGAACCTGGCGGCCCAAGCGCATGCATAGAATGTGGCATTCGCGCAAATACGATATGTCGCCCATGCCCTATTCGGTGTTCTACCACGGCGGCTACGCCATCCACGGCACCAGCTACGTCAAGAACCTTGGCCGGCCAGCTTCGCATGGCTGCGTCAGGCTCGCGACGGCTAATGCCGCCAAATTCTATTCGCTGGTGAAGCAGATCGGACCGGGCAATACCCGGATCGTCGTCAGCAACTGAACGGCATGCGATCCGACCGGGCCGGAACAGAATTTCCCGACCCGGCGCTTATGTCTATACAAATTTTCCTCTGAAATGGCGTTTTCGGGCATTTCATTTGGGGTAGGGCGTCTGTAGACATTGGCGGAGGAGCTCCGCCGATGAATTCCACTCCGCGTGTCGCGCTGTCCGAGCCGGTCGGCGACGAAGTGCGCAAGACGACCTGCTACATGTGCGCGTGCCGCTGCGGCATCAACGTGCACATCAAGGACGGCAAGATCCGCTACATCGAAGGTAACCGCGATCATCCCGTCAATCGCGGCGTTCTCTGCGCCAAGGGCTCGGCCGGCATCATGCAGCATTACGCGCCGGCGCGGCTCAGGGCGCCGCTCAAGCGCACCGGGCCGCGCGGCTCGGGCGAGTTCCAGGAAATCTCGTGGGAAGAAGCGCTGGGCATCGCAACGGGTTGGCTCGATGGAGTGCGCCAATCCGATCCGAAAAAACTCGCCTTCTTCACCGGTCGCGACCAGTCGCAGTCGCTCACGGGCTTCTGGGCGCAGCAGTTCGGCACGCCCAACTATGCCGCCCATGGCGGATTCTGTTCGGTCAACATGGCGGCTGCGGGCATCATGACCATCGGCGGCGCGTTCTGGGAGTTCGGCGCGCCGGACTGGGACCGGACGAAGCTTTTCATAATGTTCGGCGTCGCCGAGGACCATGATTCCAACCCGCTCAAGATGGGCATTGCCAAGGTCAAGCGGAACGGCGCGCGTTTCGTTTCGGTCAATCCCGTGCGGACCGGCTATTCGGCGGTCGCCGACAACTGGATCGGCATTCGCCCAGGCACCGACGGGCTGCTGATCCTGGCCGTCGTGCATGAGCTCCTGAAGGCGCGGAAAATCGATGTCGATTACCTGATGCGCTATTCCAACGCGCCCTGGCTGGTCATCGACGCACCGGGAACCGCCGAGCACGGGCTTTTCGCACGCGACGCCGAGGGCAGGGCGCTGGTGTTCGAAACCGTCACCGAGCGCATCGTTTCGCAAGGAACCGGCGGTGCAAGGCCGGCGCTATCGGGGCGTTATACGCTTGAGGACGGACGCTTCGCGGTGCCATCTTTCCAGCTTCTCGCGGAAAAATACCTCAATCCGAAATACGCGCCGGAGGCCGTTGCCGGTGAAACAGGCGTAGCCGTCGACGTCATTCGCGGACTGGCTGCCGAGATTGCCCGCGTCGCTTTTGACGAAGTCATCACCATCGACCAGCCCTGGACCGACATGAATGGCGAACGCCATGACAGCTTTGTCGGCCGGCCAGTATCTTTCCACGCCATGCGCGGCCTGTCGGCCCATTCAAACGGCTTCCAGACGGCACGCGCGCTGCATATGCTGCAGGTGCTGATCGGCGCCGTCGATTGCCCCGGCGCATTCCGCTTCGAGCCGCCCTATCCGAAGCCGGTCGAGGCGCATCCGACGCCACATGGAAAGGCCGAGCACTTCGGTTCCAACAAGCCGCTATCAGGCCCGCATCTAGGCTTTCCGCGCGGGCCGGAAGACTTGCTCATCGACGCCGACGGCAAGCCGACGCGCCTCGACAAGGCGTTCTCGTGGGATGCGCCGGTTTCGGTGCACGGCCTGATGCACATGGTCATTTCCAATGCGCATGCCGGCGATCCTTATCCGATCGATGTGCTGTTCCTCTACATGGCCAACATGGCGTGGAATTCGTCGATGAACACGGCCGGCGTCATAAAGATGCTGGAGGACAAGGATCCCGCGACCGGCGAATATCGCATCCCGAAAATCATCTATTCGGACGCATACGCGTCCGAGATGGTCGCCTATGCCGATCTGATCCTGCCGGACACGACCTATCTCGAGCGTCACGACTGCATCTCCATGCTGGACCGGCCGATTTCGGAGCCGGACGCCGTGCAGGATGCGATCCGCTGGCCAGTGGTGGAGCCCGACCGTGACGTGCGCGGCTTCCAGACCGTGCTTCTCGATCTCGGCGCGCGTCTGAAGCTGCCGGGCTTCGTCGACCATCGCGGCCGGGCGCTCTACAGCGATTACGCCGACTATATTGTGCGCCATGAGCGCCGGCCGGGCATCGGACCGCTGGCTGGTTTTCGCGGGCCGAACGGCGACCGCGTCGGCCGCGGGGCCGCCAATCCCGACCAGCTCAAGCGCTATATCGAAAACGGTTCCTTTTTCTCGGCGCATATCCCGCTCGAAGCGCAGTTTTTTAAGCATGCCAACAGAGCGTACCAGGAGTTCGCCGTCCGCATGGGCTTCTTCGACACGCCGCAGCCGGTCACCTTCCAGCTCTACCAGGAATCGCTGCAGAAATTCCGGCTGTCGGCAGAAGGGCTGCGCGAGCCGTTTGCGCCCGAAACCCATCGCAAGCGCATCCTCGACACGTTCGATCCGTTGCCGTTCTGGTATCGACCGTTCGAAGAGGAAATCGTCGATCGCCAAACCTATCCGTATCACGCGATCACGCAGCGGCCGGCCGCGATGTATCATTCCTGGGGTTCGATGAACGCCTGGCTGCGCCAGATCCACACGAAGAACCCGCTCTACGTTCCGGGACCCATTTGCGACGAACTTGGTCTCGTCGACGGCGACTGGGTTTTCCTGACCTCCCACCACGGCCGCATCAAGGTCGAGATCGCGCGCATGGAGGCGGTAAACTCCTCGACGATCTGGACTTGGAACGCAATCGGCAAGCGGGAAGGGGCTTGGGGACTTGATCGTGACGCGCCGGAAGCCAAAAAAGGTTTCCTGATGAACCACTTGATCAACGAACTTCTACCGCCGAAGGGCGACGGCATGCGATGGTCGAACTCCGATCCGATCACCGGCCAGGCGGCCTGGTACGATTTGCGCGTGCGCGTCGAAAAGGCTGAACCGGCCGAAATGAGCGAGCCGCGCTTCGCGCCGGTGTCGGAGCCTGGGCGGTCGCCTGAGATATTGGCCGAACTGCGCTACGGGCAGGAGTGGGCGAAGTGACGCTTCTTCCCGCTCAGCCGACGCCGAAGAAGTTCGGCCTCGTCATCGATCTCGACGTCTGCGTCGGCTGTCACGCCTGTGTGGTCTCATGTAAGGAATGGAACACCGGAGGCTATGGCTCAGCCCTGTCGGATCAGGATCCCTACGGCGCGGACGTTTCCGGCGCCTGGCTGAACCGGGTCCATACATTCGAAGTGATCCCCGAAGGCGGCGAGATCGTCGGCGAGGCCGGCGAAGCGCGGATCGTGCATTTCCCGAAGTCCTGCCTGCATTGCGAGGATGCGCCCTGCGTTACAGTCTGCCCGACCGGCGCATCCTACAAGCGCGTCGAGGACGGCATCGTTCTGGTAGATGAAGACATGTGCATCGGCTGCGGGCTCTGCGCCTGGGCCTGCCCGTATGGCGCGCGCGAGATGGACCTCGCGGCCGGGGTGATGAAGAAATGCACGCTCTGCATCGACCGCATCTACAACGAGACGATAGAGGAGGTTGACCGCGTTCCATCCTGCGTGCGCACCTGCCCCGCCAATGCCCGGCACTATGGCGACTTGGCGGACCCGGCGTCGGCGGTGTCGATCATGGTCGCGGAACGCGGCGGCATGGACCTGATGCCGGAGCAGGAGACGCGGCCGGTCAACAAATACCTGCCGCCGCGTCCGCGCAAGCCGCTCGCCGACAGCGCGCACAGGCTGCCGCTCGCCGAAAATACCGACGGCGCGAAAGGCTTCTTCGCCTGGCTCGACGGCGTGCTGGACCGCATCTGATACATGCACCCGGCTTTCTCTATCGTCATCTTCACCACCCTTTCCGGCCTCGGCTACGGCCTGGCGGCGGTGCTCGGGCTCGGCCTGCTCGATCCGGCGGCGGCCGCGACGAAGGCCGCCCATGTGCTGGCGCTGGCGCTCATCGCGACGGGACTGATGTCGTCCACGCTTCACCTCGGCAACCCGCAGCGCGCCTGGCGGGCGTTGTCGCAGTGGCGTTCGAGTTGGCTTTCGCGTGAAGGCGTGATGGCGCTGATCACCTTCGTGCCACTCGCCTGGTCGGCATGGGCGTCGCTGTTCGAGGACCGCTACCTGGCAGCGCCCGGCCTGGTCGGGGCGGCATTCTGCGCCGTCACGGTCTATTGCACAGCGATGATCTACGCTTCGCTCCGATCGGTGCAGGCGTGGAACACGCCGCTGACGCCGCTTTGCTATCTGCTGTTTTCAGCGGCAGGCGGCCTCGTGCTTGCGACCTTCTTCGTCTTCGTCGGTGCGGGGTCGACGGCGCTCCTGCCGGCGCTCGCCGTGCCGGTCACAATCGCGGCATGGATCGCCAAACTCTTCTGGCGCCATCGCATGCGTACCTTGCGGCCGCTTTCGACGCCTGAAACCGCCACTGGGCTTGGCCCGATCGGCCGGGTCAGGCTGTTCGAACGGCCGCATGTAAATGAAAATTACCTTACCCGCGAAATGGGCTTCAAGATCGCCCGCAAGCATGCGGTAAAACTTTCGGCAATCGCCTTCGTGCTTGGCGGCGGCGTGCCGGTGCTGCTTCTTCTGGCCCTACTCCTGGCGGGAGCCGAAGCCAGCGGCTCCACCGCATTGGTCGCTCTGCTGGCAGTCTGCTGCCATACGGCTGGAGTGCTGGTCGAGCGCTGGCTGTTTTTCGCCGAGGCTCGTCACTCGGTGATGAATTATTACGGCGGTTAACCCGCGCGTTCAGCGCTTCGGGAGGTCGACCTTGGCGCCGGTATCTTCCGTCGGCCGCTGGAAGTGGATTTCTTCGACCTGCCTGACCAGCCTGTGGATCGCGATCTTCTGGGCGTCGCGTTCGGAACGACGCTGGATGCCCCATGGCGTCCAGAGGGGGGCGCTGGCGCCTCTTGGTTTGTTGTTGTTGTTGTTGTTGTTGTTGGTTTCGATATTTCCGGTCATGCACTCGCCCCGTGGGTTCGCGATATGTGTGATCACGAATAGTAAACGGGTGAAATCTGTTTTTGTTACGGCATGGCGATAAAATCTTCGCGAGCAGCGTAAATTATCTCCGGCTGGAGGATGCGGTTTTTCTGCGCCGCCGGCGCTCCCTCTTCATCAGCCCCCATCGCTTGTGGAACCACATCCACTGGCCCGGATCCTCGCGGACCCAGCGCTCGACCACGTCGTTGAGGAGTTGCGCCGTCGCGATGACCTCTACCTTGCCGTCGCCGTCGCGCGGTAATTCTATCTTCTCCTCGATTTCGAGACGGAACCGGTTGCCGGGCAGCCGCACGCAACGCGCCGGATAGACGTCGCAGTCATATTGCCGCGCCAGCTTCGGCAGGAGCGGGCTGGTTTCGCACTCGCGGCCGAAAAACTGCGTTCTGATCCCATAACGGAACTTCTGGTCGACTAGAATTCCAATCGTGCCGTTCGCTTCCAGTATCCGCGCCAGGGCGAAGGCCGAGCCCTTATGCGAAGGAAGCAGGTCGCCCATGGCGGAGCGGCGCGTCGAAAGAATGTAGTCGGCGATGTAGGGGTTGTTGGGAGGGCGGAACAGCGCCGTCACCTTCATACCGTAGGCGGCACCCGCGATCGGCAAAAGCTCGAAGTTGCCAAGATGGGCGGTAAACAGGATATTCGGCCGACCCTCCTGTGCAATGCGCTTGAAGTGATGGAGGCCGGCAACCTCGATGCGGCTGGGCGCATCGGGTTTCTGGTCGTCGTAATCGAACAACGTGTCGAGAAAGATGTACTCGGCCCCGAGGCGAGCCATATTGCCCCACATGTCTGAGGCGATGGTCTGAATTTCATCCTCGGTTTTTTCCGGATAGGCCTTGCGCAAATTGTCGAGCGCGACGTGATGGCGTCCGAACCAGGGCCCGATGCGCCTCGCTGCACGATCTGCGAAGTCGAGCGCACGGTCGGCCGGCAATTGCCGCAGCAGGCGCAAGGCCAAGAGCGCGACCTGCGCAGTCAGCCAGTAATTGGCCTGCTTCAGCCATCGGGCCAGACGGTAAATGACGGTGTTCAACGAGGCGACCTAATTCACGCGGAGGATGATCTTGCCGAACACATCGCGGCTTTCCATGCGCTTCAGCGCGGCGTCTATCGAGCCGAAGTCGACTTCGGTATCGATCACCGGCGCGACGATGCCGGCAGCCATCTTCTGCATGGCGTTGGCCATGTTCTCCATGCGGCAGCCGAACGAACCAAGGATTTTCAGCTGCTGCTGGAACAGCTGCATCAGGTTCATCTGGGTCGAGACGCCGGAGGTCGAACCGCACGTGACCAAGCGCCCGCCGCGCTTCATCGACAGCATCGAGCCCGCCCAGGTGTCGGCGCCGACATGCTCGAAGACCACATCGACACCCTTCTTCCTGGTCAGCTTGCGCACGACGCCTTCGAAACGGTCCTCACGGTAGTTGATGACATGGTCGGCCCCGAGCGCCCTGGCCTTGTCGATCTTGTCGTTGGAACCGACCGTCGTGATGACGGTGCAGCCCATCTTCTTGGCAAGCTGGATCGCGGCCGAGCCGATGCCGGAGCCTCCGGCCTGGACGAGGATCGTCTCGCCGGGCTCAAGCCTGGCGTTGTCGAACAGCATGTGCTCGACGGTGCCGAACGTTACGGGCGCAACGGCCGCGCCGATGTCGGTCACTCCGGGAGGGGCGGGGACCAGAAGCCGCGCCGGCAGGTTGATCTTCTCCTGTGCGAAGCCGTCGAGATGGAAGCCGTGCACGCCCGAAACATGGTCGCAAAGATTGTCGCGTCCTTCGCGGCAGGCACGGCAGAGCCCGCAGGTGCGTGCGCCGTAGATCGAAACGAGCTGCCCCGGCAGGAGCCCAGCGACGCCCGGCCCGACAGCCTCGACCTCGCCGGATGCCTCTGCGCCGACGACCAGCGGCAGCTTGCGCTTGGCGAACGCCATGCCGCGCCAGCCCCAGACGTCGATGTGATTGAGCGCGACCGCCTTGATGCGCAGCGTGACTTCGCCGAGCATTGGCGGCGGCGGCGGCGCAATCTCGACTGTTTCGAGCTTGCGGTCTTCGATGAGTTGCAGTGCGCGCATAGGTGCCTGTGATTAGGAACTAGGAATGTGCGTCCGTCGGGGCGAGGGGGGGGCGGCCCCCCCCGTGGGGGGGGGGCG
>DASZDZ010000074.1:0-164111 GCA_035941355.1 Pseudaminobacter sp.
ATTGGTGCCTGACCCACAGCATGCCGGCCCGTCGGACGCCCTCGGAGACGTGGATACCGAACCCACGCCGGGAGGTCACCGCCATTCTGCCTGATACCCGGTGCGCACCAGGTCCCGCCAGAACGGTGAGGAGATTATGCGCGAGGAGCGGGGGGTGTGGACAAACGGAGGCGCGAAAATTCTTTTCGCTGGCTGTCATGCCATTGATCCGCAGTAGATATTTCTTCAGTCGGGCCGGAATGGAGGTGGATTCTATCCACAAAGGTGAGCCGCTTCCGGAACGCGCACGCCCCCTCTACCACGCTTCGCGTGGTCCCCCTCTCCCCCGTAAACGGGGGAGGATCAACGGCGACGCGGCGGTCGCTTCAAGCGCCCGGCGGCACCAGCCGGAAATCGGGCAGTTCGCGCAGCGCCAGCTCCGGTCCCGCTGGCGAATAGACGACGAAAAGCTGCATCGGCCCGTCGCCGGTGTTCGTCGTGGAATGGAAGCGGCTTTCGGGCACATAGATCGTGCAGCCCGGCCCGACCTTCCGCACCACCGGATTGCTGGCTTCGTCCTCGACCATCTGCTCGCCGGTTCCGGAAATCACGAAGATGATTTCTTCCGCGCCCGGATGATTGTGCCGGGCATGGCCCTGGCCCTTCTGCAGATCGACCACACCGCCGGAGAAACGCGAAGCGCCGTTGACCTCCGGCGCCACCGTCAGCGCCAGCCTGCCCCAGTCGAAGGCGAAGGTGTCGACCTCTTTCGGATAGACGAAATTCCGTTCCCTGGTCATGCGGCTCCTCCCCGGTTCCTGTTTGCCGCCGGCGTGCCGAGCGCCAGCCCCTTGAATGTCTCGGTCTGGCTGCGAATGGCGGTTTCGGCCGGCAACCGCTCCATCGAGCTCGCGCCATAGAAGCCGTGGCAGCCGGTGCAGCGGTCGAGAATGTATTTTGCATCGCCAGGCATGGAAATCGGCCCGCCATGGCAGAGCACCAAAACATCCCTGCGCACCGATCGCGCGGCCTCTGCGATCGCGTCGATCTCGCTTACGCAGTCATCGAGCGACTTGGCCGAGGTCGCTCCGATCGTGCCTCCCGTGGTCACGCCCATATGCGCGACGATGATATCTGCGCCGGCGCTCGTCATTGCGCGGGCCTCTTCCGGGTTGAACACGTAGGGCGTGGTCAGCAGATCGAGCTTGTGCGCCTCGGCGATCATGTCGACTTCGAGCGAAAACCCCATGCCGGTCTCCTCGAAGCTTTGCCGCATAGAGCCGTCGAACAGGCCGATCGTCGGAAAATTCTGCACGCCGGAAAAACCCAGGGTCTTCAGTTCCGAGAGTAGCAGCGGCATGATGACGAACGGGTCGGTGCCGTTGACGCCGGCCAGGACCGGCGTGTGCTTCACCACCGGCAGCACTTCGTAGGCCATTTCCTTGACGATCTCGTTGGCATTGCCATAGGCGAGCAGCCCGGCGGCCGAGCCGCGCCCCGCCATGCGGTATCGGCCGGAATTGTAGATGATGATCAGGTCGATGCCGCCCGCTTCCTCCGCCTTGGCCGAGATGCCGGTGCCCGCTCCGCCGCCGACGATCGGCTGGCCGCGATCCACCATGGCGCGGAATTTCTCGAGAATTTGCTGGCGTGGGATTGCGGGCATTCAGGCTCTCATTGTCTGGCGATTTCACGAAACGCCGCGACGGCCGCCTCGGCGAAATGCGGGTCGTTGATGTGGAAAGGCAGCCGCTCGATCCGGCGCTGCCGCGTCTGCGCGATGGTGGTTTCGATTGCCGTGAAAAGCACTTCGTCGGCCTCGGGATCGAAAAACGCGCCGCCTTCGATGTCGAGCGCCGAAACGCCCTTTTCGGGGATGAGAAAGCGTACCAGCCCTTCGCAGGCATTGAGCTTGCGGCCGATCCAGGCACCGATCTCGCCGCATTCCTCGGCGGTCGTGCGCATCAGCGTGACGTTGGGGTTGTGCTCATAGAGCAGCCGCGCCTGCCAAGGCACCGGCACCGTTTCCGGCGCCCAGAAATTGACCATGTCGAGCGCGCCCGTCGAGCCGACATAGGGGATTTTTGTCCGCGCGATGGCGTCGAGCCGGTCCTCGCCGGCCGGCAGCACGCCGCCGAACAGGAGGTCGCAGATCTCCGTCGTGGTGATGTCGATGACGCCCGCGAGCATGCCGGAGTCGGCGAGCTTCTCCATGGTCCGCCCGCCGGTTCCGGTGGCGTGGAACACC
This sequence comes from Pseudaminobacter sp., assembly GCA_035941355.1. GTDB lineage: Bacteria > Pseudomonadota > Alphaproteobacteria > Rhizobiales > Rhizobiaceae > Allomesorhizobium. The sequence goes on from DASZDZ010000074.1 coordinate 2,228, forward strand.
AGGCAGTCGTACTCCGAGCGCAACGCCTCGCTGATTGCCGTCACGCAGGGCGTGGTTACGCCGAACACGGTCAGTCCGATTGCCGGCTTGCCGGCCATGACGGGGGCAGGATTGGAAGCCATGGCGACGATCGCCTGCGCCGCGTTGTGCAGCACGGCGCGGCTGATCCGGTTGAGCCCGGCCATGTCGGTGATCGACGGCGCCATGATGATGTCGGACACGCCGACATAGGGAGCGACGTCGCCGGAGGCGAGCGTCGAGACCATGATTTTCGGCAGCCCCAGCGGCAGTTCGCGCATACCGGCGGTCACGATCGAGGTGCCGCCGCCGCCGCCGATGCCGATTATGCCGCCTATGTCGTCGCGTGTTTTTATGAAGCCGGCGAAGGCGGTCGCCATCGCCGCGACCGCGCGGCCGCGGTCGCCCGATGCGAGGTCGGATTTGATGTTGTCTGGAGCGCCGGCCACCACGTCGGCGGCGGAAATGTCCGCAGGCCGCGCGGGCGTCGTGATACCGATGTCGACCCGCACCGGCCTTCCGCCAGCCGCGGCGATCCGTTCGGCGAGGAAGTCCAGTTCCTCACCCTTCGTGTCGGCCGTGCCGACCACATAGATGCGCTTCACGACGCTCCTCCGCCGACTCCCGTTGCCGCGCTGTCCCGCAAAATCAGGCGTTGCAATTTTTTGAGACGAGCGTATCGTATTGGTATGGAAGTCTCACGTCAACAGCCGCCAGCGATCGACGACGTCGAACGCGGTCCCAGGGCCCGCACGCGGCGACTGATGCTGGAGACGGCGACGCGCCTGATGCAGGGTGGCGCGACCCCGTCGGTCAGCGAGGCAGCCGAGGCGGCGGGCGTATCGCGGGCCACGGCCTACCGCTATTTTCCTAGCCAGGCGGCGCTGATCCAGGCCGTGGTCGACGAGGGCCTCGGCCCGATTCTGACCTGGCGTTCGGATTCCGCCGACCCGGAGGCGCGCGTCGCCGACCTCATCGACACGTCGCTGCCGCGCATTGAGGAATTCGAGGCTACCTTCAAAGCCGCGCTGAAGTTGTCGCTCGACCAGTGGGCGCGGCGTCAGGCGGGAACGTTGGGGACGGAACCGCAATTCACGCGCGGCCATCGCGTCGATCTCCTGCGCGACGCAATGGCGCCGCTGCGCGGCAAGCTTGCCCCAAGGCAGTTCGATCGCTTGTCGCAGGCGCTTTCGCTCGTTTTCGGCGTTGAAGTCCTGATCGTTCTGAAGGACATTTGGGGTCTGGACGGCGAGCGGACGAGGGCGGTCGCGCAATGGGCGGCGGCGACGCTGGTGCGCGGCGCCATAGCCGAGAGCGGGAAGGGGGCGTAGGCGATGCGGGCGGAACTGGTTCTACCAGATAGCGCTGCATGTCGCTTGCCCTTCGGCTCCAAGAATGGCAGGCTTTTGCCTGGTGTCGCCACGGCGGCACGTAAGCAGGTGAGAATGAAGATAAATTGAAGCTTCGGGGGTGTTTTAAGCCGGACGGAAGCCGGAAGAAACCGCTTGACGGCAGCTTTGGATTGGTAATACCAGATTGAGGAGGACGCGCTGGGAGGCACCGCGCCTAAATCGGTTCAAATAGTGGTCGGAGAGGACCGGGGGACCGCGAGCGGCGGCAGGAGGACTATCAGGCCGGCACGAGGAAAGAGCCGGCTTGCGAACTGTATAGAATGCACACAAGGGAGGAACTTGTAATGCGCAAGACAGTAACCGGCATTCTCGCCGGTATCGGCTTTACCCTCGCCTGCGGAACATCGGCGTTCGCGCAGGAACTGACGATCTTCTGGGCCGAATGGGATCCGGCCAATTATCTGCAGGAACTCGTCAACGAGTACGAGGCGGAAACCGGCGTGAAGGTGACCGTCGAGACCACCCCTTGGTCGGATTTCCAGACCAAGGCCTTCACCGAATTCAACGCCAAGGGATCGGCGTACGACATGGTGGTTGGCGACTCGCAGTGGATCGGCGCCGCCTCGGAAGGCGGCCACTACGTCGACCTCACGGAGTTCTTCAACAAGCACAAGCTCACCGAGGTGATGGCCCCGGCGACGGTGAAATACTACGCCGAATATCCTTCGAATTCCGGCAAGTACTGGTCCGTTCCTGCGGAAGGCGACGCAGTCGGCTGGTCCTACCGCAAGGACTGGTTCGAAGACCCGAAGGAAATGGAAGCCTTCAAGGCGAAATACGGTTACGACCTCGGCGTGCCGAAGGACTGGAAACAGCTTCGCGACATCGCCGAATTCTTCCATCGCCCCGACGAGAAGCGCTACGGCGTCGCCATCTACACCGACAACTCCTATGACGCGCTGGTGATGGGCGTCGAGAATGCCATCTTCTCCTTCGGCGGCGAGCTTGGCGACTACGCCAACTACAAGGTCGACGGCATCATCAACTCCGAGCAGAACGTCAAGGCGCTCGAGGCCTACAAGGAACTCTACAGCTTCACCCCTCCGGGCTGGGCCAAGAGCTTCTTCATCGAAGACAACCAGGCGATCACTGAGAACCTGGCGGCGATGAGCATGAACTACTTCGCCTTCTTCCCGGCGCTCATCAACGAAGCCTCGAACCCGAACGCCAAGGGCACCGGCTTCTTCGCCAACCCGCCCGGACCGAACGGCGACCAGTATGCTGCGCTCGGCGGCCAGGGCATCTCCGTCGTCAGCTATTCCGAGAACCAGGAAGAGGCGATGAAGTTCCTGGAATGGTTCATCAAGGACGAGACCCAGAAGAAGTGGGCCGAGCTCGGCGGCTATACCGCCAGCGCCAAGGTGCTGGAGTCGCCTGAATTCCAGAACGCCACGCCTTACAACAAGGCCTTCTACGAGACCATGTTCAAGGTGAAGGACTTCTGGGCGACGCCGGAATACGCCGAATTGCTGATCGCAATGAACCAGCGCGTCTATCCCTTCATCACCGGCGATCAGGGTACGGCGAAGGAAGTGCTGGACGCGCTCGCGGCCGACTGGAACGCGACCTTCAAAAAGTACAACCGCGTGAAATAAGCGGCATAAACGCTCGGAGGGGGCGCGCCCGTCCCCTCCGTTTTCTTTTGGAGCTCTCAGAGGAGGAGAGTTTTGGCCACTGCCGTCATGACCACGCTGGATCCGAAATCGCGCGCCGCCTCGCGGGGCCTGAGCGACATCTCGATCCGCAACCTCTTCATCATTCCGACGATCGTGTTCCTGATCGTCTTCAACATCTTCCCGCTGATCTATTCGCTGGGCTATTCGTTCACCGACTTCCGCGCCTCGACCAACGCGCCGGCCAAATTCGTCGGCCTCGCCAATTACCGAGCGCTGCTCAACGACCCGTTCATCTGGTCGAACTTCGCCATCACCGCGAAATATGTCATCGTCTCGGTCACCGGCCAGGTGCTTGTCGGCTTCGGCGTGGCAATGCTGCTCAACCGGGCGATCCCCTTCAAGGGGCTGATCACGACGCTGCTGCTGCTGCCGATGATGCTGTCCATGGCGGTCGTCGGCCTGTTCTGGAAGCTGCTCTACGATCCATCCTGGGGCGTCATCAACTACGTGCTCGGCCTCGGCAATTTCGAATGGCTGTCCAACCCGGACATGGCGCTCTACGCCATCGCCATCACCGACATCTGGATGTGGTCGCCCTTCGTCATGCTGCTTTCGCTCGCCGGCCTCTCGGCCGTGCCGAAGCACCTCTACGAAGCGGCGGCGATCGATCGCGCCGGGTCCTTGTACACCTTCTTCCGCATCACCCTTCCGCTGGTCGCGCCGATCCTGATGATCGCGATCATCTTCAGGACCATGGAGGCGTTCAAGACCTTCGATCTCGCCTACATCCTGTCCAGCCAGCCGACGACCGAGGTCATCTCGATCCGCCTCTACAAGATGGCGTTCCAGGAATGGCAGACGGGCATGTCCTGCGCGCTGGCCTACATCGTGCTGATCATGGTGCTGGCCATCACCAACATCTACGTGAAGTACCTGAACAAGGTGAAGGAGCGCTGAGATGGCCGCGGTAAGAACCTCGGGCGAAATCGCGCTCAACCGGGTCGCGATCGTCGCCGTCCTGCTGATCACGCTGATCTTCCTTGCGCCGATCTACTGGATCACCGCGACGGCTTTCAAACCGCGAAATCTGGCGACCACCATTCCGCCTACCATCGTGTTCACGCCGGAGATTTCGCCATTCGTGAAGCTTTTCACCAAGCGCTCGCAACTGCGCGAAGCGCCCTCGCCGGAGGAATATGAGGCAGCGCCGTGGTGGGAGCGCCTGATCTTCGACGGCGGCGAGAAAGTCGTGCGTTCGGGCCGCGGCGAAGTGCAGTTGTCCGGCTATCCCGACCGCTTCATGAACTCGCTGATAGTAGCGATCACCTCGACGGTGCTCGCCGTAGGCATGGGTACCTTCACGGCCTACGGCTTCTCCCGCTTCAAGGTGAAGGGCGAGGGCGACCTGCTCTTCTTCATCCTGTCGACGCGCATGCTGCCGCCGGTGGTGGTCGCGATACCGATGTTCCTGATGTATCGCGTGGTCGGCCTCAACGACACGCATTGGGGCCTGATCATCCTCTACACGGCCTTCAACCTGTCCTTCTCGGTCTGGCTGATGAAGGGCTTCATGGACGAAATTCCCAAGGAGTACGAGGAGGCGGCGCTCGTAGACGGCTACACGCGCATGCAGGCCTTCTTCAAGGTCGTGCTGCCCGAGGCCGCGACCGGCATCGCAGCCACGGCGGTGTTCTGCTTCATCACGGCGTGGAACGAATACGCCTTCGCGCTGATCATGACCAACCGCCGTGCCCAGACCGCGCCGCCCTTCATTCCAAGCCAGGTCGGCTCCGGCCTGCCGGACTGGACCGTAATCGCCGCCGGCACCTTCCTGTTCCTGCTGCCGGTCGCGATCTTCACCTTCCTCCTGCGCAACCACCTGCTGCGCGGCATGTCCTTCGGAGCGATCCGCAAATGATCCGCAGCGACAAACTACAGCGCATTGCCGAGATCGTGATGGTGCTCGGCATCGTCGCGCTCTGCCAGCCCTGGAATTTCTTCCTGCACCGTTACGGGCTGACCATCATCATCGTGGGCCTGGTGACTTTCATGTTCACCAACTGGTTCGGCTCGAAGATCGTGCCGGAGGAAAACAACGACGGCGTCTTCGATGTTTCCGACCATCAAGAGGGTCGCACATGACCCAGATCGAGCTTAGAGGCATCCAGAAGTATTTCGGCGCGGTGCAGGTCATCAAGGACCTGAACCTGAAGATCGAGGATAACGAGTTCATCGTGCTGCTCGGCCAGTCGGGCTGCGGCAAGACGACGACGCTCCGCGCCATCGCCGGGCTGGAGACGATCGACGAGGGCGACATACTGATCGACGGCAAGCCGGTCCAGCACACGAAGGCGTCCGATCGCGACATTGCCTTCGTGTTTCAGTCCTTCTCGCTCTACCCGCACATGACGGTCTACGAGAACATCGCCTTTCCCCTCCGCGCCACGCGCACCAGCAAGGCCGACGTCGACCGCGAGGTGCGCGACGTGGCCAAGACGCTGCAGATCAGCCATCTCCTCGACAAGCGGCCATCGGCGCTGTCCGGCGGCGACATGCAGCGCGTCGCCATCGGCCGGGCGCTGGTCAGAAGGCCGAAGGCGATGCTGATGGACGAGCCGATCGGAGCGCTCGACGCCAAATTGCGCGAGGAGATGCGGGCCGAGATCAAGCGGCTGCACCTGAAGCAGGGGTCGACGACCATATACGTCACACACGACCAGATCGAGGCGATGAGCCTGGCCGACCGCATCGTCATCATGCATGAGGGTATCCTGCAGCAGGTGGGCACGCCGTCGGAAGTCTATGCCCACCCGTCCAATCTGTTCGTCGCGCAGTTCGTCGGCAGCCCAGTGATGAATGTCGCCGCCGCCACAGTGTCCGAATCCGCAGGCGCGGCCAAGGTCACGGTCGAGGGCTCCGCCGAGGGGTTCGGCTTCCCCAGGGAATTGCTGTCGAAGCTCAACGGCAAGGCCGCTTCCGGCGGGCTTTCGCTCGGTATTCGCCCAGAGGGAGTGCTCGTCGAAAAGCAGGCCAAAGACGGCTACCTTCCGGTCGAGGCGCACATCATCGAGCCTCTCGGCTCCTACGACATCGTCGACCTCAAGGTCGGCTCGCAGATGCTGCGCGCCCGCACCAGGAGCGGCTATGTCGCCAATGCCGGCGACCGCGTCTATGCGCGCCTCGATCCGGCGCAGGCGCATTTCTTCGACACGGAGAGCGGCAATTCGCTGGGGGTGAGGCTGTGATTTTTCAGCATTTGCGCCCCGTCCAGCACCCCTCATCCGCCTTCACTTCGTTCAGGCACCTTCTCCCACAAGGGGAGAAGGGGGAGTTTGCCATTTCTGATCCCGCCATTCACTCGGGTCGGCGATTGGCAGTGGCGTTCATGCCAAACTTTACCCTCTCCCCTTGTGGGAGAAGGTGGCCGAGCGAAGCGAGGTCGGATGAGGGGTGTTCCAGCTTGGCGCCGAGGATCGGATAATGGCCCACATCCAGCTCAAAAACATCACCAAGAAATTCGGGAACCACACCGCGCTGAAGGGGCTCGATCTCGATATCGCCGACGGCGAGTTCTTCGTGCTTCTGGGCGAGACCGGCGCCGGCAAGACGACGACGCTGCGGCTCATCGCCGGCCTGGAAGCGCCGACCGAGGGCCAAATTTTCATTGACGGCGTCGATGTCGGCAGTTGGGGCGCGGCCGAGCGCGACGTTGCGCTGGTGCTGCAGCAATATTCGCTCTACCCGCGCTACACGGTGCGCCAGAACCTCGAATTCCCGCTGAAATCGAAAATCAGGCGCATTGAACCGAAGGAGATCGAGGAGCGCGTCGCCCGTGCGGCAAAGACGCTCCGCATCGAGCATCTTATGGAGCGAAAGACCGACCGGCTGTCGGGCGGCGAGATGCAGCGCGTTTCGATCGGCCGCGCCATCGTGCGCCAGCCGCGCGTCTTCCTCATGGATGAGCCGCTCTCGGCGCTCGACGCCAAACTTCGCGAGGCGCTGAGGACCGAGTTGAAAAACCTGCAGATGAATCTCGGCCAGACGTTCCTGTTCGTCACGCACGACCAGATCGAGGCGATGTCGATGGGCGACAAGATCGGCGTGCTCAACAACGGCCATCTGGTGCAGACCGGCACGCCGAACGAGATATACAACAACCCGAGGAACACATTTGTCGCGCGCTCCGTCGGCTCGCCGCCGATGAACCTCCTGGACGGGAAGCTGTCCGGCGGCCGGGCCATCGTCGCGCCGATGAACTTCGAACTGCCCTATGCCGGCGCGCCGCAGGCCGCCGCACCGTCGGAGGGACGCCCGCTTACCTTCGGCATCCGGCCCGAGGACATCTATCTGGAGCCCGGCGCGCCGGTCGAGGCGCACATACACGACGTTGAGAATCACGGCGTCGAGAAGATACTGACCTTGCGCGTCGGCGACGCGATGATCCGCGCCACCGTGCCGGCAAGGACCGAGGTGGCCTTGGAGGAAGCGGTGCGCTTCGCCTGGAATCCGCAGAAGGTGGTGCTGTTCGACCAGGCGAGCGGCGTCAGCCTGCGTCACGCAGGCTGACGTAAACAACCGCCGGCGTCGGGCTCAGTCGGCGCTTGCCACCGGCGCCACGAGCGCCGTGATCCGGCGGACGGCGACACGGCGGTTCTCCCGCTCCGGCTCATCCGTATCGATCTTCAAATATTCCTCGCCGTATCCCTGTGTGGTCAGGTTTTCCGGCGGCAGGCCGAAAACGTCGGTCAGCGCCAGCGCCACCGCCTCGGCCCGGCGGTCCGACAGCGCGAGATTGGCGGCATTGGTGCCGACTGCGTCGGTATGGCCCTCGATGAGGAAGGTTTCGGCCGGATTTTCCTTGAGCAGCCGGTCCATCGCGTTGGCGAGACCTTCCAGCCGTTCGATTTCCGATTCGGCGATCGAAGCCGAGCCGAACTCGAAGGTGATCGTGTCGAGGTCCACCCGGCGCGCGATGTCCCGCACTCGCGCGGAACGCTTCACCTCGTCGACCGAGTAAAGCCGCTGGACCTGCTCCACCGGGGGCTGGTCGAGGAACGCGTAGTAGTCGTCGGCGCCGTAGTCGGCGGAAGCATCGAGAATGTACTCGTCCTCCGGAATGTCGATCCGGATCGGAGGCAGGTCGAGTCCGGGGTCGCGCCACTCGCGCACGCGGTCATAGTCGGACTCGTCGACATAGGACAGCACCTGCTCGTAGCCGTCCGGCGTGAAGCGGGAGCGGCGCAGGACATCGCCATAGGCGTTGCGGATTGTGACGATGCGCGTCCCGTCCGGACGCAGGATCGTTTCGCGGGTGCGCCCGTTGCGGAGTTCCTCGGTGTAAACCTCCCGGGCGCCGCGCGACAGGCGTCGGCGATCGTCGCTTTCGACCATCATCTGGTCGCCGAACTGCAGGATCAGTCGGTCGCCCATTTCGCGCAGGATCTCGACGCCCTCCGGCCTTTCGCGGCGGCGCTCGCGGCGTTCGACGCGAACCCCGGCTTCGTCGATGGGCCTTATCTCGCGGACGATCGTTTCTCTCTGCGCGGAGCGATCGTCTCTATGCAAGGGCAGAACCTCGATAGGGCCCGGCTCACGTTCGCGTCGCGCCTGCCGCTGTTCCTTGTCGCTGTCGAAAATCCGCCTTCTGTCTCGGCGCTCCTCGCCGGCCTCGTCCTCCGAGCGCGCCTCTGCCTCGTCTTCATCCCTTCTCTCGCGGGCCTGGCGCTCGCGGATGCGTTCCTCCGCATCGCTTTCGCGTCGGGCCTGTGCCGGTTCGCGCTCTTCCTGACGCTGTCGCTCGACGATCACTTCGCGCTCACGGCGCTCGCGTCTCTCGCGCGCTACCGACTCGTCGCGATCCGCCTCTTCACGTTCTGCCCGCCGGGCCGGCTTCTCTTCCCGGGGCTCCGGCTTCCCCGCCGCTTCCCGCTTGCGGCGCGGTGCAGGCTCCTCAGCTGGCTCGCGCTTCTCGGCGGCCTCGCGCTTGCGGCGTGGGGTAGCCTCCTCGGCGGGCTCGCGCTTCTCGGCGGCCTCGCGCTTACGGCGCGGTGAGGGCTCATCGGCCGGAGCGGCTTCTTTCTCCGCCCGCCGCTTGCGCCGCGGTTCCTCGGCGGGCTCGGATTCGGCCTGGCGTTCCCTTGCGGATTCGTCTTCGCGTTTGACGCGCCGCTTGCTGGGCTGCTCGCTTTTCTTCTCGCTCTCGGCTTCTTCTTCCCCCTTTTGAGCCTTCTCTCGCGTCTTCTCGGCCCGCCTTTTCTTGAGAACCTCGGCTCCCCGGCTTTCTTCCGCGAGCACCAGCGGAACCGCGTCCTGCGCCATGGACGGTGCCGGCAGCGGCATGGCGGCCAGCGGTCCGCAGGCCATGAGCAGGCCAAGCGCTGTCCCGGCCAGAATCTTCGGGTGGCGTTTCATCGTAAACTTTTCTCCACTGCGGCAGTCCCGTCCAAACTCCAATCAACCGCATGGAAATAGGTTCCGAGTGGGGCGCCAGCACGACCGATCCGTGGCGCGCTTGCAACGGCATTGTGGCGCGGCAGCGCAAGACTGTTGAGGGTGTCCAAAAATAACTTGACTCGATTAGTCATATTTGTGACGGCCTGTCGCGATTCCAAAACGTGACGCGGAGAGACTTGATGCGAGGGCAGACGATGACGGGCCGGTTGAAGCCGCTGCTGTTGGGAGGCGTGGCTACCTTTGTCATGGCGCATCCAGTCTGCGCGCAGGACGAACGCGGCGTTACCGTGCTCGAGCAGATAAGCGTGGAGGCCGAGAGCGACGATATCCTCGTGCAGGACGGCTATGTCGCCAAGACGGACCGCATCGGCACCAAGGTCGATACGCCGATCGCCCAGATCCCGCAGGCCATTTCGGTGGTTACGCAGGACCAGATCGAGGATCAGAAGCCGCGGACGCTGAACGAGGCGCTCAGCTACACTGCCGGCGCCAATCCCAACAGCTTCGGCTTCGACAGCCGCTACGACGCCTTCTATCTCCGCGGGTTCCCCGCCTACCACAACGGCATCTTTCGCGACGGGCTGCGCCAATACAACGGCCCCTCGGCCTGGTTCAAGACCGAGCCATACGGCATAGAAGGCATCACCATCCTGAAAGGCCCCGCTTCTTCGCTCTACGGCGTCAGCGGCCCGGGCGGCATCGTCAATTTGGTCACCAAGCGGCCGAAGGAAGAGCGGTTCCGTGAGGTCGAAGTGCTTTTCGGCGGCTACGACCGCTATCAGGCGGCGTTCGATTTCTCCGGGCCGGCCAATGAGGAGGGCACTATCCTCTACCGCATGACCGGGCTTGGCCGGCTGGCCGACACCGATCTCCCGGGCTATGCCGACGACAAGGCTTATTTTGCGCCCGCCGTCACCTTCAAGCCCGACGAGGACACCAAGCTCACCATCCTCGGCGAGTATTCCCAGTCGGTGACCGGCAGCACGGCGTTCTTCCACAATCCGTCCTACGGCACCGTATCCGACATCTATTCGGGCGATCCAGACTGGAACGATTTCACCAACAAGCAGGGGCGCATCGGCTACGAATTCGAGCACCGCTTCAACGACGTCGTGACCGTGCGCCAGAACCTCCGCTACAGCGGGGTCGACGCCGACCTCAAATACAGCGGCTTCAACCCGGCGCCGCCGGACCGCTACTGGGGGCACTACAAGGAGAATGTCAGGAACTTCGTCGTCGACAACATGGCGCAGTTCGAATTCGACACCGGCCCGGTAGAGCATACCGCCGTGGCCGGCTTCGACTATGCCTGGTCCAACTACGATGCCGAGGCGGCATCCTCGGTCCTGTCCGTGGACGACATCAAGGACCAGCCGTTCTACTTCTCCGGAAGCCAGGAGATGAACCAGTACGGCCCTTACCTGCACGACCAGCTGGAGTGGAACGATTGGACGCTCTTTCTCAGCGGTCGCCATGATTGGGTCGATTCGGAGAGCGTCGACTATTTGATGAGCGAGACCGACCAGAAGGACAGCGCCTTCTCCGGCCGTGTCGCGCTGTCCTACAGGACCGAATGGGGCATCATCCCCTACGCGAACTATTCCACCTCGTTCTCGCCGAATCTCGGCTTCGTCTACGACGGAGAGACCAATGAGAGGCAGGTCGCGCAGCCGACCACGGCCGAGCAGATGGAGTTCGGCGTCAAATACGAGATCCCGGACACCAACGCGATCGTCAGCGCCGCCTATTTCGACATCGACCAGACGGACGGCGTCGTGCTGGACGGCACCTTCGACGACGCCGGCAACCAGCGGCAGCGCCAGCTCGATCTTACATCCCGCGGCTTCGAACTGGAGGGCAGCGCGTCGTTCGACAATGGCTGGTCCTTCATAGGCTCTTACACTTACATGCAGATGGAGATCAAAAAGGGTCTGCCGGGAACGGTGGGCAAAGAGCTCTCGTCCACGCCCAACCACATCGTGTCGCTCTGGGGCCATTACGATTTCCAGGATGGCGCAATGGAAGGCCTCGGGCTCGGCGCCGGCGTCCGCTACGTCGGCGAGAGCTACGGCGACGACCTGAATTCCTTCAAGAACGACGATCGCTTCTTCGTCGACGCCGCGCTCTCCTATGACTTCGGCGCGCTCAATCCGGACATGGAGGGGCTGATGCTGCAGGTCAACGCCAAGAACCTGCTCGACGAGCGCAAGCCGGTCTGCACCGTCGGCAACTGCTATTGGGACGAAGGCCGCTCCGTGTTCGGCAGCCTCCGGTACCGCTTCTGATGCACGCTTCAGCCCCCAAGGTGGCGCCGCCTTTTGCCCTGTTCCTGGCAATCGGCGGACTTTACGTGGCGCAGAGCGTCATCGGCGGCATCACATGGGCCGGCCTGCCGGCAGTCCTGCGCGCCGAAGGTGTATCGCTCGACCGCATCGGCCTGGTTTCGCTGATCGCCTTGCCATGGGCGCTCAAATTCCTCTGGTCGCCGGCGGTGGAGCGCTACCGGCTTCCGCCGGCCGGGCGAAACCGAAGCGGGATGGTCGTGCTCGTCGGCGGCCTCATCTCCGTCCTCGGCCTGATCGCGGTCGGCGCGGCCGGGCCGGCGTCGCTGGTTCCGGTGTTCGCCTGCCTCACGCTGGTGGCCTTCGCCGCCTCCACGGTCGACATAGCCTGCGACGGTTTTGCGGTGCAGAGCCTTGCCAAGGAAAACCACGGCTGGGGCAATGCCGCGCAGGTGGGCGGCGCCTATCTCGGCTCGGCCATCGGCGGGGGATTGTTTCTCGTGCTGGTCGATGCTTCCGGCTGGCGGGTCGCCGTCTGGGCCATGGCGCTGCTGGTGCTGCTGCTTGGCCTGCCGTTCGTGCTGGGGCCGGCTCGCCGCATGCCCGACGAGGCGCGGGAGCACGTTCCCTCGCTGGCCGCCGCGCTGCGGCGCCCCGAAATCCGGCGCGGCCTTGCGGCCGCGGCGATCTACGTCGTCGCCCAGAAGGTGGGGCTGGTAATGCTTGGCCCGTTCCTTGTCGATGCGGGGCTCGACCTGTCGGCGATCGGGTTCCTCAACGGCGTCGGCAGCATGTTCGTCGGGGTCGCCGCCGCTCTAGCCGGCGGCGCGCTGGTCAAGCCGTGGGGGGTGCGCAACGTGCTCGTGGCGGCTCTCGTCCTGCAGGCGGCGTCGCTCTTCTACTTCTCGGTCTTCGACCTTCAGGGCGGGATGTCCAAGACGGTCCTGTTCGGCGTCGCAATCGCCAGTTCGTCCGGCATCCTGGCCTTGGGCTTCGTGGCGCTCTATGCGCAGTTCATGCGCTGGTCCGATCCGAGGCAGGCGGGCGTGGATTTCACGCTGTTCCAGTGCATGGACGCGCTGGTGAGCATGGCCGGCGGCGTCGTGGCAGGCTATGCCGCCGAGCATTTCGGCTACGGCGCCTTCTTTGCCGGTGCGGGCGTCGTAGCGCTCCTGGCCGTGCGCGCGATTGCGATGGTGTCCGACCGGCGCTGAGCGGCCGGTCGGACAAATAAGCTACTCGTCGTCGCTTTCACCCGAGACGCCGCGCCGCCAATAGGCGACGACCAGGTGCCGGTCCTTCTTCAGCCCCCATTCCTTGCGCACGAGCTTCCGCAATTCGCGGAAGTCGCCGAACTCGCAGCCTGCCCACACATAAAGGTCCGGCGGCAGGGAGGAGGGAACCATCTTGCGCAAGGCATCGGGCAGCAGGCCCGCAGTTCCGGCTTCGCGCCCGTGTCGGTGGAGCCAGGTGATGCGGATGTTATCGCCACCAGCCAGCCGAATCTCGTCCGCCGGGCCGTCGACTTCGAGGAAGACGTCGGCGCGGGTTGAAGGTGCGAGGCGATCGAGAATCCGGCCGATGGCCGGCAGCGCGGTCTCGTCGCCGAGAAGGAGAAGGTTTTCCGCCTCCGGAACATCGCCGCCGCCGGGGCCGATCATGCCGATGATGTCGCCGGCTTTGGCGGTTTCGGCGAATGTCGCGGCCGGCGTTTCGCTGCCCGGGTGCAGCACGAAATCTACATCGACCCAGCCCGCGGCCACATCGATAGCCCGAATGGTATAGACCCTGACAATCAGGGCGTCCTCGCCCGACGGCCAGACCAGCAGACCGTCGGCGCCCACAGAAGGCCACACCGGCTTTCTGCCATGCGGCGGCAGGAGCAGGCGGACGTGCAGCCCGCCCTGGGCGAAACGGCCGAGGTCGCTCGCGGCGAAACGCACGCGCTGCATATGGGCGGCAATGCGCGTCGAGGAAATCACCGTGATCTCGCGAAAGAAGACCGGGGTGCCGGCGTCGGTTCCGTCTCCGGTCCAGCGGATGCCCGCCGTCGTGCCGAGATGCTCGGCGATATGGCCGGCAACGCCCATCTTCATGTAGGAAAGGCAGGTCTCATCCTCGGCGTGGACCCGGATCAGGACGCTCCGGTCGTCGAGCACGGCGTTCAGCGAACCATAATGCGTGCGAAATTCCCACTGCCCGTCGATCCCGGTATCGATCTCATAGTCGCTGTGCTCTGCGCGCAGCTTGTCCATGACCGACCGGATATCGGGATCCTTTATGCGGGTTTCGGCGCTCAGTTGGCCCATTGTTCAGTCTCTCCGCTGCTGTCTTCAGGCCGCGGCCGGACCGCGTCGACGGGCGCAGGCAAACGAGCCATTGCGCACTCCGGCGTCCAGCCGCTGCCGATCCCGACATGCCACAGCAGCGCGCGTGGTGCCACTTAAAACTTGAGTGATTATATCAGATTTAGACCGGAGCGATCGGACCGGCGCTTGAACCGAGAGCCATGCGGGCGATAATGCCGCGATGCCCACCAGTCCGGTGCCTGGCGAGCAGCAGCGGAGAGGCACGATGGCCAGGACCGACTTCATATCCGTGGACGATTATATTGCCTCCCAGCCGGAGGCTGCGCAGGGCACGCTCAGGCGCGTGCGGAGCGCCATTCGCAAGGCAGTTCCCGACGCCGAGGAAGTGATCTCGTACCAGATCCCCGCCTACAGGGCGCATGGCCGCGTAGTGATCTATTTCGCCGGCTGGAAGCGGCACTATTCGCTCTATCCGGCCACCGACAGCCTCGTCGCGGCGTTCGAGGACGAGCTTACGCCGTACACGATCAGCAAGGGCACGATCCGCTTTCCGCTATCGGAGGACGTTCCCGTGAAGCTGATCGAAGACATCGCCCGGTTTCGCGCGAAGGAGGCCGCCGAGCACGGAAAGGCCGAGGCGGCCCGGTCGAGGAAGCGGTGACGATCGCTCCGCAAACCGACGCTCCGCCCGTTGGACCGGGCGGAGCCTTCACCTCGTGAATTCCGTCAGGCGGGCACCCGCTTGTCATATTCCTTCCGCAGGCGGCTCCAGCCATCCCAGAACGGCTCTGGCTCCTTGCCTGTCGCGCGGGCGGCCAGGATGTCGAGGTGCATGTGCCAGCCGGCGCCGATCATCAGCGTCGTTGCACGATCAGGCAGGCGGCGATGGATCACAGTGAGCAGCACCTCGCTGCCCCGCGGTTCCAGTTCGAAGGACACGTCGCCGCTGCCTTGCCAGGCGATGGCGAGTTTGCGGGGAGGATCGAGTTCGGTGACCCGGCTCTGCATCCGCTGCTCTTCGGAGAAGCCCGTCGGCCGCTGCCCGGGCGGGTTGGTAAGCTCGCCATTTCGCCAGACCAACTCGACGGGCGCGCCGACATTCATTTCCATCTCGCCCGCTGCCAGCCACTGGCGGCGCAGCTCGCTCTCCGTGAGATACGCCCAGACGCGCTCGACGGAGCCGGGCAGAAGGCTTTGGATCTTCAACGTGGCAGGCTCGGTCAGCACGCCATAGGTGTCCAGGGTCGCGAGTTCGTTCATTGGTCGTCTCCTTGGGGTTCAGGTTCGGGTTTGGGGGATTTGCGCGCGTCCTCCTCTCGGAGCAGCCGTTCGAGGACGTCCAGACGGCCGGTCCAGAAGCGCTCGTAGAAGCTCAGCCACTGATGGGCGCTGGCGAGCGGTCCAGGGTCGAGGCGGCAAAGGTGGGTGCGGCCGCGCACCTCGCGGCGGATCAGGCCGGCGTTCTCCAGCGCCTTGATGTGCTTCGAGGCAGCCGCGAGCGAGATCGCGAAGGGTTCCGCAAGCTGGCCTACCGTTCGCTCGCCGTTGGCGAGTTCGCGAAGCATCTGCCGGCGCGTTGGGTCGCCGAGAGCGTGAAATACGGAGTTCATCTGGGGTGTTTCTAATTCAACCATGCGGTTGAACATAAGCGCACGTTTTCAGAAAGTCAACCGATTGGTTGAATGATTCCGGCGGTCGAGACATCTGTCCAGGTTGCCGGGGCGCCGCGTGGACACTGACAAATTGCCCGACCATGAAGGAAGACCGGCCACACGCTCTTCGGCGACATTCGGAACTCGCGCCGCTCGTTTGAGTTGAGCTCCATTTCCAGACGACAAAACGGAATCCGGACATGAGCCTGCCTGCACAACGCCGAATGCGTCTCTCCGGTGGAACCGAGCTTGCCTACGTCACTGCGGGCGATCCATCCAACCCCGCTTTGCTCCTCCTGCACGGCTTTCCAAGCTCATCGCGAACATTTCGCGGTGTAATCCCTGGCTTGGCTCGCCTCGCCTATGTGGTCGCACCCGATTTGCCTGGCTACGGCCAATCCGACGTTCTGCCGCCGGCTTCGTTTACGGCGTTCGCCGGCGCGATTGCGGAATTACTGGATCACCTCGCGATAGAGCCCCGCTTTATCTACTTGCATGACTCGGGCGCGCCTGTCGGCCTGCAGATCGCGATGCACGCGCCTGAGCTGGTTTCGGGTCTCATCATTCAGAACGCAAACGCGCATCGAACCGGCTTCGGCCCCCTATGGGACGCCACAATAAAATTCTGGTCAGAACCGACAAAAGAGAATGAAGCGGCCGCAACCCCCCACCTGACCTTCGAATTCACACGCGAGCAATATACCGGCGGCCTGCCGGAGGATGTCGCCGCCACGATCAGAGGCGAACCCTGGGTCGAGGACTGGAGGGTGATGAACCTTCCCGGCCGCATGGAGACGCAACACGCGATCATCGCCGATTACAAGAACCACGCCGCGCGTTTCGATGCGATCGCCGGCTATCTGAAAAAATGGCAACCGCCTGCGCTCATGCTGTGGGGCCGCCACGACCCGTGGTTCGACATCGCCGAAACGCTGTCCTGGATGCAGGATCTGCCGCGTATGGAGGCTCACATTTTCGACGGCGGGCACTTCCTGCTTGAGACGCACGCCGAACCAGCACTCTCCCTCATGATGGAGTTCATCAAGCGAACACAGGAGAGACCCACGCAGCTTCGAAGCTCGTCAGCAGGCTAAAGCAGCATCGAGCGGGTTGGAAATGATCGCCCCCTGCTTTGACGACAATTGCGCGGCCATACCCATGGCGACAGCTTTCCAGCCATCATCCAGCGTCACCTCAACCTTCCCTTCGCCTCGCACGGCGGCGCAGAACCGCTGATGTTGATAAAAAGTCGAGCCGTTGTGATCGCCGGCCGTCAACAATTGCGGGTCGACCGGAATCTCGACGGTGTACGGCCCCTGCGGGAGGCGCGGGCTGACGATCAACTGCGGCGTCGGCGCCGCGCCGAGATGAGCTGGCCAGAAGCGGCCGGGACCCGGCACCAGGCATTCGATCTTACCTCGAGCACCGACGGCGCTGATCTCCTCCTGATAGCGGCTGCCCTCTGCATACATGCACAGTTCCAGCATGGCGCGCGCGCCGTTGGCGAAATCGACCAGCACGTAGCCGCAATCCCAGATGTCGGGTGTCTCGCCATCATAATTTTCGTCGAGATGGTTCACTTCCTGCCCGGCCGACGCCATGATTCTTACCGGTTCGGATTTCAGAATCAGCCGCATGAGATCGAAGAAATGGCAGCATTTTTCGACGAACGTGCCTCCCGAATGACGGTTGAAGCGGTTCCAGTGGGCCACCTTGTCCAGGAACGGATAGCGATGTTCGCGGATCGTCAGCATGCGAATGCCGCCGGTGGCGTTCTGCGCCTGCTCGATGAATCGAGCGACCGGCGGCATGTAGCGGTATTCCATCGCGACCCAGACTGGTGCGGTATAGGTCGCGGCGAACGCCTTCACCGCGGCTGCGTCGACCGGATCGGTGAAAAGCGGCTTCTCGACCAGGATAGGCAGCGCGCGGATAGCGGCTATTTCCTTGAGCTGCGCGAAATGCACATGATTGGGACTGGCGATAAGCAGGCAGTCGACACGCGGATCGGCCGCCACCTCCGCGACCGAGCCGGCGATCGAGGCTTCCGGGATTAGGCCTGCCGCGCGTGCGCGCATCGTCGCGTCGGGCTCGAAGATCGCCGCGACGCCGACATCGGGCAGTAGCGCGATGTTGCGAAGATGCTCCTGCCCCATCATGCCGCAGCCGATGATGCCGTAGGAAATGTGCTTCGCCATATCCGTTCCCTATCGCAGCCGCGCGACATAGCGCGCGACGCCATGATCAAACCAGGTCCTGGAAAACTCCGCGCTGGCCCCGTCCTGCATCCAGCCGGTACGCTCGATGAAGCCAGCAGCGGCGCCCGGTGCGAGGCCGAATTCAGGCAGCGCCCATCCCGGCACCTGGCCGACCCCGACACGGTCCTCTGCACGCAAGATCCAGATGCCGAGCGCCTTGCGATAGTAGAGATAGAGCGAATCCGACAATTCCTCGATACCAACCGTCTCCGCGAGGGAACCGTCCAGCCAGATCTCCTCCAGCGCCGCCGGCTTGCCGCCGAGGCTGCGCAGCCGCCTTATCCTATGGGCCTCGCCGCTCGATCCAAACACCGGCAGGCCCATCGGTTTCGCCAGCCGATCGACTGACAGAACGCGCGCCGTCGGCAGCCCGCTGCCCTCCAGGAGTTCCAGCCGGAACATGGAATAGACACTGGCAACGTCGGGTTGCGAACGCACGTAGTTGCCGGAACCCTGGATGCGACTGAGCAAGCCTTTGCGCTCGAGATCGCCGAGCGCCTTGCGCAACGTGCCGACCGCTATGCCGAGGCCCGCAGCCATGTCGCGCTCAGGCGGAAGCTTCTCGCCCTCGATCATCCGCCCAGCCGCGATCTCGCGGATCAGCATTTCGCTGACCTGCTGATGCATCGGCAGCGCGTAGGCGTTTCTGGACGGGGGCAAATTGTCTCCACCACAAAATTGATACACTATTGATCTACACGAACGCGAATGATATTCAACAGGGAAAGATAGTCGCGGCACTAATTTAACGATGAAGGGAGTGCGGACATTGACGGTCGTTCCGGTGACGTCCGCTGACCTCGACGCAACAGAAGTGTCGTGGTTTTCCGCTTTGTGCTCCGATGATTTCCGCTATCTCGGCGTACCGGATGGCGCGCTGCGGTCGAGCTGGGAGCACTGCTCCGATATCGTCAAGACAGCCGAAGAACTGGGCTTTCGCAATATCCTGTGTCCCTCCTCCTATCAGGTCGGCCAGGACACTCTGTCCTTCGTGGCGGGCTGCGCTCCGATAACCTCGACCATCAACCTCCTCGCGGCGGTACGTTGCGGAGAAATGCAGCCGATCATGCTGGCCCGCACGCTCGCCACGCTCGACCACATGCTGAAGGGCAGATTGACGGTCAATGTCATCTCATCCGACTTTCCCGGCGAAGTCGCCGACAGCCGCTTCCGCTATCGGCGTTCGCACGAGGTCGTCGAGATCCTGCGTCAGGCGTGGACGCGCGACGAAATCAACCATCAGGGCGAGATCTACCAATTCAAGAAAGTAACGGCCGATCCCGCAAAGCCCTACCAGCAGAATGGCGGACCGCTGCTCTATTTCGGCGGCTATTCTCCCGACGCGCTCGAACTCTGCGGCTCACAATGCGACGTGTATCTTATGTGGCCGGAGACCAAGGACGTGCTGGCTCAGCGCATGCGCGACGTCCATGAGCGTGCAGCCGCCTACGGCCGCACATTGGATTACGGCCTGCGCGTCCACGTGATTGTGCGCGACACCGAAGCCGAAGCCCGCGAATATGCCGAGGAGCTGGTTTCGAAACTCGACGACGAGCAGGGCAGAGTTATCCGCGCCCGCGCACTGGACGCGACATCCCTTGGCGTCGCGCACCAGGCAAAGAACCGCGCCGGCGCCGACGCGGAAGGCTATGTAGAGAGGCACCTGTGGACCGGCATCGGCCGCGCCCGCTCCGGTTGCGGCGCCGCGGTCGTCGGCTCGACCGACCAGGTAATGTGCGAGATCGAGGAATACCGGAAAATGGGTATCCGCGCCTTCATCTTCTCCGGCTATCCGCATCTCGACGAGGCCTTGTCGTTTGGCAAGCGCGTGCTGCCGAACATCAAGACCTGCTCGCTGCCGCACGCCTATGGCCGGGTGCCGGAAATCACCCCGGCGACTCCGCTCGGAACCGGGGAGCGGCGATGATGATGATGCGAATTCACCTTGACGAACCCTGCACCGCACCCCTTGGCCAGGAGGTCGCCTGATGTACCACTTTCTCGACCCCGAGCAGCAACCGATGAAAAGCTTCGTGCCCGGCCCCGACCGCAAGCGCGAGTTCCGCGACGCGCTCGGCCGGTTCGCGACCGGTATCACCGTCGTCACCACGATGACGCCCGAGGGTCCCATCGGCATTACCGCGAACAGCTTTGCATCGGTGTCCCTCGACCCGCCGATCGTGCTCTGGTCGATCGGCCGGAATTCGAAGCGCTTTGCCGCCTTCGCCGGTTGCGAGCATTTCGCGGTTCATGTTCTGGGCGCAGAGCAGATGGAGCTGAGCCAACGCTTCGCTCGCGTGGGTCAAGCCTTCGACGGTCTCCCGCATGACCTGAACGATGCCGGCGTGCCGCTGCTGGGGGGCTGCCTGTCGCGGTTCGAATGCGCGCAGATCTCCGGGCACGAGGGCGGCGACCATTTGATCGTCGTTGCCCGAGTGACCGCCGCGACCTTGCGAGACGGCGAACCTCTGCTTTTCTTCGGCGGAGGTTACGGACGCTTCGAAGACGGCTCGAACGCGACGCCATCGATTTAGTGATGGCCTGGTCCGCACATCGGTGTGAACCATACGGCTCAGGCGCGGACCGCGCCGGTCGACTGGCGTTGCACGATATGGCAGGCGAATTCGACCCGGCGCGGCGGCAGGTCCATGCCGCCGAGATCCGCGAGCAGGAGGTCGAGCGACGCCGCGCCGATCTCGCGCATCGGGATATGCATCGTCGTGAGAGGCGGGTTCTGGAAAGCCGCCTGCGGCAGGTCATCCATACCCATGACCGACACGTCGGCAGGCACCTTGTAACCGGACTTCTGGATCGCCATCATCGCGCCGATAGCGAGGCTATCGCCCGCAGCGAGCACAGCTGTGAAGTCGAGGCCACGAGCCTCAATACGCTGAGCGATCGCTTCCGCCGCAAGGTCCGGCAGCCAATCCGACACCTCCACAGCCAAGCCAGCAGCGGCCAGGCCGCGCTCTCGCAGCGCGTCCCGCCAGCCCTCGAAGCGACGCTCGATCGTGCGCCGCCCGCGCCGCATCAGGAACAGGATGCGCCGGTGGCCGAGGTCGAGCAGGTGCTGCGTCGCGAGATGCGCCGCGGAGCGGTTGCATGGCGTCACGCTAGAATGGTGCATCGCCGGGTCGTCGCCGTTTATGAGCACGATCGGCTTGCCGAAACCGCCGGTCAGCGTCAGCACCGCCTCGTCGTCGAGCGTCAGAAACAGGCAGCCGACGACACTCTTGTCTTGCTTGGCCTCATCAAGCAGCGCGAGCTGCTCACCGGTGTCGGCGATGGAGCGCGACACCAGCTCGACACCGAGAGTTCGTGCGCGCTCGTTCAGTCCGTCGAGCACATAGAAAGTGAACTGGTTGCGGACATAGTCGATCATCGCGGCGTTGCTCGCGGCGAGGATCACCTTGCGGCCGGTGATCGAGGTCGGGATCGTGTAGTTCAGCTTCTTGGCAGTTTCGATGATCGTCGACCGGAGATCGCCGCGCACGCCCTTGCCGCCGGCAAGCGCCCGCGATGCCGTACTGACGGAGACGCCACAGCGCGCGGCGATATCTTCGAGCCGTACGCGCCGGCTGAGCGTGCCGCGCTTTCCGCTTTCGATCTTGACGACCATCGGCTGTTCCCTCCCCAGACCCGCATGCTGCAAAAAAATTTCAGATTGCGCAACAAAAATGCCTGTGGCACCCATTTGCCCGGCATCGTGCAAACTTGGGAGGAGCAGTGACGCCGTCAGCGAGAGATATGCGCTCAAAGCTCGGCCTGCTCGTGCGCGGCATGACGGGCCTGCGCCATGACGGCCGTTTCGACGAGCCCAACCTCGACGGCACGGCCGGCGACTATATCAGCTTCGATTCCTGGGAATGGCCGCAGGGAGTGGGACTCTACGGCCTAGTCTGCCTGTGGCGGCACAATCGCGACCCGAAGCTTTTGACGACAATCGAAGACTGGTACGAGCGCCATTTGAGGGCGGGTCTACCGCCGATGAACATCAACACCACCGCCCCGACGATGGCGCTGGCATCGCTCTGGGGCACGACACGCGATCCGCGCTGGGAAGCTCCGCTCGGCGAATGGGCCGAAAGGCTGCTTCGCGACATGCCGCGCACGCCCGAAGGCGGGTTCCAGCACAACGTCTCCGACAAGATCAACGACGACGAATTGTGGGACGACACGCTGTTCATGGCTGGCCTGTTCCTCGCCTTCTATGGACGCGCGGCCGGCCGGCAATCTTGCATCGACGAGGCTGTTCGCCAGTTCCTCGTCCATGCCCGTTATCTCGCCGATCCGAAAACGGGCCTGTGGTTCCATGGCTGGACATTTGCCGGCCGACACAACTTTGCCCGCGCTCTCTGGGCCCGCGGCAACGCTTGGATCACGGTCGGCATCCTCGACCTGATCGAAAATGGCGGTATCGGCAAGCCAGTCGAAGCCTATCTGCTCGGCGTGCTGGAAGCGCAGATCGAAACGCTGCTGCGCCTGCAGGCGCCATCGGGAGCATGGCACACTTTGCTCGACGACCCGACGTCCTATGAGGAGATGTCGGCCACGGCCGGCATTGGCTATGGTCTCATGAAAGCTGCGCGCATAGGCATCGGGCCCAAGGCGTGCGGTCCGGCGGGCCTGCGCGCACTCGACGCGGTGCTGGCCAGCACCGATGAGAACGGCGTGCTCGCAAACGTTTCCTACGGCACCCGCATGGGCCATGATCTCCAGTTCTACCGCGACATCCCGATTCAGCCTACCGGCTATGGCCAGGCCCTGGCGATCCTCTGCCTCACCGAAGGGATGATCCATGCCGAAGCCGCGGAGGAGGCGGCATGACGATGCGCGTTCTCTTCGGCGCCGGTCCGGGCGACATCGACGGTTACGGGACGGAGCGGCTGCGCGCCGAGTTTCTGGTGGAGCGGCTGTTCGAGCCGGGCCGCATCGCCTTCGCCTACACCCATGTCGATCGCATGATCGTCGGCGGCGCGTGCCCTACTGGAGAGCCGCTGAGTTTCGGCGAAGGCGCGGATGTCGGCACGCCTCATTTCTTCACCGCGCGCGAGATGGGCATCGCAAATCTCGGCGGCGCGGGAACCATAAGCGTCGACGGACAGCGCTTCGCCCTTGCCAACCGCGATGTGCTCTATGTCGGGCGCGGCGCCAAACAGGTGACGCTCGAAAGCGCCAGCGCCGCACACCCCGCCTGGTTCTATATGAACTCGGTTCCGGCTGGCGCAGACATCATGCATCGGCTGATCACGAAGTCCGAGGCGAAACCGCTTGAACTCGGCGAGGAGCGGCGCGCCAGCAAGCGCACATTGCGCATGTACATTCATCCGGAAGTCGCGCCATCCTGCCTGCTGCTGATGGGCATCACGGATCTCGCTCCGGGCAGCGTCTGGAACACCATGCCTCCTCACCTGCATGAGCGGCGCATGGAGGCCTACCTCTATTTCGATCTCGCGGCGGAAGACCGGGTAGTCCATCTGATGGGACGGCCTGACAATACCCGCCATCTGATCGTGGCAAACGGCGACTGTGTCATCTCGCCGGCCTGGTCGATCCATATGGGCAGCGGCACCGGCCCCTACGCCTTCGTCTGGGGCATGACGGGCGAGAACCAGGCATATAACGACGTATCCCCCGTACCTGTTGAGACGCTGCGATGAACGCCGTGGAACCGATCGAGCGCGATCTTACGCTGCGCCGGCCGCTCGCATTCGGCAGTCCTGTCGTCTACTGGCTCGTGGGCACGACGTCGGAACAGCGTTACGACGTTGCAGATCAGCCGATGCAAGGGGAGATGGACCCCTTCTTCTTCCTGACCAAGCACAAGAATTTCATCCCGCACGAATATCCCTGCCGAACCGAGTTTGCCGCCGAACGCCGCGGGAAACGGCCTAAGCCGCAGGGAGTGTTCGAGCCGGACCGTGTTTGGCTTCCGTTCGGCTCGCCGCGCGTCGACCTGTCGGGCTTCTGGTTCCGCCCGACTGTGATCGGCACCTGGGCACGTACCGTGCTCGACGCAGCCTCCACCGGCCAGGCGCGGCTGCGGCTTCGCACCTGTGGCGGCGCCGTTTTGTTCGTCAACGGAGTAGAGGCCGGCTGGATGGCGCCCTACGGGCGCAATCTCGAGGCTTCTCAGGATTTCGAGGTCGATCTCGTCGCCGGCGCCAACGAGATCAGGATCTGGTTCGACGATCTCTCCGAGCGCGATGCACGCTACTTCTTCCAACTCGACTACCTGTCGGGCCCAACTGCCGAACATGCCTTGCCTACGACCGTCGAAGGCGGTGTCGCGGCGGCGATGGAACGCGCGCTCGACGCGATGCATTTCGAGCGTCCGGCCTATTCCGGCGGCGAGGTGGCGCTGGTGACGGATGTCGCGCTGCCGGTCGCGGTGGACGTATCGATCGAGATCGAAGGCGACTTCATGTCGATCGAGGAACCCGTGATCTTCCGCCGCCGCATCGAGGCGGGGACAAACCGCATTGCTATTGCAGCCACGGAAGACCTTCCCGCCGACTTCCGGCATTTCGCCGTGTCGCTCTCATCGTTCGGCTTTGTCGCCAAGCGAGTCTTCGGCGTAGAGATCTGCCATGCGGAGCGTCAGGGCAGCGCCCCTGCCGTCCTTGCCGACAGGATCGGCGAAGCCCTGGAACAGGTCGCCAATTTCGCGGAGGCCGATACAGTGCGTGCGCTGGCGCGGCTGGCGACGGGCCGCGGCGGAGCCGAAACCGACGCCATGATCGCTGCTGCACTGCCGGCGATCGAGGATTGCCACGATTGTGCCGATTTCATCCTGGTTCCGCTGCTCTGGTGCCGTCGCGTCTATGGCGACTCGATCGCGGTCGATCTCCGTCGCCGCGTTGACGCGGCGATCCTCAATTATCGCTACTGGATGGATGAGCCGGGTAACGATGTGCAGTGGTATTTTTCCGAAAACCACGCGCTTCTGTTTCACACTGCGGCTTATCTCGGCGGCCATCTCTTGCCCGAGGCCCACTTCGTCCGCTCGGGCCGGACCGGCGCGGAGCAGTCGGCTGTCGGCCTAGCGCGCGTGCGCGCCTGGCTCGATCACTTCGAGGAATGGGAAATGGCGGAATTCAACTCCGCCCCTTATTTCCCGATCGATCTGAAGGGGTTGACGATCCTGTACGCGCTTGCGCCCGATGCCGATGTCCGCCGGCGCGCCGGGGCTGCGATCAACCGCCTGCTCGAGATCGTCGCCCGCTCCGCTCAGCAGGGCGTGCTTACCGGCGCGCAGGGACGCTCCTACGAACACACGCTGCGCGCCGCCCGTTCGCTGGAACTTTCCGGCATTGCGCGCATGCTGTGGGGCAAGGGTTTCTACGGCATGCGCTTCCACGCGCTGCCGCAGCTTGCGCTCTGCCTGCGCGACCATGGCCTCCACGTCCCGCAAGAGCTGACCGGCGTCGCTTGCATGGAAGGCGACGATGCGCAGGAATGGTGTTTCGCGCAGGGCCAGAACCGGATCGCCAAGCTCTACCATTACAAGACCCGCGATTTCGCCATGGGAAGTGCTGCAGCCTATCGCTGGAACGAATGGGGCTACCAGGAAACGGTGCTGCACCTACGCCTCGGCGGCAATCCCGACGCGCAGATATGGATCAACCATCCGGGCGAGACGATTCATTCAGGCTATGGCCGGCCGTCCTACTGGGG
The DNA here is from genome assembly GCA_035941355.1 of Pseudaminobacter sp. Lineage (GTDB taxonomy): Bacteria > Pseudomonadota > Alphaproteobacteria > Rhizobiales > Rhizobiaceae > Allomesorhizobium. Next base: position 27,905 of record DASZDZ010000074.1, read on the forward strand.
CGGCTCCGGATCCCTGCCGCGCGTGCATCAATACCGCGACCTGGCCGTTGCGCTGTTCAGCTGCGCTGCCGAGCAGCCCGACTTTACCCATGCCTGGTTCCCACAGAGCGCGTTCGATGAAGCGTGGGTCAATGAACATATCGCTTCGGCCCGCGGCGGCGATGGGCTCGCGATGCTGAAGGCCGACAGCGCCTTTGAGCTGGTCGGCCGCGGACCGACCGCTGGAAACGAGTTGCGCGTGCCGGGCCACCAGGCCGCATGGATCATCCGCTTGGGCCGGCGCCGGCAATGCGGGTCGCTGCAGGAATTCGAGGCGCGGTTTTCTCAGCTTGCGCTCGGCCACGGAGAAAATGATCTTCTGCATGTCAATGACCCGGAATACGGTGATGTGCTGTTCCATCCGGATGGCCGCATAGAGGCGGAGGGGCGTGTGGTCGATCCGGCCGGCTGGCAGGTCACGGGCGAAGCCACATTCGTCACACCCGACGCAATCGCAACCAGGTGAGGATTCGGACCAAAGGGAGCCCGACAAGATTTCGGACAACGATAATCAAGCGGTGAAGCCGCACAAAGTGGAGGAGTAAATCATGAGAATGAATTCGATAATCCTGGGCCTTTCGGTAGGCCTCCTGTCGTCGACGGCGTTCGCAGGCGACGTTCGCGTGATGTGGTACTCTGACGGCGTCGAGGGGGAGGTTATCCAGGACCTGCTCAACCGCTTCATGAAAGACAATCCGGGCATCAACGTCATTCTCGATAATGTCGCCTACAAGGTTATCCAGGAGCAGCTCCCGGTCGAACTCGAGGCAGGACGAGGTCCCGACATCGCCCGCGTCACCAATATCAAGGAACTCGCCGATCACTGGCTCGATCTGACGCCTGTGGTGGCCGATCCGGCATACTGGCAGACGAATTTCGGCGACCAGTTCGACTGGATGCGCCCCGACGGTTCCAAGATCGTTCCGGGCTTTATGACCCAGATCACGCTGACCGGCGGCTTCGTCAACAAGACGCTTTTCGAGCAGGCCGGCGTGCCGATCCCGGCCGAAACCGCGACCTGGGACGAATGGATCGATGCCGCCGGCAAGGTGCAGCAGAGCCAGCAGCTCAACGCTGCCTTTGCCATCGACCGCAGCGGCCATCGTATCTCGGCGCCGAACATCTCTTATGGCGCCAATTATATCGGTGGCGATGGACTGCCGGCGCCGATCGACGCCGGCACGAAGGCTTTCGCCGAAAAGCTGGTCAATTGGGTCGCAGACGGCCGCATGAACAAGGAAACCTGGGTGTCGGCGTCCGGCACCACCTATCGGGCAGGGGCCGACGACTTCATCAACGGCCAGATCGCGTATTATTATTCGGGCAGTTGGCAGGTTGCCAACCTCGCCGGCAAGATCGGCAAGAACTTCGACTGGGTGGCGACGGGCTCGCCGTGCGGCCCCGCCGCCTGCACGGGCTTGCCTGGCGGCGCGGCGCTGGTCGCCATCAAGTACACGAAGAACGCGCCTGAAGTCGGCAAGGTGATGGATTTCCTGGCGCGTGAGGACATCGTGCGCGAGTTCACCGAGCGCACTCTGTTCCTGCCCGCGCACAAGGGCGTTCTCGCTGGCAAGATAGATTTCAAGAGCGATGACGAGAACGTCAAGGCGTCGCTCGACGCCTTCATCAAGGCTTCAGGCAAGATTGCGCCGAATGCCGCGGCCCTGCCTGCCTGGAAATGGGGAACCCCGGTTTACGGCGCGCTGGTGACCCGTATCAGTCAGGTCATGGCTGGCGAGCTGAAGCTCGACGAGGCTTTCGTGCGCATCGACGAGGACATCAAGGCAAAGGTGGCCGAAGCCTCGAAGTAGCCATCGCGGGCACCTTCATGGAAGACTTCCGAAACGGCATCGCAACTCGCGCCGGCGCCATGATCCTGGCGCCGGTCGGCTGGCTTGCAAATCTTTTCGATGCACCACTGCGCGTGTTGCAGCGGCGCACCGGCAGCAACGGCATGGCCGTGTTCTTCCTGGCGCCGAACATGCTGATTTTCGGCATTTTCGTGCTGTTTCCCCTGGTCATCAACATCCTGTATTCGATGACCGGTGGCGGGGCGCTATTCCTCGGCGACCGCACCTTCGTCGGCGCTGAGCAATATCAGCGGTTGTTCAACTGCGGCAGCTACCTGGACCCGAAGAGCTGCGCCGAGGACCTGTTCTGGATCGCGGTCTGGAACACTCTGGCCTTCGTCGTGCTGCAGGTGGCGATGATGGTCGCCGTGGCGCTGGTCACCGCGCTCGTCCTCAATCGGGACCTGCGCGCCCGCAGTTTCTGGCGCGCCGTGTTCTTTTTCCCCGTCCTTCTGTCTCCGGTCGTGGTCGGCCTCATCTGGCGCTGGATCCTGCAGCGGCAGGGCCTGCTCAACCTGATGGTGTTCGAGATGGGCGGCACCCCGGTCAACTGGCTGGTGGAGCGCAACTGGGCCTTCGCGGCCACGATCATGGTGTCGGTCTGGGCCCATGTCGGCTTCTATGCGCTGATCCTTCTCGCCGGGCTCCAGGCCATTCCGAAAGACCTCTACGAGGCCGCCGAGATGGACGGCACGCGGCCATGGCGCGTCTTCTGGCGCATCACGCTGCCTTTGCTGGCGCCCAACCTCCTGGTCGTGCTGGTGCTGACCCTCATCCGCGCCGTGCAGATATTCGACGAAGTCTATGTGCTGACCGGCGGCGGTCCCGGCACCAGCACGCTGTTCCTCACGCAGTATATCTACGAGGTCGGCTTCGCCTCTCTGCTGCGCAATCCGGGGCTCGCCTCCGCCGCCTCGATCCTTATGGGCGCGGTGCTGATCGTGCTGACCCTGATCCAGCTCGGCATCGCAAGGCGCAACGAGCAGCGGGGCAAAACGCGATGAGCAGTGTTGCGGAATTCCTGTTCCGCCGGCGAGGCGGCGCCGGCTGGCACTGGACCGACGTCTTCACCTGGTTCTGGCTGATCGGCGGGCTGATCGTCATGTTCGGCCCGGCGCTCTGGCTGGTCAACTCGTCGTTCAAGACGCCCGCCGCGCTGGCGGAGTTCCCTCCGACTATTTTGCCCTATGTCACCGCGGAAGCCGTAGTGGAAGGCTACGAGGAACCGCTGCAGCTCTTCGAAGTGCGCAATGACGACGGCAGCGTGCGCGTGCTCGCCGAAGTGCGCCGCCTCGGCATCGTCGCGCAGATGGTCGATCCCGCCGACCCGGGCGAGATCATACGCGTCAACATCCAGAACCGCACGCCCAAGCGCAGCATCGCCTTCGCGCTCGACAATTACGTCCAGCCGTTCCTCGCCTTCGACTTCTTCCTCTATCTGCGCAACTCGGTCTTCGTCACCGTGGTCGCGACCCTGATCACTCTCCTGACCAATTCGATGGCTGCGTTCGCGCTGTCGAAATACAATTTCCGTGGACGCTCCGCTGTGATGATGCTCATCGTCGCGACGCTGATGGTGCCGCTCTCGGTTATTCTGGTGCCGCTCTATTCGGTCATCTCGGCGATGGGGCTGTTCAACTCGCTATGGGGCGTGATCCTGCCCACGGTGGCGACGCCCACGGGCGTCTTCATGCTGCGCCAATACATGCTGACGATCCCCGACGAGCTGATCGACGCAGCGCGCATGGACAAGGCGTCCGAATGGCAGATCTACTGGCGCATCATCCTGCCGCTGACCGCCCCCGCGCTGGCGGTGCTCGCGATCTTTTCCGTCGTCTGGCGCTGGAACGACTTCCTCTGGCCACTGATCGTCTTGTCGCGCAGGGAACTTTATACGCTGCAGGTTGGTCTCAACACCTATGCCGGCGAACTCAACGTGCAGTGGCATTACATCCTGGCCATGACTGTCGTCACCATGATCCCGGTCGTGCTGGTGTTCATTTTCCTTCAGCGGTTCATCACCACCGGCATTGCCGGCTCCGGTCTGAAATAGAGGCAAACCATGAGCCGGATCACACTCACCGACGTATCGAGGGCCTTCGGCAAGGTCGGCGTGCTGCACGACATAAATCTCGATATCCTTGACGGCGAACTGATCGTCTTCGTCGGCCCTTCCGGCTGCGGCAAGTCCACGCTGCTGCGGCTCATCGCCGGGCTCGATCGGCCTACAGGGGGCGCCATCGCGATCGACGGCAAGGACGTAACCACGGTTCCAGCCGCCGACAGGGGATTGGCGATGGTGTTTCAGTCCTACGCGCTCTACCCGCATATGAGCGTGCGCCAGAACCTGGCCTTCGGACTGGAGAATGCCCGCATGGCGCGCGCCGAGATCGACGCGCGCATCGCCGAAGCGGCGCGGATGCTGGAAATCGCGCCGTATCTCGACCGGCGGCCCGGCCAGCTCTCCGGCGGCCAGCGCCAGCGCGTCGCGATCGGCCGCGCCATCGTGCGCAATCCGACCGCCTTCCTGCTTGACGAGCCGCTGTCCAATCTCGACGCCGAACTGCGCATCTCGACACGCGCCGAGCTGGCCGCCCTGCACGAGCGGCTGTCGGCGACGATGGTCTATGTCACGCACGACCAGATCGAGGCGATGACGCTCGCCGACCGCATCGTCGTGCTGCGCGCCGGCCGCATCGAGCAGATCGGCACGCCGCTCGACCTCTACAATCATCCGGCCAATCTGTTCGTCGCCGGCTTCATCGGCGCACCGCGCATGAACCTTTTGCCGGTCAAGGCCGCAACCAGTGGCACTGGCCGGTCGAGCCTCACGCTGGACGGTTCAGCTGGATTCGAGATCGACGGAATCGTCAACGCGGTAAATGGCGACGTGACGCTCGGACTGCGGCCGCATCACATCAGCCTCGTCGATGCTGGCAAGGGAGATATTGCGGCGCGCGTCGCGCTGGTTGAAGCCCTCGGCTCCGAGACAATCGTCCACACCAAGATAAGCGGCGGCCAGACCATGCTTGCGGTTGTCGCCGGGCAATGTCCGGTGGCTTCAGGCGACATGGTGGATCTGAAGTTCGATACCAGCCATCTGCATCTTTTCGACAGCGCCGGCTTGCGCATCACTGTGAGTTAGAAGTCGGTCAACCCTGTCCGGGACGGCGTTGGAGAATGAATGGGCACCCGGCATGGCGCGCCAGCCACTGAGATTTCGAGGCCTTAGCGGGCCGATCGTGAGCTGCCGATACGTGCTTAAAAAGCATATAGTCGCCAACGAAGAAGCCCGGCTCGAGGCCGGGCTTTTCGAATGCAATTCTTTTGCCGCAATCAGGCGACGTTGCCGCTGATCCAGTGCGACAGCGCGGTCTTGGGCAGCGCGCCGACCTTCATGTCGGCGACTTCGCCGTCCTTGAAGATCATCAGCGTCGGGATCGAGCGGACGCCGAACTGCGCCGCGATCTCCGGATTCTCGTCGATATTGATCTTGGTGATCTTCACCTTGCCGGCCATTTCGGTCGAGATTTCCTCAAGCGACGGACCGATCATCTTGCAGGGACCGCACCATTCGGCCCAGAAATCAACGACCACCGGACCGGCGGCATCGAGCACATCCGCCTTGAAGCTGTTCTTGTCGACCTTCACAGTGGCCATGGTGAAATCCTTTCAGGGTTCGAGGTCGCACCATATGTGGTGCCAGAGGCGCAAGGCTTCAAGCAGGGTTTGTGTCACGCCCGCGTGAGTCGGACAAGAGCCTCGTCCATCACGACTGCGGGAAGCTCGATCAGCCGCGGCTCCTCAGTGAAGAGAAGCGCCGCCGTGACCGCCTTGCCGGGATAGAGCGGCTGAAGCAGCGCGCGGTACAGCGCGAGCTGCAAGATGTAGGCGGGCGGCACGACTTCCGGCGTTTGCGGAGCGGGGCGGTTGCTCTTGTAGTCGACGATCTGCACCTCGCCGGCGGTGACCGCGAGCCGGTCGATCGTGCCTGAAACCGCGCGCTCCTTGCCCCTGACTTTCAGCTTGCCCATGACCGAGACTTCGGCGCGCGACCCTTCGGCAAACAGCGGTGAAAAACGCGGCGAGGCGAGAATGGTCTCGACCGAGGCCAGCGCGGCTTCGCGCTCCCCGTCCGGCCAGCCTGCGCCGGCGCGCTCGAGATAGCGCCGGCCGGCGGCGTTGCGCTCGGCCGCGGGCAGGGAAGGCAGCATCTGCAGCAGCTTGTGCAGCGCGATGCCGCGGGCGATGGCGAAACCCGGCTCCAGTTCCGGATCGAGCACCGGCGAGCGGCCCGAAATCACCGGCTCCCTCGTTTCCTCGATCAGCACCGAGGCGCCGGAGGGCGAAAGCGGCTTCGGCAGCGCCTCCGAGGGCGGCAATTCGTCAAACAGGCCTTGCGGGATTTCGGCGATGGTGCGCGCAAGCCCGGCGGCGGCCTCGACGGCAGATGCGGCCTGCGCGGCCTCGCTTGCCTGGAAGCGGAGCACCGGTTCGCCGCCCGCCGGATGTGGGCGCTGCTCGCTATGCTCTGAACCGGCGAGCGCCCGGCCGACCATGGCGTGCCAGGTCGCATCGTTCTGGCCGCGCTTGCCATGATAGCCGCAGACGATCAGCCGGTCTTCGGCCCGCGTCATGCCGACATAGAGCAGGCGGCGGTATTCATCGTCGGCGCGCTCCTTGATGCGCAGCGCCGCCGCTTGCGAGACGCCGTTGGCGATGTCGGCTGCCGAGCGCCAGAGATAGGCCGTGACGCGGCGAAGCTCGCCTTGCGGCTCGAACGGCACCAGGCGCGGCAGGTGCTGCTCGCTGAATGGAGCCGCGCCGCTGTCGACGAGGAACACTACAGGAGCCTCCAGCCCCTTGGCGGCATGGACCGTCATGATGCGGACTTCGTCGCGGGTCTGGTCCATCTCGCGCTTGATGTCGGGCCCAGCACTTTCAAGCGTCGCCAGGAACGATTCCAGCCCCGGCAGGCCGGTCCGCTCCTCTGCGAGGCAGAAGCTCAGGAACTCGTCGAGAATGTCGCCGGCCTCCTGGCCAAGCCGCGCGATCATGCGCCGGCGCACGCCGTCGCGGCCAAGTACGCCTGAATAGAATTCGAAGACCGGCTTGAACGCAGCTTCGCCGGCCCAGGCATCGAGTTTCTCGGCGATCAGTCCCAGCCGGATGTCGGTTTCGCCATGCTTGCGCAGCGAGGCGGCCAAAGACATGCCCTTGCCGCGGCCGGCGGCGAGCGCGAACAGATCGTCCCCGCTCAGGGAGAAGACCGGGCTCCTGAGCACGGCCGCCAGAGACAAATCGTCTTCCGGCTGGATCAGGAACCGGCCGAGCGCCATCATGTCCTTGACCGCGATATGGCCGGGCAGGCTCAGGCGGTCGGCGCCTGCAACCGGGATCCGCCGGTTCTTCAGGCTGCGCGCCAGCGCGTGGACGAAGCGGTCGCGCTTGCGCACCAGCACCATGACGTCGCCGGCGCTCAACCGCTTGCCGGTACCCTCGATGATCTCGCCGGACTGGATCCAGCCCTGAATGGTTGCGGCGACCTGCTCGGCAACCCGCACCGCCGGGGCCTGGGCATGGTCGATCGCTTCCCTCCAGTCCTCCGGCTCGTCGATCGCCTCGGCGCCGACGGAGGGCCAGAGGTCGACATAGCCGGGCTCATTGGCGCGGATTGCCTTGTGGTCCGGCGGCTCGGGATCCTGCGACAGGCCGCGGCGGGCCTGTTCGCTGGCGAACACCAGATCGACGGCCGCGAGCACATCGCCGGTCGAGCGGAACGACCACGTAAGCCCCACCCTCTCGAAGCTGCCGCTGGCGGCGCGAATGCGCTGCGAGAATTCATGGCCGGTCTCGGCGAACGATTCGGGCGCGGCTCCCTGGAACGAATAGATGGATTGCTTCTCGTCGCCCACGGCGAACACCGTGCGGTGCACATTGTCGCGCGCGCCGAGGCCGGCAAAAAACTCCTCGGCCAGCCGCTTGACCACGTTCCACTGATCGGGGCTCGTGTCCTGCGCCTCGTCGAGCAGGATGTGGTCGATGCCCTTGTCGAGCTTGTATTGCACCCACGGCCCGGCATCCTGGCGCGCCAGCAGCCGCACGGTGCGGGTGATCAAATCGTTGAAATCGAGGAAGCCGCGTCCGGCCTTCAGCTGTTCGTAGCGGGCGATCAGCCAGTCGGCGATGGTCAGCGCCGCGCGCGTGCCTTCGAGCATGCGAAACAGCGCCAGCCGGTCGCAGGCGGCGATGATCGCGTCTGTGGCTTGCGCGTAGCGCTGCGGCAGATCGGGCAGGCGGGCCAGCAGCCTCTTCGTGAACAGCCTGGAGGCGGCATAGGGCTCGCCATCGCCCTTGAGAAAGCCCCGCTGAAGCAATTGCAGACGCCTCACGGTGTCTGATTCTGCGAAGGCCAGGGCCGCATCGGGCAGGATGTCCTTGATTGCAGAGCGGGCATCGACCGCCTCCGCGGCTTCGGCGAACCGCTCGAAGAAATCCGGCGGGAATCCGGGAAGCTGCCAGGCCACGGACGCGATGCCCTCGGCGCTGTCCTCCGGCGCAAAATCGAATTCCGAAAACAGCGCCTCATACGGCGCTGGACCGCCGCCGGCGGCATCGATCAGCAGGCGCAGGCCATCGCGCTTCTGCACGATCTCCTTCAGGAGCATGTCGAGGCCCCATTCGCCGCCCCGCTCCAGCACGGTCGCGAAAGCCTCCGCGAGTTCGGGATTGCGGGCTGCAGCGCCCGTGATCATCTCGCGCCGCGCGGTGGCGAAGAGCGTCTGCTCCATCGTCGAATCGAGCATCTCGAAATGCGCGGCGATGTTGGCTTCCAGCGGGAACTGGTGGAGCACGGATTCGCAGAATGCGTGGATCGTCTGGATCTTCAACCCGCCGGGCGTTTCCAGCGCCTGCGCGAACAGCCGGCGCGCGCGCCGCATCTTCTCGGCATCGGGTTTTTTGTCATCGAGTTCTTCGATTGCCTTCGCCAACTCGTCGTCGCCGAGCATCGTCCAGGCCGACAGGCTGGAAAAGACGCGGTTCGACATGTTGGCGGCGGCGGCGCGCGTGTAGGTCAGGCACAAGATCCTGGACGGGTCGGTGCCTTCCAGCAAAAGCCGGATCACGCGCTGCGCCAGCACATGCGTCTTGCCCGAGCCGGCATTGGCCGACACCCAGACGGAATGCCGCGGGTCGGAGGCCTTTGCCTGCCGATCGGCGGTTTCCTTCGGGACGATGGGCTTCTTCTTCATTCGCCGGTGTCCAGATCGTCCGGCCCATCGCCGCCGGCCGACCATTCGAGGACTCGCGCGAGATGATCGTAGTCGCCGTCGGTCTCGCCTTCGCGGAACGGCAGCGCTCTCGAAAGGTAGCCGGCTTCGAGATTGTTGTAGTGCTCCAGCAGCGCTTCCAGCCGCTCCCAGGCTTCCTGTGACAGCGCAGGGCCTGACTTGGGCGTTCCGTTCACCCGCAGGATCGATTCCTCCAGCACCAGGCCGTTGGCCTTGAGCCGCACGAAGGCCAGTTCCGCAGGGATGCGAATGCCAAGCTCGCGGAACGCGCCGCGCTGCAGCAGCGCGCCCTCAAGCGCCAGCTGCGGCGCAAGCAGCGTGTGCGCCTGCATTTTAGACGGCGACGAGCCTGTCTTGTAATCTATGATGTCGGCCATGCCGGCCGGCAGCAGGTCGATGCGGTCGGCGTAGCCGGAAAGCGTCACGCCGGAGCCGCCGACGAGCGTTGCTTCGGCGCGCGCCTCCGGGTGGCGGCTGACGACATTTACCGCACGGCCGCACTCCCAGGCGATGAATTCCGCCGCCATCTTCATGAAGCGCGGCCACCATATGGCCGCTACATCTTCGGGCAATGCTGCTTCGGCGAAGGTCTCGCGGCCGGCGTCGATGAGCACGCCAAGCGCCTCCTCCGCCCTCGGATCGGCAACCGTTTCGGAAAAGCGGTGAAGTATCTTGTGGAACAGCGTGCCGCGTTCGGCAGCGCCAGGATCGCGCACCAGGGGATCGAGCGGCGCAAGGTCGAGGATCCTGCGTGCATAGATCGCGTAGGGATCGCGCCGCAGCGTTTCGATCTCGGTCACGGAAAACCGGCGCGGCCGGACATCGAGCGGCGGCGTTGGCGCGGGCCGCTTGGCGAATTTCACCGGCGCACCGGCGTCGAGCGCCCGCGCCCAGTCGAGCAGCTCAGCGCCCCGGGCGCGCATGATCTCGGCCTGACCGGGTCCGGCGAAGGCCAGCAGGCGCTGCAGCCAGCGCGAGGGAACGGCGGGGGCATCGCCCGAGCGGGCCGACCGCGACAGGACGATGTCCTCCGTCCCCATCGCCATCTGGAAATCATGCGCCGACTGTCCGATGCGCCGCTCCCGCGGCTCGAGGTCGATGCCGGTCTTCATGACACGCGACATGAAGCGGTCGGCCTGGGGCTTGCGCGGCCACACGCCTTCGTTCAGCCCCCCGACGACCAGCGTGTCGACCCTTAGCAGCCGCGCCTCCAGCGCGCCCCAGATGGATATGCGGCTGTCGGTTCCGTGAGCCGGCTTGACGATTTCGGGCGCAAGCAGCGCCTCCAGCACATCCGGCCATTCGGCCGCGTCGAAGGTGAACGAAGCCGTCGAGGCGATCAGCCCGCGCATGAGTTCGGCGAGCTTCTCGCCCGCATCACCGGCATAGAGTGCGCCGCTGCCTCCATCGGCGCCGCGAGCGAGATTTTCGAGCGTCATCACCGTCGCGCGCATGATCGCCGCCAGCTCGACCTCGCCGGCTTCGCGGAACGGGCCAAGCGGCGCGACGGCTTCGGCAAGCCGCGCCAATGCGTCGCGCGCGGCGTTGATGCGCCTTTCGCTCAGGCGGCCGGACCAGGCCGGCGGCCTGCTCCGACTGGCTAGGCCGGCATACCGCGCATCGAACAATGCCCGCAGCTCATGGAGGTCCGGCCGGCCGGTCCCGCCGCGCAGGGCCACGAGTTCGATCGTTTCCACCGCCGCTCGCATCGCCTGTCTTTCCAGCCCCAGCGAAAGCAGCGGATGCTTGAGCAGCGAAAGCAGCGCCACCGGGTCGCCGGACCGGAATGCGGCCTGCGCCAGCAAACGCAGAAACGCTCCCGGCGCGGTGTTGGCGAGCGGCGTGCCGCCGGAATCGTCGGCGCGCACGCCGAAGCGCAGCAATTCGGCCGAGACGCGCCGCGCCAGGTTCCTGTCGCCGGTGACAAGTGCTGCCGTGCGGTTCGGCGCTTCGACCGCGGCTTTCAGCGCCAACGCGATGGCCGCGGCCTCGTCGCGTTCGTTGGCGGCTTCGAGCAGCGTCACGCCGGAGAGCGCATCGGCCAGCGCTCCGGAATCCATTTCGGCGCGGCCGGCGGCCCAGTCATCTGTCGTTTCGGCCGGCCTCAGCGCCTGGCCGACGAGGATCGTCCGCGCCGACATCGCCCTGTCAGGGACGCCGATCTCTTCGACGTCAGCGCGCGGAATGCCGATCTTGCGCAGGAGCTTGGCCAGCCCGTACTGCGGATGGCCGAGAACCGATGCCTGCGGCGCGAGATCCGAGATGACTGACCACGACCGCTCGTCGAGCGCCTTGTCCAGCCCCGGCAGCACCACCGCGCCGTTGGGCAGCCGCGCGATCGCCGCCAGCAGCTCGGCGGTCGCCGGGATCGAGCCGGTGGAGCCCGCGGCGATCACCGGGCCGGCGGGCGGATTTCGCCGCAGCCGCTCCGCCTCCAGGCGGATCAGCGCGCTGCGATGCGCGGCGGGGTTCGATTGCCCGCGCTCGGCAAGCAGCGCCGGCCAGCTCGACGTGACGATCTCGAGGAAATCGAGCGTCACCTGCCACCAGCTGGCAAGGTCGCCGGAAACCAGCTCGCCGAGCTTCTTCCAGTCGGAGCCCTCGGTCTCGATCTCGTCCATCAGCGCGGCGAGGTCGCGCGCCAGCCACAGTGCGTCGGAGGCCGAGGCGGGGATGACCACATCTTCCTCAAACAGCGCCGCCACATGGGCGGGAAGCCGCCGCTTCCATGCCCGCACCAGCGGCGCCAGCAGCAGCAGCCGGTCGGCGGCGGGAATGGGCGGCAGCAGGTCGAGCGCCGCCGCGCTGTCGGGGGCGAAGGCCGCCTCGTCCTCGTCGAACTCGCCGAGCGGCCTGATGACCGGCAGGATGGCCGAGCGGCCGCCAGCCTTGTCTACGAACACGCCGCGCAACTCGCGCGCGGCGCGGCGGGTCGGCACGTAAATCGTTGCGTCGGCCAGGGCGAGTGGATCGCCGTCGAAGCGGAATCCGGGCACGAGCTGGCCATCATTCAACGCTTCGGCCAGCGTCGGCAGGAAGGCGACGGCCGGCGGGATCGAAAACACCCGCGGCGGCTGAAGTTGGCCGTTCATGCGCCGACGGCCTGCGCCCGCGCAACCGCCGCCTCCGCCGGCGCTATGGCGTCGGGCGTTCCGACCGTGATCCAGCTGCCGCTCATGCGAAGGCCGAACAGCCGCCCCACTGCGATTGCGCGGTCGAAATAAAGATTGAGCGATTGCTTAGCGATTGCTGCGCCGGCAAAGATTCTGGGGTCGACTATTGCTGCCCCGGCATAAATCAGGCCGGACGGGTTGCCGCCGGCGCGGGACAGGCGGCCATCGGGCGCGACAAGGAAGTCGGTGCCGCCGCTATGGCCGGTGGCTGACGCGATGTCGGCCAGCAGGAGCAGCATGTCCATCTTCGCCGGATCCCACGCGGAGGCGAGCCTGGCGAGATTGGGCTCGGCCGCGTCAATCCAGAAGGTGTCGGCATTGACGATGTAGAACGGCCGGGGCCCGAGCTCCGGCAGCGCCTTGACGATGCCGCCGGCCGAATCGAGCAACGCCGCGCTTTCGTCGGAAATCACCACCCTCGGCCTTTGCCGCATGGCGGCGTGGGCGACGATCTGTTCGGGCAGGTAGTGGACGTTGACGACGGCCTTGGTGACGCCGACTTCCGCCAGGCTGTCGAGGCCCCAGTCGAGCAGCGGCTTGCCGGCGATTTCGATCAGCGGTTTTGGCTTGTTGGCGGTGATCGGCCGCATGCGGATGCCGAGCCCGGCGGCGAGGACCATTGCGGTATCAGGCGCGCCGCTCATTCTTCAGTGTCTCCTAGCAGGCCGTTGCGCCGGTAGAAATCCTTTAGACCGGCAAGCGCCGGGTGCGCCAGAGCGCGGCCGAGATAGTCGCGGATGCGCGGCAAATGGCGCAGATAGTCCGGCTTGCCGTCGCGTTCCTTCAGGCGCACGAAGATGCCGAGAATCTTCGAATTGCGCTGCGCAGCCATCGCCGAATAGGCTTCGCTGAAGCCGGCCTCGTCGAACGGCCCCGCCGAACGGCGCGCGGCGACATAAGCGTCGTAGGTCGAGCGCTCGATTTCAGGCGGCACTGTCACGCGCGCATCCATGGCCAGCGAGGCGAGATCATAGGCCGACGGCCCGATCAGCGCATCCTGGAAATCCAGCACGCCGATGCGGTCGTGGCTGCGGCGTTCGCCGCGCCAGATCAGGTTCGGCGAGTGGAAATCGCGCAGCATCAGCGTCTTTTCCGCGTCTTCCAGCCGGTCAAAAACCTGGCTCCACGAGTCGCAGTATCCGGATCTGATCTCATCGTTAGCCGGCTTATCGGCAATGAACGGAATATACCAGTCCACCAGCAGATCGACCTCGATCATCATCGCGGCGCGGTCGAAGGGGGGCACGATGTGAGTCACGCCGGGCGCCGCTTCCATGCGACTTGGCCACTTCCGGCCGTGCATCGCAGCGAGCAGTCCGGCCGCCGCCGCGTAACGATCCGCAACCGGGCGGCCATCGTCCAGGAAACTTCCTGAGCCGAGATGCTCGATGAGCAGGAAACCGCGTTCGAGATCGGCGGCGAAAATTTCCGGAACCGCCACTCCTCCGGCCTTGAGCGCGCGGTCGATGGCGACGAAGGCCGAAACGGACTGCGCCGTGTGCGCGATCTCGGCATATGGTTTACCGTCCCGCACGGGTGGGCCAAGCACCAGCTTCGGCGAGTTCATCAGCACCAGAGGCTGCCCGTCGTGAACGATCTCGTAGGAACGCGCCGAGGCATCGCCCGTGAAGTATGCCCGCTGCGCGTCGCCATAGCCCGACCGCACCAGAAAATCGCGTGCGGCGAGGGAGCGGCATATGCGCTCGAAAGCCGACCCGGTTCCCGTGATCGTCGCCGTTCTGCCGTCGCGTTCGTGCGTGAGTTCCACGCGAACGGCGCTTGCCGGCAGGCGGCCTGCCGCCCGGTCCGGCCATTCGACCAGAGCCGCGCCTTGCGAAATCGCGTCGTCAAAACCCAGCTCGTCCAGCTCGGCGGCCGAGGACAGCCGATAGAGGTCGAAATGGTGGATCGGGAGCCGCGCCTCGTAAGCCTGCACCAGCGTGAAGGTCGGGCTCGGCACCTCCAGTTCCGAATCCCCGACAAGCGCCCGGATCAGGCCGCGCGCCAGGGTCGTCTTGCCCGCGCCGAGGTCACCCTTGAGCGCCAGCACGTCGCCGGCGCGCAGCGCCAGCGCAAGGTCCGCGCCCAGCATGGCGGTCGCCCGCTCGTCGGGCAGGAAGCGCTCAAGCGCGGAAACGTCCATCAGGCCCGCTACTCAGCCGCCGCGCGTACGCCGCTCGGCGCGGCCGGGAACCGGCACATAACCGTGGTGCCGCGGTCCCTGCCGCTGTCGATGCGGACGCTGCCGCCGTGCAGTTCGACGAAGCTCTTGACGATCGACAGGCCGAGGCCTGCGCCGCGTCGCCTGCCGCCGTTGACCCGCGGCTCGAACCGCTTGAAGACGGTGTCGAGGACTTCGGGCGACATGCCTGGTCCGTCGTCGTGCACGGCGAATTCGACACCTTGCTCCAGTTGGCGGCAGGAAAGCGTGATCGCGCTCGACTCGGGGGCGTAGTTCACGGCGTTGCTCAGGAGATTGTAGAGGATCTGGCGGATGCGGGTCTCGTCGCCATGGAAGGCCTTGGGCGCCGCGGCCGCGTCGATCTCCAGCCTTATCGAATGCTCTTCGAGGCGGTCGGCGATAAGCTCGGCTGCCGCCGCGATGGTCTGGTCGATGCGGACCTCGGCGATCTCCAGCTCCATGATGCCGGCGTCGACCGTGGCGAGGTCGAGAATGTCGTTGACGATGGTGAGCAGCACGGAGGACGACGAGCCGATGTGCTCGACATATTCGCGCTGGCGCGGCGCCAGCGGTCCCGTCGCCGCCAGCGACAGCAACTCGGTGAAACCGATGATGTTGGTCAGCGGCGAGCGCAGTTCATAGGACACGTGCTGGACGAAATCGTTCTTGAGCTGGTCGGCTTTCTGCAGCGCCTCGTTCTTCTCCTTCAGCGCCCGCTCGACATTGACGCTGTCGGTCACGTCCACGAAGGTCATCATGACCTGCCCGTTGGGCAGGTGGATGACGGCGAAGCGCAGGACGGTGCCGCTGTTCAGCTCGGTCTGGCCATGCCTGTCGCGCCGCTCGTCGTCGAAGCCGGTGACCGCGGCGACGAAGCCGCCCCATGGGCTATCCTTGGCAAGCGCATCGCACTCGGCGCGGATCGCCGAAATGTGCATCTTCCGCTCAACCATATCCGACGGCAGTCCCCAGAGCCCTGCGAAGGCCGGGTTTGACAGCCTTATGCGGCCGTCGGGGCCGAACACCGCCACGCCTTCGGCCAGGTTGTCCAGCGTTTCGCCCTGAACCCTGACCGCCGTGTTGTAGCGGCTCTCCAGGTTCATCTTCTCGGTCAGGTTCTCGAAGACCCAGGTTACCCCGCCGTTCGGCTGCGGGTTGGCGACGACGCGAATGGTGCGCCCGTCGGGCAGATGCCACCAATGTTCCTGCGTCTCGACCGCACGGTATGCGCCAAGCAGGTTCTCCTTCCAGCGTCGCCATTCCGGCTGTTCGGCGATCTTGCCTTCGCTGCGCAGCCGGTCGAGCAGCAGCGCGTTGTCGGGCGCGCTTGCCAGGAAGCCGCCATCGAGGTCCCAGAGCTTCTGGAACGCCTGGTTGAAGAAGCGCAGCTTCTCGCCGTTGTCGAAGATGGCGACCGCGGTGGTAAGCTGGTCCAGCGTGTCGGCGTGGCTGCGGACGGTCCGCTCATAATCCTCGCGGATAGCCTCGACGGCGCTCATGTCCAGCGCGATGCCGGCCGAACCGGAGCCGCCGGCAAAATCGGTGACGGTGAAGACCTTCCTGTCGCCGCCGATCACAGTCGACAGCTTCTGCTCGAAAACCGGCGAGGCAACGTGCTGGCGAGCGATCGCCTCGCGCGCCTGCGTGCCGAGGAACTCCTTGCCTTCGCCAACCGCGGCGTCGGGGCTGGAGGCCTCCACCGCATCCGCATAGGCCCGGTTCACCCATTTTAGCCGCCCGTCCGCCGCGCGCAGCCAGAACGGCGTCTTCAGCGCGTCGAGCAGCCCGAGTATGTTTTCGTACTCGGTCGAGAGGCGCTGGTTATCGAGCCGGAGCCGCGCCTGGTTGCGCTGCGCCTCCGAAAGGGACATGAATTTGACCAGGGCGTGGGCGGCGCTCTTGCGGCCCTGGACCTCCAGCGGAGAGCCGCCCTGCGTTTCGACCACAAGATCGAAAGCGGCCGCTCGTTCGCGCAGCCCCGCCATTGCGTGGTCCAGCGCCGCGGCCGAACGCGGCATCAGCCAGCGTCCGAATGCCAGGAAGGCGGAACGGTCCTCGGGCGCGCCGGTCTCAGCCGGCAGCGTGCCGATCAGTTCCGGCTTCTGCTTCTCGGCGGTCCACACAACGACGCGCTGGTCGCGCAGGTTGAGGAGCGCTTCGGAGCGCTGCAGCGCGGCGTTGAGGTCGGCGATGCGGGTGCGCAGTTCGGCGTTTTCGCCGGAGGTGCGCGCCCGTTCTCTGATCAGGACAATGGCGGAGATCAGCGCCGCGCCCATCACGCCTGTGAACATTGCCATCTGCATGACTTCGAAGGTGCCGACCGAGAGGCCTGCCATGCGCACGGTCGCATCGGTCTGAGCGACCGCAATGTCTGCAAGCAAAAGCGTGGACAGCGAGGTAGCGCCAAACAGGCGCCCGGCGGACGAACGGACGAGCAGGCGCGCCAGCCTTGTTCCGCCAAACCGTGCGCCGGCATGAAAGTCGTTGCGGCCGCCGGTAACGGCCAGTCCCGCCCGACGCGGGTATTCCCCCGGCATGCCTTGTTTCCTCTCCGCCGTCTGAATTTCAAGACCGCCCGACGATGCCCCGCCGGTCCGCAGAAGAGCGAAAGCATCGCGAATCACGCCACCATACAGTCTGGGCGAATCGGCGTGAAGAAGGCTGCGGCGCAAAAAGAAAGCCGGGCGGAAAGTCAACCGCCCGGCTTCAACATCTGGTAGTTTGGTAAACGCAGATCAGTATCTGTAGTGTTCCGGCTTGAACGGACCCTGCTGCGTAACGCCGATATAGGCTGCCTGTTCGCCGCTCAGCTCGGTGAGCTTGGCGCCGAGCTTGTCGAGGTGCAGCCGGGCGACCTTTTCGTCCAGATGCTTGGGCAGCACATAGACCTGATTCTCGTAGGCGCCGGGCTTTGTCCAGAGCTCGATCTGCGCCAGCACCTGGTTGGTGAAGGATGCCGACATGACGAAGCTCGGGTGGCCGGTCGCGTTGCCGAGATTGAGCAGCCGGCCCTCGGAAAGCAGGATCATCCGCTTGCCGCCCGGGAAGGAGATCATGTCGACCTGCGGCTTGATGTTGGTCCATTTCAGGTTGCGAAGCGCCGCCACCTGGATCTCGTTGTCGAAGTGGCCGATATTCCCGACGATCACCATGTCCTTCATCATGCGCATGTGATCGAGCGTGATGACGTCCTTGTTGCCGGTCGTCGTGATGACGATGTCAGCGGTCGGCGCGGCGTCTTCCAGCGTCACGACCTCGAAGCCGTCCATCGCCGCCTGCAGCGCGCAGATCGGGTCGACCTCGGTCACCTTGACCCGGGCGCCGGCGCCTTTGAGCGAGGCGGACGAGCCCTTGCCGACATCGCCGTAGCCGCAGACCACGGCGACCTTGCCGGCCATCATCGTGTCGGTGGCGCGGCGGATGCCATCGACCAGCGATTCCTTGCAGCCGTATTTGTTGTCGAATTTCGACTTGGTGACCGAATCGTTGACGTTGATCGCGGGGAAGGGCAGCAGGCCCTTCTTCTGCAGCTGGTAGAGCCGGTTGACGCCGGTCGTGGTCTCTTCGGTAACGCCGCGGATCGCAGCCTTTTGCTTGGCGAAGAAGCCCGGCGTCGCCGCCATGCGCTTCTTGATCTGGGCAAACAGGATCTCTTCCTCTTCGCTGCCCGGATTGGACAGCACGTCCTCGCCGGCTTCGGCGCGCGCGCCGATCAGTATGTACATGGTGGCGTCGCCGCCATCGTCGAGGATCATGTTCGACGTGCCGCCATCGGCCCACTGGAAGATGCGGTCGCTGTAATCCCAGTAGTCCTCCAGCGTCTCGCCCTTGACGGCGAACACCGGAACGCCGGAAGCGGCGATCGCCGCGGCGGCATGGTCCTGCGTGGAGAAGATGTTGCAGGACGCCCAGCGGACTTCTGCACCGAGCGCCTTCAACGTCTCGATCAGCACCGCAGTCTGGATCGTCATGTGCAGCGACCCGGTGATGCGAGCGCCCTTGAGCGGCTTGGCTTCGCCGAATTCCTCGCGGCAGGCCATCAGGCCCGGCATTTCGGTTTCGGCGATCTCGATTTCCTTACGGCCCCAGTCGGCGAGCGAAATGTCGGCGACGATGTAATCTTTGTGACCTGCCATGGTGGCGCTCCGATGAAATTGGGTTTTTTGTGTGCGCGCCCAGGGGGAATACTGGTCGGAAGGGCGCAAATTCAGCGGCCTGACTACCAGATCGACGCGTCGCCGACAATGGGATATAAAGAAATCTTTATTCCTGCATGTCCTGCCGGACGCGCAGACGTCAGGATTCCTCGCCGAAACGGCTGGCGATCAGCTCTTCCAGAGCTGCCATGACCTGGGGAGCTTCCGGTCCCCTGGCGGTGACCCTGATGGAGCTTCCGGGACTGGCCGCCAGCATCATCAGGCCCATTATAGAGGTGCCGCCTACCTTCACGCCGTCACGCTCGACGTCGACAGAAGCGCGAAAGCTGCCCGCCACCTGGACGAATTTGGCCGAGGCGCGGGCGTGCAGTCCGCGCTGGTTGACGATCTCGAAATCGCGGCTGACGATGCCGTCCTCATTAGAAAACGGCATCCCGCTCATTTGCTACTCAGGAGCTGGCTGGCGACATTGATGTATTTGCGGCCGGCGGTCTGGGCTTCCTCCAGCGCGCCGCTCATGTTGTCGGCCTTGCGCACGCTGGTCAGCTTGATCAGCATCGGCAGGTTCATGCCCGCGATGACCTCGACGCGGCCGGGCTCCATCACCGAAATGGCGAGGTTGGACGGCGTTCCGCCGAACATGTCGGTCAGCACCACCACGCCAGCGCCGGTGTCGGTCAGGGCGACTGCGTCGACGATGTCGCGCCGGCGCTGCTCCATATCGTCATCGGCTCCGATGGCGACGGTTGCGAAATTCTGCTGCGGCCCGACGACATGCTCGACGGCGTGGCGGAATTCCTCGGCCAGCTGACCGTGCGTGACAAGCACGAGTCCAATCATTCTGCGGCGGCTCCCGTCACGGCTTTTCACAAGCTCATCTTGAAATGCCCGGCGCTCCATTTCTCCGGGACGGCGGGAGCGCTATCTTGTCGACGCGGCGCGCGTTGACAAGTCCCAAATTGCGGCTGAACCGTGCATTTTGACGCATTTCCTGTCATCGCAGCCGCCTGTCTTAGACGAATGGCGGAAGGCGGAGCCTGGCTGCCACGGCCGCGACCGCACCGGCGGCGTTGCGTTCCGCAAGGTCAAGGCAGGCGACCTGACAGCCGGCTAGCGTGGCGGTTGCTTCCTCGGGAAAACGCTCGGCTTCACCCGCCGGCACGAGCCTGACCAGGAGATCGACGACCGCCGCGCGCTCGGACATGACCGCCTGCGGCCCGACCCCGCGCACCTCGACCAGCCCGGCGATCGCCGGTGGCGCGCTGCAGACTGCCCGCCCGCTATGGGCGGCCAGGAAAAGCTGGTCGTCCGACACCAGCCGGGCAAACATTCCTTCGCGCCTGGCTTCCGCCATGAGCGCCAGGGCCAGCGTCGATTTACCGGAGCCGGAGCCGCCTGTGATCAAGACGCCGCGGTCGCCGAGCACGACCGCCGTACCGTGCATGTTCTGCGGGGCCATTTTCCGTCAGCCTTCGGCAGGAAGCGTCATGACGAAGCGCGCACCCTTGATGTCGCCGGGCTTGCCGCCGGGGATGTTTTCCGCCGTCAGCGTGCCGCCATGCGCCTCGGCGATCTGCCTGCTGATCGATAAGCCGAGGCCGGAATTCTGGCCGAACGCTTCGCTCGACGGGCGGTCCGTGTAGAAGCGCTCGAATATCCGGTCGATACTGTCGGAGCGAATTCCGGGACCGTTGTCGTCGATGGTGACAATGACGAACTTGCCCTCGCGCGCAAGCGAAATGCTGATATGCCCGCCCTCCTCGGGAACGAAGGACCGCGCGTTCTCGATCAGGTTGGTGATGACCTGGCCGAGCCGCAGGTCGTGGCCGGTGACGTAATAGCCCTTGACGCCCTGCGGCAGTTTCGCTGCCTTGAAGTCGATGGTCATCGGGCGCTTGTGGCGGCCGGCCTCCTGCGAGACCGAGACCAGGTCGGAAATCAGGTGCTTCAGGTCGACCTTGCCGGCGTCCTCGCGCGCCAGCTCGGCATCGAGCCGCGACGCGTCGGAAATGTCGGTGATGAGCCGGTCGAGGCGGCGGACATCGTGCTGGATCACGTCCATCAGCCGCTCGCGCGATTCCGCGCTTTTTGCCAGCGGCAGGGTTTCAACGGCGCTGCGCAGCGAGGTCAGCGGGTTCTTCAGCTCGTGCGACACGTCGGCGGCGAAGCTTTCGATCGCTTCGATGCGGGCATAAAGCGCGTTGGTCATATCGCGCACGGCGATCGAAAGATTGCCGATCTCGTCCTGCCGGTCGGAGAAATCCGGGATTTCCTCCCGGTTCTTGACGCCGCGGCGCACCCGCACGGCCGCAGCCGAGAGCCGGCGCAGCGGGTTTGCGATGGTGGAAGCGAGGAGCATGGACATGAGCGCCGTGACCAGCGCCGCGACGCCGAAGACGCGCAGGATCGCCTTGCGCTCGGCGCTGACGATCTTGTCGATATCGCCGCCCTCGGTGGAAAGCATCAGCACGCCGAGCACGCCGCGGAAGCGCTGGATGGGAACGGCGACCGAGACGATCTGCTCGCCCTGCTCGCTGACCCGCACGATCGTGGAGGGGCTGCCAGTCAGCGCGTTCATCACTTCCGGAAACGCCGCGCCATTGCCGCCGGGCTGCTCGCGGTAGATCGGCAGGTCGGTGCCGCGGAAGAAGTCGAAAACCGCCTTCTGGAGCCGCTCGAACAGGCTTGGCTCCTCTTCCGCCACCGGCGGAAGGTCGTAGCGCAGGATCTGGCCGCGCGAATAGAGATGGCGGGAATCGAGAAGCAGGTTGGCGTCGCGGTCATAAATGCGCGCGCGCGTCCTGGTGGGCGAGATCAGCCGCCGCAGCACCGGCGCGACGCGCTCCGGATTGATCGGGAAGTCGAGATTGTCGAGCTGGTCGGAGCCGGGGCCGATGCTCTCGCCGGCCTGCAGTTCGAGCAGCTTCTCGGGATCGATGCTGATGGAATCGGTCTCGACCGTCGCGGAAGCCGCGATGGCGCCGGCGATGATCTCGCCCTGCGTCATCAGGCTTTCGACGCGGGCGTCGATCAGCCCGTCACGGAAAGTGTTCAGGTAGAGGATGCCGACGACGAGGACGCCGAGGCCGGCGAGGTTGAGGAAGAGGATGCGCCGCGTCAGGCTCGAGAAGACGTGATGGCCGAGGAAGCGCCGCAGCGGCACGGTGATCCTGGACAGGAGCGAAGGCACGACCCGGCGCGGCCGCTTCATGGCGGCCGCCGGCTTCTTCAACTCCACTTCCAAGACCATTCGGATCGCCGGATTTTAGGCCTAAGCCTCGCGGAACCGGTAGCCGACGCCGTAGAGGGTTTCAATCATCTCGAAATCGTCGTCGACCGCCTTGAACTTCTTGCGCAGGCGCTTGATGTGGCTGTCGATGGTGCGGTCGTCGACATAGACCTGCTCGTCATAGGCCGAATCCATCAGCGCGTCGCGACTCTTGACCACGCCCGGACGCTGCGCCAGCGAATGCAGGATCAGGAATTCGGTAACGGTCAGCGTCACCGGTTCGCCCTTCCAGGTGCAGGTATGGCGCTCCTGGTCCATAACGAGCTGGCCGCGTTCCAGCGATCGGGCCTGCTGGTTCGGCGTCTTGGCGGCCGCCTCACGGGCCGAGGCGCGGCGCAGCACCGCCCTTACCCGCTCGACCAGGAGGCGCTGCGAGAATGGTTTGCGGATGAAATCGTCCGCGCCCATCTTCAGCCCGAACAATTCGTCGATCTCGTCATCCTTCGACGTCAGGAAGATGACCGGCAGGTCGCTCTTCTGGCGCATACGGCGCAGAAGTTCCATGCCGTCCATGCGCGGCATCTTGATGTCCAGTATCGCAAGGCTCGGCGGGCGCGCCGCCAGCCCCTCCAGCGCCGAGGCGCCGTCGGTGTAAGTTTCGACGCGGTACCCTTCCGATTCCAGGGCTATCGACACCGAGGTCAGAATGTTGCGGTCGTCATCGACCAGCGCGATCGTCGCCATTTCAAGTTGCTCCCTCATGAGCGGGGGTGTCCCTTCCTTCGTCGAGAAGGGGTTATTGGGGGACAAATTAGGTACAAAATGTGGCACATCCACCGGCCGATGTCACAGCCGGGCTGCAACAATCGCTCCGCCCCGAGGCGGCTCCTTACCCGTTTGGCCCAGCGATCACAATCCCTTATACCACGGATGCGATGCGGCTTTTTGGCCAATACAACCGATTTAAAAATATTTCAAAATCTTTAAATCGATTAATGATTTGAAATCGTTCGGCTTTTCTGTTTCTGACGGACTTGTACCCTTGGGAAGCCTTCCCACTCGGTGCGAAGCGGCGGCAGGCGTCTGAAAGGGCTCATATGACGGAAATCGGAAAACGCAATCCCGGGTGCGGGATCGACAACGCCGGCCTGACGACTTCCGGCGACGTCCATTACAATCTCGGCGCGGCGGCGCTCTACGAGCAGGCGATTCGCCGTGGCGAAGCTCGCCTGACGGCGCATGGCGCGCTCGTCGCCTATACCGGGCAGCACACCGGGCGCTCGGCCAAGGACAAGTTTGTCGTCCGCAGCGCGGCGACCGAGCCGCATGTCTGGTGGGACAACAACAAGCCGATGAGCGAGGCGCATTTCGATGCGCTGCTTGCTGATTTCACGGCGCTTGCGGTCGGCAAGGATCTGTTCGTGCAGGATCTGGTCGGCGGCGCCGACGAGAGCCAGAAGCTCGCGACGCGCGTCGTCACCGAATATGCCTGGCATTCGCTGTTCATCCGCAACCTCCTGATCCGCCCGAAGGCGAAGGATCTGGACGGCTTCGTGCCGCGCCTGACCATCATCGACCTTCCTTCTTTCCGCGCCGATCCGGCGCGGCATGGCTGCCGCACCGAAACAGTGATCGCCGTCGACCTCACCCGCATGATCGTTCTGATCGGCGGCACCTCCTATGCCGGCGAGATGAAGAAGTCGGTTTTCACGGTGCTGAACTACCTGCTGCCCGCTCGCGGCGTCATGCCGATGCACTGCTCGGCCAATGTCGGGCCGGATGGCGACGCGGCGGTGTTCTTCGGCCTGTCCGGGACGGGCAAGACCACGCTCTCGGCCGATCCGTCGCGTACGCTGATCGGCGACGACGAGCATGGCTGGGGGCCGGACGGCATCTTCAATTTCGAAGGCGGCTGCTATGCCAAGACGATCCGCCTTTCGCCGGAGGCCGAGCCGGAGATATTTGCCACCACGCGCCGCTTCGGCACGGTGCTGGAAAACGTCGTCCTCGACGAGAACCGCGTTCCGGATTTCGATGACGGCTCATTGACTGAAAACACGCGCTGCGCCTATCCGCTTTCCTTCATCGCCAACGCCAGCAAGAGCGGCCGCGCAGGCCACCCGAAGAACATCATCATGCTGACCGCCGACGCTTTCGGCGTGATGCCCCCGATCGCCAAGCTGACGCCGGCGCAGGCCATGTACCATTTCCTTTCCGGCTACACCGCCAAGGTCGCCGGAACCGAAAAGGGGGTCACCGAGCCCGAGGCGACATTCTCGACCTGCTTCGGCGCGCCCTTCATGCCGCGCCACCCTTCCGAATACGGCAATCTGCTGCGCCGGCTGATCGCCGAGCACGGGGTGGATTGCTGGCTGGTCAATACCGGATGGACCGGCGGCGCCTACGGAACCGGCAAGCGCATGCCGATCAGGGCGACGCGGGCGCTGCTCGCGGCCGCGCTCGACGGATCGCTCAACAATGCCGAATTCCGCACCGATCCTAATTTCGGCTTTGCGGCGCCGCTCGCCGTGGCCGGCGTCGATGCAGCGATGCTCGATCCCCGGTCGACCTGGGCCGACCGCCAAGCCTATGACCGGCAGGCGAAGAAGCTCGTCGGCATGTTCATCGACAATTTCGGCAAGTTCGAAGCGCATGTCGACGCCTCCGTGCTGGGCGCCGCGCCGCGCGTGCAGGAAGCGGCCGAATAGCCGGTCTCACAGCTCGCTTTTTAAGGCCCGGCATTTGCCGGGCCTTTTTCTTTTGGCTAAACCGTTCACTCGCGAGGCCGGAGGAATCAATGCCCGAGCTGAAAGAAATTCCGCTGCGCTTCCGCGGATATGCCGAGCCGAACATGGCGCAACGCGCCTCCGAGTTCCGCGAGCTGATGTCGAGGCGGCGCACGGTTCGGCATTTCTCCGATCGCCCAGTGCCGCGCAGCCTGATAGAGGATTGCGTAATGACGGCGGCGACAGCGCCGTCGGGCGCTAACCAGCAGCCCTGGACCTTCGTTTGCATTTCGGACGCTGCAATGAAGGCCCGTATTCGCGAGGCGGCGGAAGAGGAGGAGCGCGAATTCTATAGCAGCCGCGCCTCGCAGGAATGGCTCGACGCGCTCGGCCCGCTCGGCACCGACGCGGAAAAGCCGTTTCTGGAAACCGCGCCATGGCTGATCGTCATCTTCGGCCAGCGTTACGGCCTCGGCCCGCACGGCGGAAAGATCAAACACTACTATGTGCCCGAATCAGTCGGCATCGCCACCGGCCTTCTGATTGCCAGCCTGCACAATGCCGGGCTTGCATCGCTGACCCACACGCCATCGCCGATGGGATTTCTCAATGCGATCTGCGGCCGGCCGGATAATGAGAAGGCGATCATCCTGCTCGTAGCCGGCTACCCGGCGGACAACGCGAAGGTGCCGGACATAAGGCGCAAGGGAGCGGACGAGATCATCGTCTGGCGCGAATGACCGAACGTGACGGCATCAAGATCGCGCCCGATGTCTTCATCGGCGAAGACGAACTGGTCGAGAACTTTATCCGCTCCTCCGGCCCCGGCGGCCAGAACGTCAACAAGGTTGCGACCGCCGTGCAGCTGCGCTTCGACGCCCGCAACGCGCCGGGCCTGTCCGAACGCGTGCGGGAACGCACGATAAGCCTGGCCGGCCAGCGCGCCACCAAGGATGGCGTCATCGTCATAGAGGCCGGCCGTTTCCGCACGCAGGAGCAGAACCGCGCCGATGCACGCGCCCGGCTGACGGCGCTTGTCGCCAAGGCCGCCGAGCCGCCGCCCAAGCCGCGCAAGAAGACGCGGCCGACGAAAGGTTCCGTCGAAAGACGGCTTCAGGGCAAGGCGGGACGGTCTACCGTCAAGAAGCTGCGCGGCAAGATCGACGGCGACTGAGCGCCGCGCAATCTGTACGCGAGCTTGGTTTCGTCCGGCTTCCATTTTTGCGTGGCAAGTGCCAGATTTGCCGTCGCGCGGGGCGCAAGGAGGTGTGGCATGGGAATATTCGATTTCGTCAAGAATGTCGGCGAGAAGCTCGGCTTCGGCGATGACGACGACGAGGCGACGAAGACCGCGGCTGTGAAGAAGGAGCTCGAATCGCACAAACTAGGCACCGACAAGGTCGATGTGGCAGTCAAGGGCGACAAGGTCATCCTCAAGGGCGTCGTCAAGGATCAGTCGATCTTCGAGAAGGCGGTCGTCGCGGTGGGAAACACGCTTGGCATCTCGAAGGTCGAGGCGGACGAGCTGAAGGTCGTGGCTCCCGATTCAGGCCTGAAACTCGATGGCAATGTCGACATGACCGAGCTGGTCAAGGCCGCCACGCCGGCGAAGGAACCGGTGTTCTATACGGTCAAGAAGGGCGACAACCTTTCGAAGATCGCCGAGAAGAGCTACGGCAAGGGCAAGGCGTCGAAATACACCGTGATCTTCGAGGCTAACAAGCCCATGCTGAAGCATCCGGACAAGATCTATCCGGGTCAGGTGCTGCGCATTCCTGATCTCGAAACGGCGTGACGCCGGAACGCAGACGACAGCCCTTCGACGGAACGGCGGCTCACAGCCGCCGTTTCCACCTGTGAGGCAATTGATGATCCAGGTGCTCCCCAAAGGCGTTCGCCACATTCCGGGCTACCTCGGCCGCGAGGCGCAGGAAGCGCTGGTCGAGGATATACGCAAGGTCGTTCAGGCCGCGCCGCTCTATATTCCCGTGATGCCGCGCACCGGCAAGGAGATGAGCGTGCGCATGACCAATTGCGGGCCGCTCGGCTGGGTGACCGACAAGGAGCGCGGCTACCGCTACCAGCCGACGCATCCGATGACCGGCGAGCCGTGGCCGCCGATCCCGGATGCGCTGCTGCGCCTCTGGCAGGAGGTCGCCGGCTACCCGCATCCGCCTGAAGCCTGCCTGGTCAATTTCTATACCGATGCGGCAAAGATGGGCCTGCATCAGGATCGCGACGAACTCGACCTCGCCGCGCCCGTGCTCTCCGTCTCGCTCGGCGACGACTGCCTGTTCCGGGTCGGCCAGACCAGCCGTGACGGCCAGACAAAATCCTTCCGGCTGCGAAGCGGCGATCTGGTCGTGCTCGGCGGCGAGGGCCGGCTCGCCTTCCATGGCGTCGACCGCATCTACCCGGCGACCTCGACGCTCTTGAAGAATGGCGGCCGCATCAATCTGACGCTGAGGCGGGTGACGGCGCCCATACGATCCTAACTGATTATACAGTCTTTCCGTGTAGGTGGCTTGCATAACACTTGCAGCGCCGGATCACATATTGATGACGAATCGCAAGTCCAAGGGTTTTCTTGACCAGATCGGCGCGCGGATTCGCGACGAGGCTCCGGCGTCTTGATGTCCGGCTTGGCGACATCGACCATCAAATTCTTTCGCGGCGAAGGAACCGGCACGATCGAACCAGAGCGCGGCTTGAAGATCGGCCTACTCGCGCTCGGGCTTTTCCACCTCGTCTACTTCTCCGTCGCCAAATACAACGAAACCGCCGGAATCACCGGAATCATCAACGCAAATGGCGATCCGGTCGGTGGGGATTTCATCAATCTGTGGAGCGTGGCGAAGCTCATCCTCTCGGACCGAATCGCTGACATTTACCGTGTCGATCACTTCATGGCCTATCAGAACTCGGTCACGGATGGAGCGGATATCGACCTGCGCCTATGGGCGTACCCGCCGCATTCGCTGCTGCTGACATGGCCGCTTGGATTGATCGGCTATTATGCCGCGCTGACGGTCTGGTCCATAATCGGTTTGGCAGTGCTGTTCACTGGCGCTCGGCGCTTTGGTTTCGATCGGCTTGAGATCGCGATAATTCTCACTTCGCCAGCAACTATTTTGAACGTCTATCTTGGACAGACCGGCAGCTTCGCCACCGGGCTGATGCTCTTGGCGTTGTCTGCACGCACTGGACGCGACCCGGTTTCGATGGCCGCAGCGGCGCTGCTTACGATCAAACCGCAAGTCGGATTTCTGCTGCCACTCCTTTGGACGTTCCAGCGCCGCTGGCGGATGATCGCGTGGACCGCGTTCGTTATAGCGGCCTTCCTCGCTGTAGCCGTCGCATTATTTGGTTTGGTTCCCTGGCGCGACTATTTCGGCGACACGCTGCCGACCCTGAATGCGCTTGAGCGTGACGGTAGCGGATCCTTCATGACGATAATCCCGTCGACTTTCATGGCCATGCGCATTGTCATCGGCAATTCGGCTTCCGCGCTCCTCATCCATGTCGGCTTTGCCGCTCTCGTCGCCGCTGTGCTCGTCCTTCGACTGTCGCAGGTGGAGGATGCCAACCGCCGGTCCGCAATGGTGCTGATCGCCACTGCGCTGATGACGCCCTATATTCACAGCTACGATCTAGCGCTGCTGCTTTGCGGCGCACTGCTCGTGGCACGACGCTGGTCGTCCCCTGAAAGGCGGCCGCCGCCCGGGGGCGAGTTGCTGGTGATTGTCGCCTGGATGCTGCCTCACCTTGTCGTCTTGCTGAACACGATCGGCCTGCCGATCTCACCCCTCCTTATCTTGCCGCTGCTGTTCCTGGCTTGATCCCAGCTAGATACGGTTCGTCAGGGCCTCGCCAGGTCGCCCGCGCCGGCCAATTTCTGCTCACAGCTTCCTGAGCGCCACCTCTTCGACGAGATGATCGGCGCCCTTGCGCAGGATCAGGTCAGCACGCGGCCGCGTCGGCAGGATGTTTTCGCGCAGGTTCTTCAAATTGATGTTGGCCCACAGCCCCTCGGCGATGGCACGGGCGGCGTCTTCCGACAGCTGCGAATAGCGATGGAAGAAAGATTCGGGATTGCGGAACGCCGTCTCCCTGAGACGCATGAAGCGGGTGATGTACCAATTGTGGATCATCTCCTCGTCGGCGTCGATATATATGGAAAAATCGAAGAAATCCGAGACGAAAGGGACGAATTTGCCGTCCTTGGGCAGTTCGCGCGGCTGCAGCACGTTCAGACCCTCGAAGATCAGTATATCCGGCCGGTCGATGACCACGAACTCGCCCGGCATCACGTCATAGGTCAGGTGCGAATAGACCGGCGCGCGAACATCGCGCTGGCCCGACTTGATCGCCGACAGGAAGCGCAGCAGCGCGCCGACATCGTAGCTGTCGGGAAAGCCCTTGCGTTCCATGAGATTTTCGCGGCGCAGCACCTCGTTGGGCAGCAGGAACCCGTCGGTGGTGACCAGGTCGACCTTGGGGCTTGACGGCCAGCGGCCAAGCAGTTCCTTGAGCACGCGCGCCGTGGTCGACTTGCCGACGGCCACCGATCCGGCCATGCCGATGATGAAGGGCGTCTTGATCGCGTCGTCGACGTTCAGGAAATCCTTGCGCTGATGGAACAGCAGCTGGCTCGCCTCGACATGGGCCGACAGCAGGCGCGACATCGACAGATAGATGCGGCGGACCTCGTTGAGGTCGATCGGGTCGTAAAGCGAGCTGAGCCGGCTGACCTCGTCTTCGGTCAGCGTGAGCGGCGTGTTGGCGCGGAAATCAGCCCAGCGTTCGGCTGAAAAAAAGCGATAGGGCGAATATTTCTCGGTTGGAACGAGTTGATCCATCGCTTTTCCCATATTGCGGCGGCATGCTCAGCTCCGGCCGCGCGACGCCTTTTCGGCCGTGCCCGACCGCGCGGTGCGCCGCTCCAGTTCGGCCATGACATCCGAAGTCGAGACGCCTGCGATCGTCAGCACGACCAGCCAGTGATAAATAAGATCGGCACTTTCCGAAATGACGGCTTTGGCGTCGCCCTTGACGGCTGCAATCACCGTCTCGACCGCCTCCTCACCGAGCTTCTGCGCGGCCTTTTCCATGCCGCGCTCATAGAGCTTCGCCGTCCACGATTCCGGATCGCCGGAGCGGGCGCGCGTTGCAATGATCCTCTCCAGATCGTCGAGCGAAAAATCCGTCATCGAAAAAACCCTGTATGACGGTCAGGCGATGGAGTCCAGCCGCATAGGTAGGCCGGCGGCCGCCATATGGGCCTTGGCCTGGCGAACCGTGTAGGTTCCGAAATGGAAGATCGAGGCGGCAAGCACCGCCGTCGCGTGGCCGTCGCGAATGCCCGAGACCATGTGGTCGAGCGTGCCGACGCCGCCGGAGGCGATCACCGGCGCGCGCACCGCATCGGCCACCGCACGGGTCAGCGCTATGTCGTAGCCGGCCTTGGTGCCGTCGCGGTCCATCGAGGTAAGCAGTATCTCGCCGGCGCCGAGGTCGACCACCTTTCGCGCGAACTCGACCGCGTCGATGCCGGTTTTTTCCCGGCCGCCATGCGTAAAAATCTCCCAGCGGTCGGCTTCGCCCGGGCCTGAAACCTTCTTGGCGTCGATGGCGACGACGATGCACTGGTTGCCGAATTTGTCGGCCGCTTCGGCGACGAAATCCGGATTTTTCACGGCTGCGGTGTTGATCGAGACCTTGTCGGCTCCGGCGAGCAGCAGCTTGCGGATGTCGGCGACCTGGCGCACGCCGCCACCGACGGTCAGCGGCATGAAGCACTGCTCGGCGGTGCGGGCGACGACATCGAAGATCGTCTCGCGGTTTTCCGACGAGGCCGTGATGTCGAGGAAACAAAGCTCGTCGGCGCCGGCCGCATCATAGGCCTTGGCCGCCTCGACCGGATCGCCGGCATCGATCAGATCGACGAAGTTGACGCCCTTGACGACACGGCCGTCCTTGACGTCCAGGCATGGGATGACGCGGGCTTTGAGGGTCATAGCCGCTCCTCGAACAATCCAGACGAAAGCTTCGAATCGCCGCGCAAGATCGCGAGCGCTTCCTGCGGGTCGATGCGCCCGTCATAGAGCGCGCGGCCCGATATCGCGCCTTCGAGCTTTTTCGCGTCGGGCATGGTCATGCGCACGATGTCGGCGATGGAGGCGAGGCCGCCCGAGGCGATCACCGGGATCGACACGGCGTCGGCGAGCTCGATCGTCGCTTCCCAGTTGATGCCGGCCAGAATGCCGTCGCGGTCGATATCGGTGTAGATGATCGCAGCAACGCCCGCGCCTTCGAATTTTTGCGCCAGCTCGATCGCACCCAGTTCCGACGCCTCGGCCCATCCCTCGACCGCAACCTTGCCGCCCCTGGCGTCGATGCCGACCGCTACCTTACCCGGAAATTCCCTGCACGCTTCCCTCACCAGATCGGGATCGCGCACCGCGACGGTGCCGAGAATGACCCGCGCCAGGCCCTTTTCGAGCCAGCCTTCGATGTCGGCCAGCGTGCGGATGCCGCCGCCGAGCTGCACAGGGTTTTTCGTCGCCTTCAGGATCGCCTCGACCGCCGCGCCGTTGACGCTCTCGCCGGCGAACGCCCCGTTCAGATCGACGACATGCAGCCACTCGAAACCCTGCTCCTCGAAGGTTTTCGCCTGGGCCGCCGGGTCGGCATTGTAGATCGTGGCCTGCTCCATGTCGCCGAGCTTCAGGCGCACGCATTGCCCGTCCTTCAGGTCGATGGCGGGGAAAAGTATCACGGCCTCCACCTCAGGAAGTTGGCGATGAGGGCCAGGCCCAGCGCCTGGCTCTTTTCGGGATGAAACTGCGTGCCCGCAAGATTGTCGCGCGCCACGGCTGCGGTCACCGGGCCGCCATAGTCGGTCACGGCAAGGATTTGCGCCGGATCGGTCGCGTCGAGATGATAGGAGTGGACAAAATAAGCGTGCAGCCCGCTCTCGCCGGTCACGATTCCGTCGAACAGCGGGTGCGCATGTTTCACGTGAATCGTGTTCCAGCCGATCTGCGGGATTTTTAGGGCCGGGGCGTTCGGCGTGATCTCCTTCACGTCGCCCGCAATCCAGCCGAAGCCTTGCGTGACCGTCTTCTCCAGCCCGCGCTCGGACATCAACTGCATGCCGACGCAGATGCCGAGGAATGGCCGCCCCTTCGCGATCGCGACCTCCTCGATCGCCTCGTCCATGCCTTCCACCGCCGCCAGGCCGGCGCGGCAGTCGGCATAGGCGCCGACGCCCGGCAGCACGATGCGGTCGGCGCTGCGCACGCGCCCGGCGTCGGCCGTCAGGTCGATTTGCGCATCCACTCCCGCTTCCCGCGCAGCGCGCTGGAACGCCTTGGTGGCCGAGCGCAGATTACCCGAGCCGTAATCGATGATCGCGACCCGCATGTCAGGGTTTTCCGGGATAGTTGAACAGGCCGAGCGCCGGGCCGGATCGGTGGGCAGGCGCGATTGGGTGCCGCGCGGCCGGCGGGCTTGCTGCCTCCTCCGGCCCCGCTGGCGCAGCGTCGAACAGATAGCGGGCCTCGGCGTCGCCGAAGGAATCCGCTTCGACCACGCCCCATTCGCGCCAGCCGCGGCGGCGCAGCGCCGCAAGTCGAAGTGCGGCGCCCTCGATGCCGACATAGATCGAGACCAGCAGCGACAGAAGCGTCCCGGCAAAACCGGCGTCCAACGCTTCGCCCAGGGCGGCAAGCACCATTGCAACCGCGAAGGCGACAATCGCCTCGATCCACATGCGATGCCAGAGCAGCCATATCGGCGGCGTCAGGAACCCGAACAGGTGGAACCCATCGCGCACCAGCATGGCGTCGGCGGCAGGCGACGGAGGCTCCATGACGACATAGACCGCCATGGCTAACCTCCCAGCGTGCCCTTGGTAGAGGGGACGGCGTCCGGCTGGCGCGGATCGCGCTCGAGCGCCGCGCGCAACACCCGCGCCACCGCCTTGAAGCAGGTTTCGGCGATGTGATGGTTGTTGGCGCCATGGAGGTTGGCGACGTGCAGCGTCACGCCGGCATTCTGCGCCAGCGCCTGGAAGAATTCGCGCACGAGCTCGGTGTCGAAGGTGCCGATCTTCGGCGAGGAGAACGAAACGTCCCAGACCAGGAACGGCCGGCCCGAAACGTCGATCGCCGCCCGCGTCAGCGTCTCGTCCATGGCGAGGTCGATCGAGGCATAGCGCGTTATGCCGCGCCGGTCGCCGAGCGCCTTGGCCAGCGCCTGGCCGATGGCGATGCCGGTATCTTCCACCGTGTGATGGTCGTCTATGTGCAGATCGCCCTTGGCCGTGACCGTCATGTCGATCAGCGAATGCCGTGACAATTGATCAAGCATGTGATCGAAAAAGCCGACACCCGTCGACATTTCCGAGTGGCCGGCGCCATCAATGTCGACGGAGACGGCGATCTCGGTTTCCCTGGTCTTGCGGCTGATCTCGGCGGAGCGGGAGGCCATCGGGCGGTCCTTGCGTTTCAGGAATGCGAGCCTTCTATCAGCATGATCCTACGAAGGAAAGTTGGCGGATCGGCTGCGATGATGAGGTGCGCCATCGCGCCATTCCCCTTCTGTCAGCATTCTGTCAGGAATGTTTTCCTGGGCTTTGTCCACACCCTCCCTCAATGCCCGCATACTTCATCCCGGCAGCTTGCTGGTGGGAACGGGTGTGCACGACCGGCACCAGGCAAGTGTGGCGCCGGAGATGACTCCCGCATGGTCGCGCGGGGCGCTCCGGCCCCGGGTCGAACCTGTGCGCCCGCGCTCCGTCCCAGATTACCGGGACAGGGCATGGGCCGGGAGCGGTCAGGGGAGAAAACGCCGGCGGCGCATGGCAGCGCGTCAACTAACTAAATTGATTAGGCGTCGCTGCCATGCGCCGCTTCCCACACCCCGGCTTCGCCAAGAAGCGCGGGAACACTCCCGCGTGCCCTCAACATGGTGAGACCGACACATGACCCGAAAGACAAGACCCGAGATCGACCGGCACCGCCGCGACCCCTGGATTGCATTCCGCAGGACGTCGCATACATATGGCCGGAACCATCCTCGTACCGTGCTTTTCGCCTTCTCGGGAATCGCGCGAAATCGGAGCAGAACATGTCGAACGAACTGACCATGCACGCCACGACCATCATCACGGTGCGCAAGGGCGGCAAGGTGGTGATCGCCGGCGACGGCCAGGTCAGCCTTGGCCAGACCATCATGAAGGGCAACGCCAAGAAGGTGCGCCGTCTCGGCAAGGGCAATGTGATCGCCGGATTCGCCGGCGCCACCGCCGACGCCTTCACCCTGCTCGAACGCCTCGAGGCCAAGCTCGAGCAGTATCCCGACCAGCTGACACGCGCCTGCGTTGAACTCGCCAAGGATTGGCGCACCGACCGCTATCTGCGCCGGCTCGAAGCGATGATGCTGGTCGCCGACAAGAATGTTTCTCTCGCGCTTACCGGCACCGGCGACGTGCTGGAGCCCGAACAGGGCGTCATGGCGATCGGCTCCGGCGGCAATTTCGCGCTCGCCGCCGCCCGCGCGCTGCTGGACACCGAAAAGGATGCCGAGGAGATCGCCCGCAAGGCGATGCTGATCGCGTCGGAGATTTGCGTCTACACCAACAGCAATTTCGTCATCGAAACGCTCGATGCCGCATAGGTCGAAGCCCCGGTACAGCTTTCGGCCGGTGACGCCCGACGATCTTGAGATGATCGCCGGCTGGCTAGCCGAACGGCATGTGGCGGAATGGTGGGACGATCCCGACGAAGAAATCGCGTCGATCCGCGAGCATATCGACAGCATCTCGGTCGAACCGCTGATCATCGAGCTCGACGGCAGGCCGATAGGTTATCTCCAGAGCTACGACCCGCATCTCGAAGACGACCATCCCTACCAGGACCAGCCCTTCGGCACGCTCGGCATCGATCTTTCGATCGG
The DNA here is from genome assembly GCA_035941355.1 of Pseudaminobacter sp. Lineage (GTDB taxonomy): Bacteria > Pseudomonadota > Alphaproteobacteria > Rhizobiales > Rhizobiaceae > Allomesorhizobium. The sequence goes on from DASZDZ010000074.1 coordinate 62,513, forward strand.
CGTCCCGGATCTGGTCGGCATCGGCCACGGCTCGGCGATCATCAGGCAATTCGTCGAGGAACTCTTCGCGGAGGGGACGCCGCGCGTGATAATCGATCCGGACCCGGCAAATCTCCGGGCGATCCGAGCCTACGAAAAGGCCGGCTTCAAGGCGTTCGATACGCGCACATCGATCTACGGTCCCGCGCTGATGATGGCGCGCGACAATGAGGAGGGGGAATTTTCATGACTGTAACGCAGGCGGCCGATCCGCAAGCCGCGGGACACAGGCGCATTTTCCTGGCCGGCATACTCGTGGCCGCCGCCCTGATCGCCGCGCAAGGCATCGCGCTCTACATTATGGGCCAGCCGCCGATCTGCGAATGCGGGACGGTCAAGTTCTGGCACGGCCAGGCGCTGAGCAGCGAGAACAGCCAGCACCTCGCCGACTGGTACACATTCTCGCACATCATCCACGGCTTCCTGTTCTATTGGCTGCTCTGGCTGGTCATGCCGCGCGTCAATGTCGGCGTCCGCCTGGCGTTCGCGGTGGTTATCGAAGCCGGCTGGGAGCTTCTGGAAAACACCGATTTCATCATCAACCGCTACCGCGACTCGACGATCTCGCTCGATTATTTCGGCGACAGCGTCATCAACTCGGTATCCGACACGCTGTGGATGGTGCTGGGTTTTGCCATGGCGGCGCGGCTCCCTATATGGCTGATCGTGACCCTCGCGCTCGCCTTCGAAATAGGCGTGGGCCTCGTCATCCGCGATAACCTGACCCTCAACGTGATCATGCTGCTGCACCCCTTCGAGTTCATCAAGCAGTGGCAATCCGGGCCGGTGTGAGTCATGACCGTTGCAATGAACATTCCCGTCCGCGCCATCTCGGAAAATACCTTGCAGGCCGCCGTAACGCAGGGACTGCTGTCGGCCGAACAGGCACAGGGTCTTCGTGATCTGGAAAACGCGCAGGCCGGAGCATCGGAACCGGAGGACGACGAGAAGCTGCGCTTCATCAGCGGCTTTGGCGATATCTTCGTGACGATCGGCCTCGCGCTCTTTCTTGGCGCCCTCGGCTATTTTGCCTATGAGGCGTTCAGCCTTTTCGGGGAGGCTGCCATTCTGGCAGTGACCGCCTGGGGTCTCGCCGAGTTCTTCACCCGAACGCGGCGCATGGCGCTGCCCAGCATCGTCCTGCTGATCGTCTACGCCGCCGCGGTGTTCGTGGCGTCCTATCATGCGTTCGAGATCCTGACCGAACAGGCTCCGGGTTTCCGCCCTGGCCTAGGCTTCGGCCGACTGCGCTTCGATGATCCCCTGGCGCTCGCAGGCGCCGCACTCGTGACGACGGCCGGCGCAGCGTTGCACTACTGGCGTTTTCGCGTACCGATTACGATCGCAGCGGGTACGCTGGCGCTTGTCGGCGCCATCGTTGGCCTGCTTTTCACGGCGGCGCCGGACTTCGTCGACTATGCCTCCACGCCCATCGTGCTGATCTGCGGACTGGCCGTGTTCGCGCTCGCCATGCGCTTCGACATGAGCGATCCAATGCGGGTGACGCGCCGTACCGACATCGCCTTCTGGCTGCATCTTTTGGCAGCGCCGATGATCGTGCATCCCCTGATCCGCGGCTTTGCGCCGGAATCGGGAATGACCAATACGGCTTCGGCCTGGGGCATCCTCGCAGTGTTCTCGCTGCTTGCTGTCGTCGCGGTCGTGGTCGATCGGCGCGCCGTGCTGGTTTCGGGCCTGTCCTATGCCGGCATCGCCTTCGCCTCGCTGGTCGGCGCGAGCGGGCTTATCAACGGTGTCGTGCCGCTTACGATCCTGGTGCTCGGCGCGGTCGTCCTGGTTCTAAGCGCCGGCTGGCACCGCCTGCGGGGCGTGCTGCTTGGCCTGCTGCCGCCAACTATTGCACTGCGGCTTCCCGGTTCCCATCTGCGCCACCTGCAGACTTGAGTCAGTCAAAGAGCATTTACAATGACCACATTCTCTCCCCGCGAAATCGTTTCCGAGCTCGACCGCTACATTATCGGCCAGAAGGACGCCAAGCGCGCCGTGGCCATCGCGCTGCGCAACCGCTGGCGGCGTCAGCAGCTCGAAGGCGAGATGCGCGAAGAGGTGATGCCGAAGAACATTCTGATGATCGGGCCTACCGGCGTCGGCAAGACCGAGATCTCGCGGCGGCTGGCCCGGCTGGCAGGCGCGCCCTTCATCAAGGTCGAGGCGACAAAATTCACCGAGGTCGGCTATGTCGGGCGCGATGTCGAGCAGATCATCCGCGACCTGGTCGAGGTCGCCATCGGCCTTGTGCGCGAAAAGATGCGCGAGGAGGTCAAGGCGCGCGCGCATCTCAACGCCGAGGAGCGCGTGCTGGAGGCGCTTGTCGGCAAGACCGCGAGCCCGGCGACCCGCGACAGTTTCCGCAAGAAGCTGCGCGACGGCGAGCTCGACGACAAGGAGATCGAGATCGAGGTGGCCGACACAGGCAGCGGCGGCCTGCCGAGCTTCGAGATCCCGGGCATGCCGGGCGCCAATATCGGCGTCATGAACATCAACGACATGCTGTCGAAGGCAATGGGCGGCCAGCGTACCAAAACCCGCAAGACGACGGTGAAGGAGTCCTACTCCCACCTCATCGACGACGAATCCGACAAGCTTCTCGACCAGGACCAGGTCGTGCAGATGGCGCTGCAGTCGGCTCAGAACGACGGCATCGTGTTCCTCGACGAGATCGACAAGATCGCCGCGCGCGACGGCGGCATGGGCGCCGGCGTCAGCCGCGAAGGCGTGCAGCGCGACCTGCTGCCGCTGGTCGAGGGCACAACGGTCGCCACCAAATACGGGCCGATCAAGACCGACCACATACTGTTCATCGCCTCCGGCGCGTTCCACGTCTCGAAGCCGTCGGACCTGTTGCCCGAGCTTCAGGGCCGCCTGCCGATCCGCGTCGAGCTGCGCGCGCTTGAGAAAGACGACTTCCGGCGAATCCTGACCGAGCCGCAGGCGAGCCTGATCAAGCAGTATGTGGCGCTGATGGACACCGAGGGCGTGACGCTTTCGTTCACCGACGACGCCATCGATTCGCTCGCCGGCATCGCCGTCGATCTCAACGCGACGCTTGAGAATATCGGCGCACGGCGCCTGCAGACGGTTATGGAGCGCGTGCTCGACGACATCTCCTACAACGCGCCGGACCGCTCCGGTTCGGAGATCACGATCGATGCCGACTATGTCCAGAAGAATGTCGGCGACCTGTCCAAGAACACAGATTTGTCGCGATTTATCCTTTAAAGGTGCCGCGCCGGAAGGGGCCGGCGACACTGACAGGCAACAAGGACTCGACTCCCGGCCCGGCTTTAACCTAGGGTTGCCTGGCCATGCGGGGTTGCGGCGGCAAATGACGAGATCATCCAGTTTTGCGGTTGCGCTGGTTCTGGCGCTGGGCGTCTGCACGATTCAGGCTCGGGCGCAGACCCTGATTCCTGCCGGCAACCGGCACATCGAACAACCCGGCGTTCCCGGCGCTTCGACCAAGCGCACCCAGGCCGGCCGGTCCAGCTTCGAGGCGAAATACCGCAAGGTCTACACGCTTTTGCAGAGCGACGGCGAGCTGCGCTCCAAGATCAGGGCGTCGGCGGACGCTTATGGCATCGACCCTATCCACATTGTCGGCGCGATCGTCGGCGAGCACACCTATAATGTCGATGCCTACGACCGGCTGCAGACCTACTATGTCAAGGCCGTGTCCTATCTCAGCAGCCGCCTGAGCTTCAGCTACGGCGAGGAGGATATTGTCGCCTTTATCGCGCGGCCGGAGTTTTCGGTGTGCGAGAACCTGTCTGGCAGCTACGAAGTATGGACCTGCCGCGAGCGGGTCTGGAACCGGCACTTCCGCGGCCGGACCGTGGACGGCGTCGCCTATCCCGACGACCGCTTCAGCGCCACCTTCTTCCAGCCTTTCTATGCCGGCCAGACATTCGGCATCGGTCAGCTCAATCCGCTGACCGCGCTGCAGATGAGCGATCTGGTGCACCAGATCTCGGGTTTGCCGAAGCTCGACCCCGGCCAGCCGAACCAGGTCTACGAGACCATCATGGATCCTGACCTGACCCTGCCCTATGTGGCGGCGACGCTGAAGAAATCGATCGACGCCTACCGCACCATCGCCGGCTTCGACATCTCGCAAAATCCCGGCATCACCGCGACGCTCTACAATGTCGGAGATCCGGAAGCCCGCGCCTATGCGCTCAAGGCGGAGAATGAAAAGCGTCTCTTGGAAGGACAGGAGCCGAGATTGCCGGAAGAGAATTACTACGGATGGCTCGTCAACGAGAAGCTGCCGGAACTGCAGGCGCTGTTCTGATCGCTACCGACGCCACGGGAATATGGCCCGCAGCGCGGGGTCGCGCAGCCAGAGGCCACCCCACATAAACAAGCCAAGATAGATGCTGAAGAGGATATGGCTGAACAGCGGATTGCCGACGCGGATCTGCGTTGCCATGGCCCCGCCAAGCAGCCCCATGGTGAGGACCGCCCCGAGCACGCTGGTCTTCGGGAATAGATAGAGAAGCACACAGGCAAGCTCGATCAACCCGATCATCAGGACATAGCCGTCCGGCCATCCAAGCTGCGTCATCGTTTCGCTTGCGATGGGCAATCCGAGAAGTTTCGGCGTTATCGACGCCCCAAGCATGAAGAGCGCATAGACGCCCGTAAGCACCCACCCGGTTATGATCATCGCCTTTTCGCTCATGGTCTGCCCCTGTTTGGCGTTGTCTGCACCAAAGGACGCGGGGAGGCGCCGGAATCCGACAGGCGGTCAGCGGCTTATTTTCGTTTGCACAAGGGTCAGAAGTGCTCGGATGGTCGCTTGGTCCATCTGCCGGATGTTTCGGGAAAGCAAATTTGCCAGGCGGGTGGCTTCCGGCGGCAAACCGGCCGTATCGATCACCACCCGCGGGTCTGACGACCAGACCAGGTTCTCCAGCTCCTCGGCCTCATCCCAAATGATGTTGAGATAGCCGATCATCTTCTGGACAAGCGCCCAGCTCGGCACCCCGCGATGGCCATGTTCCAGCGCCGACAGATAGGCGGCGCTGACCCCGAGCGCCTTGGCCATGTCCTTCTGGCTGACGCCGCGCTCGCGCCGCAGCGCACGTAGCTTCACCCCGAGCGGCGTCACGGGCTTTTGGCCGGGTGGCGGCGCAACCGGATATAGAGTGCGCCGGCGCCGCCGTGATTGCGCGCGGCGTGATCGTGGCTGCTGACGAGCGGCCGGAACGGCGCGGTCGACAGCCATGCCGGAACGGCGCGCCGCAGCACGCCCTCGCCGCCCGACGACGAGCCCTTGCCGGTGATCACCAGCACGTAGCGCACGCCGCCGGCATGCGCCCGGTGCAGAAAGGAAAGCAGCAGCGAATAAGCCTGCTCCTGGCTCATTCCGTGCAGGTCGACGCGGCCTTCGATCGGCAGCCGCCCCTTCGCCAGCTTCTCGTGCGTCGGACGGTCCAGGGAATGCGCCACGCTCTGCTTCGGGCGGGCGGCCGGCGAAGCGGCTAGTCGCGGCGCAACCGTGTCCATCGCCTCATCCATTGAGACAGGCGGCGGTTGGGGGATATCGACTGCCTGCTTGCCTTTCAACGGCTTTGTCGAGCGGGCAACGAGGCTCCACAAAACCCGGTCCTCATCGCTGAGCTTTTTGTCCGAAGGCCTGCTCATCGCGCGATCTCGGCCAAAGCGCGGGGAATGAGCGCGAAGAAGTCTGCATCGTTGCGGACCACGCCGGCTATTTCGCCGGCGGCAAAACCTGAACCGGCGAAGAGGTCGCCGCGCGCCGCGCCGACGATCGCCGAACCGGTGTCCTGCGCGATCATCAGCCGCCGGAAAGGCCTCCCGTCAAACGCTGTCAGCAACGGCGCATCAATGAAGAACGGCGTGCCGAACGTGTGCAGAAGCCGGTCCACGGCGATGGAGCGGCCCGGCGTCAGCGGCACTTTCGCCGCCGCGACCGGGCCCAAGGCCGGATCGTCGACCGGCGCTTCGCGAAAGAAGATGTAGGAGCGGTTCTGCCGCAATATCTCGTCGATGCGATCCGGATTTCGCGCGAACCAGGCCCTTATCGACTGCATGGTCACCTGGGTGAGCGAAATCTCGCCGATATCGGCGAGGATCTTTCCCGGGCCGGAAAAGCGCTGGCCGGATTTGGCGGCATAGGTAATGCGGCGCTGGCGACCATCGGTGATGGCGAGCCGCGCCGCGCCCTGCACATGGATGAAGAAAGCGTCCACTTTGCTTTCGAGCCAGGCTATTTCGAGATATTGCCCGGCAAGCGCGCCCGTTTCGATCGCGGCGCGGTCGAAATATTCGACCGGTCCCGCGTCGGTTTGCCTGGCGAAGGCCAGATACGGGTCCATGCCGGCCGGCCGATTGGTGTCATCAATATCGACGAGATCGTCGGGACGGGAAAGCAGCGGCACGCAAAAGCCCTCCGTCCGGAACCGTGACGCCTCTACCTCCGGCTCGTAGAAGCCGGTGACGAGGCCTGCTCCGGCGTCCTCCGGAATTATTCGTGCAGGGAGGAAAAAACGCTCGAAAAAGGCCTTTGCATCCGCCCGCGACAGCGATCGCACGGCCCGCGCCGCCTCATAGGCCGCAGCGAAGCTGGAAAAATTCACGCCAAGCGCGCCGGAGCGATAGGGCTTCGTCAAGGCATGCGCGGCCGAGCGTCTAAAGGCTTCGTATGCCGCGGACTGGTCATCCGCCGCCCAGCCGGGCAAATCGGCGAAGGAGACGATGCGGAAAACGGGCGACAGCGACACTGGACGGACCCCAGCCGTAGAGCGTCAGTCTTCCTCTTCGGTCGCGACGAGCTTCCAGTTCGGGTCCTTCGAGCGTGTGTCGCGGGCGAAGGTCCAGACGTCCTTGACCTCGGCGACCGTCTCCGGATCGCCGTCGATGACGGCCCCGGCATTGTCGCGGGTCGCCGAGATCAGTTCGCTGACGATGCGCAGCGTGATGTGAGCTTCGCCGTTCTTCATCTCCGCCGAGACGATGTCGGCCTTGTCGATGCCGACGAAGGAAGACTGGATTTTTTCATTGCGCTTCTCGCGGTCGGCGATTGCCGCCACGAAGCCGTCATAGACTTCGCGCGAAAGCAGGTTCTTCAGCGTTTTGCGGTCGCCGTCGGCATAGGCCATGACGATCATCTCGTAGGCCATCTTGGCGCCGTCGACGAAGGACTTCGGGTCGAAGGAGGCGTCAGCTTCCTTGATCGAGCGCAATCCCTTGTTCAGGTCGGTGCCCGGCTTGGCAAAGAGGTCGATGGCGGCGAACGCCTCCTCGGTTTCGGCGGCGGTGCGCTTGCGCGGCAGCGAAACGACGTTTTCGGGCTTGGCCGCCGCATCCTTGCTGCGAGTCCGGCCAGCCGTATAAGGATCGAAGGGCGGACGCTCGCTTCCGGTGCGCCGGCCCAGCACATTACGCAACTGGAAAAAGATCACGACAGCCGCGACCAGAAAAAATAGAGTGCCGAAGTCGAAGAATTCCATGTCTTCCGCCAACCGATCCCGTGTCAAAGCGGGTGAGGAGAGCGACATCGCCACCCGGCGCCGCGTCGCGCTGTTCAATCATTGCATATAGAACGCATGCGGCCATCATTCAAATCAAAGCCGTGCATACCTATCTGACAACGGAGCGCCATCATCAACCGGCGCATTCCCGTTCCAACTCAAATCCGGCGGTTTCGTGCAAATACCCATCATCCCTCTCTTCCTGCTCGTGCTTCCCCTGCTGGAAATCGCGGGCTTCGTGCTTGTCGGCCGGCAGATCGGCGTGCTTGCGACGCTCGGCCTCATCGTGGCGACAGGCATCGCCGGCGCCATGCTGCTGCGCTTCCAGGGGTTTGGCGTGATGGCGCGCATCCGCCGCGAGATGGAAGCCGGGCGCGATCCGAGCCGTGAACTCGCCCACGGCATCATGATCCTGGTCGCAGGCTTCCTTCTCCTGATCCCCGGATTCCTGACCGATATCCTGGGTATCCTGCTTTTCGTGCCTGTCGTCCGCGACCTTGGCTGGCGGTTCCTCAAGAGGCGCGTCGACTTCGCGACCGATTTTTCCGTCATGCGCGGCGGCGGTTTCCGTCGAGGCCGCACCATCGATCTGGACCGCGACGATTACTCGAAGGGCGGGCCGTCGGAAACGCCCTGGCGGCGGATCGACGAGGAGTGAAGGCCAAACTTGTCTTGACATGCCGCCCATGGTAGCGAACGCTCGATTTTAATTCGGGCCGCGATGCGGCTGAACCAAGAGGATCGTGGCGATGGCCGAAAAAGAAAAAGAAACTGCGGGCACGCCGACCGGCGGAAATGGAAACGCTACCGCGACTCAGGCATCGCTCAACGTGCTTGCCCAGTATGTGAAGGACCTTTCCTTCGAAAGCCCCGGCGCGCCCAACTCGCTGCGCGGCCGCGACAAGGCTCCGGGCATCAACATCAGCGTCAACGTCAACGCCAATCCGCTTTCGGAGAAGGAATTCGACGTCAACCTGGCGCTGAATGCAAAGGCCTCCTTCGACAAGGACGTGCTCTTCAACGTCGAGCTGGTCTATGGCGGCGTTTTCCGCATCGAAGGCTTCCCGCAGGAGCACATGCTGCCGCTGCTCTTCATCGAATGCCCGCGTCTGCTGTTTCCGTTCGCGCGCCAGATCGTCGCCGAAGCAACCCGTAATGGCGGCTTCCCGCCGCTGATGCTCGATCCGATCGACTTCGCGCAGATGTTCCAGCAGAAAATGGCCGAGGACCAGACAGCGGCCAAGGTTAAGGTCAGCTGATCCAGTCCCATCTCGATAGAACGGCAAAAACCCGGCCTCGCGCCGGGTTTTTTATGCCTGGGTTTATGCCGGGAGCCGGATTCTCTGCTCGGCCTGGCCGAGTTGGGCCCAGATCGATTTCTCGCCCAGCTCGGCGACGAGCCGGGCATGATCGGCGCGTTCAGCGTCGGAAATCCGCTCCGGGAGCGGCTCAGGCCGCGCCCGAACCGAAAGTTCCACGTGAATCATTGCCGCATCGCCTGCCGGCGTGACGCTAACCGCATCCAGGATCAGCGCGGCCTGCTTGCCGCCGATCAGCTCGATATAGACTTCGGCCAGAAGCTCCGAATCGAGCAGCGCCCCGTGCTTGGTGCGGCGGCTGTTGTCGATGCCGTAGCGCCTGCAGAGCGCGTCGAGCGAATTCGGGCCCATGGGATGCTTGCGCCGCGCGAGCGCGAGTGTGTCGACGACGCGCTCCGGCCCGATGGCCGGCGTCCCGAGCCGCGCCAGTTCGGCATTGACGAAGCCCATGTCGAAGCCGGCATTGTGCGCGACCAGCTTCGCTCCGTCGATGAATTCGAGGAACTTTGCCGCGACTTCCGGGAAGGGCGGCTTGTCGGCCAGGTCGGCATTGCCGATGCCGTGGACCGCCTGCGCTTCCGGGTGCACGTCACGGCCCTGCGGGTTGATGAAGACATGGAAACTGCGCCCGGTCGGAAACCGGTTGACGAGTTCGACGCCGCCTATTTCGATAATCCGGTCCTCCCGGGGGTCGAGCCCGGTGGTTTCGGTATCAAAGATTATTTCACGCATCGAATCGAATCACTCCACGGCCAAGCTTGGCCGTGTCCGGCGGCGGGAGCAAGGCCGGCGCTGTTACCCCGCGGGATTGTCCCCCGTCAGATCCGCAACGATGCGGGCGACGGCGGCGCGCGCCGCGTCCATGCCCTGACCGGTATCGATCACGAAATCCGCCTGCCGTCGCTTTTCAGCGTCCGGAACTTGGCTGGCCAGGATGGCTGCGAGCTTGTCCTCGGTCATGCCGGGCCGCGCGAGAACACGTTCGCGCTGGACCTCGGCCGGCGCGGTGACGACGACGACCTTGTCGACGCGACCGCGGCCGCCGGTTTCGAACAGCAGCGGGATATCGAGCACCACCAGCGGCGTTTTCGCTTCGCGGTGGCTCGCGACAAAGGCGTCGGCGTCGGCGCGGACCAGCGGATGGATGATCGCCTCGAGCTTTCGCATCGCTTCCGGCCTGCCGAGAACCTGGGCGGCGAGCTGCGCCCGATCGACAGCGCCATCTCGCACCGTTCCCGGAAACGCCTCCTCAATGAGCGGCGCTGCCTTGCCGGCATAGAGGCGATGCACCGTCTCGTCGGAATCGTGGACCGGCACGCCGGCATCCCTGAACATTTTCGCGGTGGTCGATTTGCCCATGCCGATCGACCCGGTCAGGCCGAGCACGATCATGATGCGGTCTCGAGATCGCCGACGATCAGCCTGCGCAGTTCGGCGTCGACCACCGGCCGCCTGCCGAACCAGCGTTCGAAGCCGGGCACGGCCTGGTGGAGCAGCATGCCGAGCCCATCGACGGTCTTCAGCCCGCGCCGGCGTGCAGCCGCAAGCAGCGGCGTCTCCAGCGGGACATAGACGATGTCGGTCACGATCGCGTGGTCTGGCAATGTCGCCGGATCAACTGCGATCTTCGTATTGCCATGCATGCCGAGCGCGGTCGTGTTGACCAGCAGGTCCGCATCGCCGAGCAGGTCGGGCGCGGCCTCCGGCGCATGCGCCGTCACGCCGCGGCCGAAATGGTCGGCCAGGTCGGCGGCGCGCGCCACCGTCCGGTTGACTACCCTTATGTCGCGATAACCGCGCTGCCTGAGCGCAAAAAGCACGGCGCGGGCGGCTCCGCCTGCGCCGAGAACCACGGCGGTTCCGCGGTTTTCGGCCCAGCCAGGCGCCAGATCGTCGAGATTGGCGGCAAAGCCCACCGCATCGCTGTTGCCGCCGCAAAGCACGCCATCCTCAAACCACAGCGTGTTCACCGCGCCGATCTCTTCCGCCGCCTGGTCGCGACGCTCAACCAGCCGGCAGGCGGCTTCCTTGTGCGGGATGGTGACGTTGCCGCCGGCATAGCCATCTTCTTCGAGGCGTCGGATGAAATCTGCGAAATCATCGGGTTCGACATCGATCGCCGAATAGCTACCGGCGATTCCGTAGCGGGCGAGCCAATGGCCATGAATGGCCGGCGAGCGCGAATGCGCGATTGGATGCCCGCAGACAAAGGCTTTTATCAACTCAGCCATCGATCGCCCCGAGTTCGCGCAGCGCGGCAAGCACGGGCAGCAGAGGCAGGCCGACTATGGTGAAGTAATCGCCCTCGATCTTCTCGAACAGCTGAATGCCCTCGCCTTCGACCTGATAGGCGCCGACGCTCGATAGCGCGTTGTCGCCGACCCGTGCGAGATGGCGGCCTATAAAGGCTGGGTCGAGTTCCCGCATGGTGAGGCTCGCTATGCCGACATGCCGCCAAAGGGTCTGGCCGCCGCGCACCAGCACGACAGCGCTGTTCAAATGATGCGTCCTGCCGGACAGGGCCAGCAGATGCCGGCGCGCATCCTCCATATCGCGGGGCTTGTGGAATACCCGGTCGCCGAGCGACAGCGTCTGATCGCAGCCAAGCACCAGCGCGCGCGGATGGTTCTCGCTGACTTTGACTGCCTTGGCCTCGGCCAGGATCTGAGCCACCTCCTCTGGCGTCGCGCCGCTTCCCTCCAGCGGCGCTTCAAGCGCTCGTTCGTCGACGGTCGGCGGCACCGCGCTGAATTCGATTCCCGCATTGGCAAGGAGCGATTTTCGAAACGGGCTGCCCGAGGCAAGGATCAGTTTTTCCGGCATGAACTCGGCCTTTGTTCAGCGCGCCCTACCGCGTTCGGCCGCGCAGGGCAACGATCGCGGCTGCGGTTTCCTCGATCGAACGGCGGCTGACATCGATCATCGGCCAATTGTGCCTCGTGCAGATCTGCCGTGCATAGGCCAGTTCCTCGGCAATCGTGGCGCGGTCGACATAGCCGTTGGCGTCATAGCCGGCGGTAGAGCCAAGCACCCGGTTCTGGCGCACCTGCGATATACGCTCCGCGGTCGCCACCAGCCCGACGATCAGCGGCTTTTTTGCATTCGCCAGGCTCTCGGGTAGCGGCACGCCGAGGACGATCGGGATGTTGGCGGTCTTGATGCCACGATTGGCGAGATAGATGCTGGTCGGCGTCTTGGAGGTGCGCGATATGCCGATCAGCACGATATCGGCTTCCTCGATATCGTGCGGCAGCTGGCCGTCGTCGTGCTCCATGGTGAAGTTCAGTGCGTCGATGCGCCGGAAATATTCGGCGTCGAGCACATGCTGCGCCCCTACCCGGCGGCCGGCCGGCGTGCCGAGATACGACTGGAACACCGTCAGCACCGGCTCCAGCACCGAGACGCAGGGCAGCCCCATCTGGGCGGCCTTCGCATCGATCTTGCCGGCGAGGTGTTGGTCCACCACCGTGTAGAGCAGGATGCCCGGCTCTTCCTCTATATCCTCGAACACCTTCGCCAGCTGCTTTTCGGTGCGGATGAGCGGGTAGATGTGCTCGATCGCCCGCGCATCCTTATATTGAGCCGAAGCCGCGCGGCCGGCGGCGAGCAGCGTCTCGCCGGTGGCGTCGGAGATCAGGTGCAGATGGAAGAAGCTCTGGGGTTTGTTCACAGGGTCGGCCCGGGTCTGTGGTCAAATGTGCAAAAGCCGGCCGTTTCGGCCGTCGCGGCGCCGGCGACTGTATCAGAACCGGCCTTGTCCACAATTCGATGCGCTGTCGGAATCGTCGGCGCGGTCTGGATGACTATGGGGATAAACCTCGTGGCTTATCGGCGGTTGCCGGAACTTGTAATTCGACGATCCCGCAAGCCGTTGATGTTTCATGATGATTCCAGATGATCCCCAGACTTTTCCAGCCCACAGCCGGACTTGCGCGACAAAATGCTGGCTGGCGCCAAGCCGCCTCTCCGGGATAGGCAACAATTACCGATTCCAACAGACTCTTAGAATCAGAAGACTCTTTTCATAGAAATTATATTTAAGGAAAGAAGCGAGGAACGTGCCCTGATGGCCAACAGCCGCGTCATGCTGGACGTCCTGAGGGGCGAGACCGTGTTTCCGCCTCCGATATGGATGATGCGGCAGGCCGGGCGCTACCTGCCTGAGTACAGGGCATTGAGGAAGAAAGCGGGCAGCTTTCTCGACCTCTGCTACAATCCAGATTTCGCGGTCGAGGTGACGCTTCAGCCGATTAGGCGCTTTGGTTTCGACGCATCGATCCTGTTTTCCGATATCCTCGTCGTGCCGCATGCGCTCGGTCGCGACCTGCGCTTCGACGAGGGCCGCGGGCCGGTAATGACGCCGATCCAGGCAAAGGAGGTCGAACGGCTTGACGGCCGGGCTTTCCACGAACGCCTGGAGCCGGTCTACGAGACGGTGAGGCGGTTGCGCGCCGAATTGCCGGAAAGTACGACGCTGATCGGCTTTTGCGGCGCACCATGGACCATCGCCACCTACATGATCGCCGGCCACGGCACGCCGGACCAGGCTCCCGCCAGGCTTTTTGCCTATCGCGAACCGCAGGCAATTAAAAAGCTGCTGACGACGCTCGCGGATTATTCGGCCGCCTATCTCATCCGGCAGATCGAGGCCGGCGCCGACGTGGTGCAGATCTTCGATTCATGGTCCGGCGTGCTCGACGAGGCCTGCTTCGACGCCTTCTGCGTGCGACCGGTGGCCGAAATCGTCAAGAAGGTGCGGGCTGTGTATCCGGACGTGCCGATCATCGGCTTTCCGAAGGGCGCTGGCAGCCTCTATTCCGATTATCGCCAGCAGACCGGCGTTACCGCGCTTGGCCTCGACTGGACCGTTCCGCTGACACAAGCGTGTGCCCTGCAGGCTCAAGGACCTGTCCAGGGCAACCTGGACCCGCTTAGGCTGGTGGCGGGCGGGGCGGCGCTGCGTGAGGGCGTGGACGCTATTTTGCGCGCGCTGGGCTCTGGTCCGCTGGTGTTCAACCTCGGACACGGCATCACACCGGAGACGCCGATTGCGCATGTCGAGGCGATGATCAGCCAAATCAGGGACGGATCGGGCCGATGAGCACTCCGGAAACGCGGCAATCTGGACGCAATGCGGCAAAACGAGCGGCCGCAGCGATAGCGATCCTCATCGTGCTGACGGCGCTGCTCTTCGCGCTCGATCCCGATGATCTCTACCTCTGGGTAAAGGCGATCCATGTCATCGCCGTGATCTCGTGGATGGCGGGCATGCTCTATCTGCCGCGCCTTTTCATCTACCATACCGGTGCCGAGCGCGGCTCCGTCCAGTCGGAAACCTTCAAGGTGATGGAGCAGCGCTTGCTGCGTGTCATCATCAACCCGGCCATGATGGTTACCTGGGTGTTGGGCCTGTGGCTGGCCTGGAAGGGCTTTGGCTTTTCAGCAGGGTGGCTGCACGCGAAGATCGCGCTGGTGGTTGTATTGTCCGGCGTGCATGGCTATCTCTCTGGTGCGGTGCGCAAATTCGCTGAGGACCGCAATGACAAATCGGCGCGTCACTGGCGTCTGGTCAACGAGATACCGACCGTGCTGATGATCCTTATCGTCATGCTGGTCGTCGTGAAGCCGTTCTGAGCGGACGTCACGGAAAAGTCGCCTTGCTCTTTTATTTGCTTGGCGATAGAACACTTCTCTTCCCTTCCGCCAAGCGCCGCCCCGAAATTCGAGTTGGCCGCATCCGGCGCCCATCGCATTCGCCGATAGCTTTTTCCCATTTCACATTCAGAGTCCGTCATGCAGGAAATGAAACTCCAGGAGTTCAAGAACAAGAAGCCGATCGACCTGATCGCCTTCGCCGAATCGCTCGAGGTCGAAAACGCCAGCGTCATGCGCAAGCAGGAGCTGATGTTTGCGATCCTGAAGAAGCTTGCGGCGCAGGATGTCGAGATCATCGGCGATGGCGTCGTCGAGGTGCTGCAGGATGGTTTCGGCTTCCTCCGCTCGGCCAACGCCAATTATCTGCCGGGCCCGGACGACATCTACATCTCGCCTTCGCAGATCCGGCGCTTTTCGCTGAAGACTGGCGATACTGTCGAGGGGCCGATCCGCAGCCCGAAGGAAGGCGAGCGCTATTTTGCCCTTCTCAAGGTTAATACAATCAATTTCGACGACCCGGAGAAGATCCGCCACAAGATCCACTTCGACAATCTGACGCCGCTCTATCCGAATGAGCGGCTGAAGATGGAGGTCGACAATCCGACCGGCAAGGACATCTCGGCGCGCGTCATCGATTTGGTGGCGCCGATCGGCAAGGGCCAGCGCGGCCTGATCGTGGCGCAGCCGCGCACCGGCAAGACGGTGCTTCTGCAGAACATCGCCCATTCGGTGACCACCAACCACCCGGAATGCTACCTGATCGTGCTTCTGATCGACGAGCGGCCGGAGGAAGTGACCGACATGCAGCGCTCGGTGAAGGGCGAAGTCGTCTCCTCGACTTTTGACGAGCCCGCCGTGCGCCACGTCCAAGTTGCGGAAATGGTTATCGAGAAGGCAAAACGCCTGGTTGAGCATGGCCGCGACGTGGTCATCTTGCTCGATTCGATCACACGTCTCGGCCGCGCTTACAACACGGTTGTGCCGTCATCCGGCAAAGTGCTGACCGGCGGCGTCGATGCCAACGCGTTGCAGCGGCCGAAGCGCTTTTTCGGCGCGGCCCGTAACATCGAGGAAGGCGGGTCGCTTACCATCATCGCGACGGCTCTGATCGATACCGGCAGCCGCATGGACGAGGTGATCTTTGAAGAGTTCAAGGGCACCGGCAACTCGGAAATCGTTCTCGACCGCAAGGTGGCGGACAAGCGCATCTTCCCGGCGATGGACATCCTCAAGTCGGGCACCCGCAAGGAAGATCTGCTGGTTCCCAAGCAGGATCTGCAGAAAATCTTTGTTCTGCGTCGGATTCTGGCACCGATGGGAACGACCGATGCGATCGAGTTCCTGATCGACAAGCTGAAGCAGACGAAGACGAACGCCGACTTCTTCGATTCGATGAACACCTAACCATCGATTCGTGCCCGTAACGAATGGTTCGGGCAATTTACCATGGCTGAACGAGACACCATTGTCGCGCTTTCGAGCGGCCGGCTCCCGGCCGGCATTGCCGCAGTGCGCATCAGCGGACCTAAGACTCGATTCGTACTCGAAACGATTACGGGCTCGGTTCCGGAACCGCGGTTTGCTCGCTATGGGGCGTTCGCCGATGAGGCAGGTACTCATATCGATTCCGGAATAACGCTGTTTTTTCAAGCGCCTGCCAGTTTTACCGGTGAGGACTCCGCTGAACTGCACGCTCACGGCGGCAAGGCGGTTGTAGCGGCGTTGCTTGATGCGTTATGCGCTATCGAAGGCGTTCGCCCGGCCGAGGCCGGAGAGTTTACCCGACGTGCATTTCTTAACGGCAAGGTTGATCTTCTGAAGGCTGAGGCGCTTGCCGACCTAGTGAGTGCAGAAACGGAGGCCCAGAGGCGCTTTGCGGTTCTTAATTCGGATGGCGGACACAAGGAGCTTTACGCCGGCTGGCGCCAGCGCCTCATTCATGCACGCGCCATGATCGAGGCTGAGATGGATTTTTCCGACGAGTCGGACATTCCAGGTTCGGTCGCAGATCAGATTTGGGCCGACATCGACCGGATGAGCGGCGAGATGCGACGCCATATTGCCGGCTTCCGCCGAGCGGAAATCATCCGCGATGGCTTCGATGTGGTCATTCTCGGTGCGCCCAACGCCGGAAAGTCGAGTCTGTTGAATGCCCTGGCGAAGCGGGATGCAGCTATTGTAACGGATGAACCGGGGACGACGCGCGACCTCATCGAGGTCGTTCTTGATCTTGACGGACGAAAGGTGCGGGTCACCGACACGGCCGGTCTGCGCGAGGGCGGCGGCGCAGTCGAAACAATCGGCATTGAAAAGGCGATTGCCAGGGCGCGTGCAGCCGACCTCGTACTGCGGCTCGAGGACATGGCAAATCCAAGCCCGGTAGCGGAACTGCCGGATGGGCCTCCGGTGCTCCGAGTTGGCGCCAAATACGACTTGGTACCGTCCGCGTCTGATAATGATGCATACGATATCTGCATCTCAGTTGCGTCGGGCCATGGTCTGGACAGGTTGCTGCAGGAGATTTCGAACAGAGCCGAAACCGCGCTGGGTGAAAGCGTCGATCTGATCCCCTGGCGCGAGCGGCATGTTGCGCTGCTTTCGGAGGCGTTGAAGTTTCTAGAGTCGGCACGCTCGGCGGAACAGGCCGGTTACGAGCTGCGCGCCGAGGATCTGCGCCTTGCCTCGGAACGCATCGGCAGGATTTCTGGCGCTGTCGATGTCGAAGACCTCCTGGACGTCATTTTTTCGCAGTTCTGCATCGGAAAGTGACTCACGTGAAACACCGCTTATCGGCGTGACTCACGTGAAACACCGCACGGCGTCGGCCTCTGGTTTCACGTGAAACATTATTGCGCACCTTGACACTGCCAACCTTTGCGCACATGTCTCCGCGTTCCATCGGAGCCATTTGTATGCTCGATAGCTACGACGTCGTTGTGGTCGGAGGAGGTCACGCCGGTTGCGAGGCCGCCAGCGCTGCCGCGCGCACCGGCGCCAGGACCGCGCTCGTAACGCTTCGTTTCGACACCGTCGGCGCAATGTCCTGCAATCCGGCGATCGGCGGCCTTGGCAAGGGCCACCTTGTTCGCGAGATCGATGCATTCGATGGCTTGATGGGGCGGATTGCGGATGCGGCCGGCATCCAGTTTCGCCTGCTGAACCGGAAGAAGGGACCCGCGGTGCGCGGCCCTCGCACACAGGCCGATCGCAAATTCTACCGCCAGGCCATGCAATCGGCGATCCGGGAGCACGAGTCGCTGACCGTGATTGAGGCCGAGGTGACCAGCCTCGAAATCAGCGACAATCGCATTGTCGGGCTCGGGCTTGGCGACGGACGCACCCTTCGATGTGGCGCACTCGTCCTGACCACCGGTACTTTCCTTCGCGGGCTCATCCATATAGGCGACCGCAAATTCCCAGCCGGCCGGATGAATGAAAAGGCGGCGCTTGAGCTCTCGGAAAGCATGATGCGCGCCGGTTTCACGCTAGGCCGGCTGAAGACGGGAACGCCGCCGCGGCTCGATGGCCGGACAATTGCCTGGGATTCGCTCGACAAGCAGGCGGCGGATGCCGAGCCGATGCCCTTTTCCCTGATGACGGACCGCATCACAAACCCGCAGATCGAATGCGGGATTACCCGGACCACGCCGGCTACGCACGAAGTGATCCGCGCGAATCTTGGCCGTTCGGCCATGTATTCGGGTTCGATCGAGGGGGTGGGGCCGCGCTACTGCCCGTCGATCGAGGACAAGATCGTCAAGTTCGGCGACCGCGAGGGCCATCAAATCTTCCTGGAGCCGGAGGGTTTGGATGACCACACAATCTATCCAAACGGAATCTCGACATCCCTGCCCGAAGAGGTGCAGCTGGAGATTCTAAAGACCATTCCCGGGCTCGAACAGGCAGTGATGCTGCAGCCGGGCTATGCTATCGAGTATGACCATATCGATCCGCGTGAACTTGCCCCGACGCTGGAGACCAGGCGTGTGGCGGGCCTTTTCCTTGCCGGTCAGATCAATGGCACGACCGGCTATGAAGAAGCTGCGGCTCAAGGTTTGCTGGCGGGGTTGAATGCCGCTCGGAAGGCCTCGGGCGACGAACAGATCGTGATCGGCCGGACTGAAGCCTATATCGGCGTGATGGTGGATGATCTAACGAGCCGCGGCGTCAGCGAGCCCTACCGCATGTTCACCTCGCGGGCGGAGTTCAGGCTCTCCTTGCGCGCCGACAATGCCGACGAACGGCTGACGCCGATGGCAACTCGGCTGGGAGTGGCCTCCATCGCGCGGCAGGAGCGGTTTGCGGAGATCAACGGGCGCCTGAACAATGCGCGCGAGCTGGTGAAGGCCAAGACGCTGACGCCAAGCGAAGCCAGGCGCCACGGCATCGAGGTCAATATGGATGGGATACGCCGTTCGGCCTACGATCTGCTGGCCTATCCTGAGATAGATGTGGCACGTCTTGCCGAAATCTGGCCAGAGCTTCGCGCGATCGATCCGAAGGCGGCTGAAAGCCTCGAAACCGAGGCGCGCTATGCTGTCTATCTCGACCGCCAGATGGCGGACGTCGCGCATATGCGCCGGGAGGAGCAGCGTCTGATCCCCGACGGTATCGATTTCTCAAAAGTTCCGGGCCTGTCCAACGAACTCAAGCAGAAGATGCGCGAGCGCAGGCCGCATTCCGTTGCCGCTGCCGAGCGGATGGAGGGGATGACGCCAGCTGCGCTGGCGATCATCGTCTCGCATATCCGCAATGCCGAGCGCGCACCGGGCAGGGACGTGGCGTGACGGGCGCATCTTTCGATGAGCTCTGCCGAATCTCCGGCCCCGTTTCACGTGAAACATTCGAGCGGCTGGTTGCGTTCGAGGCGCTTTTCCAGAAATGGGCGCGCCGCATAAACCTGTCCGCGCCATCGACGCTGAGCGATGTCTGGTCGAGGCATATCCTTGATAGCGCCCAATTGCTTCGGATCGCGCCTGAGGCGCAGCGCTGGCTCGACCTCGGATCAGGCGGCGGTTTTCCGGGATTGGTGATGGCGATATTGCTTGCTGAACGCCCAGCTACACATGTCGATCTTGTTGAAAGCAATAGAAAAAAGGCGGCCTTCCTGCAATCGGTTATCGGCCAGTTCGGTCTTCCGGCGCGCGTCCATGCGCTGCGCATTGATGACGTGCCCGCGTCGGTCGGTACGCCTGATGTGGTGACAGCCCGCGCGTTGGCGCCGCTGCCTTCACTGCTGGGCCTCGCAGAGCCTTGGCTGTCGGCGGGCGCAACCGGTTTGTTTCACAAAGGCCGGGATTACCGAGCAGAGATCGAAGAAAGCGCTCACCAGTGGCGCTTCGACCTGTTAGAACATCGAAGCATGATCGACCCGCAAAGCGTGATTCTCGAGATTCGCGACCTAACTCCCAAAATCGTGACGCGCCTGAACCAATGAACGCATTGAATCGGATCATGAAAACCGGCCCACGCATCATCACAGTCGCCAACCAGAAGGGCGGCGTCGGCAAGACCACCACCGCAATCAATCTGGCGACGGCGCTGGCTGCAATCGGCGAGCGCGTGCTGATCGTCGATCTCGATCCGCAAGGCAATGCCAGCACCGGGCTCGGGATAGACCGCCGCGACCGGATTTCTTCGTCCTACGACGTGCTGACCGGGGCTCTGGCGCTCGAGGACGCAGCCATGCCGACCGCGGTTCCCGGTCTCTCAATCGTTCCGTCAACGCTCGATCTCCTCGGCGTCGAAATGGAGATAGCGGGCGCGCCGGATCGTGTGCTCAGGCTGCGCAATGCGGTGCGGGCTTCGTCGGCGCGTTCCGACACCTACAGCTATGTGCTGATCGACTGCCCGCCCTCGCTCAATCTCCTTACGCTCAACTCGATGGCCGCGGCCGATTCGGTTCTGGTGCCGCTGCAGTGCGAGTTCTTCGCGCTCGAAGGTCTCAGCCAGTTGCTCGAAACCGTCGAACAGGTGCGCCGTTCAATCAATCCGGACCTCTCGATCCAGGGCATCGTGCTGACCATGTATGATGGCCGCAACAATCTCGCCAACCAGGTGGTCGAGGATGTGCGCGCCCATATGGGCGAAAAGGTCTACGAGACGATCATTCCGCGCAATGTCCGCGTTTCGGAAGCGCCCTCGCACGGCAAGCCGGCGATCCTCTATGATTTGAAATGCTCGGGCAGCCAGGCTTATCTGCAACTGGCGTCCGAGGTGATCCGCCAGGAACGCAAACTACGCGCAGCATGAACCGAGTCGCGAACGAAACAGTCTGGACCGACCATGAGTGACGACCCTTCAAGAAGAAGACTGGGACGCGGGCTTGCCGCACTGATCGGCGAAATGGACAAGCCGCCGGCGGTGGAAACGCATGCGGCGCCGGCCGACGGCCAGGTGCCGATCGAGTTCATTGCGCCCAACCCACGCAACCCACGTCGGAATTTCGGCGATGCCGACCTTGCCGACCTTGCACAGTCGATCCGTGAGCACGGCGTGGTGCAGCCCGTGGTCGTTCGTCCGTCAGGCGAAGCCGGTCGCTACGAGATCATCGCCGGCGAGCGGCGCTGGCGGGCAGCCCAGCGCGCCGGCTTGGCCCAGATCCCGGTGATCGTGCGTGACGTCAACGATCGCACCGCGCTTGAACTTGCGATCATTGAGAACGTCCAGCGCACCGATCTGAACCCGGTGGAGGAGGCGCTTGGCTACCAGCAGTTGATCGACGAGCACAGCTACACGCAGGCCGATCTCGGCCAGGTTATAGGCAAGAGCCGCAGCCATGTCGCGAACACGCTGCGCCTGCTCAAGCTGCCTGACGTCATCCGCGACATGCTCATCAATGGCGATTTGTCGGCCGGCCATGCCCGCGCGCTGGTTTCGGCCGCCGACCCCGCCGGCTTGGCCAAGCGCATCGTCGAGGATGGTCTCTCTGTGCGCCAGGCCGAGGCCTTGGCGCAGATGCCAGCCGAGAGCCTTCGCGAGTCGTTGCCCCCCGCTGCTCCACGCGACAAGGATGCCGACACGCTGGCGCTGGAAAAACTGCTGTCGGATGTGACCGGGCTGAAGGTCGCGATCGCTCACCGCGACCGCGGTGGTGAAGTGCGCATCGGCTACAAGACGCTGGAGCAGCTCGACGACTTGTGCCGGCGGCTAAAGCACTGAAGCAGTATTAGCCGGCTAATCAGCTGCGGTTTCGCTGCGCGAGCCGGGCGCTTTCGACGGCAATGCCAAGCAACGCCTGGCGTGCGATCGCTGCGGAAAGGTCCGGACGCCTGCGGGTTTGCAGCACCGCGTCCTGAAGCCTTGTCAAAGCGCGGGCCAGCGCTTCGGTGTGCCAGCGCTCCAGCGCTGTCTCGACTATCTTTCGCCGCGAGAAAAAGACTGGCGGTCGCGCGCCCGCGACAACTGCAGCCGCGTTGCGCCCGCCGGATTCCATTGCGCCGCGCATCAGATGCAGCGCCTGAAACTGTCGCATGGCGGCGGCCAGCACCAGGAAGGGCTGGCTTCCGGAAAGGGTCTGGCGGGTGAAGACCGCGTCGAACGCGTCGATCCTGCCTTCGAGCACGGCGTCGACCGCATCGTCGAAAGAAAGTCCCGAGACGTCGCCGATCGATGCCTTCACATCGTCGAGGCCGATCTCCCGCTGCCCCTGCGCGTAGACAACGAGCTTCTGAATTTCACCACGCGAAGCGAGGCGGTCGCCGCCGAGATTGCGGCGCAGCGCCTGCCGCGCCTCGAGCGTCAGCGATATCCCCGCTTTCTGCATCTCGTCGTCAATAATGGCGTCGATGCCGCGCGCCTCGTCGGCATAGCAGGGCAGCGCCATGGCGCCGGGGCTGGCTTCGACGACGGTCCTGAGGGCCGCGCCCTTTTTCAGATCGCCGGCCTCGATCAGCACGATGGCGTCGCGCGGCGGTTCGGCGCACAGCGCCTTGACGTCCTCGGCCAGGGATTTCTGGCCGGCCGCGTTGCGCACCCAGAGCAGCCGCCGTTCGGAAAACATCGGGACGGTGCGCGCCTCGTCGAGCAGGCGGCCCTGTTCGCGTTCGATCTCGGCTCCGTCGAGGCGCACCACCGAGAACGGGTCGTCGAGCGGCAATCCGGTCTTTTCCGCAAAAGCCCGCGCCCGCTCGGCCACCAACCCGCGGTCCGGACCATAGAAAAGGAGGATCGTGGCTCCGGTCGGCCGGGCCAGCCACGCATCGACCTCATGGGCTTTCTTCTGTGCCATCGCTTCGGGTTAGCATGGCATTTCGCTGCGGCGAAGAGCCAATTGATGTCAGCTCATTGGCATGGCGCTCAGGCTCCGCCTGCCACTTCCCTGTCGGCCAGACGGATCTGGCAGCATCCGTCACCGTGGCCCGGCGTCCAGGTGACATTGACAAATCGCACGCCGGTCGTCTCGAACAATCCACGGTCGAAGGCGCCGGCAATACGGCAAAGCGTGGCGAGCTTCTCGTCGCTAACGCCGGCTTCCACCCAGGCATCCTTGAGCGGACAGCGTTTTACCTTGAATTCTATGCTGGTTTCGCTGCGCAGCACGTCTGTAGGGTACATACGGCCATCATCCGGACTGACGGACAGGAAAGCTTCGCCGATGGCGCGTGCGTCGTTCGGGCCGAAGCCGGCGAATGCCGCTTCCGCCACTTCGCGCCCGCGCCGCTCGACCGCCCGCACCATAACCGCTTCGGCCTTTGCCGCGCCGAACTCTGCTTCTAGTTCGTCGTAGAACAGCCGGTACAGATCGGCCCGGTTGCGGAACGCCGCATCCAGTTCCCGGCTCAGCCTTTCCGCTCTTTGCGAAAGTTCGTCCGTCATTCCGTTTCCTTCGAAGCCAGCCAGGCGAGGCTCGGCATGGCGGCCACCAGCGCTTTGCCGGTCGGCGAATTGGGCGCTGCAATAATCTGGCGCGCTTCGCCCGTTTCGGCAATCACGCCGGCCTGCATGACCGCCACACGGTGCGCGATCCGGCCTACTACGCCGAGATCGTGCGAGATGAACAGGTACGCGATGCCCTGATCGCGCTGCAGCGAGACCAGCAGGTCCAGAATGTCGGCGCGCACGGAAACATCAAGCGCCGAAAGCGCCTCGTCGAGCACGATCAGTGATGGCTTTGTCGCAATGGCACGGGCGATGGCCACTCGCTGGCGCTGGCCGCCGGAGATTTCGTGGATGGCGCGCCGGCTGAGCGCCGGCGGCAAGCCGACCCGCACCAGCAGGGCCTCGATGGCGCCAGGGCGCTCATCACGTCGGGCCAGCCCGTGAATGCGAAAAGGATCGTCGAGCACCCGGCCGACGGTGGCGCGCGGATTGAAGGCGGAGAGCGGATCCTGAAAAACCATTTGCAGCCGCTGCCGCACTGCCCGCAGCTTTGCACCGCGCAATGCCAGGAGATTCCGTCCTTCGAAGCGAATGTCGCCAGCATCGGCATCAGCAAGCCGCAGCAGCAATCTTGCCACGGTCGACTTGCCGCTGCCAGACGGGCCGACCAGCGCAAACGTCTCGGCGCGGTTGATCTCGAAGGAGATCCCATCGAGAGCCGTGATTGCTCGGCCGGAGCGACTGTAGCGCTTGGCAAGGCCAGATGCGACAAGCAGCGGACCGGTCATTCGCCTTCCACCGACACGAGGCTCGCCTCGATCAGCGAGCGCGTATAGGGATGCGCAGGCGAGCGCAGCAGCTCGCCCGTCTCTCCGGTCTCAAGAAGCCGGCCGTGGCGGAACACCGCGATTCGGTCGGCGAGCTGCGCGGCAAGCGCGATGTCGTGGCTGATGAACAGAAGCGACATCCCATCCTCGGCAACCAGCCGCCGGATCAGCGCGACGATCTCTGCCTGGACGATCGTGTCGAGCGCGCTGGTGGCCTCGTCGGCAATCAGCAGGCTGGGCCGCGCGGCAATCGCCGCTGCGATCGCAACGCGCTGTTTCTGCCCGCCGGACAGCTGATGGGGATAGGCGCGCGCAGCCGCCTCCGGATCGGGCAGGCGGACGCGGCTGAGCAGGTCGGTGGCGAGGCCAAAGGCCTCGCGCCAGGTCAGCGCCAGATGCGTCCGCGCCACCTCGGCAACCTGCTCGCCGACAGTCAGCACTGGGTTGAGGCTCGCCGACGGATCCTGGAAGACGAAGCCGATGTCGCGTCCGTTTAGCGGGGCGTGGCCAAGACCTGGCCAGGCTATCCTTCCGTCGATCTTCGTGCCGCCGGGCAGCAGGCCGGCGATTGCAAGCGCCAGCGTGCTCTTGCCCGAACCGCTTTCGCCGATCACCCCGAGGCATTCGCCGGCCTCTACATCGAGGTCGACCTGTTTCAGCGCCTCGACCTCCTGTCCGTCGCGTCTGTAGCGTACGCCGAGATTGTTGATCGAAAGCCGGGTGGTCACGCATTCATCCGTCTGGCTGCGCTGGTTTCGACAAGCCCTTCGCCGGCTAAGTAGACGCCGAGCACGGTTAGCACGAGGGCAACACCCGGAATGATCGACAGATAGGGAGCGGAGCGCAGCACGGCGCGGCCCTCGGCAATCATGCCGCCCCAGGTGACGCGGTTGGGGTCGCCGAGGCCTAGAAATGAGAGCGCCGCCTCGGTCAGGATCGCCGCGGCGACAATCACCGACGACAGCGCCAGCACCGGCGGCAGCGCATTGGGCAGGATTTCGCGGAAGACGATCTCCAGCGGATGCATGCCGATCACTCTTGCGCCTGCGACGTAGTCGCGCTCGCGGATCGAAAGCACCTCCGCCCGGGCGATCCGCGCCGGCCCGGTCCAGGCGCCGAGCGTGATGGCGACAATTACGGTGGCGAGCGAGGGACCGGCGACGCTGACAAAGGCAAGCGCTAGCAGGAAGCCGGGCACCGTCTGGAAGGCATCGGTGATGCGCATCAGGATCTCGTCGGCGACGCCACCCGCGAAGCCTGCCAGCGTGCCGACCACCGCCCCGATCAGGATTGCGCCTGCGGCGGCGGCCAGACCGACCGCCAGCGATGTGCGCGCGCCGTGAAACAGCCCTGCCAGCACATCGCGACCGAGCCTGTCGGTGCCGAGCGGCAGCGTCCAATCCTGGAAAGGCCGCAACAGCGCCGGCCCGGCGATAGACTGCGGATCGCGTGGAAAAAACCATGACGCCGAGAGCGCCATGGCCAGCAAAGCCGCCAGAATGAGCGCGCCGGCAACCGCCTCTGGCGTACGCAAGAAGCGGCGGAGCGCGATCATGCCGCTTCCCCGCTTGAGCCGACGCGCGGATCGAGTGCGGCGTAGAGAAGATCGACTGCCAGGTTGACTAAGATGACCAGCACGGCGCTTACAAGGATAATGCCTAGCAGCAGCGGCGTGTCACGCGAGGCAACCGCTTCCTGCGCCAGCCGGCCAAGCCCGGGGACGGAGAACACGCTTTCAATAACGACGCTGCCGCCGAGCATCGCCGCCGATTGCAGGCCGAGCATGGTCACCAGCGGCAGCAGTGCGTTGCGCGCGACATGGCGCAGTACGATGCGCCGCCGCGCAATGCCCCTCGCCCGCGCGGCGAGAACGAAATCCATGCGCCATACCTCGGCCATGCCGGCGCGCATCATCCGCAAATAGAGCGCCAGGTAGATGACACCGAGGCTCGCCACCGGCAGGACGAGGTGGCGGGCCATGTCCAGCGCGCGCGCCGCTCCGGTCTTGCCGGAAGCGATCGTCTCGATGCCGCCGAGCGGCAGCCAGCGCAGCTGCACCGAAAAGACCACGACAAGCACGAGACCCAGCCAGAAGCCCGGCACTGCATAGAGCGCCAGCGAGCCGATCGACAGGAACCTGTCACGGAAGCTGCCGGGCCGCGACCCGGCAACGATGCCGAGAAACGTCCCGAGGCAGAAGGAAAGCGCGGTGGCGCTGCCCATCAGGAGCAGCGTGTTGGGCAGCCGCTCCAGGATGACGTCGAGGTTCGGCCGGGAAAACGCCACCGAATGCCCGAGGTCGAGCCGCGCCAGCGATGAGATGTAGATCGCGAAGCGGGTTGCGGCGGATTGGTCTAGCCCCCAGCGCCGCCGCAGCTCCTCGATCATGCTGGCATCGCCGCCGACTGAGACGACATAGGCGTCGACCGCATCGCCGGGCGCCGCCTCAAGCAGCAGGAACGTGCCGATGATCACGATCAGCAGCACGGCAATGCTGCCGATCAAACGACGGCGTATGAGACGGAGGGCGCGGGTCATGATGGCGACTGCGTCTCCTCCGGCAGCATCATCCTTCGATCCAGGTGTCGGCCCAATTCGAGACCGCCCAGCGCGGGTTGTTGGAGACCTCTTTCACCGAGGAGCGGGCCACGGTGATGAAGCCCCATTCGGCGACGTTGATCAGCGGCAGGTCTTCCGCGACCATCCTCTGGAAGTCGACGTATAGCGCGATGCGCTCGTCGGGATCGAGCGTCTCGGCCGCCTTGGCGATCAGCGCGTCCAGCTCGGGATTGGCATAGCCACCCTGGTTCGAGAACGGCACGCCGTCCGGGATGCCGCTCTGCACCAGAATGGTTGTCGAAATGGCCGGATCGCCGCGAAAGACGGTCGGGGCTATCGCTAGGTCGAAGGCATGGTCGGCGTAGACGGCCTTCTGATGGGCGGCGGCGTCGTTGTTGACCAGTTCGGCGTCGATGCCGATCTCGGCCAAGGCCTGCCGCAGATAGTCGCCGAACTGTTTCGTCTCGTTGAAATAGGGCGCCGGCAAGAGCTTCAGCGCAAAACGGGTGCCGCCGTCGCCGCGCTTGTAGCCCGCTTCGTCGAGCAGCGCATTGGCCTTGTCGACATCGAAGGAATGGGCCGGCACGCCACTCGAATAGAACTGCACGTCGATACGCGGCACCGGTCCGGTCGACGCCGTCGCATAGCCGAGGAATATCGTCTTGACGACAAAATCCTTGTCGATTGCGTGGGCGATCGCCTGCCGGACCTTGCGGTCGGCCAGTTCCTTGCGGCGATGGTTGATCTCAACGACGAGCTGGTAAGTCAGCGCTTCGTAGCCCTTGGAGACAACCTTGATGCCCGGCACCTTCGAGATGCGCTCCAGATCGGCGAGCGGCACCGCCGAAAACGCAGCCAGATGAATTTCCTCCGCCTCTAGGGCACCTGCAGCCGCCGCCCTGTCGGGCAGGACGCGGTATATGATCTCGTCGAGCTTCGGCTGGTCCTGGCCCCAATAGGCGTCGTTCTTCTCCAGTCGGTAATATTCGCCCGGCCTGTGTTCGGCGAATTTGAACGGCCCGGTGCCAACCGGCGCGGTATTGGCCGGATTGTCGGCGATCTCTCCCACTTCGTAGAGATGTTTTGGAACGACGCTGGTCAGCGCCGGCAGAGCGTTGCGGATGAGCTGGAACGGCGTCGGCCTGGCGAAGCGGAATATCGCCGTATGCTCGTCGGGCGTGTCGACCGCCTCCAGGTCCTTGAACACGACGCGGCCGAGATTTTGCAGCGGCTTCCAGACCTGCAGCGCCGAGAAGGCGACATCGGCGGAGGTGAACGGCTTGCCGTCATGCCAGGTGACCCCCTCGCGCAGCTTGAAACTGACGGTCAGCCCGTCGGCCGAGCCTTCCCAACTGGTCGCAAGACGCGGCTCCAGCCCGTCCTTGCCGGTGAAGGAGGCTTCGGCGAGCGGCTCGACCACCTTGCTTGCGACGAAGAAGACGCCGTTGGAGGCGACGATCGCCGGGTTCAGGTTGCGGGGCTCGGAATCGGCGGCGACGATCAGCCGGCCGCCCTTGCTAGGCGTTTGCGCCCAGAGTGCTGCCGGTAGCGCCGTCGAGGCCAGCAGGAAGGTCGACCCGGCGAGAACGCCGCGCCTGGAAATCGCAAAATCGGACATGGCACCACTCCATTGCAGCGTCGCACAATGCGGCCATGCACTGGCCGTTCTGCCCTAGGACGCTTCACAATTCAGCATATCCACGGTCCCGGCAACTGGGCCAGAGAAGGAAATGTTGTTGCGCGGCGGCAAAGCGGAATTGTCGTCCACAATGCAGCCGATTTGCGTCGGGCCGCCTCGAACCTTGGCCCTGGCGAATGTAAGCCGCCGCTTACCTCTCTGCCTGAAGAAAATCCTCGACGGCCTGTGTGTCCAGGCCTGCGGCGTCGCCGATGCGCCTCGCGAGTTCGGCTGCCGCGGGCCGTGGCCGGCCGACAGGCCGGTCCATCCAGTAGGACACCGGATTGCGCACGCGACGATCGTCGACAGCGACGATGCGGCCGGCTTCGATCTGGCTCGCCGTCAGCGGCGGCCTGGCCAGCGCGACGCCGAGGCCGTGCGCGGCCGCAGCGAGCACGAGGTTGTAGTCCTCGAAGCGCCGGTCCTGGGGCCGCGGTCGATAGTCGATGCCTTGCTCGCCGAACCAGGCGCGCCAGCCGGATGCATCCGAATCGTGGATCAGCGGGTAGTCGAGCAGGCGCTCGGGCCGGCCGGAACCGATCGTGTTCGCCAGCGCCGGCGAAGCAATCGGAAAACACCATTCCTCGAACAGCTTGACCGACACCCGGCCAGGAATGCGCCCGCGCCCGCAGCGTATCGAAATATCGATGCCTTCCTCGTCGAGATCCGATTGGTGGATATCGATGTCGAGCACGATGCGCAGTTTCGTCTGGCCGTTTTCCAGCGCCGAAAGGCGAGGCATCAGCCACAGCGCTCCAATCGACGGGATCGAGGTCAACCGCACCACCGCCGCGCCTCGCGGTTCGCTCCATCGGTCGGTCGTGTCGGCGATCAGCGCGAAGGCCTCGTTGGTGCGCAAATAGAGGCGCTGGCCTTCCAGCGTCAGCGAAACGCCGCGCGCGCCGCGCTCGAACAGTTTCAGGCCGAGCCACGCCTCCAGCTTGGCGATCTGGCGGCTGACCGCGCCATGCGTGAGGTTCAGCCATTCGGCTGCCGAGGAAAAGCTGCCCATGCGCGCGGCCGCCTCGAAGGCGCGCAGTGTTTCGAGCGGCAGTATCGGTTGCGAGCTGTGATCCATACTCACAGCTGAACCTCGATTTATTCGTTTGTCAACAGGCTGTGTGTGGCGCTTTCTGTGGCCGAAATCCCGTACCGCTGAAAGAGACCGACCATGACCGCCACCACCGTCGCCCTCGCACGCCCGGCCGATCCGATCACGATAGCCGCGGTTGCCGTGACCGTCGTCGCCTGGGCGTCGGCTTTCCCGGCCATACGCGCAGGCCTTGCCGCCTTCGGCCCGCTGGAGCTCGGCGCGCTGCGTTTCGCCATCGCGGCCGTGCCGGCCGCGATTTTCCTGCTCGTCACTCGCCCGCCGCTACCGGCGCTCAAGGAGGTTTGGCGTTTCGCGACCGGCGGCTTGGTATTCGTGGCGATCTATACCACACTCCTCAACTACGGCGAGCTGACCGTCTCGGCTGGCGCCGCGAGCTTCATCATAAATGTCAGCCCGATCATGACCGCCGGTTTCGCGATGATCGTGCTTGGCGAGCGGTTCTCGGCTCTGGCCTGGGCCGGAACCTTTCTCTCCTTCGCCGGCATTGGCATCATCGCGCTCGGCGAAGGCCAAGGCCTGAGCTTCGACCGTGGCGCGCTGCTGATCCTTGGCGCCGCGGTCTGCACCGCCACCAATGCGATCGTGCAGAAGCCGCTTTTCGCCCGCCACAAGCCGCTGACCGTGTCGGCGTGGAACATGGTGTTCGGTGCGCTGTGCCTGTCGCCGGCATTGTCCAGCGCGCTGTCGCAGGCCTCGGTGGCGAGCACGGAAGGCCTGATGGCCGCGATCTATCTCGGCATCGTGCCGGGTCTCGTCGCTTATGCCAGCTGGGCGGTAGCGCTGTCGCGCCTGCCCGCGTCGCGCGCCTCCAACTTTCTCTATTGCGTGCCGCCGGTGGCGACGCTGATCGGTTTTCTCTGGCTCGGCGAAGTCCCGACCAGCCTCGGAATCCTGGGCGGCGCGCTGGCGCTCGGCGGGGTGGCGGTGGTCAATCTGCGCCGCTGACGGCGACAGGCGGGTGCGGTGCACCGGCTTCGGCGGGAAAAGGTTTGCCGGGGGAGAACGCCGATGTCCGCCGTCCCGCAATTGCAAATGGAACAGGGACTGCTAGGCTGACGGCCGCAATCGGTGGTCGTCTGAAATGTCGGACAGGGAAAGCCGTTTCAACGAAGCTGGCGTCCGCCTTGCCGGGGCGACGGCCGGTGATTTCTTCGCTCTTCTGAAGCCCCGTGTCATGGCGCTTGCCGTCTTCACCGCCTTTGTCGGTCTTGTGGCCGCGCCCGGCGTCATCAATCCGGCCGTGGCGGTCACCGCGATCCTGGCCATCGCGCTCGGCGCAGGCGCGGCCGGGGCGCTCAACATGTGGTACGACGCCGACATCGACGCGATGATGTCGCGCACATCGAGGCGGCCTATCCCGTCCGGGCGCGTGATGCCCGGCGAGGCCCTCGGCTTCGGACTCCTCCTCGCCATGCTCTCGGTTGTGGCGCTCGGCATGCTTGCCGGCTGGCTCGCGGCCTCGCTTCTGGCCTTCACCATCTTCTTCTACGTCGTCGTCTACACGATGTGGCTGAAGCGCTCGACGCCGCAGAACATAGTCATTGGCGGGGGCGCCGGAGCGCTCCCTCCGGTGATCGGCTGGGCGGCCGCCACGGGATCGGTCGGCGTGGAAAGCGTCATCCTGTTCCTGATCATATTCTTCTGGACGCCGCCGCATTTCTGGGCGCTCGCCCTTTTCAAGGCGGGCGATTACGGTGCGGCCGGGATACCGATGATGCCGAATGTCGCGGGCGAGGCGTCGACCCGAAAGCAGATCCTCGCCTACTCGCTGTTGCTCGCGCCCGTCGGCGTGGCGCCCTGGCTGTTCGGCTTCGCGAGCGGCGCCTATGGGTTGGTGTCCGCCGCGCTCGGCGCGGGCTTCGTCTGGTATGCCTGGAAGGCCCTGGCCAGCACCGACGCGAAAATGAGAAACGCCAAGGCGCTGTTTGCTTATTCGATCATCTACCTCTTTGCGATTTTCGCCGTGCTCTTGGCCGACAGCATCGCTCAGCGGGCGCTTGCCGGCGGTTGAGGCGAGGCGTTCACAATGGCGTTGCGCAGAAGCCGAGCAGAAGCAGGATGGCCGTGCCCAGGCCGACAATGAACACCGTCTTTGCGTCCATCGCCTGATCCCCAAAGCCGTTTCGGCCAGAGTAGCGAAGAACGGCCGGCAACGCCAGAAGAGCGGCTCGATGTGTGTCGGCGGGGGCGACAAATCGTCCCAGGCAAGCTATGTTGAGTGCGGTGCAGGTCGCGGTTTTGTGTGACCAGTCACGCTGGACGGCAGCACCGTGAATCGCGACCACACCGGACTTGGTCCAGGAGGAAAATGGTCATGGCGAATTTTCACGTGCTTGCAGGCCCCAACCAAAAGAAGGCCGTGGTTCAACCCACGGTTCGTCGCATTACGATTGCGGATATATTCGATGCACTGCGTCGGGGGCTGGACGATTTCTGGGATAAGCCGTCGCATTACGTATTTCTATGCCTGATCTATCCCATCGTCGGGGTGATCCTGATCACGTGGTCCTCGGGCGGAAACGCGCTGCAGTTGATATATCCGCTCGCGACGGGATTTGCCCTGCTTGGACCGTTGGCCGCGATCGGCCTCTACGAAATAAGCCGGCGGCGGGAACTCAACCTCGACACGTCCTGGACGCATGCGCTCGAGGTGCGGAACTCCCCGGCTATCCCCGCCATCGTCGCGGTCGGTGTCTTGCTGCTAGGCCTGTTCGTCGCCTGGCTGCTTACAGCGCAGGCGCTGTTCAACTGGTTGTACGGCGCCGACGTGCCGGCATCCATTACGGCGTTTGTCGCCGACGTGCTCACCACCGAACGAGGCTGGACCCTGATCATCCTGGGCAACCTGGCCGGCTTCCTGTTCGCGGTGGTCGTTCTGAGCACAGTCATCACCTTTCCGCTCCTGCTCGACCGGGACGTCGGCGCGGCTGCCGCGCTCCAGACGTCCGCTGAGGCCATGATTACGAATCCAATCCCGATACTGCTGTGGGGACTGATCGTCGCGGTCGCGCTTTTCCTGGGATCGCTGCCGCTTTTCGTCGGCCTCGCTATCGTCATCCCGGTGCTCGGCCACTCTACCTGGCATCTTTACCGGAAGGTGGTCGAGACCCCGCCGGCCAAGAGGCGGCGCGTCCAGCGCTGACAAGCTTTTCTTTGTTGTGACCGGCGCACTCTGCGCCGGTCATCCCCGCCCTTCGATCCTATCCGCCCGTGCCGAAGAAGTTCAGGCGCGTCAGGGCCGTGTAGTCGGCCTCGAAGACCATCAGCGCCACGAATACCAGCACCGCCACCGGCGGCAGCAGGATTGCCCAGCTGAGCGCTGGCCGTTCGAACGCCATATGCATGAATACGGCGACGATCAGCCCCGCCTTCAGCACCATGAAGATCAGGATCAGGGTCCATCTCAGGTAGCCCTCGAAGCCGACGTAATCGACCAGATAGGAGCAGGCGCTGAGAATGAACAGCCAGCCCCAGACTATGAGATAGAGCCTGATCGGGTGCTCCTGGTGCACCTCCGCATGCGCCGTCGCCGCCAACGCGTCGTGCCCGTGAGCATGCGCGCTATGTTCCGAGCCGTGTACCGTTGCTTCAGCCATGTCCGCCTCTCACCAAAGATAGAAAAATGCGAAGATGAAGACCCAGACGAGATCGACGAAGTGCCAGTAAAGGCCCATGATTTCGACGCTCTCGTAATTGCCTCGCCGGCTCGTGAAGAACCCCCGTTCGCCGACATCGTAATCGCCGCGCCAGACCTTCCGCGCCACGATGATCAGGAAGATCACGCCAATCGTGACATGGGTGCCGTGGAAGCCCGTGATCATGAAGAAGGTCGCGCCGAACTGCTCGGCGCCCCACGGATTGCCCCAAGGCCGCACGCCCTCGCTGATCAGCTTGGTCCATTCGAAGGCCTGCATGCCGACGAATGTCGCGCCGAGCGCAGCGGTGACCAGCATCAGGATCGCCGACATCTTGCGGTTGCGCCGGTAGCCCTGCATCACAGCCATTGCCATGGTGCCGGAGGACGAGATCAGGACGAAAGTCATGATGGCGATCAGAAGCAGCGGAACGCTGACATCGCCGATATGCAGGCTGAACACCTCGCTCGCATTGGGCCATGGCGTCACCGTCGACATGCGCGCGGTCATGTAGGAAAGCAGGAAGCAACCGAAGATGAACGTGTCGGAGAGGAGGAAGATCCACATCATGGCCTTCCCCCAGGAGACGTTCTTGAACGCCCTCTGGTCGGACGACCAGTCCGAAGCGATGCCTCGCAAGCCGTCCGGCCGCGGGCCGATCGCGGTTGTGTTCGTCAGCGTCGTTTCTGCCATCCGCTTTGTCCTTCAGGTCAGCAGTTGTCGGCAAATATCGATGAAGTCGGCGGCCCAGCCGGCCAGAAGCACGAAGACAGCGAGCCAGACGAAGAGCAGGAAATGCCAGTACATGGCGCACAGTTCGACGCTGAGCCGCAGCCGGTCGGGGGAGTATTTTCCCCAGGCGCCCGCCGTCGTCCGGGCGAGCGCCACCAGGCCGCCGACAATGTGCAGGCCGTGCATGCCAGTGATCATGTAGAAAAAACTGTTGGCCGGGTTGGAGACGAGCAGATAGCCGCTTGCTGAAAGCTCGCGCCACGCCGCCAGTTGCCCGGCGAGAAAAGCGAGCGTCGTGAACCCGCTGGTGACGAGGCCGAGCCGCACCATGTCGATCTGGCCGCGGCGGGCGGCAACCACCGCGCATTGCAGCGCGACGCTGGAAAGAACCAGCACGCCGGTGTTGAGCCACAGCAGGCGCGGAATCGGCAGCGGCTGCCAGTCCGACAGCTCCATGCGCATGAAGTAGGCGCTGGCAAACAGCGCGAACAGGCAGCCCACGACGGCCAGGAATACGCCGAGGCCGATCTTGGCGGTCGGCATGCCTGTCACGTCGATTTCGGGCAAAGCGCCCGCCGGCCCGTGCTCCAGCCAGGGCTTCGACATCACGCCCTGGTTCAAGAGCCACCAGCCGGCGATGCCGGCGATCACGAGCAGGAAGACCAGTATGACGCTCATGCCAGCCCCGTGGCGGGTCTGCCGGTGCCGGGATCGTTCTGGGCGATGAAATCCTCTTTCGCCCCCGGCACGCTGTAGTCATATGCCCAGCGATAGACGATTGGCAGCTCCTTGCCGAAATTGCCGTGCGGGGGCGGCGTTTCGGACGTCTGCCATTCGAGCGTGGTGGCGCGCCACGGATTGCCGCCCGCCTCGCGGCCGTTCCAGATGCTCCAGATCAGGTTGAAGAGGAACACCAGCTGCGCGAAGCCGACGACAAGGGCGGCCACGGTGATGAAGGCGTTGAGGTTTTCCACAGGTGCTGTGATGAAGGCCGGCTCGCCGATTTCGGGATAGCGGCGGGGCACGCCGACCAGCCCGACATAATGCATCGGGAAGAAGATCGCATAGGCGCCGACGAAGGTGACCCAGAAGTGGAACTGGCCCAGCGCCTCGTTCAGCATCCGCCCGGTGATCTTGGGATACCAATGGTAAATCGCCCCGAAGATGACGAGGATCGGCGCTACGCCCATCACCATATGGAAATGCGCGACGACGAACATCGTATCTGAGAGCGGCACGTCAACAACAACATTGCCGAGGAACAGCCCCGTCAGCCCGCCATTGACGAAGGTGACGATGAAGGCCAGCGCAAACAGCATCGGAATGGTCAGGTGGATGTCACCGCGCCACAGGGTCAGCACCCAGTTGTAGACCTTGATGGCGGTGGGCACCGCGATGATCAGGGTTGTTGTTGCGAAGAAGAAGCCGAAATAGGGATGCATGCCCGAGACATACATGTGGTGCGCCCAGACGATAAAGGAGAGCGCACCGATGCCGACGATCGCCCACACCATCATGCGGTAACCGAAGATGTTTTTCCGCGCGTGGGTCGAGATCAGGTCGGAGACGATGCCGAAGGCGGGCAGCGCGACGATATAGACCTCTGGATGTCCGAAGAACCAGAACAGGTGCTGGAACAGGATCGGGCTGCCGCCGCCATAGCTCAGCTGCTCGCCCATCTCGACTAGCGCCGGCATGAAGAAGCTGGTGCCGAGGACGCGGTCGAACAGCATCATCACGCTGGCGACGAACAGCGCCGGGAAGGCGAGCAGCGCCATCACGGTGGCGGTGAAGATGCCCCACACGGTCAAAGGCATGCGCATCAGCGTCATGCCGCGGGCGCGGCCCTGCAGCACGGTGACGACATAGTTCAGGCCGCCCATGGTGAAGCCGATGATGAACAGGATCAGCGAGACCAGCATCAGGATGATGCCGGCCTGCTGGCCGCCCGGCGTGCCGCCGAGGATCGCCTGCGGCGGATAGAGCGTCCAGCCGGCGCCGGTCGGGCCGCCGGGGGCGAAGAAGCTCGCGACCAGCACCAGCACCGCCAGCAGATAGATCCAGTAGGAGAGCATGT
This sequence comes from Pseudaminobacter sp., assembly GCA_035941355.1. GTDB lineage: Bacteria > Pseudomonadota > Alphaproteobacteria > Rhizobiales > Rhizobiaceae > Allomesorhizobium. The sequence continues at coordinate 98,485 of DASZDZ010000074.1, forward strand.
TCACATAGGGGAACACCATGTCCCGCGCGCCGACCATCAGCGGGATGAGATAGTTGCCGAAGCCGCCGAGGAAGAGCGCCGTGAGCAGGTAGATCACCATGATCATGCCGTGCATGGTGATGAACTGGTAATACGCCTCCGGCGTGATGAAATCGAAGGTGCCGGGGAAGCCGAGCTGCAGCCGCATCAGCCAGGAAAGCACCAGCGCCACCATGCCGATGGCTATGGCGGTGCCCGAATACTGGATGGCTATGACTTTGGCGTCCTGCGAGAAGACGTATTTGGTCCACCAGCTATGCGGATGGTAGAGTTCGACCTCCGGCACTTCGGCCGGCGGGATTACGTCAACGGCGCCAGGTGTGACATCGACCATCGGTTCGCCTCCCTTGCACTCCTCGGCGGCAAGTCCTGCGGACCAGGACCGCCGTCAAAATCTCCTACGCTGCGGCCTCCCCGTTCAAGGCCGCACCACCGTCTGTTCGGCCGCGCCGACCTGCTCGGGGGTCGAAAGCTGCGCGAATGTCGACTGCTCGCCGAGCCAGGTGGCGTAATCTTCCGCGGTATCGATCATGACGATGCCACGCATGAAACCGTGACCGGTGCCGCAGAGTTCCGCGCACAGCACCTCGAAGGTTCCCGTCCGCGTCGGGGTGAACCAGAAATAGGTGACCGAACCGGGGATCATGTCCATCTTGGCGCGGAACTCGGGCACGTAGAAATCGTGCAGCACATCGATCGAGCGCAGCAGCATCTTTACCGGCTTGTCCATGGGCAAATGCAGGTCGGCGGCCTCGACGACCACGTCATCCTGGCCGTTGGGATCGTCCGGATTGACGCCCAGCGGATTTTCGGGACTGACCAGATGACTGCCGGAGGTGCCGAGCTTGCCGTCCGCCCCCGGTAGCCGATAGCTCCACTGCCATTGCTGGGCTATCACCTCAACTTCGGTGGCGTCGGCGGGCACCGTGACGAACTGGCTCCACACGAACAGGCCGGGAACCAGCATTGCCGTGACGCCGAGCCCGGTCAGGATGGTCAGCCACCATTCCAGCCGTTTGTTCTCCGGCTCGTAGTGGGCGACATTGCCTTCCTTGTGGCGGAAGCGCCAGACACAATAGGCCATGAACAGCACGACGGCGGCGAACACGGCGCCGGTGATCCAGAATGTGATGATCAGCGTCGAGTCGATATAGCCCCAGTTCGAGGCGATGGGCGTCCACCACCAAGGGCTCAAGGCGTGGAACAGGACCGAGCCCACCACGACCAGAACGAGTACAAGCGCAATCGCCATGCCCCGATTCCTCCGCAATCCGGGGAAACCTCCGATCCCGCGGAATGCGACAGCATCATAGCGTGATTTGCCGCGAAAATTCCATTGCGCGGTTTTGTCGCGGGTAGACGCGAAAAAGCTGCGGAATTCGCCGAATACCAGGACTTGGCGTGCGCCGGCCGAGCAATGTGGTCATAAGTCGTGGCGGGATGGAAAATGGCCTTCGCGATACCGCAGAAGCCCATAGATGAAGGCTAGTATGCCGGCGAGTTCCAGCCCCTCTTCCATGTTGGTGAGTATCCGGTAGCGGACCGACTCGACGCCTTCCGCTTCCGCAACGCTGCCCCCGAACATTTCGAGGACGACGGCGCCGCTCAGAAAAAGCGCCCCCGACAAAAGAAACAAGATGCCAATCCTGGGCGGGAGCGCGCGAATAAAGGGCATGTAGGCGACCAATCCAGCCAGGCTGAGGACACCGGCTGGGGCGGCCCAAGCAAAATACAAAAGCCCCGAATTGTCCATTCGGGAACCCAGGGCAGAAGAGACTTTTTCGTGGATGCCACAGAATTCGTCGAAAGAAAGCAGCAGAAAAAGCAGCGCCAGGAAATACCAATGCCATTTGAAGGGAGGACGACGCGAAGATGCGTCGTCCGCGGCGATGAAAAGAAGGCCTGCCGCAGCAAAGAGCGACAAGACCGAGATCCAGGTGAAGGCGCTTTGTTCCACATCCACATCGAGAAGCCAAACCTTGGCCGACAAGTCCGGATGCGGCCTAACGTATAACGTCAGGTCTTGGCCGATGCTGGCGCAAAGAAGCAACAAAGAAAATCCCGCGACGATCGCAAGCCCGGTTTTCCATGTCTCGAAAGATCGCGCTTCCGGCAACGACGTCTTTTCGACGAAAGCAGCCATATCACCCTCTCGGCAATACCATCTCGACCTCGAACCAAATGACCAGCACAAAAAGGGAAAACGCTAGCGCGAGAAGGGCCGCACTAGAGCGAGGTCAAAATCTGTTCGACGGTGAGCCATCCGGCGAGAACTATTGAGTACCGAAAAAGCTCCGCACCGGCACGGCCTTTTGTGAAACTTTTATGAACTTTTTATGACAGTCGACATCTGACTGTGATGGACCTCGCCAGGTCGGCGAAAAGCACGCGCAACCAGCAAGAAGCGAGCATAATGCACCGCGACGTGCAGGAGAGACGATCACCCGCTACGGCAAGTCTCACATCTTCAACGCCGATCAGGGCTCGAAGCTCACCGGCTACGACGCTCAAGGATGCCGGCATCGCAACCCTGATCCACCTAAGTCAAGCAAACGGTCTCCCCGGACGGGTCATTAGGTGACAATCGCGAGGTGACAATCGCGATCGACGCCGCCTCGGATGCGCTGTTGTACCCTTGAGGTTACCCGAAAGTGAAACGCCTCTTGGCCGGTCGCGATTTACATTGGTTCCAAAACGAAAAAGCCGCGGAATTCCGCGGCTTTTCATTTGCTTGATTTCCTTTGGAGAAAACTGGAGCGGGTGAAGCGATTCGAACGCTCGACCCCAACCTTGGCAAGGTTGTGCTCTACCCCTGAGCTACACCCGCTCGCACGGCGTCGGCCGCAAGCCGCGCTTATATGGCCGAAGAGCGAGCCGATTGCAACAGGGAAATGGCGGGTGTTCGTGCGGCGATTTTGCTCGTCCTCGGCTTCGGCTACGCCCGCCGCTTCCGGTCTTGTCTTGCGGCCGGCTTTGGTCATAAACCGGTGCCGACCAGCGTTCGCTCCGGAAAATTGCAGCCATGCCAAAATCGCCCGAAGACCTTTTCGCCTATCTCGACGGTCTCGGCATTTCGGTCCGGACAAAATCCCATCCGCCGCTGTTCACGGTTGCCGATTCGCAGGCGCTTCGCGGCGAGATTCCCGGCGGGCACACCAAGAACCTGTTCCTCAAGGACAAGAAGGACAATTTTTTCCTCGTCACGGTCGGCGAAGAGGCGGAAGTCGACCTGAAGCAGATCCACCATGTCATCGGGGCCGCAGGCCGGGTTTCGTTCGGCAAGCCCGAGCCGCTGATGGAGTTTTTGGGCGTCACGCCCGGCGCGGTCACCGCCTTCGGCCTTGTCAACGATACGTCCGGCCGGGTGAAATTCGTCATCGACGAGGCGCTGATGCGGGAGGAGATCGTCAATGCCCATCCGCTGACCAACGAAGCGACCACGTCCATCGCCGGCGACGACCTCCTCGCCTTCGTTCGGGCGACCGGACACGAGCCTCATATCTTGAAAGTATCAGCATGAATGCCACATGGTGGCGCAGGGCCGCCGGCAATGGCGACCACGCCGCGATGGCGGACCGGCAGCGACCGAAAGGGCAGCAATGAACACCAAGGACAATCCGTTCGGCGGCATGGGAAGCCAGTATTCCACCAGTGTGCAGTACGGCAACGGCCAGCCGCCGGCGCGCGAGCCCGCGCCCGGCCCGGCAGCGCCGCTCGCGGTCGAACCCTTCACGGTCAAGGACGTCACCACCAAGAGCTTCGCCGCCGATGTCATCCAGGAATCGCGCCGCCAGCCGGTGCTGGTCGATTTCTGGGCGCCCTGGTGCGGCCCATGCAAGCAGCTTGCGCCGGCCCTCGAAAAGGTGGCGCAGGCCGCCGGCGGGCGGGTCAGGCTGGTCAAGATGAACATCGACGAGCACCCGGCCATCGCCGGCCAGCTCGGCATCCAGTCGATCCCGGCGGTCATCGCCTTCAAGGACGGCCAGCCCGTCGACGGTTTCATGGGCGCCATCCCTGAAAGCCAGATCCGCGATTTCGTCGACAAGGTCGCCGGCAAGGGCGACGGCCAGGCGCAGCTCGCCGACGCGCTTGCCGCGGCCGCCGAGGCGCGCGATGCCGGCGACCTGCAGAGCGCCGCCCAGGCCTACGATGCAATCCTCGCGCAGGCTCCCGACAATGTCGACGCGATCGCCGGCCTTGCCGACATTCTGTTCCAGGCCGGAGACAGCGCGGCTGCGCAGGAAATTTTGGCGCGCGCGCCGGAAGACAAGAAGGCTGCCCCGGCGCTCGCCGCCGTCCGCGCCAAGCTCGCTCTCGCCGAACAGGCCGCAGCGCTCGGCGATCCGGGCGAACTGGAACGCCGCCTTGCCGCCGATCCGAAGGACCATCAGGCCCGCTTCGACCTTGCCATGATCCAGAATGCGCTCGGGCAACGGGAAGAGGCGGCCGACAATCTGCTGGCGATCGTCAAGGCCGACCGGACATGGAAGGACGATGGTGCGCGCGCTCAGCTTCTGCAGTTCTTCGAGGCCTGGGGCCCGACCGACGAGGTGACGCTCGGCGCGCGGCGCAAGCTGTCGTCGCTGCTGTTTTCGTAACGGCCTACCCCTCGGAATGGAACACGCTTCGGCCGTCCAACTCGAGGGCTTCGAAATTGACTTGCGGATTCCGGCAAATGCGCCAGATTCAGGGCTATCGCCGGAACGGAGAATGAGATGCAGGCGGGAAACGCCCATTACCGGCTCCCATCCGATCTGCCTACCGTAGTCGCGGTGTTCCCGCTGTCCGGCGCGCTGCTGCTGCCGGGCGGACGCATGCCGCTCAATATCTTCGAGCCGCGCTATCTGCAGATGGTCGACGAGGTTATGTCGGGAACGCGACTGATCGGCATGGTGCAGCCGGCCCTCGACGGGTCGATGCGCGGTGATGGCGAGCCGGAGATCTGCGAGGTGGGATGCCTTGGCCGGGTCACGTCTCTCGCCGAAACCGGCGACGGCCGCTATCTGATCTCGCTGCAGGGCGTTTGCCGCTACCGGATCGCCGAGGAGGTGACCGTGAAGACGCCGTTCAGGCAGTGCCGCATCATGCCCTTCCTGGCCGATTTGAAGGAGGACCCAGCCGCCGGGGACGTCAACCGGCCGGCGCTCCTCAAGGCTTTCCGCGCCTATCTGCAGGCCAACGATCTGGAAGCCGATTGGGACAGCGTCAGCCGCGCCGAAAACGCCATGCTGGTCAACGCGCTGTCTATGATGGCGCCTTACGGCGCGGCCGAAAAGCAGGCGCTGCTCGAGGCGCCGGACCTGAAGACGCGCGCCGACACGCTGATCGCGATCACCGAAATGGCGCTGGCGCGCGAAGATAACGAGTTCGGCTCCAGCCTGCAGTAGTGATACCGGGAGAGGTGTGTGGCGATGCGGAAAGAGCAGAACCTCAAAATCGACGTCAAGCTGCTCGAATTGCTTGCCTGTCCGCTGACCAAGGGCCCGCTGGTCTGGGATGAAGAGAAATCCGAGCTCTATTCGCGGCTGGCCAAGCTCGCCTATCCTGTGCGCGACGGCATACCGGTGATGCTTCCTTCGGAGGCGCGCACCGTCGATCCGGACGCCGAACCTACCCGCCCGGCGCGATCGCGCAGCCGGGAATGAAGGGCGCGAAGCTCAGGGTCGGCCACCTTTTCCCACAAGAAGGCAGAAAGCACCTCGCACGGGCGGAAAAGTAACTGTCTCTGCGGCACAAGTGCGAAGCGCGCGTCAGCTCCGCCTCAGATACCGGATATCGGGGAGCTTCTCTTCATTCCCCGAGCCGTCCCCGAATTTTGCCGCCGTGAATCCGTGCCGTTCATAAAAACGCCGCGCACCGGAATTCGCCTGGAAGCAGTGCAGCTTCACTTCCGTCATGCCGGCGGTCGCCAGTCCGAGAAGCCGGCTGCCGATGCCGCGGCCGGTCCAGGCGGGGTCGATGTAAAGCTGCTCCACCCATTCGCCCTGGATAGCAATGAAGCCGACGATGCCTTCGCCGGCTTCGGCAACCGTCACACACTGCCGCGGCAGCACCGTCCTACTGATGAACGCCAGATCCTCGTCCGGCGTGTGCACCGTCGGCATCCACGCGAACGATCCGAGCGCCGCCCGCATGATCCTTGCGATGTCGCGAGCATCCGACCCGGTGGCCGGACGCAGCGCCACATCGGCAGAGGACAATCAGGCCGCCTTCTTCTTCGGCGTAATCAACCCGCGCTCGACCAGCAGTTCGGCGATCTGCACCGCATTGAGCGCCGCCCCCTTGCGCAGATTGTCGGAGACGATCCACATGGACAGGCCGTTGTCGATCGTCGAATCCTCGCGGATGCGCGAAATATAGGTGGCGTCCTCGCCGGCCGAATCGATCGGCGTCGCGTAGCCGCCGTCTTCCCGCTTGTCGATAACCAGGCAGCCCGGCGCGTCGCGCAGGATTTCCCGCGCCTCGTCAGCCGTGATCGGATTCTCGAACTCGATGTTGACGGCTTCCGAATGGCCGATGAACACCGGCACACGCACGCAGGTCGCCGTCAGCTTGATCTTCGGGTCGAGCATCTTCTTGGTCTCGGCGACCATCTTCCACTCTTCCTTGGTGAAGCCGTCATCCATGAACACGTCGATATGAGGGATGACGTTGAAGGCGATACGCTTGGTGAACTTTTTCGCCTCGACCGGATCGGCGACGAAAACGGCGCGGGTCTGCGTGAACAGTTCGTCCATGCCTTCCTTGCCCGCGCCGGAAACCGACTGGTAGGTCGCCACGACAACACGCTTGATCCTGGCATGGTCATGCAGCGGCTTCAGCGCCACGACGAGCTGGGCCGTCGAGCAGTTCGGGTTGGCGATGATGTTCTTGCGCGTGAAGAGCGAGATGGCGTCCGGATTGACCTCCGGCACGATCAGCGGCACGTCCTGGTCGTAGCGGAAGGCCGAGGAATTATCGATGACGACGCAGCCCTGCTTGCCTATCTTCGGCGACCATTCCTTCGACACATTGCCGCCCGCAGACATGATGCACAGGTCGGTATCGGAAAAGTCGTAGGTATCGAGCACCTTGACCTTCAACGTGCGGTCGCCGAACGACACTTCGGTGCCCAGCGAACGGCGCGAGGCGAGCGCTACGATCTCGTCGACCGGAAAGCCGCGCTCCTCGAGAATATTGAGCATTTCCCGGCCCACATTGCCCGTGGCGCCGACGATCGCAACCTTGAAACCCATGTTAGTTCTCCTGTCCCTCTCCGCTCGTTTCTGGAGAAAACCCGCCGGCCGCAGCGGGTTCCATCCCCCGGGCCGGACCCGGGAGAGGGTGAGCAGGCCAAGGGAGATCAGACCGTTTTGGTGGTCGCTTTGGCCGTGGTTTTGGTGGAACGGAAGGATGCGCGTCCGCGTCCGGCACGATCGGAATCGTGGCCCGGGAAGTCGAATGCAAAAAGCGCCATCAGAAGGCCGCGCATCGTGAAAATCCTGTTCGCGGCTGCCTTTTATCCGGTTCGGGCAAAGAGTCAATGTGAGGAGCGATCTGCAGCTTGTGACTTGACCATTCGCGACCCGGCCATACCCTTCATGCATGACAGGGAAGGAACGGATGCCATGATGATGGACCGTACCCACACGAATGTTTGCCGGCGGACGCTTCTCGCCGCCTTGCTGTGTTTGACTGCTATCACGCCGGCGCTTGCCCACCATGGATGGGCGTGGACCGAGGATGACCCGTTCGAACTCACCGGCACGATCGAGGACATCTATATCGGCAATCCGCATGTGACGCTGAAAGTCCGTGCCGACGATGGGCTGTGGAATGTCGATCTCGCGCCGCTCGCGCCGACCACCCGCGCCGGTTTCGACGAGAGCGCCGCCAAAACCGGCGATATGGTGACCTGCGTCGGCTTCCGTTCGCGCGACCCTGCAGAACGGCGCATGAAGGCAGCGCGCGTCGTCGTCAACGGCAACACTTTCGACGTTTATCCGAACCGGGTGCCGGGCGCCTGACCGGCATGCTGGTGGAGTGGCTGCATGCGCTGCATAACTGGGAGGTGGCGGCGCTTATCCGTCGCTCGATCTATGCATATCCGTTGCTTAATGCGACGCACATCTTCGCGCTGACGCTCCTGATCGGCACGATCCTGCCCGCGGATCTCAGGATTCTCGGGCTGTTCCCCAGCCTTCCGGCGGGTCCGTTCCTCAGGGTGATGACGGCGATTTCGGCAGGCGGCCTGGTGCTCGCGGTCGCCACCGGTTTCCTGCTGTTTTCGGTCCAGCCGCTGGAATACGCAGCCAATACGGCCTTCTTGACCAAGATTTCGCTGGTGGCCCTCGGCACAATAAACGCGATCATCATTCGCTTCAGCGCCGGATGGCGAAAGATATCGACCGGCGGCGTCCCAAGCCCCGGCTTGAGGGCCGGGGCGCTTCTGTCGCTGACGATCTGGATCGCGGCGCTGCTAGCCGGGCGCTGGATCGCTTTCCTGTGAAGCGATCAGCGGGAATTCATGCCGAAAGCGCCAGAAACTTCGAGATGATGGCGTCGCCCATCTGAACGGTGCCGACCTCGGTCATTCCGGCCGAAAGAATGTCTTTCGTGCGCAGTCCCTCATTGAGTACTGCGGAGATCGCCGCTTCCAGCCGGTCGGCTTCCGCCACCATGTTGAACGAGTAGCGCAGGCACATGGCGAAAGAGGCGATCATGGCGATCGGATTGGCGATGCCCTGGCCGGCAATGTCCGGCGCCGAGCCATGCACCGGCTCGTAGAGCGCCTTGCGCTTGCCCGTCATGGCGTCCGGCGCGCCGAGTGATGCCGACGGCAACATGCCGAGCGATCCCGTCAGCATCGCGGCAACATCCGACAGCATGTCACCGAACAGGTTGTCGGTGACGATCACGTCGAACTGCTTCGGCCAGCGGACAAGCTGCATGCCGCCGGCGTCGGCCAGCATGTGGTCTAGCTTGACGTCGGCATATTTCGCCTTGTGCGTCTGCGTCACCACCTCGTTCCACAGCACGCCCGATTTCATGACGTTGCGCTTTTCCATCGAGGTGACGCGGTTTTGCCGCGTTCGCGCCAATTCGAAGGCGACGCCCGAAATGCGCTCGATCTCGAACGTGTCGTAGACCTGCGTGTCGATGCCGCGCTTCTGGCCGTTGCCGAGGTCGATGATCTCCTTCGGCTCGCCGAAATATACGCCGCCGGTCAGTTCGCGAACGATGAGTATGTCTAGGCCTTCGACCACTTCCGGCTTCAGCGACGAGGAAGCCGCCAACGCCGGGTAGCAAATGGCGGGCCTGAGATTGGCGAAGAGCTGCATGTCCTTGCGCAGGCGCAAAAGACCGGCTTCGGGGCGAACCTCGTAGGGAACGGCATCCCATTTCGGCCCGCCGACCGCGCCGAACAGCACCGCGTCGGCCGCCATCGCCTTGATCATGTCGGCATCCGAAATTGCCGCACCATGCGCGTCATACGCCGAGCCACCGACCAGCCCTTCCTCGGTCTCGAAGCCCGAGCCGAAATTCTCGTTCATCGCCGCAATCAGCTTTCGCACCTCCGCCATCGCTTCGGGGCCGATGCCGTCGCCGGGGAGAAGGAGGAGTTTGCGCGATGCCATGGAACAGCCTTTCGGGAATTTTGGGAGCCGGCGCTTTGCTAGACGCGCAGCCGGCTGCGCGCAAGTCTGTCATCCCGAAGCGGAACGAAAGCTGTAGCCAGTGTTTGGAGCTCAGGCTGACCTGCGCAGCGCCGTCACTTCGATCTCGATCTTCATTTCGGGCTTGTTCAGGCCGCAGACGATCATCGTCGCGGCAGGCCTGATCTCGCCGAACGCCTCGCCGAGTATGGGAAACACCAGATCCACGAACGCAGCGTCGGTGATGTAATAGTGCGCGCGGACGACGTCGGCCAATGAGAAGCCGCCTTCGTCCAGGGCCTTGGAAATCGTCGCCAGGCAATTGCGGGTCTGCGCCTCGACGCCCTCGGGCATCGTCATGGTGGCATAGTCGTAGCCGGTCGTTCCGGAAACGAAACACCAGTCGCCTTGCACCACGGCGCGCGAATAGCCGGCGGTTTTTTCGAAGGGCGAACCGGTGGAGATGAGCTTTCGCGTCATGCCCAGGGGCGGCTCTCGGCGTTCTTCTTCTCGAAACTGTCGATCGCGGAAGCCTTTTCGAGCGTCAGCCCGATATCGTCGAGGCCGTTGAGCAGGCAGTGCCGCTTGAACTCGTCGAGGTCGAACTTCACCACGCCGCCGTCCGGTCCGCGGATTTCCTTGGCTTCGAGGTCGATGGAGAGCGTGGCGTTGGAGCCTCGCGAGGCGTCGTCCATCAGCTTTTCCAGGTCTTCCGGGCTGACGGTGACCGGCAAAATGCCGTTCTTGAAGCAGTTGTTGTAAAAAATGTCGGCGAAGCTGGTCGAGATGACGCAGCGGATGCCGAAGTCGAGCAGCGCCCAGGGCGCATGCTCGCGGCTCGAACCGCAGCCGAAATTGTCGCCGGCGACCAGGATCTGCGCCCTGCGATAGGCCGGCTTGTTGAGCACGAAATCCGGGTTTTCCGATCCGTCGTCATTGTAGCGCATCTCGGCGAACAGGCCGGTGCCGAGCCCGGTGCGCTTGATCGTCTTCAGATAGTCCTTGGGAATGATCATGTCGGTGTCGACATTGACGATCGGCAGAGGCGCGGCGACGCCGGTGAGCTTGTTGAATTTTTCCATGGTTTTCGGCCTGCAAAGTCGTTCCGGAAGTCCTGTCTCACCGCTCTACACAAATCGTGCGCCGAATCAAAGGGCGACGCGTCGGCCGGACCTGTATTGCTTGAAGTGCCGCCCTGGCTCCCTATCTGCGCTTCAGGAAAATCAGACCAAGGAGCAACGATGCAGTGTCCTCTGGATAATACCGAACTGGTGATGGCCGAGCGTCAGGGCATCGAGATTGACTACTGCCCGAAATGCCGCGGCGTCTGGCTCGACCGCGGTGAACTCGACAAGATCATCGAGCGCTCCGCCCCGGAGGAGAGCTCTCAAAAGCCTCGCGAGGATGACCGCTATGGGCGGCCGGAACATCGCTCACACGGCCAGCAGGAGCACCGGCCCTACAAGAAGAAAAAGTCGCTGCTCGGCGAGATTTTTGACTTCTGAACTGCTTGTCCGCCCTCAAATCACGTTGAGTTCGCGGAAAGGCTTGTTTTCGGCGACCCGCGCATAGCCGAAGGCCGAGCAGTCGATCGTCCTGTAGCCGCCATGGACCAGCAACTCGGCGATCGCCTTGCCGACCGCCGGCGCCTGCTGCAGGCCGTGGCCCGAAAACCCGTTGGCGAAAATGAAATTGCCGACCTCCGGATGCGGCCCGATAACGGCATTCTGGTCGAGCGTGTTGTAGTCGTAGTGCCCGGCCCAGGCGCGGGTCGGCTTGATCGCCTCGAATGCCGGGATGCGCGTCGCCAGCACCGGCCAGATAACCTCCTCGAACAGCGGCCAGTCGGGATCGAAATCAGCCGGGTCAGCGGGACCGTCGGTCTCCTCCGGCTCCGCGCCGCCGGTAATGTAGACCGAGCCTTCCGGCCTGACATAGATGCCGCTCGGGTCGACCAGCAACGGCATGTCGGCGAATTTCTCCATCGCCTCGAACACGAAGACGCTGCGCTTGCGCGGCTCGACCGGCAGCGCCAGCCCGGCCATCGCTGCCACTTTACCGGCCGACGGCCCGGCCGCATTGATGACGGTGCCCGCCTCGATCCTGTCGCCATTGTCGAGCATGACTGCCGTCACGCGGTTGCCGTCACGCTCGATGCCGGTGACCGCCCGGGCGATGAAATCAATGTTCTTTACGCGCAGCGCCTTGCGAAACAGCATCAGCATGGCATGCGCGTCGAACCAGCCCTCGCCCGTCCGCCCAAATGCCCCGGCGGTTATCCCCTCCGTCGAGAGCCACGAAAACCGCCGCTCCAGCGCAGCCGCATCCTCCAGCACGATGTCGGCCCCTTCGGCCATCTGCACCCGGTGGTTCTGCTCCAGGATCGGCAGCCCGTTTTCGCCAGCAAGGATCAAATAACCGCCTTCGCGAAAGCCGATATCGGCGCCCTCGCCGAATTCCTGCTCCAGCCGCCGGAACAGCGCCAGCGTGAACTGCGAAAGCCTTATGTTCTCGGGGATGGAAAACTGCTGCCTTATCGAGGCGCAGGACAGTGTCGTCGCCGAATGGGTGAATTGCGGGTCGCGCTCCACCAGCGCGATCGAGCCGGAAAATCCTTCCTCGCGCAGATAATAGGCGATCGAGCTTCCGACGATCGCCCCGCCGATGATCACCACATCATATCGCGCCATGCGCTGTCCCCGAATGTCCAAACCGTAATGGAGAAGCCGCTTGAAGCACTGCCGGGCAAGGACTTGCAAGGGCCAAGATTGGCGGGCATGAAGTCCACATGCCGCAACCGAGTTTTTCACCGCGCCGTTCGGTGCTTTATGTTCCCGCCTCCAACGCGCGGGCCGTGGCGAAAATCCCGTCGCTCGCCTGCGACGCGGTCATTCTCGACCTTGAGGATTCTGTCGCGCCCGCGGACAAGATCCCGGCCCGCGAGAGCCTCGCGGCGATATTCGCGAACCGCCCCGCCGGCCCACGCGAAATCATCATCCGCGTCAATCCGCTTGCCGGCGAATGGGGCGCCGACGATCTCCTGGCGGCAATCGCCTGCGCGCCCGACGGCATCCTGCTCCCCAAGGTCGACACGCCGCGCGACGTACTGGAGGCCGGCGACGTTCTCGACGACAAAGATGCGGCCGAGAGCGTGCGGCTCTGGGCGATGATCGAGACGCCGCGCGCGCTCGTCAACATCGCGGCGATCGCCGAACTCGGCCGCGACCCGGCTGCGCGGCTTTCCTGCCTCGTCGCCGGAACCAACGATCTGGTCAAGGAAACCGGCATACTCGCCACGGCCGACCGGCGCCACCTCACGCCCTGGCTGATGCAGATGGTTCTGGCGGCGCGCGCCGGCGGCCTCGACATCCTGGACGGCGTCGCCAATGATTTCCGCGACGCCGAGGCGTTTTCGCGCGAATGCGGCGAGGCCGCCGCCATGGGTTTCAACGGCAAGACGCTGATCCATCCCTCTCAGATAGAGCAGGCCAACGCGGTGTTTGCGCCGTCGCCGGAGGCGCTGGCCGAGGCGGCTGAAATCGTGGCGGCGTTCGAGCTGCCGGAAAATTCCGGAAAAAACGTGCTGGCGCTGGACGGCCGCATGGTCGAAAGGCTTCATCTCATCCAGGCGGAAAAACTGCTGGCGAAAGCAGCGGCGATCAAAGGAGCAAACGAATGAAACTCTACCGCTATCTCACCGGACCCGACGATGCGAGCTTCTGCCACAAGGTGACCGCCGCGGTGAGCAAGGGCTGGCACCTGTTCGGCTCGCCGACCTATGCCTTCGACGCCGAGACCAAGACGATGCGCTGCGGGCAGGCGGTGGTGAAGGATATCGAGGGCGTTGAATACGAGCCGGGAATAAAACTCAGTGATTTCTGAGCCGGCTCAGCCGGTTCCAGACTATGCGGTGTTCAGCCGGAATTTGAGGGCATCGTATTGGCCTTGCGACGTATCGGTCATGGCCTCGTCGCGGCTGGAAGGCTGATCCTCGAAGGGAATGGGATAGTCAAACTGACTGACCGTCAGATCCCAACGGACACCGTCGATCAAGTTGTAGAAATGCGTACCGCCGCGCGCGCGTCTTCGTCTTGAGGATGCTGCCGCCGAAAAGGTCCTGCACCACGAGCGATGTGACGCTGCATTGGCCTTTTGCCGGGTTTTCGGCGCTCCAACTGCCTGAACTCTCTTTGCTCCAGGCTGTCTTCAGTTTTTCGAAAAGCTCGTCGGGCGTCGTGAAAGTGCTCATGTGGTCGGCTCGCCTCGGGAAAGAAGAAGAAAAACTCAGGTTTGGTCGGCCGCTTGTTCGGCCGCTTCCTCGATCCGCTCCATGTCGTCGTCGCTGAGCCCAAAGTGATGGCCGATCTCGTGGATCAGCACATGGGTGACGATGTCGCCCAGCGTCTCCTCGTTCTCGGCCCAATAGTCGAGGATGGCGCGGCGGTAGAGCGTCACGCGGTTGGGACCCTCGCCGGTCTGCGGGTTCCAGCGCTCGGCGATGCCGCGGCCCTCGAACAGGCCGAGCAGGTCGAAAGGCGTTTCCAGCGACAGATCGTCCATGATTTCGTCGGTCGGAAATTCCGCAATCTGAATGATGACTTCGCCGGTCAGCTTGCGAAAATCCGCCGGCAGGTGGGCGTAAGCCTCGAGCGCCAAAAACTCCATTTCCTCCATCGAGGGCGAAAGCTGATCGTGCCAGGCGCGGGTCTTGTATATGCGGGCCATTCTTTTTCCTTTTGACGGCATATAGCCGTTTGGCCGGCGGCTTTCGAGGCCTTTGCGGGGCGATGGGGAAATTAGGCTGGCTGGCGCGCCAGCCGTCGGCAATTGCCTGCTGCCGCCACGTATTTGTTACGTTACATGATTGGGAATAAATTCTCCCCGCAATACGCTTGACTCTCCAGTCACGCTCTGGAATCTATAGGAACATAACAGGAACAAAGGCCCCGGGAAGGCAGACCGTCATGGCGACATCCGCCTTGGCGCAGGAGACCGTTTTTGCCCTGCGCCGGAAAATCGCGAAGATCGAAGGCACGCTGCCGGAGTTTCTGGCCGGGACCGCGCCAAGGGAATGTGCCTTGCCGCAGGCCGTGCTGCGGCGGGGCGGGGTGATGGTCCGGCAGGCGGTCGCCGACGTCCTGCCGACGGGCGCTGCGCGGTTCGACGGGGCCCTTGGCGGCGGCCTGCCCAGGGCGGCGCTGACCGAAATCCACGGCAGTGTCATGCATGGTGCCGGCGCCGCCGCCGGGTTCGCGCTGGCCATGGCCGGATTGATCCTGAAAACACATGGCGCCGAAGGGGAGGACAGTCGGCCGCCAATATTGTGGATTGGCGTCAGGGATGCCTTCAGCGAGGCGGGATTTCCCTATGCGCTGGGCGTGGCCGACTTCTGCGGCCTTTCGCCGGGCGAACTTCTGCTTTCGCAGGTGCCGAAACTCACCGACGCATTGTGGGTTGCCGAGGAGGCGGCCCGGCTGAAGCAGCTTGCCGCGGTCTTCCTGGAAATTCACGGCAATCCGGACCGGCTCGATCTGACCGCCACGCGGCGGCTGCACCGGCGGGCGCTGGAGGCGGGCAGGCCGGTCTTCCTGCTTCGGCAGTCGGCGGAACCCTGGCCGACCGCGGCGCCTGTGCGGCTGGTCGTCTCGTCGGCCCCCGCCGCGCCGCGCTCCACCCTTGCCGGCCCGCTTGAAGATACGCTCGGGCATCCCGCCTTCGCCGTCACGGTCAGCAAAAGCCGCACGGCCGTCCCCTCCTTGCAATTCATACTGGAATGGAACCCCGATGACCGCGCCTTTCAGGAAAGACAGCCAGAGAATTCTCGCTCTGTGGTTCCCGCACCTTCCCTCGGACCGGATCTTTCGCCAGCGTCTGGGCCGATTCTGGCGCTCGAACCAGCCGGGGGTGAGCCAGCCGCCGCTCATCGTCAGCCACAGAGAGGACAATTCGCAGCGCATCGCGGCGCTGAGCGAACAGGCTGAGCGGCTCCGGCTGAAGCGCGGCATGGGCATCGCCGATGCCCATGCAATGTATCCCTCGGTCGAAATCGTCGAGGCCGACCCGGCGGCTGACTTTCGGCTGCTCGAAAGCCTGGCCGACTGGTGCGACCGCTATACGCCGCTGGTGGCGCTCGACGGGACGGAAGGCCTGTTTCTCGACATCACCGGTTGCGCCCACCTCTTCGGCGGCGAAAAGACGCTGCTCGACGATCTTCTGGCGCGGCTTTTCCAGCAGGGTTTCGATGTCCGCGCCGGTCTCGCCTCGACGGCCGGCGCCGCCTGGGCGGCGGCGCGTTTTATCGACGGAGGCGTCATCGAGCCGGGAGAGGAAGAAGAAATCATGGCGCCGCTGCCGCTTGCGGCCTTGCGCATCGCGCCTGCCACTATCGTCAGCATGGAAAGCGTCGGCCTGCGCATGGTTGGCACGGTTATGGCCGCTCCCCGCGCGCCGCTCGTCCGCCGCTTCGGCAAGGGGCTCCTTCTGCGGCTCGACCAGGCGCTGGGGCGCATCGAGGAAGCGCTTTCGCCCAGGCTGCCGGCCCCGCCGCTTTCGGTCGAGCGGCATCTGGTCGAGCCTGCCATCCTGACCGAGGACATCGAGCACCTGACGGCTATGCTCGCGGCGAGCCTGGGCAGGGAGCTTGAGCGGCGCGGCGAGGGCGCCAGGGCGCTGCAGCTCGCGCTGTTCCGGGTCGACGGCGCGGTCCGGCGCATCGCGGTCGGCACGTCACGACCCTTGCGCGAAGCGGCGCTGATACGGCGGCTGTTCCACGAGAAGCTCACGGCGCTTGAGAACGATATCGACGCCGGCTACGGCTTCGAGCTTGTGCGCCTCTCCGTGCTCGCCGCCGGCCATTTCGAGATCAGGCAGGGCGACCTCGCTGGCGGCAATCTCGGCAACGACGACGATCTTGCACTTTTCGTCGACCGCATCCGCGCCCGCCTTGGCGAGGAGGCGGTGCTGAAACCTATGCTGGTGGAAAGCAACATTCCCGAGCGCGCGATCATTGCCGCCCCGTTCGCCGAGGCGCTGCCGGAAAGGGCACGCCGTCCAGGCGGAAGGCCGACGGGACTGCCGGCTCCGAACGCGTCTCCGGAATCCGAGCGGCCGATCCGGCTGTTTTCGCCTCCCGAGCCCATAGAAGTCAGCGCCGTGGAAGTGCCGGAAGGACCACCGGCCTATTTCCGCTGGCGGCGCGTGCGTCACCGGGTCGCCCGCTCCGAAGGTCCGGAGCGCATCGCGTCCGAATGGTGGCGCGATGAGGAGGACGCGCCGACCCGCGATTATTTCAAGGTGGAGGATCTGGAAGGACGCCGCTATTGGCTTTACCGGCGAGGCCTTTACGGCGCTTCGGCCGAAATGCCGCGCTGGTTCATGCATGGGGTCTTCGCATGAACGCGGCCGTCAAAACCGCTTATGTCGAGTTCGCCGTCCAGTCGAATTTTTCGTTTCTGCGCGGGGCGTCGAAACCGGAGGAACTTGCGGTCACCGCAAAATTGCTCGGCTATTCCGCACTCGGTCTCGCGGACCGAAACACCGTGGCGGGCGTCGTGCGGGCCTGGAAGATGGCCGAGGAATCGAAGCTTCCCTACCACCCCGGCTGCCGCCTGGTTTTTGCCGATGGAACGCCGGACATTTTGGCCTATCCACAGGACCGCAAGGGCTGGGGCCATCTCTGCCGCATGCTTACGCAGGCCAATATCCGGGACGAAAGCGAGAAAGGGGCGTCAGTTCTCTATCGGAGCGATCTTCTCGAATGGGGCGATCTCCTGTCACTTGCCGTCATGGCGGATATTGAAGCCTCGCCGGAAGAGGCGCTGGATTTCCTGAAATCCATGAAGGATCGCTTCGGAAGGTCCGTATGGCTTGCCGTTTCGCCGGCCTATGCAGGAAGCGACCGGTTCCGGCTGGAACAGGCGGCGTGCATGGCGGCGGCGGCGCGCATGCCTCTGATGGCGGTCAACGATGCCCTCTATCACGTGCCGGAGCGCCGTCCGCTTCAGGACGTGCTCACCGCCATCCGGTTGAATGTTCCGGTCGCCGAAGCCGGTCTGGAATTGAAGGCCAATGCCGAACGCTACCTAAAGCCGCCGGCAGAGATGGCGCGTCTTTTCCGCCGTTACCCGCAAGCGCTGGCCGAGACGGTGCGCTTTGCGAAAACGCTGAGGTTTTCGCTGGCGGAGTTGAAACATAACTATCCCGACGAGCCGACGGAATCCGGACTTCCTCCACAGGAGGAACTCGAACGGCTGAGCCGGGAAGGCGCCCGGGATCGCTACCCGGACGGCGTGCCCGAAAGGATCGAAAAACTGCTGCGGCACGAGCTCGCCATCGTCGCGAAATTGAATTACGCGCGTTATTTCCTCACTGTCCACGACATCATGAAATTCGCCCGCTCGCAAAATATCCTCTGCCAGGGCCGGGGCTCCGCCGCCAATTCCGTCATCTGCTTCTGTCTTCGTATTACCGATGTGGGACCCGACATCATCGATCATCTTTTCGAGCGGTTCATTTCGGTCGAGCGCAACGAGCCGCCCGATATCGATGTCGATTTCGAACACGAGAAGCGCGATAAGGTCATCGAGTACATCTACGAGAAGTACAGCCAAAAACGCACCGCATTGGCCGCGGCGGTAGTGACCTATCGCGGCCGTTCTGCACTTAGGGAAGTCTCGAAATCGCTCGGTCTGTCCGACGATGTCATGTCTGCCCTTTCGGGTTCGATATGGGGCTGGTCCTCTTCGCAACTCAGCGAAAAGGAGGCTAAGGCGGCCGGCCTCGACAAATCCGACCCGCGGACCCGGCATGTGATCGCCCGCTCGAACGACATTCTGGGTTTTCCGCGCCACCTGTCGCAGCACGTCGGAGGCTTCGTCATCACCAGGGATCGCCTCGACGAGATAGTCCCAATCATGAAAACGGCCATGGACGAGCGCAAGATGGTCGAATGGGACAAGGACGACCTCGATGCCGTCGGCATTCTGAAAGTCGATATTCTGGCGCTCGGCATGCTGTCATGCCTGCGCCGCGCCTTCGACATTCTCGAAAGCCATTACGGTGTCCGCGACGCATACGGGCGACCGGTCGAATTAGCCACCGTCCCGGCCGAGGACAAAAATGTCTACGACATGATCTGCCGCGCCGATACGATCGGCGTCTTCCAGATTGAATCCCGCGCGCAGATGTCGATGCTGCCGCGGCTCCAGCCGCGCGAATTCTACGATCTCGTCATCGAGGTGGCGATCGTACGGCCCGGTCCGATCCAGGGCGACATGGTGCATCCTTATCTGCGTCGGAGGCAGGGTAAGGAAAAAGCCGAATATCCGAAGCCGGAACTGGAGGAAATCCTCGGAAAAACCCTCGGCGTACCGCTGTTTCAGGAGCAGGCGATGAAGATCGCGATCGTCGCCGGCGGGTTCGAGCCCGGCGAAGCCGACCAACTACGGCGCGCCATGGCTACGTTCAAGCGCACCGGAACTATCGGCAATTATCGCGAAAGAATGATCAAGGGCATGGTGTCGCGCGGTTATCCGCAGGAGTTCGCCGAGCGTTGCTTCAAGCAGATCGAGGGTTTTGGCGAGTACGGCTTTCCCGAGAGTCATGCCGCGTCCTTCGCGCTGCTGGTCTACGCCTCCTGCTGGTTCAAGACTTATTATCCGGACGTATTCTGCGCCGCGATCCTGAATTCACAGCCCATGGGTTTCTACAGGCCGGCGCAGCTCGTGCGCGATGCCGAGGAGCATGGCGTCGAGATCAGGCCGGTCGACATCAACTATTCGGACTGGGATTGCGCGCTGGAGGAGGCTTCCTTCGACCCATCGCGGATCGCCGCTCGTCACGCGGAAATGCGAGGCGTGATCAAAGCCCGTCATGCAGTCCGGCTCGGCTTCCGGCAGGTCAAAGGGCTTTCCGAAGAGCGCATGGATCAATTCGTGGCGCGGCGTGGGCTCGGCTACGATTCGGTGCGCGATGTCTGGCTGCGGTCAGGCCTCGATGTGGGGGAAATCGAACGGCTCGCCGAGGCCGATGCCTTCCGCTCGATCGGCCTCGACCGCCGCGCCGCGCTATGGGCCGTACGCGCGCTCGACGGGAAAAGCGCTGCCGAAAAACTGCCGCTGTTCGACCGCCCCGAAATCCGCCTGCGCGATCACGAGCCCGGAACAAAACTGCCCGTGATGCCTCTTGGCGAGCACGTCATTCACGACTACCGGTCGCTCGGTCTTTCGCTCAAGGCGCACCCAATCTCCTTCTTCCGCGGTTCCCTCGACAAAATAGGCATAACGCCCAATGCCCGTCTCAAGGACGTGACGGACGGCAAGCGCATTTCCGTGGCTGGCCTGGTGCTTGTGCGGCAGCGGCCGGGCACGGGAAATGCGATTTTTCTGACACTGGAAGACGAAGAAGCGGTCGCTAATATCATCGTCTGGCCGAGGATTTTCGAGCGTTTCCGCGCGGTCGTCATGGGCTCACGCTTCATCCGCGTCAGCGGCCGGCTGCAATCGGAATCAGGCGTCATTCATATTGTGGCGGAGAAGATCGAGGATCTCTCCCACTGGCTCGCCGAGCTCTCGGAGGAAGCTCAACTGCCCGCCGTGGCCGGTTCGGGCGGGCGAAATGGCCGGGATCCGCCAGGGCGCAATTTTCTCACGCAACGAGGAAAAAAGACGCCGTCAGCCGCAAACGATCACGAAGAGCTGTCACGGAAGGCGAGCATCGTCATGCCCAAAGGGCGCAATTTTCAATAGCTGGGACCGGAGTCCCGACCGGTTGTCGGCGCGAGCAAAGGTCAATAGAGCGCGGGCGTCCACTGGAGCAGATCTTGGGCGAAGGCGTGGGGCCAGCCCGGTCGGGCGGAACCGACGAATTGCCGGACCAGACCCCTCTCAAAGTTTCAGCGCGACGGCGCCCGAAACCGGCGCTCCGCCAGCGAATCCGGGTCAGGCTTCGTGTCCGAGCCGCCATTCATCGGCAACTGCATGAACACCGTGTCCAGCCAGCGGCCATGCTTGTAGCCGGACCCCTCGAGCCTGCCGGAGTGGCGAAATCCCATCCTCTCATGCAGCTTCACCGACGGGCTGTCGGGCCTGCCGTCGCCGATGACCGCTACGATCTGGCGAAAGCCGAGCGCTCTCGTGTCGGCGATCAGCCGCTCCAGCAACGCCTTGCCGACGCCACGCCCCTTCGCCTCCGGCGCCACATAGACCGAATCTTCGACGATGAAGCGGTAGGCGGGCCGCGGCCTGAAGGCGCTGGCATAGGCGTAGCCGACAATGCCGCCATCGGCTTCCGCAACGATATAGGGATAGCCGGATGAAGTCAGCGCCGCAAAGCGCGCGCCCATCTCGCTCCTCGTCGGGGGTTCGAGTTCGTAACTTGCCGTGCCGTGCTCCACCGCATCGGCGTAGATTGCTGTGATCCGGTCGAGGTCCGTCTCCACCGCGCCTCTGATAAAGATGCTCATAAATTGTGCAGCCCACGTTCTCTGCTTCAATTCAAGCAGGAGCGGGCGCAAAAGAAAAGGGCGGCCGTTGGGCCGCCCCTGGTTGGTTTGCTGGTCCAGGACGAACTATTCGCGGTTGCCCAGGAAGGACAGCAGGAAACTGAACAGGTTGATGAAGTCGAGATAGAGCGTCAGCGCGCCCATGATGGCCTTGCGGCCGGAGACCAGTACGTCGTCGCCCTCGAAATACATCTCCTTGATCTTCTGCGTGTCGTAGGCGGTCAGGCCCGAGAAAACCAGCACGCCGATCGCCGAGATGGCGAACTGCAGAGCCGAGGACTGCAGGAAGATGTTAACCACCATGGCGATGATCAGGCCGAACACGCCCATGACGAGGAACGTGCCAATGCCGGACAGATCCCGCTTGGTCGTGTAGCCCCAGAGCGAAAGCCCGCCGAACGCGGTCGCCGTGATGAAGAAGGTCTGCACGATGCTTGCCGAGGTGTAGACCAGGAAGATCGACGATAGCGACAGGCCCATCAGGCCGGCGAAAATCCAGAAGGAGGTCTGGGCGGCGGAGATGCTCATCGTATGAACGCGGGCGCTCAGGTAGAAGACCATGCCGAGCGGAGCCAGCATGACCACCCAGCGCAGCGGCGAACCGTAGAGAAGAGCGCCGGCATTGGTCAGCATCTTGCCGTTGGCGAGCGTGGCCACCGCGCTTGCAGGATCATTGGTCGTCGCCACCATGACGGTGCCGAGCGCGGCCAAGCCGGTGATTGCGAGGCCAAGCGCCATAAGGTTGTAAACCTTGAGCATATAGGCGCGCAGGCCCTCGTCGATAGCGGCACCGGCGCGGGAGCCCGCTACCCCGGCGCGTGCCTGATAATTGCGAAGGTCAGCCATGATTTCCTCTATTGCTTTGCCCCGTCCGGTGTCAGGTCGTCGCCGACCCAGGCGCCGCTGGCGGGGACTCCAGCATGCCTAGGCGGAATATGATGCTTCTTTCGGGCAAGGACAAGCCCCGTAACACACCGCAACCCTGCGTGAACGCCGGAAGCCTTAACGCAAAGCGCCGAAGTCGGTAGACAAAGGCGCACAGCGACAGTGGGCGGCTCGGTCTAAAGGTTGCGCAGAACCGGCGCCGCCTTGTGCCCCAGAACGCGCCAAGTCCCAATCAGGCCAATGCCGACCGTCAGCACCAGCGCAAACAGGATCGTCGACACCGCCACTTCCGGCAGGAAGCTCGAGGGAAGCGTCATGATCCGCGCCACGATGAACCAGGCAGCAATGCCGCCGGCGAAAAGCGCGAAAAGCGCGGTTGCCAGCCCGATCAGGAGGTATTCGAAGGAGAAGGCGGCGATCAGCGTGCGCCGAGTCGCTCCCAGTGTCTTCAGCACCACCGCGTCGTGGATGCGGGCGCGATTTCCGGCCGCCAACGCACCCGCCAGCACCAGGACCGAGGCGATCAGGGCCACGCTGGCGGCGGCGCGTATCGCGGTCCCAAGTTGCGCGACGATCCGATTGACCACGTCCAACGCGTCCTTGACCCTGACTGTGGTAACGGCGGGGTAGGCGCGCGTCACCTCGTTCAGGATGCGAGACTCGTCGGCCGCCGTGGCACCTTCCACCGAAAGCGTCGCCAGCCAGGAGTGCGGCGCTCCGGCAAATGTATTGGGCGAGAACACCATGACGAAATTGATGCCCATCGATTCCCACTGCACCTCGCGGAAATTGGCGATCCTGGCGGTGACGTTGCGGCCAAGGACATTGACCGTCACGGTATCGCCGATCTCAAGGCCGATCTCACGGGCTTCTTCCGCCGAGAAGGATACGAGAGGCTCGCCGTCGTAATCTTCCGGCCACCATGCGCCTTGCGATAACGTGGCGTTTTCAGGAATGGTCGCCGAGTAGGTCAGGCCGCGGTCGCCGCGCAGCACCCAGGCGCCTTCGGGAGGTACTTTCATCGTCTGCACATCGACGCCGTTCAGCGCCATTATGCGTCCGCGCAACATCGGCACGCGCATCAGCTTTCCGGTCGGCGCAGCGCCCTGGACGACTGCTGCGAATGCGTCGACCTCGCTGGCCTGGATGTCGACGAAGAAGAAGTTCGGCGCACGTTCCGGCAGGCTGCCCGCTATCTGCCGCCTGAGATTGCCGTCGATCAGCGCCAGCGTCACAAGGAGCGTCAATCCGAGCCCGAGCGACAGCACGACCGAAGGCGTCAGAGCGCCGGGCCGGTGAATGTTGCCGATGGCCAGCCTGAGCGCGGTGGAACGCACGCGCGGCGATTTCTTCGCCAGCCACTGAACGCCCAACCCGACGCTGCGCAGAACTATGAAGGCGAAGATCGTCGCGCCGACGAAGATCGCGGCAATCCGCCTGTCGCCGGAAAACCAGATCGCAAGGAGCGCGAGAGCGGCAGCCAGGCAGACCGAGACCGCTACGTAAGCCAGTTTCGGCAGGCCGCGGCCTCCAAAGCCCATCTCTCGGAACAGCGCCGTCGCCGGCACGTCGCGGGCGCGTCCAAGCGGCAACAGCGCGAAAGCCAGGGTGACCAGCACCCCGAACAATGCCGCCATGCCCAGAGCCGCCGGATAAAGCCCACCTTCGGCCGGTACCGGGATGATAGAGGACAACGCAGCGCCGGCGGCCAATGGCATCAACGAGCCGAGCACCAGGCCGGCGGCGATGCCAATGCCGGCTATGATCAGTATCTGCACGAGATAGACAGTGAACACGAAGCCGCCGGAGGCGCCGAGGCTCTTGAAGGTGGCGATGACGCCGCGCTTGCCGTCGAGATAGGCGCTGACCGCGTTGGCGACGCCAACCCCGCCTACGACAAGGGCCGTCAGCCCGACCAGCGTCAGAAACTGTGAAAACCGCTCTATGTTGGAGGATAACGCCGGCGCTGCATTGCTGCGTGTCCTGACGCTCCATCCCGCCTCCGGAAAGCGCTCCGTCGCCTGTTCCCGGATTTCGGCGAGATCGGCCTCGGTGGAGTTGGCGGGAAGCCGGACCTTGTATGCATGCTCGACCAGGCTGCCCGGCTGGATCAGGCCCGAAGCGCGCAAGCCTTCTAGCGACACCATAAGCCGGGGCGCGAAACCGAATCCATCCGACACCGCGTCGGGTTCGGTCACGATCCTGGCGCGCAGTTCGAATGTGGCGCCGCCGAGATTGATCCGGTCACCAAGTTCAACGTCCATCCGCTCGAAAAACAGATCGGGCGCCGCGGCGCCGAAAGCGCCTGCCCTTGCGCCGAAAAGCTCTGCCGGTGGCAGCGCCGGCTCGGTCAGCATGGTGCCGTAAAGGGGGTAGGCTCCATCGACCGCCTTGACCTCGGCAAGCGACTGGTCGGAGCCGTCCTCGAGCCGCGCCATGGAACGCATGTTGGCGCTCTCGGCGAGCGCCCCAAGCTGCGTTACGAAGGCACGTTCCGCCTCCGTCATCTCGCGCTGGTTCAATTCGAACCGGATGTCGCCGCCAAGGAGCGTCTGGCCCTCATTGGCGACGCCCGCGGTGATGGCGCGGGCAACCGAATTGACGCCGCCGATCGCCGCCACGCCAAGCGCGATACAGGTGAGGAAGATCATGAAGCCGGAAAGCCCGCCGCGCATTTCCCGCAGCGAGAAACGAATGGCGAGTTTCAGCGTTTGAGAAAACGGCATCAGGCCGACACCGCAACCAGCGGAGCAGCTTCGATGCGCCCGGAGCGCATCGACACCTGCCGCGCGCAGCGCGATGCAAGCGCGGGGTCATGCGTCACCAGGACCAGCGTCATGCCGCGTTCGCGCGCCTTGGTGAACAGCAGGTCAGCCACTTGCCTGCCTGTCGCCTGGTCTAGGTTTCCGGTCGGCTCGTCGGCGATCAGGATGCGTGGTTCGGGCGCCAGCGCCCGGGCGATCGCCACGCGTTGCTGTTCGCCGCCCGACAACTCTCCGGGGTAGTGGGTGACGCGATCGGCAAGGCCGACAGCCTCCAGTTCGAGTGCGGCGATCTCGAAGGCATCCCTGCGACCAGCGAGTTCTAGCGGCACGGCGACATTTTCCAGCGCCGTCATGTTGGGGATCAGATGAAAGGACTGGAAGACGATGCCGATGTTGCGGCCGCGAAACGCCGCGATCTGATCTTCGCTCCTGCCGTTCAGGACTTCGCCCGCGATGCGAACTATTCCGGCGTCGACCCGCTCCAGCCCGGCCAGCACCATAAGCAGCGTCGACTTGCCGGAGCCGGAGGGTCCGACAATGCCGGTCGCCTCGCCGGGAGAGACGTCGAGGCTGACGCCTTTCAGCACGTGAACGGAGGATGCGCCTTCGCCGAGCGTCAGCGACACGTCCTTCAGATGGATGACGGGTTCTGTCACGGAAAATCTGTCCTATATGGAGGGGACGAAGCCGGTAGCGCTTTCGTCATATGGGTTGTTCGGCATGGCATTCAAATATCCGGTCGCGGCGTTGCTCGCCGCGCTTTTCGTCTGGTCCGCAGTTCCGTCTCCGGTCATGGCCGAGCCGCACCAGATCGTCGGCTTCGGCGACAGCCTGATGGCCGGCTACGGTCTCAATCCAGGCGAAAGCTTTCCCGAAAAGCTTGAAAAGGCGCTACGCGCGAGAGGTCACGATGTCGTGATCGGCAATGCCGGAGTCTCGGGCGACACAACAAGCGGCGGCCTCGCGCGGCTCGACTGGTCGGTGCCGGATGGGACCGACCTGGTCATTCTGGAGCTTGGTGCAAACGACATGCTGCGCGGTGTCTCGCCCAAGATCACCGAAAAGAACCTCGACGAGATGATCGCGCGGCTGAAGGCGCGGAATATTGCCATCCTCCTGGCCGGCATGCGCGCCGCGCCAAACCTCGGACCGGACTATGCCGACGCCTTCGACGGCATCTATTCGCGCCTGGCGGAAAAGCATGGCGTGCCGCTCTATCAGTTCTTTCTCGACGGCGTCGCGGCCGACCGCGGCTTTCTGCTGGAAGACGGGATGCATCCGAATGCGGCCGGCATCGATCGCATGGTCGAGCGCTTCCTGCCGGCAGTGGAAAAGCTGATCGCCGCAGATCCGGACAATTCCTGAAACGGTGGAGGGGAACATCGCGTCGGAAAAGAATGTTGAGCGAATGTGACCAATAAACCGCTTGCGGCCTGTCCGGATCGGTGATTCGCTGGTCTCGAGATTTCGATTCGATGAAGGGAGCCTGGCAATGCCGCGACTTTTCACCGCCCTCGAAATTCCCCGCGATGCCGCACTGTCCCTCTCCCTGCTCCGTGGCGGTCTGCCCGGAGCGCGCTGGGTGGACGTCGAAAATTACCACATCACGCTCCGCTTCATCGGCGATGTCGAAGGCCATGTCGCCGACGAAATCGCAAATGCGCTGGATCGGGTAAGGCGGCCCTCCTTCTCGCTGGCCCTGTCCGGCGTCGGAGCGTTCGGCTCGAAAAAGCCGCACGCGATCTGGGCCGGCGTCACCGCATCGCCCGATCTCAACGCGCTGCAGGCCGAAATCGAGCGCATCTGCCAGCGTATCGGTATCGCCGCCGATCCACGCAAATTCATGCCGCATGTCACGCTGGCCCGGCTGAGGAATCCCAATCCGCTCGATGTGGCGCAATATCTTTCGGCTCGTGGCAATTTCTCGACGATGCCGTTCAAGGTGGGGCGCTTCGTTTTGATGTCGTCACGCGACTCCGTCGGCGGCGGGCCCTATGTGGTCGAAGAGGTATGGCCGCTCACCGGCGCCGATCCGCGTTCCAGCCTGTCGGCCAGTTTTTCGGAAGCCTGGCGAACCATGCGGTAAACCGAGGAGAACCCGTCCACTCCGCCGTAATAGGGGTCGGGCACCTCGCCTGAAGCGCCTTCGGCGAAATCGAGAAACAACAGGATTCGGGCTTTCGCGTCCGCCGGAGCCAGCGCTTCCAGGTCTTCGACATTCGACCGGTCCATCCCGAGAATAAGATCGAAGCGATGGAAGTCTTCGGGCACAATCTTGCGCGCCTGCTGAGCCGAAATGTCGATGCCATGGCTGGCGGCGATGGCGATGGAACGCGGATCGGGCGCGGAGCCATGGTGCCAGCCTCCCGTGCCGGCGGAATCGATGAGATAGGCGTTTTCGGCGCCACGCGCCGCCACGACGGCGCGGAACACACCTTCGGCCAGCGGCGAGCGGCAGATGTTGCCGAGGCAGACGAAAAGTATGCTTGTGTGGGCCTTTGCGATCATTGACCGTCACCGGATAAGGATGAACTGCGATAGCATGGCGGCTGGAAAGCGCCAGAGAGAAACGTGGGCGTAACAGGAGTGTGCTTGCCGCATCGCCGGGGGTCCGGCGCTGCACACCATCAATAACGGCATCTTGCGAACGGGTCAGCCGTTTCCCACATTTCCCATGTCTAGGAGGCACGGGCATGGCTACAGCAAATAATTTCGGCTTCCGCATCTTCGGCGGAGGCAAGGACAATCCCGAGAACGATGTGCGGGCAAGGTTCTGGCAGACCGCCAAGCGGGCGGCTCGACAGGTGCCGTTCATGGACGAGGTCGTCGCTGCATATTACTGTGCGCTCGACCGCCGGACGCCGTTGCGCGCCAAGGGCACGCTGCTTGCGGCGCTCGCATACTTCATACTGCCCGCAGACACCATTCCCGACTTCATACTCGGCCTCGGCTTCACCGACGACATCGCGGTGCTGACTGCCGCAATCGCCGCCGTGAAGGCGCACATCACTCCGGCTCACCGCCTTGCCGCCAGGAATGCGCTTGCCGAACTGGATTGACGCGGCGCGCTTTGCCGCGCCGCAAGCGCTGACGCGCTGTTGCGTCTTGAAATGAAAAGTCAAACTCTTGCCGCTTTTCCCGTCTTGAACAGCACATGGGACCAAGCGCCAGGCCGTGCAAACGGCCATGGCGTGAGGATGGCGGTAGTGCCAAAATGGCCGAAACGGATCCTTTTTTGGAACGCGGTTCACCATTTGGTAACCCAGATTAAATCAAAATGAACCAATGGCAGGGCCTGGATCCGGCCTGCCCTCGCATTTCATGCGAAAGACAGGGAAACGGTAAATACGATGCGCGGATTGATTGCGACGATTTCGAGCCTGATCCTGGTTGCGAGCGCCCTGCCGGCGCTGGCCCAGTCGGCCACAAAGATCGGCCAGCACAATGCCTGGGGCACCTACAGTTATCAGGCGAACAACGGCAAGGTCTGCTATGTGCTGACCGTGCCGACCGAAAAGCAGCCGGCTACGCTCGACCACGGCGACATATTCTTCTTCGTCAGCCAGCGGCCGGGCCAGGATGTTTCCTTCGAGCCGCAGTTCATCGCCTCTTATGACTTCCAGGAAAATTCCAAGGTCTCGGTCACCGTCGGCGACAAGTCCTTTTCCATGTTCACCCGCGGCAAGTCGGCCTGGGTAGAGAACGCGGCGGAAGAGCCGCTGCTGATTGCGGCGATGAAGGCCGGTTCCGATATGAAGGTCGCGGCCAAATCCGGACGAGGCAACCCGACCAACTACGCATTCTCGCTGAAAGGCATTTCGGCGGCGCTGAGTTCGATCGCCAGCTGCAAGTAGACGAACGCTGATTGGTTCAGAAGGGCCGGACCATCGTCCGGCCCTTCTGTGTTCCCGCTCCGGCGTGACGCAGTGGCCTCGGCGTGATATGTGCGCGGCAAAGTTAGACAAACGGCCTCCGGCCCACCATATGGCGTCGCCATGACCCTTTCGCTTGATCTCACCGCCAATCCCACGCGCGACATGCTGCGCGCTCGCACAGCCATGCCGGCAAAAGGGTCGCTGATAGGCCTGTCGCGCACCGAACTGGGCGAGGCGCTGGTTTCGGCCGGCGTGCCCGAGCGCCAGGCGAAAATGCGCGTCCAGCAGCTCTGGCACTGGCTCTATGTGCGCGGCGTTTCGGATTTTTCCGAGATGCTCAACATCTCCAAGGATCTGCGCACGGCGCTGGAGCGGGATTTCACCATCGCCCGGCCGGAGATCGTGGAGGAGCAGATCTCCAATGACGGCACGCGCAAATGGCTGTTTCGCTTTCCGCCTCGGGGCGCGGGGCGTCCCGTCGAGATCGAAACCGTCTACATTCCGGAAGAAGGCCGCGGCACGCTGTGCATTTCCAGCCAGGTCGGCTGCACGCTGACCTGCTCCTTCTGCCACACCGGCACGCAGAAGCTGGTGCGCAACCTGACGGCGGAAGAAATCCTGACCCAGCTGATGACGGCGCGCGACCGGCTCGGCGATTTCCCCGAGCGCGGCACGCCGGACGGCGCGATCGTTCCGGCCGAGGGCCGCAAGATCACCAATATCGTCATGATGGGCATGGGCGAGCCGCTCTACAATTTCGAAGAGGTCAAGAAGGCGCTGCTGATCGCTTCCGACGGCGACGGGCTTTCTCTGTCGAAGCGCCGCATCACGCTGTCGACCTCCGGCGTTGTGCCCGAAATCTTCCGCACCGGCGACGAGATCGGCGTCATGCTGGCGATCTCGCTGCATGCCACCAACGACGACCTGCGCGACCTCTTGGTGCCGATCAACAAGAAGTATCCGCTGAGCGAACTGATCGCCGCCTGCCGTGCCTATCCCGGCCTTTCCAACGCGAAGAGAATAACGTTCGAATATGTGATGCTGAAGGACGTCAACGATTCGATCGAAGACGCCAAGGCGCTGATAAAACTGCTGCGTGGCATTCCGGCCAAGATCAACCTGATCCCGTTCAATCCATGGCCCGGCACGAACTATCAGTGCTCGGACTGGGAAACGATCGAAAAATTCGCCGACTACATCAACAATGCCGGCTATGCCTCGCCGATCCGCACGCCGCGCGGCCGCGACATACTCGCCGCCTGCGGCCAGCTCAAGTCGGAATCCGAGCGCATGAAGAAAGTCGACCGCCTAGCGCTTGAAGCCATGATGATCGCCGGCCACGGCGAGTGAACATTTGGCCGCTGCTACTGAAGATCGGCTTGGCCGCGCTTGGCGACGCGGTCGCTGTTTTTGTCGCGGTCGTGACGGCAATGTTCGCGTTCGCAGCTCCAAGCGCATTACCTGACGGTGGGGCTTGGGGATCAATCTATCGCTCCGCCTCCGAATTTCCCATGTTCTTCTATATGGGAATAACGGTGACGTTCCCGACCGCGTTGCCTGGCTTTCTTGTGACGCTCGCGCTGGCGTGGAGCTACAAATGGCCCTCATGGTTCGCCTATGCTGTCGCCGGAAGCATCAACGTCTTGCCGTCGTTTCTGATATTGAGCGGCTACTTGAACGCGCCTGTCAGCCATCCAGGCCTATTCATCGCATGCCTGCCGGGCGGTTTTGCCGGCGGCTTTGCATATTGGGCATTGGCGAGGCGCTTGTTTGACCGTTGGCGAGATGCCAAGGTTTCGCAGACTACTTCGCCTGCGCCGTCAGGATCTTGAGCGCGAAGGCCGAGAACACACCCGCGAACAGGTAATCCACCACCCGCATCACGGTCGGGTTCTTCTTCAGAAGCCCGGCGAACTTGTCGGCGGCGATCACCATCGGTGCGGTGATCGGGAGCGCAAGCACGATGAACAGCAAGCCGAGGAAGAACAGCTTGCCCGAGGCATTCGGATCGCTTGCCGAAACGAATTGCGGCAGGAATGTCATGAAGAACAGGATGATCTTGGGGTTCATGAGGTTGATGCCGAGCCCGGTCGCCCAGTTCTGGAACAGGCTGCGGCCGGTGCCGGCTTTCTTTTCCGGCGAGAAGGCCGAGCCGTTGCGGATCGCCTGATAAGCCAGCCACACCAGATAACCGGCGCCAAAGATCTTCAGCACCAGGAAGGCCTGCGGCGAGGCGACGATCAGTGCCGAAAGCCCGAGCGCCACCAGCGCCGTGTGAATGACGATGCCGGTCATCGCGCCGAACATGCAGGCAAACCCCGCCGCACGTCCTTCCGACAGCGCCCGTCCGACGAACAGGGTCATGTCGGGTCCGGGCGTGATCGCGATGATGAAGGTCGCGATAGCGAACTGGACTATGATTGCGAGGTCAGGAACGAAAGCCATGTGGGCGCGCCTCGGGTTGAAGAGCGGCGCACGCTACAGCGGGCACGAACGCGCTGCAAGTCTTCGAGTTTTCCTGCCCTGTGGCCGGCAACAAGTCGAAGCGGAGCGGCCATGCGGTTATACTAAAGGGCTGCGGCAACCAGCCGCACAGCCGCTTGCATCGAACTGCGTATTGCCTATTCTGCTCGCGCTGAACGGCGAAAATCAAAAATATCTCGGGAGGATATGATGACCACCAGCAAGATTTCTCGCAGAAAGTTCCTGAAACACTCCACGGTCGCAGGCGCGGCAGCTGCCGGGACGCTCGCCGCGCCGGCCGTACTTGCCCAGGCGCCGGTGGTGCTGAAGATGCAGTCGTCCTGGCCCGCTTCCGATATCTTCCAGGAAATGGCCGCGCAGTATGTCGAACGCGTGCAGCTGATGTCGAACAATCGCCTGAAAATCGACCTTCTGCCCGCGGGCGCGGTGGTCGGCGCATTCCAGGTGCAGGACGCCTGCCATGACGGGACGATCGACGCCGCCCACACCGTGCCGGTCTACTGGTACGGCAAGAACAAGGCCGCCTCGCTGTTCGGCACCGGCCCGGTCTTCGGCGGCGACGCCAACCAAATGATCGCCTGGCTTTACCACGGCGGCGGCAACGAGTTTTATCGCGAACTGACGCAAGATATTCTCGGCCTCAACATCGTCGGCTTCCTGTCCTTCGGCATGCCGGCCCAGCCGCTCGGCTGGTTCAAGAGCGAGATCACGGACGCCGCCCAGTTGCAGGGCCTGAAATACCGTACCGTCGGTCTTGCGGCCGATCTGTTCCAGTCGATGGGCGCGTCGGTCGCGCAGCTTCCCGGCGGCGAAATCGTGCCTGCCATGGAACGCGGCGTCATCGACGGCTTCGAGTTCAACAACCCGACCTCCGACATGCGCTTCGGCGCACAGGACGTCGCCAAGAACTACATGCTGGCTTCCTACCACCAGGCGAGCGAGTCCTTCGAATACATCTTCAACAGGGATACGTTCGAGAGCCTCGATCCGGATCTTCAGGCGATCCTGAAATACGGCGTCGAATCGGCGCACCTGGCCAATTACGCGCTGGCGATGCAGCAATATTCGGCCGACCTGCAGAAGCTGCAGACCGAATCCGGCGTCAACGTGAAGCGCACGCCCGACTCGGTGCTGCAGGCGCAACTCGAGGCTTGGGACAAGATCCTGCCGCCCTTGATGGAAGACCCCTATTTCAAGAAGGTGGTCGACAGCCAGAAGGCCTGGTGCGAGCGCGTGGTCTATTACAGCCTGCTCAACGCGCCGGATTACAAACTCGCCTATCAGCACTACTTCCCGGACAAAATCTGAGGCACTCGATTTTTGAGGCCTCGTGACGGAGCGCATCTTTTCGCTCCGTCATCATCTTCGACCGTGTGCTGAGGCGATTTTTCATGGAAGGCTATATTCGGTTTGCCGACGACCTGTCGGCATGGTTCGGCAAGGTCTTCGCCTGGTGCATCATCGTGATGGCATTCGGCATCGGCTACGAGGTCGTCGTGCGCTACGCCTTCAACGCGCCGACGCCTTGGGCATTCGACCTGAGCTACATGCTCTACGGCACCCTGTTCATGATGGCGGGCGCCTACACGCTCTCGCGTGACGGCCATGTGCGCGGCGATTTCATATACCGGCTGTGGCAGCCGCGCACCCAGGCGGCCGTCGAGCTTGTGCTCTACTTCCTATTCTTCTTTCCCGGTGTGCTGGCGCTGGTCTTTGCCGGCTGGAAATATTCAGCGCGCTCCTGGGGCTATCTGGAGGTGAGTTCCAACAGCCCCGCCGGAATCCCGATCTTCCAGTTCAAATCGGTCATCATCGCGGCCGGAATCCTGCTCTTCCTGCAGGGCCTCGCGCAGGTGTTCCGCTGCATCATCTGCCTGCGTACGGGCGAATGGGTCCGGGCAGAAGAGGATGTGGAGGAGCTGGAAAAGGTCCTGATGCAGGCGCAAACACTCAACGTGCTCAAGCACGGCGGGGAGGCAGTCGACATTCCGTCAGGCTACGAGCCGAAGGACAATAAGAGGGACGACGACCAGTGACTGATCCTCAAGTTGCCGTCGGGATGCTCCTCATCCTCATCCTTGCCATCTTCCTCGGATTTCCGGTTGCCTTCACCCTCATGGCGCTGGGGGTGGCGTTCGGCTACTACGCCTATTTCGACGCAGGCCGTATGTGGCGCAGCTATGAGCGCGCGGTCGAATCCGGCGCCGATAGCTGGACGCTGACCGAATCCTGGGTCGGCGGCTTCTTCAATAACCGCATCTTCGACCTGTTCGTGAACCAGACCTATTCGGTCATGTCGAACGACGTGCTGACCGCGATTCCGCTGTTTCTGTTTATGGGCTACATCGTCGAACGGGCAAACATCGTCGACCGGCTGTTCAACACGCTGTTCATCGCGACGCGGCGCGTTCCCGGTTCGATGGCGGTCGCGGCGCTCATCACCTGCACGCTTTTCGCTACCGCAACCGGCATTGTCGGCGCCGTCGTCACCCTGATGGGACTGCTGGCGTTTCCGGCGATGCTGAAGGCGAAATACGATGTCAGATACGCCTCCGGTGTCATCTGCGCCGGCGGCACGCTCGGCATTCTCATCCCGCCCTCGATCCTGCTGATCGTCTACGCCGCCACGTCAGGCGTTTCGGTGGTGCGGATGTATGCTGCCGCACTTCTGCCCGGGCTGTTCCTGGCGGGACTCTATCTCGTCTATGTCGTCGGCAAGGCTCTTTTGCAGCCGCATCTCGCGCCGAAGCCGACCAAGGAGCAGGTCGGCGACCATTCGTTCCTCGAGATCAGTTGGATGATGTTCACCTCCTTCGTGCCGCTGGCCTTCCTGATCCTGGCGGTCCTGGGAGCGATCCTCTTTGGCTTGGCGACGCCTTCGGAAGCCGCCGCGATCGGCGCACTCGGCGGCCTGCTGCTTGCGGTCGCCTACCGGGCGCTGACCTGGCAGAGGCTGAAGGAGTCAGTCTATCTGACCGCCCGTACCACCGCCATGGTGTGCTGGCTGTTTGTCGGCTCGGCGACCTTCGCGTCGATCTTCGCCTATCTCGGCGGCCAGCAGTTCATCAGCGAGTTTGTCACCGGCCTCGACATGTCGCCGCTGATGTTCCTGATAGTCGCGCAGCTGATCATTTTCATTCTCGGCTGGCCGCTGGAATGGACCGAGATCATCGTGATCTTCATCCCGATCTTCCTGCCGCTGCTGCCGCATTTCGGCATCGACCCGCTGTTCTTCGGCATTCTTGTGGCGATCAATCTGCAGACCGCATTCCTGTCGCCGCCCATGGCCATGTCGGCCTATTACCTGAAGGGTATTGCGCCCGCGCATGTGCAGCTCTCGGACATTTTTCGCGGCATGATGCCCTATATGACGATCGTGATCCTGTGCATGATCCTGATCTATCTCTTCCCGCAGATCGTCTACTGGCTGCCGAACCTAATTTACGGCTGATAGGCGGGCAAACGGCACTGGAGACTTCGGCATGGCCAGAAAACGGCTCTTCGCACTGCTCGCTTTCCTCTCCCTGCTGGCCTTCTTTGGCGTCGTCCTGAGATTCGTGCCGCGCGTCGACCTTGCGGCGGCGGTCTGCATCGGGCTTGTTCTGGCGGCTTACGACCTGTGGATCCAGTTAAAGCCACGGAGACGCTGAACACGTTCCGACAGATATCACAGGCAACTACTGGACCGCGCCCCGCAACTCCGCATCTTTTGCGATAGCGGGCTCGCGGATCTCGTAGGCAAGGCCGTTCCACATCCAGTGACTCGGCTCCGCGCCGCCACCTTCGGCCAACGTAACAAGATCGGGCCAGCCGTCGGCCGAGGTTTTCGGGTCGAGGTAAAGCGCCATGCCTTCGCTGTTGTAAACCTCGCGCCAATCTCCGCCCGCGCCCTGCCGGGCAAAGCCGCTCAGCGTGCAGCCCGACTCGCCGTAATAGCGGTCGGACCCGCAAAGCGAGGCAATGACCATCTCGGCATCCGGCGCGATCTTGAACGAGGCCGCCGCGAGGACCGGCTGCTTGCCGGTCGCCTCGCGAAACAATGCCGCTTCTTCGGCCATGAGCTTTGCCGCGGTTCCGATGGCCTGATCCGTTTCCGAGAGTGCGACGCGTTCATAGGCCGACATGTCCACCTCGCTGCAACGTGGCGCGACCGCGTCGAGCGCAGCACGCGACCCCTTCAGCGAAAACACCGCGGCAGGCTCGCTGTCGAATGCGAAGGAGAGCCTGTTGCCCGCCTTAAGAAGGTCAAGCATTTCGAACGGAACGGCGACCGTCGCAACGCCGGGACTCCGGTTGGCCTTTGCGGGAAAATCGGCGCCATCTATGGCAACCACCACGTTTGTCTCCTGGCGGGGAGCCGCCGACGTGGTCTCGACCCGCAGGCGAAAGCTCCAGCGCTGTTCGGCACAGGAAAACGAACCGCCAGTGATGGCGGCTGCCTTCAGCGGAACCGGCAATATGGCGACGGCGCCGCTTCCGGCTTCTTCCCAACGATCGCTGGCCATGGCCGAGAGCGCTCCAGCCAGCAGGAAGGCGGCCGCCCAAATGCCCAGCCACCGACGCCCGGCAATCCGTTTTGCGGCCGGTTCGGCAGCCCCTTCAATGATTTCGGCGAGTTGAGTCATCGGGCGCGAAGTCTTCGCCAGATTCGTTAAAAGTTTATTGAATGTCGCTTTGACTACGCACTGGCGGGCCTTGTCCGGCCCGGCATTCCTGCTAAAAGTCCCGCCCGAGACGCGGCCCAACAAAGTGCTGCTCAGCAAAGCCTCGGGGTAAAAATGTCGAAGTGGAAAGACGTGAAGAAGGTCGTGCTCGCCTATTCCGGCGGTCTCGACACCTCCATCATCCTGAAATGGCTGCAGACCGAATTGGGCGCGGAGGTCGTGACCTTCACCGCCGATCTCGGCCAGGGCGGCGAACTGGAGCCGGCCCGCAAGAAGGCCGAGATGCTCGGCATCAAGGACATCCGGGTCATGGATGTGCGCGAGGAGTTCGTCCGCGACTTCGTCTTTCCGATGTTTCGCGCCAATGCCGTCTATGAAGGCACCTATCTGCTGGGCACCTCGATCGCCCGGCCGCTGATCTCCAAGCATCTCGTCGAGATCGCCAGGGAAACCGGCGCTGACGCGATCGCGCACGGCGCTACCGGCAAGGGCAACGATCAGGTTCGCTTCGAGCTTTCCGCCTACGCGCTCAACCCGGACATCAAGGTCATCGCTCCGTGGCGCGACTGGTCGTTCAAATCGCGCACCGATCTCCTGAATTTTGCCGAGCAGCACCAGATCCCCGTGCCCAAGGACAAGAAGGGCGACGCGCCGTTTTCAGTCGACGCCAATCTTCTCCACTCCTCTTCCGAGGGCAAGGTGCTGGAGGACCCGTGGAGCGAGCCGCCGGAATTCGTCCACCAGCGCACCATCTCGCCGATGGATGCGCCTGACGCGGTCACCGAGATCACTCTGGAATTCAAGAAGGGCGATGTGGTTGCGCTGAACGGCAACAGGCTTTCGCCGGCGGCATTGCTGGCCGCGCTCAACGATCTCGGCCACGACAACGGCATCGGGCGGCTCGACTTGGTCGAGAACCGCTTCGTGGGCATGAAATCGCGCGGCGTCTACGAGACGCCAGGCGGCACCATATTGATCGCCGCGCACCGCGCGATCGAATCGATCACGCTCGACCGGGGCGCGGGCCATCTCAAGGACGAGCTGATGCCGCGCTACGCCGAGCTGATCTACAACGGCTTCTGGTTTTCGCCCGAGCGCGAGATGCTGCAGGCGCTGATCGACAAAAGCCAGCAGGATGTCGAGGGCGAGGTGCGGCTGAAGCTCTACAAGGGCAATGTCATCGTCACCGGCCGCCGCTCGCAAAAGTCGCTCTATTCCGATGCGCTGGTCACCTTCGAGGATGACCGCGGCGCTTACGACCAGAAGGATGCCGAAGGGTTCATCCGCCTCAACGCGCTGCGTCTCAGGACGCTTGCCGCGCGCAACCGAACCGGTTGAGGTCAATGCGCCGCTGCGTCGTCGCGCTGATCTTTTCGGCGTGCGCTGCGTCGGCCACCGCCGTCGAGTTCGACCCCTCCGCCGTCGATCTGGCGTCGCTGATCGAGTGCCGTGTTGATGCGCGGACCTACAACAGCTTTGCCTTCTGGCTGGCCGGCGAACCGGGGGCCGCGGAGACGCTCGGCTGGCAGGAGATCGCCTCGGACAATCCGTTCTTGAAGGAATACCGCCTGCCCGCGCCTATCCGCGTTTTCGCGCACGAGGCCGCTACAGTGGCTTTCACAGCGTCAGGCCCGATGGCAGTGCTTGACGCTGTCGCCCCGGACGAACTGGCGAAAAAGCTCGGAATCACGCCCGAGATCGCCACAGCCGTCAAATTCCTCGGCGAGAAAGTCGTCCTTGAGACGAAGGAAGAGGATCTCGGGATGGTCTTTGAGACGCGGATCACGCTCAACGTGTCGACAGTCGATACCCATCCGGGCAAGACGTTTGCAGGATGTTCCTACAGGATCGAAGCGCAATAAGCCGAACGCCGGGTCCAGCCCGGCGCCGCGGCATCTGAAGCTTACTGGCCGTCGATTTCTGCGCCGATGATGGCTATCGCCTGCTGGTAGACGCTGGCGGAGTTCCAGCCCTGGATCGCCCCGTAATTGGCTTGGCCAGGCTGATAGCCGCCGCCGGCTCGCCAGCCATGGCCGCGCAGGAAATTGGCGGTCGAGGCGAGCGCGTCGGCCTTCGATCTGACCATATCGATTCGGCCATTGCCGTCGCCGTCGACGCCGTATTTCAGCACATTGACCGGCAGGAACTGCGTCTGTCCGATCTCGCCATGCGCCGCACCGATCGCCGACGGGCTCAGCGTGCCGTTCTGGACGAGTTGCAACGTGGCATAGAGTTGGTTGGTGAAGAATTCCGTGCGGCGGCAATCATAGGCAAGCGTTGCTACCGCGGAGACGGTGTTCTGGTTGCCGAGGAAACCTCCGAAGCCGGTCTCCATGCCCCAGATTGCCAGCAGAGGCCCAGCCGGGACGCCGTAACGCTGCTCGATCCTGGCGAACAGCGCCGCATTCTGCTTCTTCAGGCTCTTGCCCTTCGAGGCGATCGTCTTGCCGCCGCGCTTTGCCATGAATTGGCTGAGGGACAGCTTGAAGCTTTTCTGGTTGCGGTCGGCATTTATGGTCTTGGTCGCATATCTGGCGTTGTCCAGCGCCTGCAGCGCATTGCCGCCGATGCCGCGGGCGGCGGCTTCCTGCTTGAATTCCTGCTTCCAGTTCTCGAAGCCGGCTGCCTTGTTACCGCAGGTGGCGGCCTCGGCGCCGCCCGCCGCCACGCCGAGTATGGCGAATGCGGCGGCTAAAACTTTTCCTTTGGCAAAAATTGCCATGATGTTCTCCTGGTTGCCCGAATCAGTCCCCGAAGGGCGCCTGCCAGCCGATCGCACCTCGTCGCCGCCAAGACAATACTGGCGTCGGACCGCTGGCGGACGCCGAAGAACTTCCCTACGATCAAGTATATAATGTGGCAAGGGGCTCAATAAGTCATGACAGACATTGATGTCGCAATTGTCGGGGCTGGTTCTGCCGGTCTCGCCGCCGCCAAGACCCTGCGGAGCGCGGGGCTTAGCTTCACTGTTCTGGAGGCGATGAACCGTATCGGCGGCAGGGCATGGACCTCGACGGAGCATTTCGGCGTCCCCTTCGACATCGGCTGCGCCTGACTTCATGCCGCCGACCGCAATCCCTATTTTCCGGAAGCCGAAGCCGCCGGCTGGACCCTTCACCATCACGACATGAATGCCGACCACCTCTACTACGGCAAACGCAAGGCCTTGGAAGAAGAAGAGGCGGAGATGCAGCGCGCCGACTACGAGATGTCGGCGGCGCTGCAAAAATGGCGCGGGACCGATGGCGCCGTGTCGTTGCTGCTCGCCTCCGGCCGCGCGCCGCGAGCGGCGGCTACATTTGCCGGGCCTATGGATTTTGGCCAGGACTACGACGAGATATCGATCGAGGACTTTCGCGCGGCGGCCGATCTCGACCCGAACTACTTCACCAAGGAAGGGTTTGGCGCGCTGGTCGCGCAGTTCGGAGCCGATGTTCCGGTCGAATTGTCGACGCCGGTGCGGAAAATCATTTGGGATGCGCCCGGCGTCGCCTGCGTCACCGATCGCGGGACGATCCGCGCCAGAGCCGTCATCGTCACGGCTTCGCCGGCGGTCTTGGCGTTCGAGGAGATCGAATTCTCGCCTGTTCTGCCCGACGCTGTCATGGAGGCATTCTTCGACCTGCCGATGGGGATGCTGACCAAGCTGCCTGTCGAGATCAGGGGAACCCGGCTCGGATTGTCGCCCTTCGACGACCTGCTGATCGAAAGGCCGGCTCGTCACGACATCTATTTCCTGTGCTTTCCGTTCGACACCGATCTCATGGTCGGCTTCGTCGGCGGAGATTTTGCATGGGAGATGTCCGCGGCGGGTGAAGCGGCCGGCGTCGATTTCGTCACCGACAGGCTCTGCGGGATTTTCGGCAGCGACGTGCGAAAGCACGTCGGCCGCGCTACAATGACCAATTGGGGCGGCGAGCGCTTCGTCCGGGGCGCCTATGCCGCGGCAAGGCCGGGTCGCGCGGGCGCCCGCAATACACTGATGGAGCCGGTCGCCGAACGCATCTGGTTCGCAGGCGAAGCGTTGGCCGGCTCGCTGATCCAGACCTGCGGCGGCGCAAGGCTCTCAGGCGATGCGGTGGCAAGGCAGGTTGCCGTCAAGCTCGCCACGACATGATCCCGCCGACCGCACAGTTCGACATCTCGGAACGCGCAACCGCCAAGCTCCGATTCGTGAACGAACGGCTGGCCGATCGGCGCTGATCCCGCCGGTTTGGCTGCAAATGGGCGCAATGATCCGTCAGCGCGCAGTCCCTCTTGGCGGGAACAGAACCGGTTCGGTCCCGTTTAGCACCAGACGGGACGATGCAATCGAATCGACGGAGTCTTTACCCATGAAACCGAAACTTCTGATTTCCGCCGCGGCCGCCGCATTGTTCGCAATGTCGGCTTCCGCACTTGCTCAGACATCGGTCACCGCAACCACCGATCTCAACGTGCGTGCGGGGCCAGGTCCGGGGCATCCTGTCATCGGGGTGCTCGCCGCCGGGCAGGCGACGACGTTGAATGGCTGCATCGCGGGCAGCAAATGGTGCTCCGTAGCCGAAGCCGGTGGTCAGGGCTGGGTCTATTCCGACTATCTGACGGGCAATTTTGGCGGCCAACAGGTGGTTCTGACGGAGCGTCCAGCCGATTCCGTCAGGGTGATCACGGCCGCGTCCGGTGACGGCGGCGCGGAAGGCGCGGTCGTCGGCGGCGCCACGGGCGCGGTTACCGGCGCCATCATCGGCGGCCCTGTCGGTGCAGCTGTCGGCGGCGTTGCCGGCGTTGCTCTCGGCGGCGCCGCGGGCGCTGCTGCGGAGCCGCCGCCCGAGGTACGCACCTATGTCACCTCCAACCGGGGCGATCCCGTGTTCCTGGAAGGTGAAGTGGTGGTCGGCGCGAGCCTGCCCGAAACTGTCGAACTGCGCGAAATTCCCGACTACGAATACCGCTACGTCAACGTGAACAACCAGCCGGTATTGGTCGAGCCGAGCTCGCGCCGGATCGTTTATGTGATGCGCTGACCGGACCGTACAGGCAACGATTGAAACCGCCGGGCGTCACTGCCCGGCGGTTTTTGGCGTAGGCCTAATTGGCTCTGCCGACATTTTGCGAAATGCAGAACGACCGCAGCAAAGGCTCGAGACGACACCGAAAGGGTCAATCTGACTGGCGATCACCTTTCCATAGATCAATTCTAGTAATGTTTTCGATCGCTCCAGAATACATCTGGAGGTGTCCAAGGTTATCCTTACTAAAACTTCCCTCAACTATCACATACTTTCTATGCATGCGTCGTGTTTCTTCCGTAATGCTGGCTTCTAACCAAATAGCATTCTTCGTCACAGCGTTGTCAAGATCCTCCTTAGAGACATAGATAGCCTTACTCTCGAACTCCATGGATGCAAAAGCGACTACTCTAACTTGCTTTTGGTGGTATATCTCCGGATTTTGTATCAGATGTATGAGAGATATAAAGAGCAAGTTTTTCATATCTGCCCCTGCTGAAGGTGTAAAAGCTTGATGTTACAATGCTTCATGTCGAAGACTCCCGAATTTTAGGGTGGGGCGGTGTCGCCTAAGACGGTGACAGTATCGGTCGACGGGTCGTATTTTTTGATGGCTCCACTCGGTGTGGCAACATAGCCGGTGGCGTTGTTTGCCTTGCTGTAGCCCTTGTCGCCCGTCGCACCGGAGAAGTTTTCGTTATCATAACCTGGATCGGCAGCTCCATGAGTATGGTACCAGACTACATCCGATGCACCCTTTGCAGGCATGTTTGTTAGGCCATCCTTGGAACCTTTCACGGGAGGATCATACGAAAAAGTGCCGTCGCTGTTCTTCCTCACCCATCCTCCATACTCACGTCCCTCAGCCACCGACTTCGGATTTGCCTCCTTCATGGCGGCAATCGCCGCTTCTTCCGCGGTTGCGTATGACTTGGCCGCCGGACACGGTGCCACGCAGCCGCTGGCCGGGTTTGCCCCGCCTCCGGCCGTTGGCGAGGTTGCGGGCTTCGAGTCGGTCATGCCTCGCCTCCCGGCAGCGGCCGTGCAAGCACGTGATCGAGCCAGGTCAGCGCCTTGCGCTCGAGGCGCTGTGCGCGCGCCTCGGCACTGGTGATGCCTTCGTCGGTCAGCACCTGCGAGATCCAGGGATAGAGCGGGTCGGCAACGCAGCCATGGCCGAAAGCGAACATCAGGATGACGATCATCGCCTCGGCGCGGGAGCCTTTCAGGCCATAGCGTTGCGCGGCGGCGCGGCCCTCGGCGATTAGCTGCAGCAGCGCCGGTTCGCCAAGATAGTTGGCCTTGAGCGGAAAGGATGCACGCATGCCGGCGAGCAGCTGCGACACCAGGCCATCCTCCGTGAACGGATCAGGCTGGCGGCCGAAATCCACAAGATAGGCGAGCGCCTTGCGAGCGTTGACGCCATACTCACCGGAGACGTTTTCGCGGTAATCGTTGATACGCTCGAAAATGTGCTCGGCGCGAACCATCTCGGCGCCTCGCCCCCGCAACACCTCGCCCAGGCCGGGATATTGCGGATCGGTGTCGAAATCGCTGCCGGCGAGAAACATCAGCTCGATATAGAGCCGGATCGGGCCGCGATTGGAAAACCCGTATTCCTTGGCCCGCCCGATGGATTGCTTGAGCGCTACCCGCAACTGATCGTCGCCGATCAACTCGCAGAGCCTCGGGGAAAATTCCTTGCTGTGAGCCAGCATCTCGTCTTCGAAACGACGAGCACCGTCTTTTTCGAAGACTGCCATCTGCTCGGGACGGATGTTCAGCATGGCGCTTCCAGCAAGGCCAAGCTCCGCCAACGCAGACCGTCGGCCTGCCCAAGATCAACCCCCGTTCGTGCGAGCATCGGGCTATCTTTGCGTTTCCGGTTGCAATCTAACTGAAGACGCCCGCTGACGTAAAGGCGACGGCAGGCTGCTTGCCTTGACTCGGCGGCTCTTTTCCTGTTTATCGCGCTCAATTCCGCGACGAGTAAGAACTCCGAGCAGCCGACCGGGACCCTTAGAGGTATAAATAGATCCCGGAGGCCAACACCCGGCAGCGCGAGGCGCCCCCGGGTGCTTTTTGGCTTTGGCTATAGCTTGGCTCTCAGGTGCGGAGACATTACCTCTGGACGGGAAACCGATCAGAGACACAAGGAAGAACGATGTTCGAATCGCTGCAAGAGCGACTGGGTTCCATTCTGAACGGCCTGACCGGCCGTGGCGCGCTGTCGGAGTCCGACGTAGCGGCGGCGCTGCGCGAGGTCCGCCGTGCGCTCATCGAAGCCGACGTGGCGCTCGACGTCGTGCGCTCCTTCGTCGACAAGGTTCGCGCCAAGGCTGTGGGCGCTGCCGTCGTCAAGTCGATCAAGCCCGGCCAGATGGTCGTCAAGATCGTTCACGACGAACTGGTCGAGATGCTTGGCAGCGAAGGCCAGACGATCGACCTCAACGCGCCGGCGCCCGTGGTCGTGATGATGGTCGGCCTGCAGGGCTCGGGCAAAACCACGACGTCCGCAAAGATTGCCAGGCGTCTGAGCGAGCGCCAGGGCAAGAAGGTGCTGATGGCGTCGCTCGACACGCGCCGTCCGGCCGCCCAGGAGCAGTTGCGCCAGCTCGGCGAGCAGACCAAGGTGGCGACGCTGCCGATTGTCGCCGGCCAGTCGCCGGTCGACATCGCCAAGCGGGCTGTGCAGGCCGCTAAGCTCGGCGGCCACGATGTCGTTATTCTCGACACGGCCGGCCGCACGCACATAGACGAACCGCTGATGGCCGAAATGGCCGACATCAAGCGGGTGTCCTCGCCGCACGAAATCCTGCTCGTCGCCGACAGCCTCACCGGCCAGGACGCCGTCAACCTTGCCAAGAGCTTTGACGAGCGCGTCGGCATCACCGGCCTGATCCTGACCCGCATGGACGGCGACGGACGCGGTGGCGCCGCGCTCTCGATGCGCGCCGTGACCGGAAAGCCGGTCAAGCTGATCGGCACCGGCGAGAAGATGGATGCGCTGGAAGAATTTCATCCCAAGCGCATCGCCGACCGCATTCTCGGCATGGGTGACATTGTCTCGCTGGTCGAGAAGGCAGCCGAAACCATTGACGCGGAAAAAGCCGCGGCGATGGCAAAGAAGATGCAGTCGGGCAAGTTCGACCTCAACGATCTCGCCGACCAGCTTGGCCAGATGCAGAAGATGGGCGGCATGGGCGGCATCATGGGGATGATGCCGGGCATGGGAAAGATGAAGGACCAGATGGCCGCCGCTGGGCTCGACGACAGGATGTTCGGCCGGCAGATCGCGATTATCCGCTCCATGACCAAAGCGGAGCGGGCCAATCCCGACCTGCTCAAGCATTCGCGCAAGAAGCGCATCGCCGCGGGTTCCGGCACAGACGCCGCCGAGATCAACAAGCTTTTGAAAATGCACCGCCAGATGGCCGACATGATGAAAGCCATGGGCGGCAAGGGCAAGGGCGGCGGTCTTATGCGCGGCATGATGGGCGGCCTTGCATCCAAGATGGGCCTTGGCGGGCTTGCGGGCGGCATGGGTGGAATGGGCGGCATGCCGGACCTCTCCAAGATGGATCCAAAGCAACTTGAAGCCTTGCAGAAGCAAGCGCAGGCGGCGGGCCTCGGCAAGGGCTTGCCGGGCAATCTTTCAGGAATGGGCGGCGGCGGTCTGCCCGGTCTGCCGGGCGGCATGAAGCTGCCTGGCCTTGGCGGCGGCGGTTTGCCGGGTCTGGGGAAGAAGAAATGAGTGCGATGAACGACGATCCGCAAGCGCTTCTTGGAGAGTTGCGCGCCTCGATCGACAATATCGACGCCGCGCTTATCCATATGCTCGCCGAGCGCTTCCGGCGCACCAAGGCGGTCGGCGTCCTGAAAGCGACCCACGGATTGCCGCCGGCCGATCCAGCGCGGGAACAAGCCCAGATAGCCAGGCTGCGCCGACTTGCCGACGACGCTCACCTCGATCCCGACTTCGCGGAGAAATTCCTGAACTTCATCATCCGCGAGGTCATCCGCCATCACGAAATGCTCGCGTCATCGGGCAATGGCGGCGACATCACGAATTCAGTCGCGAAGAGCGGCGAATAGACAAACCGAACCACTATCAAACAGGACTGCAGGAGAAGAAAATGTCACTGAAAATTCGTCTG
Organism: Pseudaminobacter sp.; assembly: GCA_035941355.1. Taxonomy (GTDB): domain Bacteria; phylum Pseudomonadota; class Alphaproteobacteria; order Rhizobiales; family Rhizobiaceae; genus Allomesorhizobium. The sequence continues at coordinate 143,480 of DASZDZ010000074.1, forward strand.
GCCCGAGCGGGCTCCAAGAAGCGCCCCTACTACCACATCGTCATCGCCGATGTGCGCAGCCCACGCGACGGCCGCTTCATCGAAACCGTTGGCGCCTGGAATCCGTTGCTGCCGCGCGAAGGCGGCGAGCGCGTGAAGCTCGACGCCGACCGCATCAAGCATTGGCTCGGCCACGGCGCGCTGCCGACCGACCGCGTCGCGCGCTTCCTCGATGAGGCTGGCCTTTCGAAGCGCGAGACTCGGGTGAACCCCGAGAAGGCGCTTCCGGGCAAGAAGGCGCAGGAGCGCATCGACGCCATCAAGAAGGCGCAGGAAGAGGCGGCCGCCGCTGCCGCCGCGCCAGCGCCGGCCGAAGAAGCCGCCGCAGAGTAGATCTTACCTGCGTGCCAGGAACAAAAGCGGCGGGCATTTGCCCGCCGTTTTCGTTTCCGGATCCCGGACCTCGCGAGTCCGCAGCCTCAACGAAAGCTCGGAACGATCCACGGGTTGATTTCAATGCCGCTGCGCCGGCTTTCCGCCGTCGGCGCCTCTTCCTTGCGGGATCGTGGCGCCGCGTTGCGCGAAACATCCCGGCGCACAATCGAATGCGTAGCCGTATAGTCGAGCGACTTTCGTTCAGCCTGCGTGCGGGGAGCCGCTTCCGGGTAATGCAGGGTCGCGGCGAAATCGTTTGCAGCTGCCGTGCCGGACAGCGCAAAAATAGCGGCCAAAGCGAGGGCTGTCGTTTTTCATTATCATTCTCCGTATGTGCGTACATGTACAATACAATGTATACGTACGGAGAGCGAAATCTGAATTCAAGGGGCAGCGATGTACGCGTACGAAATATTTCGTGGTACGCGATCCAAGGCAGATGAAGAAACTGGCAAGAGGGCCGCTTCGTCAGCAGCGTTCTTCCGGCAGGGTCAGGGGACCTACGGGATGCGCCTTCAGGCCCGCAAGAGCCACCTCCATCGAAGCCTCCAGATATTTTTGGCGGTCGCCGAAGGGATAGTGGGGAAAGGTGATCAGCAGCGACACGGTGCCGTGACCGAACGTCCACAACAGCGTGGCGACGGCATGCACGTCACCTTCGAATATTCCGTCGTCGATGCACGCCTGAACGCGCTTGAGCAGCAGCTGCAGGGCGGGATTGTGCTTCTCCGGCTGGGCGACGGTCTGGTCGGGTTCGTGGGTGTGATCGTCGGTCATGAACACTGTTCGGTATTCATTGGGGTTTTCCAGCCCGAACGCCGCATATTCGGTCATCAGTTTGCGAAGCGCAGCGAGCGGCTCTGCCGGGGCTTGCCTTTCCAACCGTTGCGCCAAGGTTTCGAACGCGTCGTCGGCGATGGCGTGGAGGATGGCATGCTTGTCGGCAAAATAGGAATAGACCGACATAGGTGCGTATCCGACCCGCTTGGCCAGCTTGCGGATGGTCAGGCCTTCATAGCCCTCTTCCCTGACCAGGGCGTGCGCCGCCGCCAGAAGTTCGGCGCGCAGTTCGGCCTTTTGGCGCTCCCTGCGATCTTGCGCGCTCATCGGCTCAGGCTTGTTCATGATTTCCGTGCCCAGGATCGGAGGTACCTATACGCCGTACGACAACCCATCAAGCGTCGGACTGTTCCCGCAGCGGACTTTGTCGCATTCAAACGGCAGGATGAGGGCGAGTTGTCGGAGCGGATCAGGCCTGGACCAATTTCAGCGCCCTGTCGAACACGCCCAGTACGCGCGCAAGGTCGTGGCTGCGCTTAAGGATCACGCCTCCAGCAGCCACGATGCTGAATGCACCCTGCTTGCGGGCGAGCTTCGGGTTTTTCACGATCTGAAAAAGAGGCGTTTCGCTGGCGCGGCGGAACACGGAAAAGACGGCGCGATCGTTCAGGTGATCGATGGCGTAGTCGCGCCATTCATTGGCGGCGACCATCCGGCCGTAGAGACGCAGCAACTGGTCGAGTTCGCGGCGATCGAAGCTTATCGGGAGGTCGAGCCGTTCACGTCTTGCCTCATGGAGCGGTATCAATATGGCGGTGTCTTCCCTACCCTCCGCTCCATTACCGCGATCAGTCATGCAAACGGTCCTTTCGTGACGGTTTTGCGAAGGAAAGGTCGCGCTTCCCCCCAAAAAATGCAAGCCCGGCGCTTTTCGAATCCCAGAAAAATCTCCTCGAGAATGTCTAGTGTCGCATTCGTACGTAAGGAATCACAAATGTGTACAGGCTGAATTGATTGGTGATTCATCGCCACATTGCTGCCTTTTTTTATCCCAGCTACCGCCCCAATGTCCGACGAACTTAGCCTCGTTGCCTGAGACGGTTCGGTCCGGCACCGGCTCGTAACCCCAAGCCCCCCGCCCACGGGTCTGCGTCGGATCGAACCAACCTCGGCCTTTCTCGCGAAAGGCAGAGTGCGACAATCCCAAAATCCACTTGACCGGTGTCAGCTCTGGCTGGCGCCGGTTTTTATTTGCGAGAAACGGGAGCTTAGCTCCCCGGATTGCGAATCATGGCAGCGCCGAGAATGGGGCCGGGAAGACCCTCCTTGCTGACCGACTGAAGCAGCACCGCGCATCCGCCTTTCCTGTCGACTTCGCTGGCCGGCAATTCGAACCGGGCCGCCTCGCCATGCCACATTCCGGCAGTCTGTATGTCGGTCACCGCGTTCCAGTAAGTCACGGTGCGACCGGCATTTTCGCCTCGCTCGATGACGACCGGCTGGGTGGGCTCGAAATAGACGACCACCAGGTGCGCGTCCTTCGCCTCGCCATTTGCGCCTTCGGCTTCGATCACGACGCTTTCGCCGGTCCGTGCGACGCTGAGGCCAACGCCGAGGCCTTGGCCCGATTCGTTCAGCTCTTCGACGGCACCGGTTATCTTCGAACGGCTCGAACCGTTGACATGGATGCGCCCGTTGATGACGGCCTGAGGAGTGTAAACCGACCTGATGCCCATCGAACGGCCATATCCATGCTGGCGGGCCGTGTTCTCCGGGCTGCCTAGCGTGTCGCGCCAGCCGAGGTAGTCCCAATAGTCCACATGGTACGCAAGGGCCACGAAATCGTCGCGCGCGGCCATCTCGGCCAGAAGCGCATCCGCCGGCGGGCAGGAACTGCAGCCTTGGCTTGTGAAAAGTTCGATGACGCCGAGTGGCTTGGCGTCTTCCGCGGACGCAGCGGCGACAAAAATCGGCACAGCCAGCATTGCCGCCGCGAGCGCGGAAAAGAATCGGAATGTCATGACCGTTCCAACTTGTTATTGCCGGCGGAACCGGATTTCTTATAGCTGCCGAAACAATAGGCAGATGCCACTTTCAACGGGAAGTCACGTTGCGGTGAAATCGGTCGTCCGAACAGGGTTCGCATGCTTGATTTTCTGATGAGCGAGATCGATCTCTACTGCGAGCGGACCACCTCCGCCTTCTGGGCGGAGCCGATCAATGCGCTGAGCAATCTGGCGTTCGTCGCGGCTGGAGTCTGGGGCGTTCGCGAGGTTCGGAGACATGGCGCAGGCACTTTCGCCGAGGTTCTGGCATGGTGGGTCGTGGCGATCGGCGTCGGCTCCACGCTGTTCCACACTTACGCCAACGTACTGACCAAATGGGCCGACGTCCTGCCCATCGCCGGCTTCACGCTCGCCTACACCTTGATGAATCTGCGCCGCTTCCTGGCGATGAGCTGGCAAAAGGCCGCGCCGGTCTTCATTTTGTTCTACGCGGCGGCCGGCCTTGTCACATATCTGGTTCCGGACTGGCTGCGCGTCGCCACGAACGGCTCGACAGGCTATCTGCCGCCTTTCATGGCGCTTCTGTTCTTCGGCGCGCTGGTGCTGGCAGGCGGCAACCGGGCCGGCTGGTACAATTTCGTTGCCGCCGGAATATTCGTGATTTCGGTCACGTTCCGGGCAATCGACCTCAGGGTCTGCGACGCAGTTCCGCTCGGCACGCACTTTCTGTGGCACACGCTTAACGGCCTGATGCTTGCGGTCCTGCTCGCCGCTGCGGCGCGTTACGGTGCGCAGCGCCCGCTGGCCCTCAAAATAAGACCGCCGGAGAGATTGTCCCCGGCGGTCTGAATGCGCTCAGGCTGTATCAGGCTGCAAGATCCCGCAGGACGTACTGGAGAATCCCGCCATTGCGGAAATAGTCGAGTTCGTCGACCGTATCGATGCGGCAGAGGATTGGTATATTCTTTACCGTGCCGTCGCCGAACGTCACCTTCGCGAGCATCTTCTGGCGCGGGCGGATCGTCTCGAGCCCTTCGATCGTGACCGTCTCGTCGCCCTTTAGGCCGAGCGAAGCCCAGCTGTCGCCCTCCTCGAAGACAAAGGGAACGACGCCCATTCCGACCAGGTTCGAGCGGTGAATGCGTTCGAATGACTGCGCGATCACGGCCCGGACGCCGAGCAGATTGGTGCCCTTGGCCGCCCAGTCGCGCGACGATCCATTGCCGTACTCGATGCCGGCGAAGATGACGAGCGGAACGCCCTCGGTGCGGTACAGCATCGCCGCATCGTAGATCGGCATCTCCTCCTTGGACGGATAGTGGATCGTGTAGCCTCCCTCGCGGCCGTTCTCGCCAAGCATGTGGTTGCGAATGCGAATATTGGCGAAGGTGCCGCGCATCATGACCTCATGATTGCCGCGGCGCGTGCCGTACTGATTGAAGTCGGCGATGCCGACGCCATGCTCGGTCAGATATTTGCCGGCCGGCGACGCCGCCTTGATCGATCCGGCCGGCGAAATGTGGTCGGTGGTGATCTTGTCGCCGAACAGGCCGAGGACACGTGCGCCCTTGATTTCTCCGACGGCGCCCGGACGGGAGTGCATGCCGACGAAATAGGGCGGGTTCTGCACATAGGTCGAGCCGTCCTCCCAGGCATAAGTCTGTCCCTCCGGGGCCTGCACCTTCTGCCAGTTCTCGTCACCCTTGAAGACGTCGGCATATTTGCGCGCGAAAAGTTCGCGTGTGACGTGCTCGGCGATGAACGCATCGATCTCCTGCGAGGTCGGCCAGATGTCCTTGAGGAAGACAGGGCGGCCTTCGCGATCCTCGCCGAGGGGCTCGGTAGTCAGGTCGATGGTCACCGTGCCGGCGAGCGCGTAAGCAACCACTAGCGGCGGCGAGGCGAGGTAGTTCGCCTGCACGTCCGGGGAGACCCGTCCCTCGAAATTGCGGTTGCCGGAGAGCACAGCCGAGGCGATCAACCCCTTGTCGTTGATTGTCTTGGAGATCGGAGCCGGCAGGGGGCCGGAATTGCCGATGCAGGTCGTGCAGCCGAAGCCCACGAGGTTGAAGCCGATCTGGTCGAGTTCCTTTTGCAGGCCTGATTTTTCCAGATACTCGGCGACCACCTGGCTGCCGGGGGCCAGCGAGGTCTTCACCCAGGGCTTCTGCTTGAGTCCAAGCCGGTTGGCGTTGCGGGCTAGCAGGCCGGCGCCGATCAGAACGCTCGGATTGGAGGTGTTCGTGCATGAAGTGATTGCGGCGATCACGACGTCGCCATGGCCGAGATCGAAGTTCTCAGCCTCGACAGGATAGCGCTTGGCCACATCCACGGTCTTCTTGTATTCGGTCTCCATCGCCTTGGCGAAACCGGCTGGAATGTCTTCCAGCGCGACCCTGCCCTCGGGACGCTTCGGGCCGGCCATGGACGGGACCACGTCGCCAAGATCGAGTTCGAGCAGATCGGTGAAGATAGGGTCGGCCGAGGCGTTCTCGCGCCACATCCCCTGTGCCTTGCAGTATTCCTCGACGAGTTCGATGCGGCTTTCGGCGCGGCCGGAGATAGTCAGGTAGCGGATGGTCTCGGCGTCGACCGGGAAAAAGCCGCAGGTCGCGCCGTATTCAGGCGCCATGTTGCCGATGGTGGCGCGGTCGGCGAGCGTCATGTTGGAAAGGCCCGAGCCGAAGAATTCGACGAACTTGCCGACGACGCCTTTCTTGCGCAGCATCTGGGTGACGGTGAGCACCAGGTCGGTGGCGGTGACGCCTTCCTTGAGCTTCCCGGTCAGGCGGAAGCCGATGACTTCGGGCAAAAGCATGGAAACCGGTTGCCCGAGCATGGCGGCCTCGGCCTCGATGCCGCCGACGCCCCAGCCGAGCACACCCAGGCCGTTGATCATGGTGGTGTGCGAATCGGTGCCGACGCAGGTGTCCGGATAGGCGGTGATTTCGCCTTCCTCGGTATTGGTCCACACGACCTGTCCGAGATATTCGAGGTTGACCTGATGGCAGATGCCTGTGCCGGGCGGCACGACGCGGAAATTGCGGAAGGCCTGCTGGCCCCATTTCAGGAATTTGTAGCGCTCCTGGTTGCGCTCGTATTCGAGTTCAACATTGCGCGCGAAAGCCAGCGGCGTCCCGAACTCGTCGACGATCACCGAATGGTCGATGACCAGATCGACCGGCACCAGCGGGTTGATCTTCTGCGGATTGCCGCCGAGCGACGCCATGGCGTCGCGCATGGCCGCCAGATCGACCACGGCGGGAACGCCGGTGAAGTCCTGCATCAGAACGCGGGCCGGGCGATAGGCGATCTCGACGCCCGCCGAACCCCTGTCGGTCAGCCAGCCGGCGACCGCCTGGATGCTTGCCTTGGTGACGGAGCGGCCGTCTTCGTTGCGCAGCAGGTTCTCGAGCAGCACCTTCATCGAATAGGGCAGCTGCGCTATGCCGGTCAGGCCGTTCTTCTCGGCCTCGATCAGGCTGTAGTAGGTATATTCCGAACCGCCTGCGCGAAGCGTTCTGCGGCAATTGAAGCTGTCGAGAGAGTTGGACACGTGCGATCCCATCCTTGGTCTGTTCAGCCGAAACGGGAACGGACTCCTGTGGCATGCAAATCACGCGCAAAGGTGCGGGTACGGTCATTTCCGCTGTCCGTCCCCCGCGTCCTGCCGTTCAAGGCGGCGAGTTCGTTGGTTCGGCGCAAATTCGGTTCCCAGGCCGACCGCTGGCATGGTTGTCCGGCGTATAGAGAATTTCCTAGAATAGTTCTAGACCGACTATAGCCAAATTTGCTGCGGCGCACACGGTCGGCGGCGAACAAATCGGAGAAGGGGGCGGATGCGGTTGATCGCCGACAGTCTGAGCGGCGAGCGCGGCGGCGAGCAAGTTTTCTCCGGCGTCGGTTTCGCGCTCGAAACCGGCGGGAGCTTGGTCGTGACAGGGCCGAACGGCGCCGGGAAATCGACGCTGCTGCGCGTCCTGGCCGGCTTGCTGCCGGCTTCGTTCGGAACGGTAAAGATCGAGGGTGGCGGCGAGAGCTTTCCGACGGTTGCGGCGGCGAGCCACTATCTCGGCCATGAAAACGCGATGAAGACCGCGCTGACCGTGTCGGAGAACCTCGGCTTCTGGCGGGAATTTCTGGGAGAGCCGCATCTGGAAAGCAGCGAGGCGCTGGAGATCGTCGGGCTCGCCGACATCGGCCATCTGCCCTTCGGCTATCTGTCGACCGGCCAGCGGCGGCGGGCGTCTATTGCCCGGCTGCTCGTCAGCTACCGCCCCGTCTGGCTGCTCGACGAGCCGACCGCCGGGCTGGACCAAGTCTCCGAACTCCAGTTTGCAGCCTTGATGAAGGCGCACCTCGACGATGGCGGGATGATCGTGGCTGCGACGCACCAGCCGCTCGGACTAGCGGACGCGCGGGAGTTGAGGATGGGGCTGCCGGTATGATGGTTGTCCCAACGCGGTGCGCCGCCCGATGCTAGCCCTCTACCTGCGCGATATCAGGCTGCACGTCCGAGCCGGCGGCGGGGCGCTGACCGGCGTCATCTTCTTCCTCGCCGTGATCGCCACCATCCCCTTCGGCGTCGGCCCGGATCTCAACCTGCTCGCGCGCATCGGCCCGGCGATCCTGTGGATCGGCGCCCTGCTCGCCAGCCTGCTCGGCCTCGACCGTCTGTTCCAGTCCGACCGCGACGACGGCTCGCTCGACCTTCTCATCATGGCCGGGGACCGGCACATGCTGGCGCTGACGGTTTTCGTCAAATGCCTGGCGCACTGGACGGCGAGCGTGCTGCCGCTGGTCGCCGCCGCGCCGCTGCTCGGCCTTTTCATGAACATGCCGCCGACGGGCATAGGCGCTTCCGCGCTGACGCTTCTGGTCGGCACTCCGGCGATCACCTTCATCGGCGCGGCGGGTGCGGCCGTGGCGGTTGCGCTGCCGCGCGGCGGCCTGCTGATCTCAGTGCTGGTGCTGCCGCTGACTATACCCGTGCTGATCTTCGGCGTCTCGGCCAGCTACGGCGCCGTGGCCGAGCCCGACCCGTTCCTGCCGCCTTTTCTCATCCTCTGCGCTCTGACCCTTTTTCTGGCTGTGCTCGGGCCCGTCGCGGCGGCGCTGGCGCTGCGTTGGGGAGCCGACTGACATCACGATCGCTCGACCGCAAATCCGCCGCACGGGCGTTCGATTGCGGAGGCGGGGCAGCGCGTCTATGTAACGGGGCCATGAAGACGACAACGGCGACCACGTGCGAAACCTGTCCGGCCACGGAGTCCCGGCCATGACGGCGCATGCGCTCTATGTCGCTGCCGCCTATGCCATTTCGGCGCTGGCGATCGCCGGGCTTGTGGTGTGGATCCTTCTCGACCATCGCGCTCGGCGGCGCGAGCTGGCCGAACTCGAGGCGAGCGGCGCAAGACGCCGCTCCGACCGCAGCGGGAGTTCCGGATGACGACTGAAATCCAGCCGGAAAAGCGTCCGGTCAGCAAACTGTTCGTGTTCCTGCCGCTGGCTGTCTTCCTGGCGCTGGCAGGCGTTTTCCTGGCGCAGCTTCTGTCGGGCCGCGATATTGCCACCGTGCCGTCTGCGCTGCTCGGCGAGCAGGCGCCCGAGACCAGCTTGCCTCCGCTGCCCGGCCTCGACCTGCCGGGGCTTAGTTCGGCCGATTTCAAAGGCAAGGTCACGCTGGTCAATGTGTGGGCGTCCTGGTGCGCGCCGTGCCGGGAGGAGCATCCGGTGCTGATGGCGCTGGCCCAGGACAAGCGCGTCTCCATCGCCGGGCTGAACTACAAGGATCGGCCGGAAAACGCGCGGCGTTTCCTCGGCGATCTCGGCAACCCTTTCATCGCGATCGGCATCGACGAGGCCGGCCGCACGGCTATCGACTGGGGCGTCTACGGCGTGCCGGAGACCTTTCTGGTCGGCCGCGACGGCAAGATCCTGTTCAAGCATGTGGGGCCGCTGACGGTGGATGCGACCCAACGCACGCTTCTCCCGGAAATCGAGAAGGCGCTTGCGGCCTCGCAATAGACGTGTCGCCATACTATCCTCGCCGGCATGAACGGCGAGCGCATTCTTCAACCCGATTCTGCTATCATCCGCCAGCACTTCGTCCACCAGGCTGCGTCCTGCGAAGCGCTCGGCTCTCCCTTTACGGCCCGGCTGTGCCGGGCGGTGGCGGATAGCCTCGACGAGACGACGCAAACCGGGCGGCGAGTTCTGCACTGGGCCGGCAACACCCGCGAGGACGCGCTGGCGCTGCGCTTTTGCGGTGCGTTGCATGCCCTGGTGCTGGCTGGCAAAGCCGCGCCGCTCGCCGTGGTCTATCCGCCGCGGGTGGCGACCGAGACGGAGCTTCGCAAGGTGCTGCAGGAAGCGATCGGCCGGCACGATCTCGAACTGCTCGCATCGCTCGACAGCGCGCCGCAGACGAACGAGATCGCCCGATCGGCGATGCTGCTGCCAGGATTTTTGACCATCGCGCGTGAGACGGTGCTGCCGCTCACGCTGCACGAGATCGGATCGAGCGCAGGGCTCAATCTTTTGTTCGACAGGTTTCATTATCGGTACGGCGATGCGGAATGGGGCGATGCAGCTTCGCCGGTGCGCCTCGCGCCGGAAGTCCGGGGAAATCCTGTTCTCGTCCATGGCCAACTTGAAATCGTGGAGCGCGCCGGTTCGGACATCGCTCCGGTCGATGTAGCAACCGCCGAGGATCGGCTGAGGCTGAAATCCTACATCTGGGCGGACCAGGCTATGCGGCTCCAGCGGCTCGACGCAGCGCTGAGCCTGGCAGCCATGCAGCCGTTCGAGCTGATGAAGGCCGATGCCGCAGCCTTCGTGCGGCAAAGTCTGGCCTCACGGCAGGGCGGCGCGGCATACGTGCTGTTCCATTCGATCATGTGGCAATACCTGCCCGAAGCTACGAAGGCCTCGATCTCAGCCGACCTGCAAAGCGCTGGGGTGGCCGCCACTGCGGATGCGCCGATCGCCTGGCTGAGGATGGAGCCGCTGTCGACCACCGACAAGCATGCGACGCTGAGCCTGACGCTGTGGCCGGGTGGCGAGACTCGCCGTCTCGCCAGATGCGACTATCATGGCCGCTGGATAGAGTGGCTCGGATAGAGCCGCTGGTGCGTCAGCCGTAGACTTCCAGGTAAGCGTGCCGAAGCATTTCGCCGCGATTGCCGTTGATATCGGCGAGGTCGCGGGACGACAGGCTTTCGATCTCCGCCACGAGGCGGGTGTACCGGCTGCGCTTGGCGATGCGGTCTTTGGTACGGGCAACGATGCTTGAAAAGATCATGGTGAGGGCCCCACTAATGCGTCGCATGCAGCGACGTTGGTTGTTCCTCCCGATGCTCTATAGATTGTCACGCCTAGTGTGCATTGCAACATGGTGTGCTGCATTGCAGCATTGCGCTGAATGCATGGCTTAGTGTTGTGCTATGCGCCGGTCGCCGATCTTCCGAAAAGATAGCGGAGCCGTCACCACATCGTCTTTTGGTAGCCCTCGTCCAGCCATTTATCAGTGGCCTCGGCCGATTGAGCGAGCGCCAGCTGGTCGCGCAGAATTTCGCCGAGAGTGGGCAACGTCCCACGGTCGAGCCAGCTTTCCGGCTTCCACAGTTCGGAGCGCATGAAGGCCTTAGCGCAGTGCATGTAGGCCGCCTTCACCGAAACCACCGTGACGCTGACAGGGAGTTTGCCGTCCACGGCCAGGCTTTCGCGCAAGGCGGCGTCGGCGGTGATGCGCGCATGGCCGTTGATGCGCAGCGTTTCGTTCATTCCGGGAATGAGGAAAAGCAGCCCGACGGCGGGGTTGACGATGATGTTTTCCAGCGTATCGAGGCGGTTGTTGCCGGGACGGTCGGGGATGGCGATGTTGTTGTTGTCAAGAATGGCGGCGAAGCCCGGCCGGTCGCCCTTCGGGGTCACGTCGGCGTTGCCGTTGCCGTCCGACGAGCCGATCAGCACGAACGGGCTTTTGGCGATGAAGCTCCGGCAATGCCCGTCGAGTTGCGGCAGGACCTTGCGCACAGCGCCGTCGCCGGGGCTTTTGTAGAGCTCGCGCAGTTCCTCATGGTTCCCGATGAACTGCATGCTTCCCCTCCCCGCAAAAAACTATCGCTTGACCCGCTCGTCCAGCGAATGGCGCATGATCAGCGGCATCTGGCTGAACGTGAAGACCAGCGTGATAGGCATGATGCCCCAGACCTTGAACGCTACCCAGGCATCGGTCGAAAACGAGCGCCAGACGATCTCGTTGACAAGGGCCAGGAACAGGAAAAACAGCCCCCAGCGGAAGGTGAGCTTGCGCCAGCCTTCGGCGTCGAGGCTGAAGGCGCTGTCGAAGACATAGCCGAGCAGCGACTTGCCGAACCAGAGCCCGCCAAGCAGCGTCAGCCCGAACAGCGAATTGACGATGGTTGGCTTCATCTTGATGAAGATGTCGTCCTGCAGATAGAGCGTCAGCGCGCCGAACACGAACACCACCACGCCTGAAACCAGCGGCATGATCGGCAGCGTCCGGGTAAGCAGCCACGAGGCGGCGAGCGCGACAGCGGTGGCGATCATGAACAAGCCGGTGGCCAGGAAGATCGGTCCACCGAAATTGCCCAGCGCGGGATAGCTCTCGACCAGCCATGCGCCACGCGCATTGGCGAAGAAGAACACCATCAGCGGGCCGAGCTCCAGCGCCAGCTTGAGGAGAGGATTGATCTCCTTCTTCTTCGGGTCAGACGGATCGCGTTCGAGGATGGGTTCGTTCATGACGTCCTTCTTAAGCATGGTCTTTCCGAAAAAGTCTGCAACTTTCCGTGCCATGCCTTACGCTACTCCGGCGATCGCCTTGGCGAAATCGCCTGCGGAAAATGGTTCGAGGTCGTCGACCTGCTCGCCGACGCCGATGAAATAGACCGGCAGTTTGTGCTTTGCCGCGATCGCGACAAGTATGCCGCCGCGCGCCGTGCCGTCCAGCTTTGTCATCACCAGCCCGTTGACGCCGGCGACATTGCGGAAGATCTCGACCTGGTTCAGCGCATTCTGGCCGGTCGTAGCATCCACCGTCTGCAGCACTGTATGCGGTGCGTCCGCATCGTGCTTGCCGAGAACCCGGACGATCTTTTCGAGCTCGGCCATCAGCTCGGTCCTGTTCTGCAGCCGTCCGGCGGTGTCGATGATCAGTACGTCGGAGCCGGCGGCCTTGGCCTTCTCATAGGCGTCCCAGGCGAGACCTGCCGCATCCGCCCCGAGCTTTGAGGCGACGACCGGCGAGTTGGTGCGCTCGCCCCAGATTTTCAGTTGCTCGATCGCCGCGGCGCGGAACGTGTCGCCGGCCGCAAGCATGACCGACAGCCCGCCCGCCGTCAGCTTGGCCGCCAGCTTGCCGATGGTCGTGGTCTTGCCGGTGCCGTTGACGCCGACAACCAGGATGACATGCGGCTTGTGCGACAGATCGAGTTCGAGCGGCATGGCGACAGGCGCCAGGACTTTTTCGACCTCCTGCGCCATGACCTGGCGCACATCGGCCTCGGTCGTCTGGCGTCCATAGCGTCCGGAAGACAGCGTGTCGGTGATGCGGATTGCCGTCTCCATGCCGAGGTCGGCTCGTATCAGGACCTCCTCCAGGTCGTCGACGATGTCCTCGGTCAGCCGGCCCTTGGTGAAGACGCCAGAAATGTTGTCGCCGAGTTCCCGCGACGAGCGCGACAGTCCGGTCTTCAGACGCTGGAACCAGCTCAGCCTCGCCACGGGCTGGGGCGCCGCGGGCGCGGCTTTCTGCTCGACCTTTCTCGTCACCACGACCTTGCCGGCGGCGGGTTGGGGTGCGGCTTCGAGTTCGGGCGCGATCTCGGTCAGCACCGGCTCCGTTTCGACAGGTGACGGCTGACGGATCGGCGGCAGGCTTTCGGCCGGGGGCAATTCGGTAGGCTGCGACGGGACCGGAATTTCGACAGGCGTGGGCTGCGCAGGCACTTCGGGCGGCGGCGTGCCCGGAGTTTCCGGCGGCTGCACAGGTATTTCCGGCGGAACGGACGGCTGCGGCTCGTGCACCGGTTCGGCCGGCGGCGGAATCTCCACAGGCGCAGGTTCTGGCTCTGCCGGCTGAGGCGCAGGCGGAGGGACGGGCTGAGGTTCAGGTGGAGGAACGGGCTGGGGTGCAGGCGGAGGAGCAGGCGTCGGGGCCGGCTCCGGCTCGGCAGGTGTCGGCTGGGGAGCAGGTTCCTCCGGCTTCGCCGGTGGTGTAGGCTCTTCCGGTGTCGGCGCAGGAGCGGGCTTTTCCGGCGTAGGTGGGGGAGTGGGCTCTTCCGGTGTCGGCTGGGGGACCGGCGTTTCCGGAGGGGCCGAAGATACGCTCTCTTCCCCTTCCTTTAGGCTCTCGAGCGATTTCCAGTCGATCGGCGGCAAAGGCGCGTCTTCGGTCGGTCGCTTCTCCACGACCTCCTTCTTGCCGAAGGAAAAAACTTTCTTGATGAACCCAAATGCCATGCGTCTTTCCGTCTATGCGGCTTGCCGGGCAAGCGGCGAGGCGATCAAGCGCGCACCGTCATGGCCAGTGACGATCGCTTCGACGATCTCTCCCGGCGCGCCGCCTTCGATCGCGGCCAGCGTGAAACCTTCCGTACGGCCAAGCCCGCCGCGCTCGATCAGGATCGACTGGCGCGAACCTGCCAGGCTGTCGATATGCCGGCGGTAGGCTGCCTCGCCGGTAGCACGCAGCCGTGCGGCGCGTCGCTTGATCGCTCCGCCATCGACCTGCGGCATGCGCGCGGCCGGTGTTCCCTCGCGCGGTGAAAACGGGAAGACATGAAGGTGCGTCAGCCCGCACTCCTCGACGATTTTTTCCGAGTTCTCGAACATTTTTTCGGTTTCAGTCGGGAAGCCGGCGATGATGTCGGCCCCGAACACGATGTCCGGACGCAGCCGGCGCACCTCCTCGCAGAAGCGGATCGAATCGTCACGAAGGTGGCGGCGCTTCATGCGCTTCAGGATCATGTCGTCGCCCGATTGCAGCGACAAATGCAGATGTGGCATCAGCCGGTTCTCGGTCGCAATGGCCTCGAGCAGATCGTCGTCGGCCTCGATCGAATCGATCGAGGATAGGCGTAGACGCTGGAGATCCGGCGCCTGACGCAGGATCGCCTTGACCAGCTTGCCGAGCTTTGGCGCACCCGGCAAATCGGCGCCAAAACTGGTCATGTCGACGCCGGTCAGCACCACCTCGGCATAACCGTTGCCGACGAGCCGCTTCACCTGCTCGACCACCGCGCCCATCGGCACCGAGCGCGAATTGCCGCGGCCATAGGGGATGATACAGAAGGTGCAGCGATGGTCGCAGCCATTCTGCACCTGCACGAAGGCGCGAGCCCGGCCTTCGATCGCATCGACCATGTGGCCTGCGGTCTCCGTCACCGACATGATGTCGTTGACGCGGGCCTTTTCGGTGTCGTTGACGCCAAAATCCGGCAAAGCGCGGTAATTGTGCGCCTTGAGCTTCTCTTCATTGCCGAGGACCAGATCGACTTCGCCCATGGCGGTGAAAGCGGCCGGGTCGGTCTGGGCGGCGCAGCCGGTGACAATGATACGGGCCTGCGGGTTTTCACGCCGCGCCTTGCGGATCGACTGCTTGGCCTGGCGAACCGCCTCGGCCGTGACGGCGCAGGTGTTGAAGATCACCGCGCCGTTCTTCAGTTCGCCAAGGCCGGCGGCGTTCGCCTCCCGGCGCATCACCTCGGATTCGTAAGTGTTCAGCCGGCAGCCGAATGTGACGACCTCCACCGCCATCAGGCGACGTCCTGGCTGTCGCGCGCCCACGCCCCCGTTGCCGGGTCGAACGTGCCGGAAAATTCCCACTCGGCCGGCCCGGTCATGACGACGTGGTCGTCGGCGCGCCATTCGATCGCGAGCGGCCCGCCGGGCACGGTGACCATGACGTTCCTGCCGGTGCGGCCGGTGCGTGCCGCGCTGACTGCGGCGGCGCAGGCCGCCGAGCCGCAGGCCTTGGTCAGTCCGGCGCTGCGTTCCCAGGTGCGCAGCGTCAGCGCATCTGAAGCCGTGACCCGCGCGATGGAAATGTTGGCGCGTTCGGGGAAGATCGGATGGTTCTCGAGCAGCGGTCCGAAGCGGTCGAGATCGTAGGACCATACGTCCTTGTCCACCCAGAAGACGGCGTGCGGATTGCCCATCGACACGACCGAGGGCGAATGCAGGACCGGAGCGTCGATCGGGCCGATCTGCAGTTCGATCCTGCTCGTATCGCCGAATTCCTCGGCCAGCGGGATCTCCCGCCAATCGAAACGCGGCACGCCCATGTCGACCGAGATCGTTCCGTCGGCATGTTCTTCCGCATTCAATATGCCGGCGATCGTCTCGAAGGTGAAAAGCTTCTGCCCGCTCTCGGCGGCCAGCGCCTGCACCACGCAGCGCATGCCGTTGCCGCAGGCCTGCGCCATTGTGCCGTCCGAATTGATGATCTCGATATAGTTGGCGGTGCCCGGCGTCCGCGGGTCGTGGATTGCCATGACCTGGTCGAATTTAGTCGCCGGGTCGGCGTTGAGCGCGATTGCCGCCGCCGGCGAGACACGGTCCGCGCGCCCGCGCATGTCGGCAACGATGATTTCGTTGCCGAGCCCGTTCATTTTGGCAAAGGGCGCCTCGCGTGCCATCGATCGAAAATCTCGCGTCCAGTTGCCGCCTATATGGCGGAAGCGGCCTGAAATTACCAGTGTTTGGCAAAGCGTCCGACAGCGCGGCGCAATCGCTCAAACGATCGCTATTACGCCGAAGATGACCAGCAGAAAGAGAATGAGCACGATGCCGATAAGTATCTGCGCGCCGGTCGCCGCCGCACCGGCTAGGCGACCGAAGCCCAGCAGGCTGGCGACTGCAGCGATCACCAGGAGGATGAGAATCCATTTGATCATTATTGCAAAAACCTGTGATTGATTCCGTACTGCCGAACTCCGATGCGGGAGATGGGTTCCCGGGCAGGCCGGAGATCGTCGGCGTTTGCCGGCAATATTGAGCCGCTGCGGGATTGGGGGGACACACATGGCGATGAAGCGCACCGGGACACCTTGGATGAAAGCCAATGATTTCGGCCGTTCGCTACCGCACGGCATCGGGCTCAATCTACTGGTTTCAGAGATCGCGCCGATGGAATCTTTTTGCCACAATGTTCTTGGCGCGAATACCGTCTACTCCGACGAGGATTTCGGTGTGATCGAGATTCTCGGCTCGGTCTTCATGCTGCACGCCGATCATTCCTATTCCGACAATCCGATGAGCGGGGTGATAGCCGGTGCGGAGACACGCGGCGCAGGCATCGAAATACGCATCCATGGCGCGGACCCGGACCGGATCGAAGCACTGGCCCGCGACGGGGGCCATATCGTCCTTGCCGGCTCGGTCGACAAGCCGCACGGATTGCGCGAGTGCCATATCGTAGGCCCGGAAGGCTACGTATTCGTGCCGAGCCAGGCGATCGGCGGCTGAAGGCTGGCCGACGCGTGGCCGCCACGCAACATACTGGGACATTTACGCAACACTTTTTACTGCAAACCGTATTTTAACCATATGCGGTTGAAATTTGGCCACCATCTCCATCTTTGTGGTGGGACAGGAAATGATCGGACAGCGCACGCACAGCGTCCGGCGGAGGTTTGAATGGCATTTTCGAGAACCGGCCTTGTGGCCATATCGCTGATGGCTCTCGCGGCAAGCGGGTGCCAGAGTTCGCGCATGTCCTCGCTCGACACGCAGCAGCCGGCTCCGCTGGAAGCGGCACCGGCGGGCACAGTCACCGGCGGAGCACTGCCGCCACCGGCCGCACCAGGCACCGCCACCTCGCAATTCCCAGCCGCACCCGGCGCCGGCGAGCAGGTTGCAGCGCTGCCGCCCGCGGCCGCAGCCGATGCACCCGACCTTACTGCCGGCAGCGTCGCCGGCGTCTGGAACGCATCGGTATCCGGCCAGAGCTGCAAGGTCGCGACGCCTCAGACCAAGTTCGGCCAAGGATTTCGGGCCGGACCCCTGCGCTGTCCGGCTCCGATCGACGGCGTGAAGTCGTGGAATGTCGCCGGCAAGCAGCTGACGCTCTATGACGAAGGCGGCGGCACCCTTGCCCGTCTCTATTCCTCGGGGCCGGAAAAATTCGACGGCCAGACCGAAAGCGGCGTGCCGATCTCGCTCAGCCGCTAACCGACTTTCGCGGCATACGCCATGCACCTGCGCGACGGCATCCAGACGCATGCCACGGTCGCGCAGCGCTATGCCCATGCCGTCGAAACAGGCTCAGTCGCGCGCGATTCGGCCCAGGAAAAAGTGGTCGCCGCGCTCGACCGGCTGACCGACGAAATCTGCTCCAAGCGGCTGGCGCAGAAATCGAGAGCGCTCGGCTGGCTGTTCGCCAAGAAGCGGGAAACCCAGGCGCCGGTAAAAGGCCTTTACATCCATGGCGGCGTCGGACGCGGCAAGACCATGCTCATGGACATGTTCTTCGAGCTCTTGCCGGCGCGGCGCAAGCGGCGCGTCCATTTCAACGATTTCATGGCCGATGCGCACGACCGCATCCAGAAGCATCGCCTTGCGCGCAAGAATGGCGAGGCCAAGGAAGACGATCCTATCCCGCCCGTCGCGCGGCAGCTTGCCGAAGAGGCGTGGGTGCTGTGCTTCGACGAGTTTTCCGTCACCGACATCGCCGACGCCATGATCCTGTCGCGGCTGTTTTCGGCGCTGTTTTCACAAGGCGTCGTGCTCGTCGCCACCTCGAACGTGGCGCCTGACGATCTCTATCGCGACGGACTGAACCGCGGGCTGTTCGAACCCTTCATCGGCATGCTGAAGCGTCATGCCGACGTGCTCGCCCTCGATTCCCCAACCGACTACCGGCTGGAAAAGCTGAACCGCATGCCGGTCTACATCACGCCGCTCGGGACGGAGGCGGATCGGCTGATGGACGAGGAATGGGAACTCGTGGCGTATGGCCAACCGGCCGCTCCGACCGCGCTGACAGTCAAGGGCCGGCAGGTCGCCGTACCGCTTGCGGCAGGCAATGCGGCGCGCTTCTCGTTTGCCGATCTCTGCGAAAACCCGCTCGGCGCACGCGACTATCTGGCGATAGCCGGGCGCTTTACGACGATCTTCATCGATCACGTGCCGGTGCTTGCCGAGGGCAAGCGCAATGAAGCGAAACGTCTTATTCTTCTCATAGACACGCTCTACGATCATCACGTGCGGCTGGTCGTCAGTGCGGCCGCCGCGCCGCAGGAACTTTATGCCGGCCGGCGCGACACGGAAGCGTTCGAGTTCGACCGCACCGCCTCGCGGTTGATAGAGATGCAGGGCCGAGATTGGCTGGATGGCTGGGCGGCGCGGCAGGCGCAAAAGCCGACGGCGAAGGTGATCGCCTCGGCATAACGGCAGAAAACTTTGACGTTTACGTAAATCCACTTTGGTCTAACCGATTGAAATCTATAGTGCTGAAATAATCGGTTGAAAAACGCTGGGCATGGGGCTATGCCCAGCGTCGAAATTCTTGGCCGCATGCCCTCTTCGATCTGGCCTAACGTTCTCCTTCGGCGCCGCCGCGCGCCTGTCACAGACACAGGGAAAATCTCCACAAATGGCACGCAACAAGATAGCGCTCATCGGTTCCGGCATGATCGGCGGCACCCTCGCCCATCTGATCGGGTTGAAGGAACTCGGCGACGTCGTGATGTTCGACATCGCCGAAGGCATTCCGCAGGGCAAGGGCCTCGACATCGCCCAGTCCTCTCCGGTCGAGGGTTTCGATGCGCGGGTCACGGGCGTGAACGATTATTCGGGCATCGAGGGCGCCGATGTCTGCATCGTCACGGCCGGCGTGCCGCGCAAGCCGGGCATGAGCCGCGACGACCTTCTCGGCATCAACCTCAAAGTGATGGAACAGGTCGGCGCGGGCATCAAGAAATATGCCCCGAAAGCCTTCGTCATCTGCATCACAAACCCGCTCGACGCCATGGTCTGGGCGCTGCAGAAATTCTCCGGCCTGCCCAAGAGCCATGTCGTCGGCATGGCCGGCGTGCTGGACTCGGCGCGCTTCCGCTATTTCCTGGCCGAGGAGTTCAAGGTGTCTGTCGAGGATGTGACGGCATTCGTGCTCGGCGGCCATGGCGATACGATGGTGCCGCTGACCCGCTACTCGACCGTCGCCGGCATCCCGCTGCCGGATCTGGTCAAGATGGGCTGGACCTCCAAGGAGAAGCTCGAAAAGGTCGTGCAGCGCACCCGCGACGGCGGCGCCGAGATCGTCGGCCTCTTGAAGACCGGCTCGGCCTACTATGCGCCGGCGGCTTCCGGCATCCAGATGGCCGAGGCCTATCTCCGCGACAAGAAGCGCGTCCTGCCTTGCGCGGCCTATCTTTCCGGCCAGTACGGCGTGAAGGACATGTATGTCGGCGTGCCGACGGTGATCGGCGCCGGCGGCGTCGAGCGCGTCATCGAGATCGACCTGAACAGCGCCGAGCAGAAGATGTTCGACAAGTCGGTGGCCTCGGTTGCGGCACTCTGCGAGGCCTGCGTCGGCATCGCCCCCAACCTCGGCAAGAAGTGAGGCCTTCGCGATGAACATCCATGAATATCAGGGCAAGCAGCTTCTGAAGAGTTTTGGCGCGCCGGTCGCCGAGGGCGTGGCGATCATGAATGCAGGCGAGGGGGAAGCGGCGGCGAAGAAGCTACTCGGACCGCTTTATGTGGTGAAGAGCCAGATCCATGCCGGCGGCCGCGGCAAGGGCAAGTTCAAGGAAGCTTCCGCCGGCGACAAGGGCGGCGTCCGCATCGCGAAATCCGTCGCCGAGGTCAACGAATTCGCCAAGCAGATGCTGGGCGCGACCCTGGTCACGATCCAGACCGGCGCGCACGGCAAGCAGGTCAACCGCCTCTACATCGAGGAAGGCTCCGACATCGACAAGGAGTTCTATCTCTCGATCCTGGTCGACCGCGAAACTTCCGAAGTGTCGTTCGTGGTGTCGACCGAAGGCGGCGTCAACATCGAGGAAGTCGCGCACAACAACCCGGAAAAAATCGTGACCTTCTCGGTCGATCCGGCGACCGGCATCATGGGCCATCACGGCCGCACGGTGGCGAAGGCGCTCAATCTTTCCGGCGATCTCGCCAAACAGGCGGAAAAGCTGGTGGTGCAGCTCTATAACGCCTTCACCGCCAAGGACATGGCGATGCTGGAAATCAATCCGCTGGTCGTCACCAAGCAGGGCTTGCTCCGCGTGCTCGACGCGAAAGTGTCGTTCGACGACAACGCCATGTACCGCCATCCCGAAGTCGCCGCGCTGCGTGACGAGACCGAAGAGGACGCCAAGGAAATCGAGGCGTCGAAATACGATCTCAACTACGTTACGCTTGACGGCACCATCGGCTGCATGGTCAACGGCGCCGGC
>DASZDZ010000075.1:0-4661 GCA_035941355.1 Pseudaminobacter sp.
ATCGCTTGCGTAACGGGCGCAACGCCGCTCATAATGCGCACGGGTGATTTCAGTCCAGGCCATCGTGATCTCCATCGAATCTCGCAAATCCGACGGAATCACAACCTGCTGAAATCACTCAACTCTTTTTGGAACGGACACCTAGAGAGGCTCCAGAACCAAGTCGACGCTGCGGAAGCTACTTAATGACTGTTACGAAAGATTCTGAAAGAAAACAAAAATAATTAACAAATACTCCTTTCCAAATTCTACATCACGAATTAATCTAGAATCATTAGCTTTGAGAGGTGAATATGGAAAAGAACATGAATGATCCGCTGTCCTCGCCAGAACTTGAATCATACTTTAGCGAAGATTACCTACATTTTGGCGATGTTGTAAAACCGCCGGAGGAAAGCGACCGAGAAGCAGCGGCAATTTGGAATCTTCTTTCACTAAGACAAGGCAACCAAGTTCTTGAACTGGGATGCGGTTATGGGCGAATTACCAACCGGTTGGCGGAAAAAGGGGCGCGAGTAACCGGACTTGATATCTCGCCTATCTTGCTAAAAAAAGCCGAAGCGGATGCGGCTGAACGCCGAGTGAATGTTGAGTATGTTGCTGGCGATATGCGCTCACTCCCGTGGCGAGACCATTTTGACGCGGCTCTTCTGTGGTTCACGAGTTTTGGCTATTTCGATGACGCTGAGAACGAGAGAGTTCTTCATGAAGCCGCTTGTTCACTTCGAAAGGGCGGACGTCTGCTGATCGATCACCTCAATCGCTTCGCTTGGCTGCGCGACAAACCTGCCTGCCACGTTGTGCAGCGCGACAACGATCTAAGGATCGACATAATGGAGACCGACGCTCTGACGGATCGTATAAACTGGAAGAGGATTGTCATCCGCGATGGATGCGTTAGACGAATGCGCTTTTCTTTCAGACAGTATGGGTTTCCCGAATACGTTCGCATGTTGCGAGACGCGGGGTTCGATGCTGTTGAAGCCTATGGGCAGGATGGCGGAGCGTTCACACCTAATGGCCCGCGTATCGTAGTTGTCGCGCACAAATAAATGGACGGTCAATGGCGATTGGGGATCGTGCCCACTGGCGTAGATGCTATGGGGCGAGCGGCGAGGGTGTGGCATCCTTCGGCGCTGTTGGATCCACCATCAGAAGGAGGCACCCGATGTCGCAGTCTTTTGACGCGAGCCGGTCCCTTACCGCTCTTGAACAGGATAACACGGTCATCGCCGTCATCGAAATGAGCAAGGCGAAATGGCTGATTGCCGCGCTCGTCCCCGGCCTCGAGCGCCAGCCCCTCAAGAAGATCGATGCCGACGCACCATCACTGTTGAAGCTGCTGCAGCACTGGCGCGACGAAGCCAGCCAGGCCGGGCATACGATCAAGCGGATCGCCGTCGCCTATGAGGCGGCCGGCGACGGCTTTTGGCTGGCACGTTGGCTGTGGGCGCGCGACATCGAGGCCTATGCCATCCACCCCGCCAGCGTTGCGGTGTCGCGTGAGCACCGGCGCGCCAAGACCGATCGTCTCGACACCGAGTTGTTGATGCGCGCCTTTCTGGGCTGGCTGCGCGGCGAGAAGCGCCATTGCAGTATGGCGGCAATCCCGACGCTCGAAGAGGAGGACGCGCGGCGGCCGAATCGCGAGCGGCAAACCTTGGTCGGTGAGCAGACGCGGCTCATCAACCGCATCAAGGCGATTCTGGCTCGCTTCGGCATTCGCAGCTTCCGCTTAAGCCTGCGCAATGCGGCCGACAGGCTCATGGCCATCCACACAGCGGAGGGAACGTCGCTGCCAGACAACACCCGCGCCGAGCTGCACCGCTTGCTCGAGCGGCTCGACCTCGTACGTGCGCAGATCCGCGTCATCGAACAGGACCGCCTGCGTAGGCTCGCCGCGGCTCAGGCTGCACCAGAAGGCCCACATGCGATGGTGCGCCTCATCGCACGGATCATTGGCGTTGGTGTCGAGACGGCGGACATGCTGGTCCACGAGATCCTGTCACGCGGCTTGCGCGACCGCCGCGCCGTGGCGCGCTATGCCGGGCTCACGGGGTCGCCGGATGAGAGCGGTAAACGCCGCCGCGAGAAGGGGCTGGCACGCGCCGGCAGTGCCCGCGTGCGGCGCGGTATGATCCAATTGGCCTGGCGCTTTCTCCTCTTCCAGAAGGACAGTGCCCTCGTCCAATGGTTCCATACGCGCACGGCCGACGGCCGCAAAGCCACGCGCAAGACGATGATCGTCGCGCTGGCGCGCAAGCTTGTGATTGCGCTGTGGCGCCTCGTTACCACGGGCGAGGCGGCCGCAGGGCGTCAGTTTGCGTGCGGCGTGACGGGGGCATGTGGGAAGAGGAGAGCAAACGCCCACCCCAATTGGCTGGCCCGCAGCAGGGTCTGCCAATGATGATCCGAGGTGGTGGCAACCCGAAGCTACACATGGTCATCGGACCGCGGACGTAGAATGGGCCCGCCGCCCCGGAGCTTCGCCCACCGATGCGCATGCTGCATCATGGTTCAGATCCACTGAGATCGACCGAATACAAGTCTGCCGCGCGGCACCCGCGCCTGCTTATGGCGAACTCCGCCTCGGAATCCATTATCGGCACCTCGCGGGCTCCCTGCCGACCGAGCAAGCCTGCCGCCGTGCTCGTGACCGTCAAGGACAAGTCGCTGCGCGATCGGGCCTGCGGCCCAACCTTGACCGTCACTGCGCGCGGCAGCCAGAGCAAAGGGAGGTCGGGGCGAGGAGATGGTCGCCAATCGGCCGAACTAGGAGATGGACGAAAGGAAGCAGGAGCTAGCTTGACAATCATCGCCCCATACAGGTGTAGCTGACGGCATTGGTCGCCGTGCTCTCCGGCATGGGCCGGACGGATCAGCGCTCCACTGCGGGCAGACTGATGAGCGGATCATCGCTCATCTGGCTGATGGTCTCAAGGGTCATGTAGCGCGCCCGCTGCACGGCCCATTCATCGTTCTGTTCGAGCAGGAGCGCGCCGACGAGGCGGACGATGGCGCCGTCATTGGGGAAGATGCCAACGACCTCGGTGCGCCGCTTGATCTCGCCGTTGAGGCGCTCGATCGGGTTGGTGCTATGCAGCTTGGCGCGGTGCGGGGAAGGTCATGTAGGCCAGCACGTCGGGCTCGGCGTCGTCCATGATGGCGGCTAGCTTGGGCACCTTCGGCCGGATCTGGTCGGCAACGGCGCGCCATTGGGTGCTGGCGGCCTCGGCCGTCTCCTGGGCGAAGGCGGTGGCGATGAAGGCCGAGACGACGCGGCGGCCGCTCTTGCCGGCATGCGCCAGCACGTTCCTCATGAAATGGACCCGGCAGCGCTGCCATGTCGCGCACAGCACCTTCGAGACCGCGGCTTTGATTCCCTCATGGGCGTCGGAGACGACGAGCTTGACGCCGCGCAGGCCGCGGCGCGTCAGCTTACGCATGAACTCGGTCCAGATCGGCTCGGCCTCAGACGTGCCGACCTCCATGCCCAGCACCTCGCGCCGGCCGTCCGCGTTGACGCCGACAGCAATGATGACAGCCACCGAGACGATGCGCCCGCCGCGGCGCACCTTGAGGTAGGTGGCATCGATCCACAGGTATGGCCAGTCGCCTTCGATGGGCCGGTCCAGGAACGCCTTCACCTTGCCGTCGATCTCCTCGCATAGCCGACTGACCTGGCTTTTGGAGACGCCGCTCATCCCCATGGCCTTGACCAGGTCGTCGACCGAACGGGTCGAGATGCCTTGGATATAGGCCTCCTGAATGACGGCTGTCAGCGCCTTCTCGGCCATGCGGCGCGGCTCCAGGAAGCTCGGGAAGTAAGAGCCCTTCCTGAGCTTGGGGATGCGCAGCTCGACCGTGCCGGCCCGCGTCTCCCAATCGCGGTCGCGGTAGCCGTTGCGCTGAGCCGTGCGCAGCGGGTTCTTCTCGCCATGGGCCGCGCCGGTGGCCGCGCCCACCTCCAGCTCCATCAGCCGCTCAGCGGCAAAGCCGATCATCTCGCGCAAGATATCGGCGTCAGGGGTCTTCTCTACGAGCGTGCGCAGGTTCATCATGCCGTTGGTCATCGGTGCTTCCTTCGAATCAGGTTGTGTCAGCAACCCAACCCTACCGAAGAACATCGATGACCGCCGCTAAGCCGCTCGCTCGCTACAGCGCTGTTGAGGGCGCGCTCGCGAGCGGCTTGGCTACCGCCGACCTACACCACGCAGTGGGACACGACCCGATTGGGTACTGATACAGGCCTGATCGCCGATCAATCCGAATAGTGAGTTGCTATTCGCTGAAGAACATTTAGTTCCTCTGCACAGGGAGGCGGGGCTGGATGGCTGCTGCGTGAGCAGATAGCAGTCGAGAAACAGTTCGACTGCGGGCAACGCCCGGTTGCCTACGGAACAGGCATAGGCGCTTAGGCGTCGGCCGGCTCCATCTGGTGAATGGAAAGGGCCGTGACGGGGGCTAAGAGTCCCCTCTGATTGGGCTCTTTGAAGTCAAGTTGCTCCTGTTCTTTTCCGGATGCCGGGTCGACGGAAAAATCTCCTCAAGCGCCTTCCAAAAGCCGAGCGCGCCGTCGCCGACGGCGATGTGCGGTGCGACCGAAAGCCCGCGGGCCTTCAGATCAACGAGCAACTCGCGCCAACTCTGCGCGCTTTCTC
>DASZDZ010000076.1:0-17737 GCA_035941355.1 Pseudaminobacter sp.
GCGCAACTTTCGCCTTGAAAGCCGGGCTGTGGTTCCGGCGTGGTCGTCTGCTCATTCGTGATTCTCCTGTTCCGGCACTCATGCCGATCTCAGGCAGAAATTCCACTTATCACCCTGTCCAATTTTGCCGAGCCACCTCTAACCTTCCTTTTTCCCTATGCCGGTGAAGGGTGGAACGGCCACTTTCACTGCACCGGAATCGGACGAATGACCGTTGATGGTTCATTGGACCCGGGCTCTGGTGGTGCGCCAGCGCATGGCGGCGAGCGCATTGCCGGGGCGCATTTCGCGCAGCTCGGGCTCGTCGGCAATCCCGGTGTAAGCAACGTCGTCAAGCATGCCCGCACCGTCTTAAGGAAGGGGATCCGCAGCGCATGCTTTCCGAGATGGCGCAAGTGGCGTTCGCGGTGCGGGCTCGCTGGCTCGTCGCCTCCTCGATCTGGAAGACGAATTCCGGAACCTCGGGCAAAGTCGAGCCGGGCAGCTGGCGGCAGTTCCGGACATCGGGGTGATCAGGGACTGATGGGGTTGTCTAATCGCTGCGTTGCGGTCAATCCTTTTCATCACTGAGACGACGCTGCCGGATGCATGGTTGTCTTCGCGGTCGACATTGGTCGCCGCATGATGGAGCTTCGCGGGACGAGCCTTCAATGTGGACGACGCACTTTGCTGAGACAGCGGTGCAACCGCATCAACGGAATGGCTCGGCTCACGTCCCGGCAGGGACGTTCAGGCGTTCAAATGCTGAACGCTATTCGTAGGCTCTCACGCTGCGGCTCCTGCATTTGGATCGAAGAACTCGCCTGCTCTGAGCATGGCATGCATGATCACCGCCAATTTCCGCGCCACAGCGACGGCCGCCCGTTTGAAGCCAATCCTTTCCCGCAGCTGGAGACCCCATGTACGCAAACTGCTGCCGGTTGAGCTGCGCGTCAGAATGACAGATGCTGCCTCGTAGAGCAGGCTTCGCAAATGGCGATCGCCACGGCGGGATATATGGCCGTCATAGTCGACTTCTCCGGATGGTAGCGGCGGGTGGTCAGGCCGATCCAGGCGCCCACGGACCGGGACTTCTTGAAGTTGTCCGGATCCTCAATAGCTGTGGCGAAGGAGGTTGCGGTGATCGCCCCGATCCCCGGAATCGACATGAGGATGCGGCAGGCCTGGCTCTGACGTGCATCGGCGACGAGCTGGCGCCCAAGCTCGGCGGCACGAGTGCGAATGCCGCGCCAGGCTTCCAGCATCGGCAGCACGATGGACGCAAGCCCGTCCTGATCGGCAAGAAGGCGCCGGACGTTCTTCTCGAAGATGCTTCCCTTTCCGGCTGGAACGAGCAGGCCGAAGGTTTTCATGATTCCGCGGATCTGATTGGAAAGCTCCGTGGCAATCCGGACCAGCCGGGTGCGTGCCGCCACGAG
Source organism: Pseudaminobacter sp. (assembly GCA_035941355.1). GTDB lineage: Bacteria > Pseudomonadota > Alphaproteobacteria > Rhizobiales > Rhizobiaceae > Allomesorhizobium. The sequence goes on from DASZDZ010000076.1 coordinate 1,419, forward strand.
CGTCCGGGTCAACATGCTGTCGAAGCCTTTCACGCGCACCTCGCGAAAGAAGCCGACTTCCGCGAGATGTGCCAGGCCATCGGCGTCGTTCGCGTCGGTTTTGTTCGACGCCATATCAAGCGCAGCCTTAGCGTGGCGGGCATCGACGCAGATCGCGGGCACGCCCTCGGCTCGGAGCGCATGATAGAACCACACTGACAGCGGTCCAGTCTCGAATACTACGCGCTTCACGGCCGGTGCCCGCTTGCGGATCAGTTCAGCAATGAGCTTCGGATCAGAGGCGCACTTTCCTCGCCAGACCCGCTTTCCGTCACGTCGGATCGACACCGCCGTCTCTTTCATCGACACGTCGAGACCGATATATTCTTCCATGGCTGTTCTCCATTCGATGCCTGGGCCCGGCGTCCAGTCGTGAGCCCGTATTTCCATCCTATCGGGGAACAGCCACCACCTTCCATTGTCGGGACAGCTTTGGGGTGACCGCTCTCGCGATTACCCCATGTGGACGCCCCTTTGCGGCACGATCGTGCCAAAGTGGTGGCGTTGCAAACCATTTGAAGGAGGCGTCCATGAATGAGGTTATCACAATTGGGCTGGATCTTGCGAAGCAGGTGTTCCAGGCACATGGGGCGGATCAGCGCGGTAGCGTTGTTTTACGGAAGAAGTTGCGGCGAACCCAGGTTCTGTCGTTCTTTGCGGACCTTGCGCCCTGCACGGTCGCGATGGAGGCCTGCGCCAGCAGTCATTATTGGGGTCGGGAGATCGGAAAGCTCGGCCATTTGGTCAAGCTGATCGCGCCAGCCTATGTGAAGCCCTTCGTGAAGCGGCAAAAGAATGATGCTGCCGATGCCGAAGCGATCTGCGAAGCCGCCCAGCGTCCGACCATGAGGTTTATCGCGGTCAAGAGCGAAGAGGCGCAAGCGGCTGCTGTTTTGTTTCGAGCTCGAGACCTCCTTGTTGGTCAACGCACGCAGGTGATCAATTCCCTGCGCGGCCATCTTGCCGAATTCGGGTTCGTCGTCGCGAAGGGACCCCAGCATTCCGCTAAACTCATGGCGCTGGTGAATGATCCTGCATCAGACCTGCCGGGGGCGGCGCGCCAGATCCTCGTGGTCCTGGTCGAGAACTTGCGCGCACTCAACAAGCGGGTGGCGCAACTGGATCAGGAGATCAGACGCCGTGCGAAGGAAGACCCGGCGGCCCGCCGGTTGATGACGATTCCAGGCGTTGGCGCCATCACCGCCACGGCTCTGACGGCGCTCGCGCCTGCTGCCGAGACGTTCAAACGAGGACGCGATTTTGCTGCCTGGGTCGGATTGACGCCACTGCAAAGATCAACCGGCGGCAAGGAGCGGCTGGGGAGAACATCGAGAATGGGTGAACGAACGCTGCGGCGACTGTTGATCATAGGCGCCAGCGCTGTCGCTCGCTGGGCGTCACGAAAGGGTGCGGTGCCAGGAACCTGGCTTGAGCGGATGGTACGTTGCAAGCCGCCGATGCTGGTCAGAGTGGCTCTGGCCAACAAGATGGCGCGCACGGCTTGGGCTTTGCTCGCTCATGGGGGAGTTTATCGGGCTCCGGTCGCGGCCGCATAAGGCGGGTGTGATCGAGGGCTTGGAAGCGTAGGAGGTCGAACGGACGGTATGGCGCAACGTCAATGAGACGGGGCCGGAAAAACCAGATTCCTGACAAGCGCCATAGAGCGCGCGGGACTGTTATGGATCCGGTCCGCGAACTCCCATACGGGCCCGCGGCACGTGAACAGCCGCTTCAGAGGCCGGACACATGTCAGCACCTGACGACGCGCAGCAGTCGGCCGAAAAGATTCTTCTTGCTCCAAGCGGGGCGTCCACACATGTCAGGAATTCCGTGTGCGGGCGGGCATAATGGGTAAAAAGGATTCCCACTATGACCCGACGCAAAGAACCTGCGATACCGAATGATCTTCTCGACCAGCTTCTGGCAGGAGGCGCAGCCAGTGCTGCCTTCGAACAGGGCGGCCTGCTGGATACGCTGAAGAAGGCTCTGACCGAGCGCACGCTGAACGCGGAGATGGACCATCATCTGGCGAGCGGCGAAGACGCTGGCAACACGCGCAACGGTTATGGCCGCAAGACGGTGACGACCGAGACCGGCAAGCTGGAGATCGATGTTCCGCGTGACCGCCAGTCGAGTTTCGATCCGCAGCTGATCGCCAAGTACCAGCGCCGTTTTCCCGGCTTTGATGACAAGATCGTATCGATGTACGCGCGCGGCATGAGCACCCGGGAGATCACTGGGCACCTGCGCGATCTGTACGGCATCGAAGTGTCAGCGGACCTGATCTCAACGGTGACGGACGCCGTGCTCGACGAAGTCGCCACCTGGCAGCAAAGGCCGCTCGATCCGATTTACCCGCTGGTCTTCTTCGATGCGATCCGGGTCAAGATCCGCGATGAAGGGATGGTCCGCAACAAGGCCATCCACATCGCCCTGGGCGTGCGCGCCGATGGCGCAAAGGAGGTGCTCGGCCTGTGGCTCGAGCAGAATGAAGGCGCCAAGTTCTGGCTGCGGGTGATGAACGAACTCAAGAACCGCGGCACAGAGGATATCCTTCTGGCCGTCGTCGATGGCCTGAAAGGCTTCCCGGACGCGATCACCGCTGTGTTCCCGGAGGCGATCGTCCAGACGTGCATCGTTCACCTGCTGCGCAACTCCATGGACTTCGTGTCCTGGAAAGACCGCAAGAGCCTCGCCAGCGCACTCAAGGAAATCTACCGCGCTGTTGATGCCGATGCCGCCGAAAAGGCGCTAGCGGCGTTCGAGATCGGCCCCTGGGGCCTGCGCTATCCCGCCATCGGCCAGAGCTGGCGGCGCGCCTGGGGCGAGGTCATTCCATTCTTCGCGTTCCCTGACGACGTCCGCCGGATCATTTACACGACGAACTCAATAGAGGCGTTGAACTCGAAACTTCGACGGGCTGTCAGGGCTAGGGGCCATTTCCCCAGCGACGATGCGGCGACCAAGCTGCTCTATCTGATCTTGAACCGATCCGAGAAAGAGTGGAAAATGCCACCGCGTGAGTGGACCATGGCCAAGGCTCAGTTCGCCGTCATCTTCGGCGAGCGCTTCATCAAGGCCATGGCGGCGTAATGTTCAACCGCCCGCCCGCACACGGAATTCCTGACAGTCCCGGGTGATCACGGCGACTCCAGAACTCCAGCTGTGACCGGCAACGTCTCGGCGGCATCTCGAAGCAGGGAAACCGCCCGGATTTCCATCAAGGCCAGCGGACAAAGGCGCCGCACAAACAGGCCGGACATATGAAAGCAACCGATCAGCAGCTCACTGGAGCCATTGCCAACCTGGTGCCTCCACATATGAAGCAAGGACCACCGACATTGAAGTGGATGCTGCTCCGTTTTGCGCAGCACGAAGGTACCTCACAATTGGTTGTTCGATCCTTGCACATTTATGAAATCCCCCACGCCAGATTGCACCCGCGGGCTCTTCTCCATATGGGCGAAGTTGCCATAGATTTGCCGCAACGCTTTCTTGAACCAAGCGATTTCCGAATCTGAAAAGGTGCCCGTCCCAATCGCCTCGATATCCGCGGCGATGGGCATCAGCTCTTCGATAAGCTGCCGGCCCGCCTCCGTGAGATCGATGCGTACCGTGCGGCCGTTGTCCTCCAGGCGTTCGCGAGACAACAATCCTCGGCGCTTCAGCGTCGTGACGAGCCGCGACACGGTTGAGATCTCAACCGTGATCATCGCGCTGAGATCGCTCAGGCGCTGCGGCCCCTCTTGTCTTAACACGGCCATGGCCTGATACATCGGAAGCGTAAGATCGTACTCCGCGAGGCGCTGAGAAAACAGATCACCGATCCGGACATCGGCCCGGTTGAGCAGATAGGGAAGCGAGTTCGTAAAGCGATACTGCATTTTCGGAACAGGTTCTCTGCGCCTTCTGAAACTAGCGGCTAATGTGGCAACAAACAACGGTCGCAAAAAACTTACCTGGTGAAAACGATGCAATGGCAAATTTTGTTCCGCGGAGACGTTGTCATAAAAGTCGGCATGTTGCGGGCTTATGGTGAAAGACGCCCGCTATCGTGCGCCGGACGCGGGAATTGAAGCCCTCCACCGAATTGGCGTGGACCGTGTCGCGAACACATTCGTGTCTGGAATGCTTCACGGTCTTATGCTTGGCAAAGCTCTCTCCGATAGCCATGAATGCCTTCCAATCGTCGCTCATCAAATGAACTCCGGATTCAATCTGTGTCCGATGAAGCGCTCGCTTGCGCGCGCCGAGAGACCGGTCACGACCGCGGCATGTGCATCGCCGGCCGGAGTGCCAGGTGTGGCATCGGTCGGCCGCTGCACCATGGCCATGACCTGACTTTATCCGTATTCGCCTGACTTCCGGCCCCGGGCCCGGAGGCGGTTCATCCGGATGCGTTCGGGGCCTTCCACCGAGATGAAAATGGTCGATCTCCACCGTGCCAGCGAGCATGTTTTCCCGCGCCGATCTGTCGACCGAATTCCAGTCTGCCCTTTTATGCGACTTTCGAAGCACGAAACGTGAACGCTGATGCCCCAGTGAGTGTGATCGTGATGGCGGTTACGCCCGCTTGACGAAGGTCTCTCGTTGGCAGCAGGCCAAACTTCCGATCCCAGCTCCTGACCCGCATCTGACCATCGACCGTTCGACAGTGCGCTACGCCCCACCCTCTTCCGGACGATGCTGTGGGACGTCTTGAGCGGACGGGCCTGCCAGCCCAAACCTTTCTTTCATCTCCTCGGTGCGGAGCCAGGCCTCGCCGGCAATTCTTGTAACCAGCCCCTCAAATACGCGCTCGAAGGCCTCTTTGGACGCGTCGCCCAACAAAGACTCCGCCTGCGCCAGCGGCAGCAATGGCCGCATATCCGTCAGAAGCCTTGGGTTCGCGAACTTGGCGAACATTCGTTCCTCAGCCTGGGCGCGGGATATTGATTGGCCAGCAAACTGAAGATAACGGCCGAACAGATCGGTCACGCGATCAACATCAAGCCCGTCGAACACATCCAGGGCATGGGAAAGATCATAGAGATCACGTCCCTTGTCGCGCTGCAGGAGTGCCCGCAATTTGGTGGCCAGCATTTCCTCCCGGGAGAAGGTCGGAATCGCGGTCTCACCGGCAAACCACGGATTGTCTACCCGAATCGGTAGGGCTTGCGGCGGGTCGTACGCTTCGATTTCGCGCGTGTTGATTTCGACCTTTAGACGAATGGGAACGTCGCTTGCGTCTTCCGCCTCGACGCGGAAACGGAATTTGGGGGCAACCGGGCTTTGATCGAATTGCGCCCGTCCGAGCCACGGCTCGAGAACATCCCGCAGCCGATCCAGTATCGGTCCGATCGGACCTGCGGTCGTTCGAACGAGATCTATGTCTTCCGAGTAGCGCAGCGGTTCGGGGAAGTGCAGCTTGTTCAGTGCCGTGCCGCCGCGAAAACGCAGTTCAGCGGATAGGAGATCGTCATTGAAGATGTCGATGAGCGCGCGGCTGATGATGAGGTCCTGCTCGACCTGACGCTGGTCGGCCCACGGAACGACGTTACCCCAGGCGACGATGTTCTGAGCGGGGATCATTCGTCGATCTCCGGCGTGCGGCGCACGATCACACGCCAACGGTCGTCGTGCTCCTGCGGTGCAGGCGTGAAATCCGGATCGCGCGTCTCATGCCGGTCGAGTTCCGTCCACGGCGCCGCGCCGCGTGCCATCAGCGCCGCGTGCATCGGATCGACGCGATCAGCATGCCCCAGACGCTCCAGCAGATGACCGAGACGCTGAACGACAGGCCGCTCGGCGGCATCCGACAGCGCGGCGAGTTGGGAAGGATCGATCTTTTCGCCAAGGTCCGTAAGGACCGTCGCGACATTGTCAATCCCGCCAGCTGCCTGCGGGTAGCGCAGGAGATCGAGCGCTGTAAGCGCGGGCGAGGACATTTTCATTTTGCCTGTATCCGTTTTTCGGTCCTCGATTCCGGCTTCCACGGCTGCAATGTCTTTGCGGTAGTAGAAGACGATCAGATTGCGGCCGGCCTTGATTTTCGGCATGCGCTTGGCGGTTATGACCTGGAATTCCATGACGGCCTGGTGGGTGGCACCGTGAAGTTCGGCCGCCTTCAGCAGACCGACATAGTAAGGTTGCTGCTCGTGGGTCATCAGGGCATCGATGTACCATGAAGGTGGCGGCGCACCCCAGGTGGCGAATTGGGGGGGCACCGCGACATAGAACCCTTGCCGGGGCCTGATCAGAGCCTCGCGCCGTTGAAGGCGCTCGGCCGCATCGAGGAATGCACCGCGGTCGACGCCGAGCGCCTGTTCCGCCTGTTCGCTCGTAAAGACTACCTGTCCTGCGGAAAGCAGGCCGGCGATATGAGCTGACAGGGCAGAACGTTGGTCGTGAACCATGCTCAATTATCCGCTCTTAGCGCGGATTTTTCAACATGGTTCGTTCCCCTGAAACAAATCCTTTTTGTTTTTCCGTGCTACGCGCGGCTTTTCAAAAATGATTTGTGAATTCGCCGACCGTCGTTCCAGACCGAACATTGACCCATCTTGGTCGCCAGATGAGTGCATCTTATCTTCTGTCTATGTCGAAACCATCCAAGCCCCCCAGAAAGCAGCACTATGTAACTCAGGCGCAGCTGCGTCACTTTGCGTGCGACAAGGCCGCACGCAGATCCACGTCTTCGACAAGACGACCGTCCAGAGCTTCACGTCGTCGATCCTCAACGCGGGGTCGGAGAACAGCCTCTGAGACAAAATAGCTTTCGGCGTCGGTGAACGTTACCGCCAGTTCGCGCGGCGACAGCTCCGGGCTGTTCAAGGCGAGGTCGATGATGCGCTCCCGCACGTCCTCGGGAATGCGGTTCCAGACCCGGCCTGGCTGTGGCCGGCGATCCTCGAGCGCGTCGACACCGCCGCTCAGGAACCGGTCATACCAGCGGTGGAAGGTGGCGCGGGGAATGCCGAGCTTTTCCAGCGTGCGGCGCGCCGGCAGATGCGACTGCTCGACGGGCCGGATGATCTCAAGCTTCTCGGAGGCGGGATATCTCATTCCTCGTCGGCCCCATCCGCGATCATGCTTTTTTTGAGCAGTCGCACTTCCAGCGCCTGCTCGGCGACGATCTCCTTCAAATCGCGCGTCTCGCGGCGCAGCACCTTGACCTCGTCGCTGGTGGCGGCGCGCGCCGTGTCCCCTGCCAGCCGCTCTTGCCGGCCTCGAGGAATTCCTTCGACCAGTAGTAATACAGGCTCTCGGCAATCCCTTCGCGTCGGCACAGCGCCGCGATCGATTCCTCGCCGCGCAGACCTTCCAGCACGACGCGGATCTTCTCTTCTGCTCCATACTGCTTACGGGTGGCGCGGCGGATGTCCTTGATGACCGTCTCTGCAGGCGGTTTCGGTGTCCCGGCTTTCTGTCTCATCTTCGCTCCTGTGAAGGGCTACGATGAGCCAGAAATCCTCCCTTCCTCGTTAAGCCAATTCTGTCTCACTGGCGCTGACGCCGGACAAAGGGCCTCGTCGGTGCGGGCGGGATCAGGGAGGGTTTTCTCATCGACGAGGACTTCTTACGGAAGTGGGGGCTACTCAAACACATTCAGTGATCAGCGCGGGGGCGGCGTCACCTATTTCACCGCCGATCTTGGATATAATTTCTTGAACTCGCCGCGCTACCGCATCGGTGCTTTTGTTGGCTACAATTTCTGGCACGAGAGCTACGACGCTTTCGGTTGCACGCAGCAGGCGACCAACTGGGCAATTTGTGCGCCAACCGTCCCGACCAACGTCGACCTCATCAGCCAGGACAACGATTTGCATTCGCTGCGACTCGGCCTGGCCGGGCAGACGCAACTCACCGAACGACTCAGCCTTTCTGGCGACGTGGCGTTCCTGTTCACGCGGCTCGACGGCAAAGATCGGCACCATCTGCGCCCAAAGATCAACCCCCAACCTGAAGACGACGATGGGCATGGGGTCCAACTCGAGGCGGTGTTGAACTACAAGGTCACGGATTTGTTCAACATCGGCGTCGGCGCCCGCTACTGGAGCGTGGCAATTGATGGCACCGCGCATTTCGATGAGACACCGGCCCATGGTTCCCCGCAGGTCGAGGACTGGGAGGCAGAGCGCTACGGCGTGTTCGTGCAGGCGAGCAATCAAGTTCCTATGAGGGTCCTGCTGGCATTCATGCCCGGGGCGGAGAGGCGCGTCTCGCCGCAGGGCGTCAGCATGTTCGCGCTCGACTATTACTCGCTGTGGCTGGGCGGTCTGGTTCCGCAGCGAGACCGTCTGGGACGGCTCGAGGTGCGATACGATCCGTGATATTAGCCACGTCTACATCTGGGATCCGGAGACGAGGGAGTTTTCGGCCCGTGGAGCGGCGCGACGGATCGCTTGCGCGAATGACGTTGTGGGAGCACGAAGCTGACCGCTTGCATCGACGCGTCACGAACGCGCGATCGGAGCGCCGGTCGGCAATAGCCGAGATGTCGGCCGGAAGGCCGAACAGATCGATCATCTGTTCGACAGCCTGAAACCCAAGATCCTGATCTTCGACGAATTTCCACAATGCGCTGCGAGGCCGGTCCCGGGACGTCGAAGCGGTTCTTGCGTTCCTCAGGCGGATCGGCCCTCAGTTTGACATCTCTCCGGTTCTGATCGGCGAGGTCGCCGTCTTCGACTTCGTCAACGCGACGAGCGAAATGGCGAGCCGGTTCGACCTGCTCGCGTTGCAGCGGTGGCAATATGGCGAGGAGTTTCTCACGCTCCTCGACAGCCTCGAAGGCGCCTTGCCGCTCGCCCGTGCTTCCGATCTTTCCGATGAGAAGCTGGCGCGAAAGATCTTCCAGCTTTCCGAGGGACTGATCGGCAAGATCATCGCGATCGTCACGACGGCGGCAGCCGCCGCGGCCAGGTGCGGTACAGAGCGGATCACGAAGGCAGGACTTGACGAGCTGCGCTATATCCCGGTGTCGAAGCGGCGCCGGGCGCCGGTGCGTGACTGCCTGCTGTGAGTGGCGAAGTGAGCGGCTCGGGCTTTGCCATTGAAATCCGCCAGCGATACCGGGACGTCGTTCGGGATCGGTGGCCCGTGTGCATTGAACCGCAGCTGGACGAACTGCAGTCAAGCTGGCTACATCGCCTTGCTTTCGCGAATGGTGTCGCACCGAGATCGTTTGCCGGCCTCCTCGGACTTGGCCAGGGAATGCGGTCGGCCCGCCTTGACCTTCGGCTTCCGCGCGACGTCGCGACTCTGCTCGGCCGCCAGACAGGCGTTTCGCAGGAAACAATCTCCGCGGTGGCCCACGCCTCCCAGGCGATCACCGCCGCCAGCACGGCCGGCATGTTTTTCACCTCGTCGACGACGGCGAGCCAGTCGGCAAGCCGCTGGTCCTCGTCCCAGTCAAGAGCGCGGATTAGCGGCCCGAGGCTGTCCGGCAAGGCCTCCCGCGCGTTCGCCCCCTGCCCTGCCGTGTCGACATCCTGGCCATCCGCCACGCGCGGCGCCAAATTTTCGCCGGCCAGCAGCCGGCTGGAGCGGGCCAACACGGCGTCGATCTCGGCGAGTTCTTCGGCAAGAGCATCCTCCTGGTCGGTGTCTTCAGCAAGGCTTTCGCTGGCGGCCTCGTCCGCCCCGGTACCCGCCGTCGCGACAATCCATTGCCGCCGCACGGCGGCAATGGCGCTAGAGGGTGGGAAATGGTCGTTCCCGTCCACCCCGTCAAAAGGGAAGTTGCGCCAGGTCAACCGTCATTGGGACCTTGCCCACCTTATCTCATCGACATCAGGTTCGCGATGAGGCCCGCCTTGACAGTGAGCGTAGGGCGAGGGACCTCGCGATGATCGATGTCCTTGAGCTGGTCGGGTGTCAAGTCTGCAATCGCTCTATGCGTTGCCGCGCTCCGCTGCCACTTCGTGAAGGCACCGACTATTGCTACTATGCTATTCAGCGCAACCCCAAGCTGCCGCTGGTTCCATGCGCGGTTCTCCGCGCGAGTTTCCGTGTGAGGCATTTTGGTCTCCGATTTTCAGATTGCAGCGGAGTGCGGATTCCGATGAAGCCGACCACTGATTCCGATTTGAAGCCGGCCAGTCATTCCGATTTCATTCGTAAGCGGTTAGCTGATGGCGTTGACAGGCGCAGCCGTTCGGAATGCTTGCCGTATTGCGCGCGCTCCAGCACCTCACCATCGACGTGAGGTTGGCGATCCGCTCGTTGGCGCTTCTCTCGACGGCCGTCAGCCGGGCGACCTCCGCCGTCGCTGCCGCAAGCTGAGCTTCGTTTGCGAACGCCCGCTGGCCATCGCGAGGATCATCGCCTTCAGCGTATCGACGTCGTCCGGCAGATCGGGAGCAGGCAAAACCATGCGGGAAAGGAGAGCACAAAAACAGCCGCTTTCCCAACAATTACAACACCATGATTCATCTTGCCGCAGCCACGCTTCAACCCAGCGACAACGGCCGCCTAACCTTGGCCGGGCGGATCTTCTTCCAGTCCAACCCGGCAAGAAGAGCCATCAGCTGCGAATAATCCAGACGCATCCGCGCCGCCGATATCGCCGGCCAGCAGGAACCTCCGGCCACAGGCGGAATGGTCATGGACAAAATCCAGCGACCATCGCGCGTTCGGCTTTGCCTGGACCAGGATCGGAGCCCGCGTGCCAACGGCTCGTCGCCTTGCCCGACTCTTGCGCACCGCAAGATCGAGACGATACGCGTTCACAAAGCGGTCGCGGACGTCGGCCGCGATGATGTGTTTGGCGCCGACCGCATCCAGAAATGAAGCGGATCGCCACAGAAGATCCTTACTCGATGCATTTCGCGGGACGCACTATCGACGCGGAATTTGCCCGTCGATCAGGTTGACTGTCCCTTGGCGCACACAGCGCCGTCCGTGAAGCTACCGGCATCGCTTCGACGGTTCGGAACAGGGCGCGCATTCGATCTGGCCGGCCAGCCTGAGCTGGAATTGCCGCTGTCGGCCGATGCAGCGGTGACTGGCGGACAGGGCGCTTTGATGATTGGTCAGATCCTTGCGACGGGCACCTTAGAACTTGATTAGACGAGCATCGTCCAGGCGACATCGTATGGGCCCGCTCTTGCAAACTTCATTGGCGAGATCGAACTCCACCATCTTTTCGGCTAGAAGCTCGATCCCATCGATCGACGCATGCTGGGATTCATCGATTCCGCCCGCATAGTGAAGTAATGTCCGGCCTTTACCGCCGGCATCTGGCTAGCAACGGGGTCGGAGGTCAGGAAGTCGATCTTCTTCTGCGGGTCGTCACCGACGTTGAAGCGGCGATCCATTCCGGCCAGCGCGATAACCGCAGGGTTGGATTTGGCGATTGCCTCACGACATTTCGGGCATTGAGCTTCGACAGGATGTATTGCGGCGCCCCGTTGGTGCCGGCGACCGAGGCGTCCATGTCCATTTCAGGACTGGCAAACCAGACGAACACTGGCACATCTTTCGCCTTGGCCATGCTAGCCAGAGCCCGAGCCTCACGTGCTCGCAGGCCGGCAATCAGAACTTTGCCGCGATCCTCGTTATCAAAGATCTGCGAAAGTTCAGTTATCGCCTGATAGACTTGGTCCATTGTGAAGGGTTTGATCCGCCTTCCATTACCTCCTGAGGAATTGTCTTTTCCCGTGCAGTCCATGGGCGCGATATATGTCTGGATGCCAAAGTCGGCGAATTGCTCCCGCGTTCCCACTACCCCCTGCGGACCGACGTGCCACTCGAACTCGGACAAGACCAAAGTCGGTTTGGAAGCCACGACACTCTCGAAACTGGGGGCTTCGTCAGCGATGCGGGGAACTGTGGCATTCATAACCGCATACTCTCCTTGATCGGACCCACCAAACGGCAGTCCCGGTCATGCGCGGTCCGAGGTTGAGAGCGTAAAGGATCTCATGCATGGCCTGCCCGAGCGACACCACCTTTTGTGGCGTCGCTTCGAACGTGAGTATCCGCCCGCAATTCTCCACAGTCAGCGGATAGTTGGTCGGCTGCGCAATTGCGGCCGGGAGCAGCAGAATGGACAGAGCAAGACCGGCAAGCGTGGGCCGAATGTTCATGAGATGCTCCTGGACGGGGATTTAGCCGCCGGGCTTTTCGGCGATCAGGATGAAGCGGCGATAGACAAGGGTACGCAGACGATTGCGCAACCCATGGCCTCTGCGTTGTGCTCGGGCGATAGGTTCGTGCGGGCGCCAGACTGTCGAAGGTGAGCCCTTCGCTGAAGGGAAGCCGCCGCATGATTTCGGCGTGTTTCTCGCTCATAGCTCCGTCGTAGTAAGAATCCGGCGAAACCTGCTCCCAGAGCGAAAGCAATCTTGCCGCCCACAGCGCGGAGGGCTTGGGTTTCGTCCAATCGCCGTCATAGATCAGCAGCCGCCCCGCCCGGGTGAAGGATGCGCAGCCAATCCGCGAAGGCCGTGGCCGACTCGGTCAGCGTCCAGACCGGATACCGGCAGACGATTGCGTCATAGGATTCATCAGGCTACCATGGTGTGGCCGGCATCGGCATGGAGGAATCGCAGGCGGGGTTTTCCGACATGTTTCGCTTGCGCTTTCGCCAGCATGGCATCGGAAAAATCCAGCGCGGTGACCTCATGACCGAGGTCATGCAGCAGGCGAGTCACCTCACCGGTGCCGCAGGCAAGCTCCAGGACCTTGCGGGGCGACGAGCCGAGTTGGTCGCGGATTGGGGCAGCCCAGGCTTCGGCCTCGTGCCCAGGCGCGATGTAGTGGCCAAAAGCCAGATCGAAAGTTTCTGCGCGGCGCGACCAGTACTCATGGATCTCGTCCCTGAGGTCGAAGTTCGTTCCGGGCACTACCTGCTCGTCAGAGATCATTTGCCGAAACCGTTTCGCGCGAGGATTTCATCGAAGCGTTTGTGCGCCCGCGGCGGCATGTCGACGTTCAAGAACGAAGCTTCCAGCGCGGCGTCGCCGACGCGGATAACCATCACCATACCCATGCCGACATGCGGCGAGCATTTGATGCCATAAAAGCCTTCCTGGCCGAGTGTGACCTCGATCTCCTCGTTGATCTTGCCTTTGAAGCCGGGGTGACCGTCCGGGACCATGCCGTCGATCGTCGCGGCATTGTGGCCGCTTGCGGCCGCGATGAACTTTACGGTGTCCCCCGGCGCGATCTGGACGAAGTCAGGCTCGTAGACCATCGGGCCCGTCTCGTTGCGGTTGAGCATCTTGATGTCGTGCGTCTCCGCACAGGCGGACGACGTTGCCAGCGACAGGAACAAAGTCAGAATTTGCAAGCGCATGGGTTTCCTTTCAGGAAGCTGGATGGAAGCGGAACATGTGCGTGCCGTCTGCCGGGTCGGTGAGAATGCTTGCGCGAACGCCGAACACCGCGCCGATCCGCTCGACAGTCAGCACCTCGTGCGGAGGGCCTAGCGCCACGAGCCGGCCGCCAGACAGCACGCCGACGCGATCGCAGGAGAGCGCCTGGTTCAGATCGTGCAGCGCGACAACCGATGTGACTGGCAGTTTCGCGACCAGGTCGAGGATCGAGAGCTGGTGCTGGACATCGAGGTGGTTCGTGGGCTCGTCGAGAAGCAGGATCTCAGGCTGCTGCGCGAGCGCCCTCGCCAAGTGGACACGCTGGCGCTCCCCACCGGAAAGGGTTGCCCAGGAACGGCGCTCGAACCCTTCCATGTCGGTGTCGGCAAGCGCTTGCGCCACGATGAGGTCGTCTTCCCGCGACCATGGCTGCAGCGGCGTCAGCCACGGCGTGCGGCCAAGGTCGACCGCATCTTTCACGGTGATGGCCTCAGTGGTCTCTGCCTGTTGTTCGAGAAAGGCGATCAGTTGGGCGACGGCGCGGCGCGGCATCGCGCGAAGCGCCTCACCCTTGACCCGAACGTCGCCTGATGTCGGTTGTCGGATGCCTGCCAGCAGTTTCATCAGTGTCGACTTGCCGGAGCCGTTCGGCCCGACGAGACCGAGCGTTTCATCCTCGTTCACCACGAGATCGACCCCGGTGACGATCGGTTTCCCTCGCACTGACCAGCCGAGATTGTGTGCTTCCAGGATCATGGCGCGCCCCGCCCGCGGATCAGGATCACCGCGAAGGCCGGCGCTCCAACGAGTGCCGTAATGACGCCGATCGGCAGGACCCGTCCCGGAATGATGGTGCGTGAGAGCACATCCGCGGTGATGAGGAACGCCGCGCCGATGAGCGCCGTCGCCGGCCCCAGCCTCCCGTGGCGCACGCCGACGAGAAACCGCGCCGCATGCGGGATAACAAGCCCGACGAAGCCGATCGAGCCGACGATGCTCACCATCACCGCCGTCACCAGCGCCGTGAAGCCGATGAGGACGACCTGCACTCTGCGAACTGGTACTCCCAGCGACGACGCCGACTCGGCGCCGAAGGCGAAAGCGTCGAGAGCGCGCGCATACCAGGTGCAAGCGGCTAACCCGACCAGGGCTATCGGGACCGCCAGCCAAACGTCGGGCCACCGTGCGCCGCTCAAATTGCCCAGCAGCCAGAACGTGATACCGCGCGCTTGCTCGGCATTGGCCGACTTGGTGATGATAAAGGAGGTCAGCGCGTTGAAGAGCTGCGACCCGGCTATGCCTGCGAGCACGATCTGTCCGGTGCCGTGCGACGTAACGCCACCGCCAGCCGCGCGCGCCAGTATCGCCACCAGGGCAAAGGCTGCGACGGCGCCAGCGAAGGCTCCAAGCGACATCGAAATCGCGCCGGCGCCCAAGCCGGCGACAGTCACGGCCACCGCGCCGGTCGAGGCACCGGCGGAAATGCCGAGAAGATACGGGTCCGCCAGCGCGTTTCGCAGCAGCGACTGCAGCACCATGCCGGAGATTGCCAGGCCCGATCCGCAACAGGCCGCAATGATCGCACGCGGCAGCCGGTAGTTCCAGATGATCCCGATGTCGATCGGGTCGAGCACGTAGGCCGAACCAAAGATCTTGTTGGCGAGAGTCTGCAGGACGATCGAGACAGGGATCGGCGTCTCGCCGATGCAGGTTCCGGCGAGCACCGCCACAACGAGCGCGGCGAAACCGAGCGTCCCCCGACCGAGGCGGGAGATGTAGATCTCTTGCGAAGCGGTCAGACTCACTGTGCCAGCCCAAA
Source organism: Pseudaminobacter sp. (assembly GCA_035941355.1). GTDB lineage: Bacteria > Pseudomonadota > Alphaproteobacteria > Rhizobiales > Rhizobiaceae > Allomesorhizobium. The sequence continues at coordinate 16,578 of DASZDZ010000076.1, forward strand.
ATCCTTGAGCGACTCCGACAGCATCTCGATGCCGGCAATCGTGCGGATGGTCGCATCCATCGCATGTGCGTCCATGACGACGATGCGGTCGTTCTTGACCGCGTCCATCTGGCTCGCGACCGGATCGGACTTTAGGAATTCCAGCTTCTTCTCGTAGTCGTCAGCGGGGAAACGGCGGCGGTCCATCCTGGCGATGACGATCAGCTTCGGGTTGGCCTTGGCGATGGTCTCCCAACCGACAACTGGCCACTCCTCGTCGGACTCGATGATGTTCTTGATGCCGAGCTTGTCCATCATGTAGGCCGGTGCGCCCTTGCGGCCCGCGACATAGGGGTCGATGTCCATCTCGGCGCTGGAGAACCAGAAGACCGCCGAGACGTCCTTGAGGTCGAGCGCCTTGGCGCGTTCGACGGCGGCATTCTCGCGCTCCGCCAGGCGGGCCACGAGTTCCGCACCCTTGCCCTGGACGTCGAAGATCTGCGCCAGTTCGCGGATGCCCTGATGAATAGTGGCGGTCGAAAAGAGCTCGCTGCGCGTGCCATCGACGCCGACCGTATTGTCCTTGGCGACGCAGTCGGCCGGCAGCACATAGGTCGGTATGTCGACGTCATGGAACTGGGTGCGGGTCGCGACGATTCCGTCAGGACCGACATGCCAGATGAACTGAACGGTCACCAGTTCCGGCCTCTTCGCGACTACGCTTTCGAAGCTCGGATCGTCGTCGGCCAGGCGTTCGACCTTATCGTCAACCTCGTTGAACTCAGGCAGCACCTCGTTGAACCAGACCGAGGTGCCGGTCACCTTGTCGCCTAGGCCGAGTGAATAAAGCACTTCGGTCGCCGCCTGGCCGACCGTAACGGTCGACGCAGGCGCCTTCTGGAAGGTCAGCGTCTCCCCGCAATTCTCGAGGGTCAGCGGGTACTTGGTCGGCTCGGCCGCTGCGGCCGCCGTGAGGAAAGCGAAGCTAGCAGCGGCAAGCACAAGGCGTGAAACAGTCATGACGCGAACATCTCCGATCGGTTGCTGGTAGGGATGGAAGGATTCGGGTCAGGACGGCAATGATCGTCATCGCGTCGCAACGGACGAGATGCGGCTGCACTTCACGTGTGGCTAGCGTCATCGACAACCTCCCCGGACACCCCGCCCGGCGCGTTAAGTTA
>DASZDZ010000077.1:0-12723 GCA_035941355.1 Pseudaminobacter sp.
AGCGCTGTTCTCAGGCCACGGCCTTAAGCTCGGAAGCTTGGATGTAGGCCCAGGGCAGCAGTTCGTCGATCTGGCTATTGGGATGGCCGTTGACAATCCTGGTGAGGACATCGGCGAGATAGCCGAGCGGCTCGACACCATTGAGTTTGCAGGTTTCGATCAGCGACGCAACGGCTGCCCAGTGTTCGGCACCGCCATCGGAGCCTGCAAAGAGGGCGTTCTTCCGGTTGAGCGCGATCGGACGGATGGAGCGCTCGACTGTATTGGAGTCGATCTCGATGCGGCCGTCGTCGAGGAAGCGGGTCAGGCCTTCCCAGCGCGAGAGGGTGTAGCGGATCGCCTCGGCGAGCTTGGTCTTCTGGCTGATCAGACCGAGCTTCTGGCGCAGCCAGGGTTCGAGATCGGCGACGGTAGCGCGGCTATTTTCCTGACGCATTGCGCGGCGCTCGTCGGCCGACCGGCCACGGATGTCATCCTCGATCCTGTAGAGCTCGGCGATGCGCCGGAGCGCCTCGCTGGCGATCGGTGCGGGACCGGCGGCTGCCAGTTCATAGAAGCGCCTGCGGACGTGTGCCCAGCAGAAGGCGAGCGTCACGCCGCTTTTCTCGGCCAGCACGCGATAGCCGCCATAGCCGTCGACCTGAAGGATTCCGGTGAAGCCTGCGAGATGAGCGATCGGACGCTCGGCCTTTCGGTCCGGCGCATAGACATAGGCGACGCCCGGCGGGTCGCTCCCCTGCCATGGTCGGTCATCGCGGGCATAGGCCCACAGCTGCCCAGTCTTCGTCTTGCCGCGGCCCGGATCGAGCACCGGCGCCGTGGTTTCGTCGGCGAACAGCTTCGGCGAAGCCTTCAGCTTGCCAAGCAGGCGTTCATGCACCGGACGCAGATGCCAGGCGGCGCGGCCGACCCAGTCGGCGAGCGTGGACCGGTCGAGATTGATGCCCTGCCGGGCATAGATCTGCGCTTGTCGGTAGAGCGGCAAGTGGTCAGCATATTTGGACACCAGCACCTGAGCGACCGTCGCCTCGGTCGGCAAACCGCCCTCGATCAGCCGGGCGGGTGCCGGAGCCTGAACGACCACGTCCTCACAGGCGCGGCAGGCATATTTGGGCCGGCGCACGACGATCACACGCAGCTGCGCCGGAACGATGTCGAGCCGCTCGCTCACGTCCTCACCGATCCGATGCAAGCCATTGCGGCAGCCCGGGCAGGCATGGTCCTCGATGTCGACGACCATTGACGTGCCACTGAGATTTTCCTCCATGTGAGATTAGAGTCCGGCCTCGTTTGAAGGACGGACAGATGAAGCGAAAGCGGTTCACGGAAGAGCAGATCATCGCGGTTTTGCGCGAGCATGAGGCGGGAGCGAAGGCGGGCGATCTGGCCCGCAAGCACGGGATCTCCGAGGCGACGCTGTATAACTGGAAGGCGAAGTATGGCGGGATGGATGCGTCCGACGCCAAACGCCTGAAGGCCCTGGAAGACGAGAACGCGAAGCTGAAGAAGCTACTCGCCGACCAGATGCTGGAGGCGTCGGCGCTGAAGGACCTTCTGTCAAAAAAATGGTAGGGCCCGCCGCCAGGCGCGAAGCTGTCGCGCATCTGCAGGCCGTCATGGGCCTGTCGGAGCGGCGGGCCTGCTCCATCGTCGGCGCCGATCGCAAGATGGTCCGCTATCGGTCGCGGCGACCGCCAGAGACGGAGCTGCGTGGCAGGCTTCGCGAGCTTGCCAACGAACGCCGACGCTTCGGTTGCCGGCGGCTGTTCATTCTGCTGCGGCGTGAAGGCGAGGCGTCTGGCATCAACCGCATCTATCGGCTCTACCGGGAGGAAGGGCTGACAGTGCGCAAGCGTCGATCACGACGACGTGCGGTCGGAACAAGGGCGCCGATCCTGGTCGAAGCACGGCCGAATGCCCGGTGGTCGCTGGATTTCGTCCATGACCAGTTTGCGTGTGGGCGACGGTTCCGCGTGCTCAACATCGTCGACGACGTAACGCGCGAATGCCTGGCCGCGATCCCGGACACGTCGATCTCCGGCCGACGCGTTGCTCGCGAACTGACGGACCTGGTCGCCGCGCGCGGCAAGCCGAACATGATCGTCTCCGACCACGGCACGGAGTTCACATCGAACGCAATCCTTGCCTGGTCGAAGGATCATCGCGTCGAATGGCACTACATCGCGCCGGGGAAGCCCATGCAAAACGGCTACGTTGAATCCTTCAACGGCCGAATGCGTGACGAACTCTTGAACGAGAGCCTGTTCTTCGGCCTCGACCACGCCCGAAGTGCCATCGCCGAATGGAGGGAGGACTTCAACACCGCGAGGCCACATTCCTCGCTTGGCTACCAGACCCCGGCGGATTTCGCCGAGGCCATCGCCGCAACCGGCTCCGACGCTGCGCTATTTGGTGGCTCCGCGTCTTCGCCGGTTGCTCAACCCGCGCCACACGGCGTAACAGAAACGGTCGAGGCTCTAATCGCCACCGGATGACAAATCAGTGGCACGTCACCATCTCCACGCGAGGCAGATGCGCCGGCAGCGAGCCCCGGTTGGCCCGGCGTTTGGCAGTCTTTGCCTGTCGCTGGTCCGGAGAAGCCCTCTCGGCCGCTTCCTCGCCGGACGCCTCGATCTGTTCGGCCTCTTCGAGCCCCAGCAGCAACTGATCTTCGGGAAGCTTTTCGGCGCGACGGCCGAAGCGATGACGCTGCAATTCCTTGATGATCTGGATCAGCCGGGCATTCTCGACGTCGCGCGCCAGGACCATCGCCTTCAGCGCGTCCGGATCGTCGGGAAGCTGGTCAGCCGTCATCGCCATGAGCGGATCAGACCATATTCGCCGACAGCCCGCGACAGCGCAATCCAGGCTGATTCACTTGGTCGCGGCTCAGCTCGCCTGAACCGGAACACGCGTCCGGCGGGCTTCATGGACCCGCCGCCAGTCGAGACCTTCGAGCAGCGCCGACAGCTGCGCGGCCGTCAGCCGCATCACGCCGTCCTGCACTTTCGGCCAGCGGAACTCCCCATCTTCCAGGCGTTTGGCGTAAAGGCACACGCCTGTGCCGTCCCAGAAGATCAGCTTGATCCGGTCCGTCCGCTTCGCCCGGAAGACGTAGACGGCCCCGCTGAACGGATCGGCGCCCATCGTCTCGCGCACCAGCGCAGCCAGCCCCTCCGCACCCTTGCGGAAGTCCACCGGCTTCGTCGCCACCATGACCTTGACCGCGCCCGTCGGCCCGATCACGACGTCGCCTTCAGCGCGCGGATCACTGCGGTCACGGTCTTCGCATCCGCACCCCGGCCAACGCGCATGGTGATGCCGTCGATCTCCAGCTCGATCACACCGGCGTCTCGGGCGGCTTTCTGCTTCCGCCGCCGCCTTGCCGCCGGTTCAGGCCTCGACGCTGCAATCACCGCCGGAACAAACAACGATTCCGGTGCTGCCGGCGCTTCCGCCAACGGCTGACGAGCGGCCGGACGCCAGGCGAACAGCTGCTGCGGGGACAAAGCGTATCGCCGCGCCACCGCGCTCACGGTCGCGCCGGCTTCGTAGCTTTCCGCCACGATCCGCACCTTCTCCTCCGGCAGCCATTCGCGCCGCCGACCGGAGCCCGTGAACACCTCGAACCGGCGCGCGGGCTCGTGATCGCTGGATGTAAGCGTAAGCTCTGAAATCGTCATGTGTCGAAGCCCTCAAAGGCTCCGAACATCGTCCCTCACGTCAACGCGCGAAAGGTGACACCGGAACAGCGCTTACTCTCGTTCCAAGACAGAGCAGTCCTAACCGATCGCTCCGTAGAGGGGCGGGCCATCCCATAAGGCGAACAAGAACGACGACCATGATGCCGAGGCGATCGCGGAGGCGGCTACGCGGCCGACCATGCGCTTCGTGCCGGTCAAGGGCGAGGCGCAATAGACATCCAGGCTTTGCATCGGGCCCGCTCGCGTCTGGTGGCGGAGCGCACTGCGTTTGATCAACCATCTGCGGGCGCTCTTGCTGCAGCGCGGCATCGTAGTGCCGCAGGGGCGGCGCAAACTGGCGGATGCGCTTTCAGTCTTTGCCGACGAGGCCGATCTCCGGCTATCGCCGCGCATGCGGGTTCTGATCGAGGACCTGCGCGCCGAATGCCGCAGCCTTGATGAACGGATTGCGGCCTTCGATGCGGAATTTGTGCATATGGCGCGCGAGGACGAAGCGGCCCGTCGCCTTTCGACGGTCCCTGGTATCGGCGTCCTCAACGCCACCGCATTGACGGCTGCAGTCGGCGACGCACGGAGTTTCGGGCGCGGCCGTGACCTTGCCGCCTGGCTGGGCCTGACGCCTAGGCCGGCGACCACCGCAGGTAAGCCGCGATTGCTTGGCATATCCAAACGCGGCAACCGGTATCTGCGAGCGAACCTGATCCACGGCGCTCGCGCGGTGCTGCCGCGCATCATCGTCCAGGACACGCCATTGGGGCGCTGGGCGCGTAGCCTGTCGGAACCGGGCGCACAAGAACGTTGTCGTGGTCGCGCTGGCCGCCAAGCTCGCACGCATTGCCTGGGCGGTGCTGCGCCAGGAGCGCGGTTTCGATCCGGCGATCCCGGCGGCATAGGAACAGGGCACTCACCAGCATTTGAGCTGGTGAGCGTGCCTGTCTGCCGGTGGTGAAAAGAAGATGGCCTGACAGTTGAACGGCAGTCTGGAAACCTGGACGAAGTGAACGGTCGCTCGAGACCGGGCTGATTATGAGGACCAGGCTGCGCGAATCTCCATCTTGGCCGGGGCATGACCCCGAGACCGGATACGTTGACGCAGACTGAGCAGAGCAATCTTCAAAAACACCCTTGCAGACGGGGCGGGCCATACGTTCCTTTCGGCCATGGAAGCCGCTGTTTCGCCCCTGCCGGACGATGTCGAAGCGCTTAAAGCGCTGGTGGTTTCGATGGGCGCCGAACTTGCCGCTGCAAAGGCCAAGGCATCGGCCACGGAAGCTCTGATCGCGCACCTCAAGCTGCAGATCGCCAAGCTCAGGCGCGAGCAGTATGGCCCCAATGCTGAGCGCAGCCGGCGGCTGCTCGATCAATTGGAGTTGCAACTCGAGGAACTCGAGGCCACCGCCGGCGAGGTCACCTCGCCGCCGAGGTGGCGGCGACCAGGACGACCAGTGTCACCGCCTTCGAGCGCAAACGGCCGGCGAAGAAGCCGCTCCCCGAGCATCTACCGCGCGAGCGCATTGTCATCCCCGCGCCGTGTTCTTGCCCGGCCTGCGGCGGGACGCGGCTTTCGAAGCTCGGCCAGCAGATAGTCGAGGAAGTGGAGGATGCAACGATTAAAACGAGTAGGTGACAACGATCGCGAGGTAGCTCTACCTGGCTTTGTCGTCCTTTTGGTATGTCAAGCGAGGCATGGCATTCAAGCGCTGCCGGCACCATCTCGGCGCCAGATAGCAACGATACACAAACTGAATTTGACGCAAAGTTCCCTGGGAATAACATGCGAAGAACAATCGGCTAAACGATGGCGCTCAGTGCCATAGACAACAAAGTTGGGAACGTGCCGGTGCTCAGCGGCGAAGCATTCAGCGCACAGGAGAAAGAGCGCATCGCGTGGCATCGCGACTTCAACCGAAATCCCGCACTTTGCTTCCAGGTGGAAAGCACAGCAGGAGTCCTGACTGAGAAGCTGGCTTCGTTCGATATCAGTCAAGTCAAAGCGAACATTGCTGAAAGCGGTATCACTGCGATGGTCCATGGTAAGCGGAGGCGGCCTGTACGTTCGGGTTGAGCGGGTTATGGACGCCTGCCGATGGGTGCCTAACTCAGAGCTTGGTCGACAGTACGTGTGCGGCCATGACGATCGAAGTTTCATACTGCTGGGCCGCGAAAAGTCGCAGCCGACTCGATGTTACTAAGCAGGTAGGCGTGGATCGACGCCCCGTTGACTCGAAAGGGGAATAAAACATGACAATCTCTCGACGCGATCTCATTAAGGTAGGCATGGCCGCTGGAGCGGCTTTGTCGATCCCGTCGGTCCTGCGCGCGCAGACGGCGCCAACCGACGCGCGGACGGTCCGTATGGCGCTTGGTGACCTCCAAATCTTCGATCCGTACTTCACGACGACTGACCCCACCGTTTTCCACGGTTTGGCCATTTATGATATGCTGTTCGCGCTCGACAGCAAGCTTATTCCGCAACCGCAAATGGTGGGGAAGTGGGGCGTTTCCGATGACAAGAAGACCTATACTTTCGAGCTCCGTGACGGCTTGAGTTGGCACGATGGCACTCCGGTCACAGCGGCCGATTGTGTGGCCTCGATCCGCCGCTGGAGCCAAGTGGCTCAAAGCGGACAACTCATCATGGCGCGAACCAAGGATATCTCGAAAAAGGATGACAAGACTTTTTCGATCGCGCTCAAGGAACCGCTGGGGGTTTTGACCGAGCTGCTGGCGACGCTAGCGGCGCCGGTCCCATTCATCATGCGCGAGAAGGACGCGGATCGGCCCGCAACCGAGCAGGTGACCGCGAATATCGGATCGGGGCCGTTCAAGTTTAACCATGCTCTTGCCAAGCCGGGCGCGAACTTCACCTATGATCGCAATGAAAACTATGTACCACGTCAGGAGCCGGCCGACGGGTTTGCCGGCGGGAAGGTCGTCAAGGTCGATCACGTCATCTACGACAATATCGCCGACAACCAAACGGCTTTGGCGGCCTTGCAAGCGGGTGAGGTCGATTTCGTTCGGCTGCCACCCGCCGACTTTTACTCCGCGATTGAAAGCGACCCCGATCTTGCACTCCAGGTTATGAATAAGTCGGGCAGCGACATGTGCTTGCGCATGAACCACCTGCAGAAGCCGTTCGATAACGTGAAAGCACGCCAAGCGATGCTTCACTTGATCGACCAGGAGGCGTTTTTGCGGGTCACGGCCCCTGACCCCAAATATGGCCGCCCCGTCACTTCGATATTTGGCAACACTACGCCTTATTCCAACGACGAAAACACGAGTTGGTTCAAGAAGGGCGGCGACCCGGAAAAAGCCAAGCAGCTGTTCAAGGAGGCTGGATATGCCGGCGAGAAGATCGTCATTCTCCAGCCTACGACTTGGGCGCAGGCCAACAGCGCCTCGCAGCTTCTGGCGGACACGCTGCGAAAGATTGGGGTCAATGCCGAGCTCGCACCGAGCGACTGGGGCGGGATTGTCGCGCGCCGGGCGAACAAGGGTCCTGTTGAGAGCGGCGGCTGGAGCATCTTCATCACGGACGATTTTGATAACACCCAAGAACCGATCACCGCAGTCTTCCTAGGCGCGAGCGGCGACAAGGCCTGGTTCGGCTGGCCGAAGAACGACGAATTTGAGGCACTTCGGGCCAAATGGCCGGATGTCGAAACGCTGGAAGAGCGCAAGCTACTGGCCCGCAAGATGCAGCGGATCTGGTGGGACTTCGTCGGCGACGTGCGGCTGGGTCAAATTGTTTCACCAATCGCTCGCCGCAAGACGCTCACCGGACTCGTCGAGATGCCGTACGTTGCGTTTTGGAACATGCAGAAGGTCTAACAGCGGTGGCTACCTTTATCCTACGCAGGTTCGTTTCGACCATCGCCGTCATGGCGATGGTCGGGATCTTGGTCTTCCTGCTCCTCAGGCTGGCGCCTGGCGACCCGGCGGCCATCATTGCCGGCAACCATGCCACGGCAGAGATGATCGCCGGCATCCGCGAGCGGCTGGGACTGAACGATCCGCTGCCGGTTCAGTTCATACGTTGGGTGGGGGAGATGATCAGCGGCGATTTCGGCGCCTCAATTGTCAAGGGGCTACCCGTTCTCCAGCTGATCTCGCAGCGGTTGGAACCGACCATTTCCATTTCGATCCTGACGATGATCCTGTCGGTGACGATTGGGGTCTCCTTCGGCATCCTTGCCGCGTGGCGAGCTGGGGGTCTTGTTGATCGCATTCTGACAGCATTCGCGACACTTGGTTTTTCTGTCCCGGTGTTTGTCGTCGGCTTTTTTCTCATCTACTGGTTCTCTATCAGTGCGCGTTGGCTACCGGTCCAGGGATACGTGCCGATCGACCATGGCTTCGGGCCATGGCTAGTGCACCTGATCCTGCCGACCGTGACTTTGAGCATTTCCTACGTTGCTTATATCGCCCGGATCGCGCGGGCGAGCATGCTCGAAGTTCTGTCGGAAGACTATATGCGGACTGCCGCTGCCAAGGGCGCCTCCTCATATTCCATGCTTTTCCACCACGCTCTGAAGAATGCGGGTGCCCCGATTCTGACGGTGATCGGCCTAAGTTTCGCAGGTCTGATCTCTGGCGTTGTCATCACGGAAACGGTGTTCAACATACCGGGTGTCGGTCGTTTGGTCGTCGATGCGATCAGCAGCCGCGACTATCCGATCATTCAAGGAGTGCTCATTCTGGTTTCGGGCCTGTACGTCCTTATCAATCTCGCGGTCGATCTTTCCTACACTCTGGTCGATCCCCGCATCCGGTACTGATATGACTCTCCTCTCCGCACCAGTTGAATACGTCCCGACGGGCCGCCTGCGAGTATCCGATCTTCCCCGCCTGGCAAGGCGGCATCCGCTTGTCCTTGCAGGTGGCGGCCTCTTGGCGTTGTTGATCGTTCTAGCGCTCGCCGCCCCGCTTTATGCCGGCGATCCATTGAACATGGATCCATTCAAACGCCTTCAGCCGCCCTCCGCCGAGATGTGGTTCGGGACCGATGATTTGGGCCGTGACGTCTTTGCACGAACGGTGTTCGGCGCCCGGATCTCACTTTTGGTGGGATTGACTTCGGCGGCGGGCACGGCTCTGGTCGGTGTCCTTATCGGCGTCATGGCCGGTTACATCCGCAGCTTCGATAACGTTGTCATGCGGATCATGGATGGGCTGATGTCAATCCCGACGATTCTGCTGGCCATTGCCCTTATTTCTCTGACGGGTCCCGGGATCGGCATTCTCATCGTTGCCATCACGATCCCCCAGATGCCAAGCGTCACGCGTCTGGTGCGTTCGGTGGTTCTGAGTGTTCGGGAGCGCCCTTATGTGGAGGCCGCCGTCTGTGGAGGCGCACGACTGCCGAAGGTGTTGTGGCGACACATCCTCCCGAGTACGTTTGCGCCGCTCATGGTCCAGAGCGCCATAGTCTGCGCAGATGCGATACTGACAGAGGCTGGGCTAAGCTTCTTAGGCGTGGGCGTGCCGCCCGAGATTCCGAGCTGGGGCAACATGATTTCAAGCTCTCGACTCTATCTCGCTATCGCGCCAATGACGATTTTCGCCCCCGGCATCTGCCTTGCCGTCACGGTCCTTGCCGTCAACGTGCTTGGAGATGGACTGCGCGACCTGTTCGATCCCCGCTCAAAGCGGAGGCGTTGATATGCTAATGCGAGAATCCGCAGGGGATGACGTGCTTCTCGAGGTTCGAGACCTTAAGACACACTTTTACGGCGAAGAAAGCGTCACCCGCGCCCTGGACGGCGTCAACTTTCAGGTAAAGACAGGCGAAACGCTCGGCGTCGTCGGTGAATCCGGATGCGGAAAGAGCGTCACCGCCCTCTCCATTCTTCGCCTGCTGCCGAAGCTGACCGCCAGGACCGTCGCCGGCGAGGTGCGTTTTCACGGACGCGACCTGCTTGAGCTGTCCGATCGGGAGATGCGACAGATCCGCGGCGACCAGATCGCCATAATCTTTCAGGAGCCGATGACGAGCCTGAACCCGGTTTACACCGTCGGTCACCAGATCGCTGAGGCGGTTCAGATACACACCAACGCCTCGCGCTCGGTTGCGATGGCAAAAGCCGAAGAGATGCTCCGTCTCGTCCGCATCGCGGACCCAGAGCGCCGCGTCAACAACTATCCCCACGAAATGTCCGGTGGGATGCGCCAGCGCGCCATGATCGCCATGGCTCTCGCCTGCTCACCGGAACTATTGATCGCCGACGAGCCAACCACTGCGCTCGATGTCACCATCCAGGCTCAGATACTGCGGCTCATCGTCGATCTGAAAGAGCGCATGGGGACGGCCGTGATGTTCATCACGCATGATCTGGGTGTTGTAGCCGAGACATGCCAACGCGTGATCGTTATGTATGCTGGCCGGATCGTAGAACAAGCGAACGTGATAGATCTGTTCGCGCGTCCCGCGCATCCCTACACCCAAGGCCTCATGCGATCGGTGCCTGACCGGCGGCGCGGCCGACAGCGCCGCCTTCCGGAAATACCCGGTGTCGTGCCAAGTCTTCGCGAGCCCATTGTCGGGTGCAGCTTTGCTCCTCGCTGCCCGTTCGCTATCGACATTTGCCGCGACAAGACGCCCGCCCTGCGTGATGTCGGGTCGAGCCACGCCGCAGCTTGCTGGCGCGCCGAAGAGGTGATGGGCGCATGAACGGTCCGCTGCTGAAAGTCGAGAATCTGACCAAGCATTATCCGCTCGGTACAGGATTCCTGAAGAAGACCATCCCGGTGATCCGGGCTGTGGAAGATGTATCTTTTTCCGTCGAGGCGGGCGAGACGCTCTGCATTGTCGGCGAATCCGGCTGCGGCAAGTCGACTGTCGCGCGGCTTCTGATGCGACTGGTGGAGCCGACGGGCGGACGGGTGCTGATCGACGGGACCGATATTGCGGGCCTCAAGAAGGACGCGCTTCACGCGTGGCGCCGTAGGATGCAGATGGTCTTTCAGGATCCTTACTCGTCGCTGAATCCGCGCCTCACCGCTGGACAGATCATCACTGAACCCGTCGAGAATTTCGAGCGCCTCAGCAGCAAGCAGCGCAACGCGCTTGCTGCCGACCTTCTCCAGAAGGTCGGAATGTCGCCCGAGATGATGCACAGGCTCCCTTCCGAGCTGTCGGGTGGCCAGCGGCAGCGGCTCGGCATCGCGCGGGCACTGGCGCTCAAGCCCTCGCTCATCATCGCCGACGAGGCGGTGTCAGCCCTTGACGTCTCCGTGCAGGCACAGATCTTGAATCTGCTTCTGGATCTCCAGCAACAGATGGGCATCGCCTTCGTCTTCATCTCACATGACCTCGGCGTCGTCGAGCATATCGGGCATCGCGTTGCGGTCATGTATCTGGGGCGGATCGTGGAGCTTGCGCCCTGCGAGGCGCTCTTTGCCAAGCCGGTCCACCCCTACACCGAGGCGCTGATCGCGGCAGCGCCAGTGCCCGATCCCACGCAGGTTCGGCTGGAGGTGCCTGTCGAGGGCGAGGTGCCTAGTCCGATCAATCCGCCGAGCGGGTGTGCGTTCCACCCGCGCTGCCCGCTCGCGGTCGAGCGGTGCCGCATCGAAGTGCCACCTCTGGTGCCGATGGAAGGCGGGCGGGTCGTGGCCTGTCATGTGCGCGCCCCGGCCATGGGCATCCCGGTCCAGCCGACTGCGGCGGGCGATCATTCGCTTGCGCGTGGCTAAATCACATGACCCGATCCTAATGTATCGGAAAACCCATGTTTGGCGACAGTCAAATGACACTCGCGAAAAGTAGGAGATCAGATGGATAGAGATTCGCATGAAAACAGCCACCATCCAGTCCATCAGGATGGTGGCTTTGATACGGTCGGTTCAATTGCCACAAACGTCGAAGACGGCTTCACAATGGCAGCAGTTGGAGACCTGCTCTATGCGCGGCCAGTGACCAAGGGGCGACACCCTGGTTTCGGTGAACTCGTCAAGATTCTTCATGATGCCGATGTCACATTCGGTAACATGGAGACGAATATCGTCGATATCCGGTCGTTCAAAGGAAGTCCGGAGGCTGAGTACGGTGGTGCGTATTGCATCAGCGTCCCGGAGCTGGGGCCTGATTTGAAAGCGATGGGCTTCAATTTGCTTGGTCGCGCCAACAACCATACACTCGACTGGGGCCTTGAAGGCATGCGCGAGACGAGCCGGGCGCTCGATGAGAACGGGATCGTCCATGCAGGTGCGGGGGAAAATCTGGCACAAGCCGGCGCCGCTCGCTTCATAGAGACCGCTCGCGGATGCGTGGCGTTGGTATCATTTGCTACAACGTTCAGGCCTATGGCTCGTGCGTGCGATCCCGCTGGCGAGGCGCCAGGCCGACCAGGGCTCAACGCCCTTCGTTTGACGAAGAGCATCGTGGTTCCGCCCGAGATGCTCGAGTGCCTGAGACGGGTGCGCGAAGTGTTACCAGGCGACAAACCCGCCGGACAGGAGCCAAACCGGGTTGTACTTGGCGGGGTGATATACGAAACGGGCGAAAAAGCCGGTTACAGCTTCGAAGTTAACTCGCGTGACGTCGCCGATATTCTGCGAAACGTTCGTCGGGGCAAGCAGTTCTCCGACTTCTGCATCGTCACGAATCACGGGCACGAGCCCGGGGAATGGAGCCTGGAACCGCCTGACTACGAACAATCGTTTGCCCGCAAGCTTATCGATGCCGGAGCGGACGCATATATCGTGCATGGACCACATGTGTTGCGAGGCATCGAGATCTACAAAGGCCGTCCTATCTTTTACAGCTTGGGGAATTTCTTCTGTCAGGACCTTCGGACGCCGGTAGGGGCTGACATGTTCGACGTATACGGCAAAGACCCACGGGTAGACACGGATGCCGAGGTGACGGTCGATGAGGTGGCGAAAGGATATCCGACAGCAGAAGGATTGGTAGGCCCCCAATCCGACGCGGTTTTTTATGAGAGCGTTGTAACCATCAGCCGCTATCAAGATAACCAGCTCGCTGAATTGCGACTCTATCCGATCGAACTCG
>DASZDZ010000078.1:0-1799 GCA_035941355.1 Pseudaminobacter sp.
CCCAGCTCGGCGAGGTAGGAGCGGACCTGCTCGGCGAGGAACTCGAAGAACGTGACGACGAACTCCGGCCGCCCGGTGAACCGCTTGCGCAGCTCCGGGTTCTGGGTGGCGACGCCGACCGGGCAGGTGTCCAGGTGGCAGACCCGCATCATGATGCAGCCCGACACCACGAGCGGCGCGGTGGCGAAACCGAACTCCTCCGCACCGAGCAGCGCGGCGACGATCACATCCCGGCCGGTCTTCAGCTGACCATCGGTCTGTACGACGATCCGGTCGCGCAGGCCGTTGAGCAGCAGCGTCTGCTGGGTCTCGGCCAGGCCGAGCTCCCACGGCACGCCGCCGTGCTTGATGCTGGTCAATGGCGACGCGCCGGTGCCGCCGTCGTGGCCGGAGATCAGCACGACGTCGGCGTGCGCCTTGGAGACACCCGCGGCAACCGTGCCGACGCCGACTTCCGACACCAGCTTGACCGACACGTCGGCCTCGGGATTGACGTTCTTCAGATCGTAGATCAGCTGCGCCAGATCCTCGATCGAATAGATGTCGTGGTGCGGCGGCGGCGAGATGAGGCCGACGCCCGGTGTCGAATGACGGACCTTGGCAATCGTCGCATCGACCTTGTGCCCAGGAAGCTGTCCGCCCTCGCCGGGCTTTGCACCCTGCGCAACCTTGATCTGCATGACATCGGAGTTCACCAGATATTCCGCGGTCACGCCGAACCGTCCCGAGGCGACCTGCTTGATGGCCGAGCGTTCCGGGTTCCTGCCGCCGCCGGGCAATGGCAGGTAGCGGTCCGGTTCCTCTCCGCCCTCGCCGGTGTTCGACTTGCCGCCGATCTGGTTCATGGCGCGGGCCAGCGTGGTGTGCGCCTCTCTGGAGATCGAGCCGAACGACATGGCGCCGGTCGAGAAGCGCTTGACGATATCGGCAGCCGTCATGACCTTCTCGATCGGAACCGGCTTGCGCCCCGTCTCCTCGGCGAGCTTGATCTTGAACAGGCCGCGAATGGTCTGGGCGCGCGCCGTGTGGCTGTCGATCTGGGCGGAATATTCCTTGAACGTATCCCACGAGCCCTGGCGCACGGCGTGCTGCAGCGAGGCGACGGCGTCGGGCGACCAGATATGGGCCTCGCCGCGCATCCTGAACAGATATTCGCCGCCGACCTCCAGTGCGTTGCGCAGCACCGGATCGTCGCTGAACGCCGCGCTGTGGCGGTCGACCGTCTCGGCCGCGATCTCTTCGAGGCCGACGCCTTCGATCATCGTCGCGGTGCCAGTGAAATATTTGTCGACGAAATCGCTCCTCAGGCCGACGGCATCGAATATCTGCGCGCCGCAATAGGACTGATAGGTCGAGATGCCCATCTTGGACATGACCTTGAGAATGCCCTTGCCGATCGACTTGATGTAGCGCGTGACGACCTCGCCCGCATCGACCTCGGCCGGCATCTCGCCGCGCTTGTGCATGTCGGTGAGCGTGTCGAAGGCGAGATAAGGGTTGATGGCCTCCGCGCCATAACCGGCGAGGCAGCAGAAGTGATGGACCTCGCGCGGCTCGCCCGATTCGACGACGAGACCGACCGAGGTGCGCAGGCCCTTGCGGATAAGGTGATGGTGTACCGCCGCCGTTGCCAGCAGCGCCGGAATAGCAATGCGATCCGGACCTATCTGCCGGTCCGACAGGATGATGATGTTGTAGCCGCCGGCGACCGCCGCCTCGGCCCGCTCGCATAGCCGCTCGACGGCGCCCTGCATGCCGGCGGCGCCTTCCGCCGTCGCATAGGTGACGTCGATCGTTTT